>NZ_CP096659.1:715980-1431960 GCF_023238205.1 Halorussus limi
GCCTGCGGGACGTCCTCGACCCGAAGGTCGACACGGAGGAACGGTGAACCCATGAGCACGCACACGCCGACCGACGAGGAGGCATCGACCGTCGCATCGCCGGCGAACGACGAGGACCACCTGCTCGACGTCCGGAACCTCCGCACGGAGTTCCGAACCGCGGAGGGGTCGGTCGTCGCCGCCAACGACGTCTCGTTCGCGCTCGACCGCGGCGAGACGATGGGCATCGTCGGCGAGTCGGGGGCCGGCAAGAGCGTGACCGCCCGCTCCATCATGCGACTCATCGACTCGCCCGGCGAGATAACCGGCGGGCAGGTGCTGTTCGAGGGCGAGGACCTGCTGGAACTCACCGAGACGGAGATGCAGGGCGTCCGGGGCAAGGACATCGCGCTCATTCCACAGGACCCCATGTCCTCGCTCAACCCGGTGCTGACTGTGGGCTCTCAGATAATCGAGACCATCGAACACCACCAGGGACTCGGCGAGGCGGAGGCTAGACGCCGCGCCATCGAGGCGATGCGCGAGGTCGGCATCCCCGACGCCGAGTCGCGAATCGACGACTACCCCCACGAGTTCTCGGGCGGGATGCGCCAGCGCGTCCTGCTGGCCATCGGACTGTCCTGCGAACCCGACCTCATCATCGCCGACGAACCGACCACCGCGCTCGACGTGACGACCCAGGCCAAGATACTCGACCTGCTGAACGAACTGCAGGAGGAGAAGGGGATGGCTGTGCTGATAATCACCCACAACCTCGGCGTGGTCGCCCAGACCTGCGACCACGTCGGCGTGATGTACGCGGGCAACCTCGTCGAGACCGCTGAACTCGACGACCTGTTCGCCGACCCCCAGCACCCCTACACCCGGGCGCTCATCGACTCGATTCCGGAGGTCGACGCCGACTACGACGAACTGCCGACCCTCGACGGGGCGATGCCCGACCTGACGAACCTCCCCGAGGGCTGTAACTTCGCCCCGCGGTGCCCCCACGCGACCGAGGCGTGTCGCACCGGCGGGGACCCGCCGCTCGACACGGTCCCGGGGACGAACTCGCGGGCGGCCTGCATCCACGCCGCAGACCTCGACCTTTCGGAGAGCGACGTCCGCGAGACCGGCGCGGGACGGGCGGACGTCGACCGCAGCGGCGAACCGCTGTTCGAGGTCCGGGACCTGAAGAAGCACTTCAGCGCGGGCGACGGCGTCCTCGGCAACCTCAGCCTCTCGTTCGACGGCGGACTGCCGTCGGTCGAGCGCGAGTACGTCAGGGCGGTCGACGGCGTGAGTTTCGACATCTACGAGGGCGAGACCCTCGGACTGGTCGGGGAGTCCGGGTGCGGGAAGTCGACCGTCGCCCGGACCGCGCTCAACCTGCTCGAACCCACCGACGGCGAGGTCTACTTCGAGGGCGAACCGGTCCACGAGATGGGGAGTTCGGAGGTCCGGAGCCTCCGCCGGGAGATGCAGATGGTGTTCCAAGACCCCCAGAGTTCGCTCAACCCCCGCAAGACCGTCGGTCAGATAGTCGGCCGGGCGATGGAGAAGCACGGCATCGCCACCGGCGAGGAGAAAGACGAGCGCGTGCGGGACCTGCTGGAGCGGGTCGGCCTCTCGCGCGACGCCGCCCAGCGGTACCCCCACGAGTTCTCGGGCGGCCAGCAGCAGCGGGTCGCCATCGCTCACGCGCTGGCGGTCGAACCGAAACTCATCGTCTGCGACGAACCGGTCTCGGCGCTCGACGTGTCGGTGCAGGCCCAGATTCTCAACCTGCTCAACGACATCCAGGCCGAGCGGGGCATCTCGTTCCTGTTCATCTCGCACAACATCGGCGTGGTCCGGCACATCTGCGACCGGGTGGCCGTGATGTACCTCGGCACTATTTCGGAGATCGGTACGGTCGAGCAGGTGTTCGGCCCGCCGTACCACCCCTACACGGAGAGCCTGCTGTCGGCGGTGCCCCACGCCGACCCGAACCGGGAGACCGACCGCATCCTTCTGGAGGGGTCGGTCCCGAGTCCGATAGACCCGCCGTCAGGCTGTCGGTTCCACACCCGCTGTCCGAAGAAGATAGGCGACGTGTGCGAACAGGAGGTCCCGGAACTGGAGGAGAAGCGGGCCGGAACCGGCCACGAAATCTCGTGTCACCTCTCGGTCGAGGAGATGAGCCAGCGGGACTTCGAGGACGAGTCAGAGACCGCGGTGCGGGGCGACTGACCGTCCTCCCGGAGTCCACCGCCCGCCGTTCTTACGCGTACTGGCGCTCGAACTCCCGGATGGTCGCGTCGGTTCCGGCCACGATGAGTCGGTCGCCGGCCGCGATTTCGGTCCCGTCGTCGGTGACGAGTGCCCCGTCGCGCTCCACGCCGACGAAGACGTACCCGGCTTTCGTCTCGGCGCTCACCTTGGCGAGCGTCCGCCCCGCGAAGGCCGCGGCGTCCGCGCGGACGATGCGCAACTGCTCGAACGGCGTGAGAACGTCCTCTCCCCGGAGTTCGCGGGCCAGCAGGCGGGCGCTGACCCGCTGGGTCGAGAGGACGTAGTCGGCCCCGGCGTCGAACGCGGTGGGCGACTTCGCCGTGCCGTCGACCCGGACCAGAATCTCGATGTCGTCGGTGAGCGTGCGGGCGATGGCGATAGCGAGCATGGCGGTCGAGTCGTCGCCCACCGTGACGACGAGCGCGCTGGCGTCCTCGATGCCGGCCGTCTCCAGCGTCTCGGGGTCGCGCACGTCGCCGACCACGTCCACGTTTCGGCCGTCCTCGGCGTCGATGGTCGTCGCAGTGACCCCTTCGGCCAACGCGTCGACGGCCGCCCGGCCGCCGACGCCCATCCCCGCGACGACGACGTTTTCGTGGCGGCGCGGGGGTCGGAGTCCGGCCGCGAACTCCTGAACGTCGTCGATGGCCGCCTCGGTCCCGGCCACGATGAGGACCGAGTTCGGCGTGACGACGTCGGTCGGGTCCACCGGCAGACGGAGGTCGCCGTCTATCCACGCGCCGACGAGCGTGACGTCGGAGTGGTTGGCGAGCGCCGTGTCCTCTATCTGCACGCCCGCCAGCGGGCTGTTTCGGCGGACTAACACCTCTCGGATGCGGACGTCCCCGACGGTGGCGTCGCCCATCGCCTCCGGCGTGTCGGCCCACGCGGCCGTCTTCTGGCCGAGTCGGCGACCGATGAGCGCGTCGGGCGACAGCACCACGTCCGCGCCGACCTCCCGGAGTGCGGCGTTGTGGTCGGGCGTGTCCGTGAACGATATCACCCTGAGGTCGTCGTTGAGTCGGAGCGCCGTCAGGACGACGCTGGCGTTACGGTCGCCCGCGTCGGTGACGATGGCGCTCGCCTCGTCTACCATGGCGCGTTCGAGTTCCGCGCCCTCCTCCGGGTCGCCGTGAATGACCTGATAGCCGTCGTCGGAGAGTTGCTTGGCCTCCTCGGCGTCGGACTCGATGAGGACGTAACCTACGTTCAGTCGCTCCAGTTCGTCCAGCAGGACGCCCGTGTCTCGCCGGTACTCGCAGACGATTACGTGGTCGTCCTTCGCGGTCAGGCGGTCGCTGAGGTCGAGCGGTGCGCGCTCGAACAGGGGGATGATGAGGACCCGAAGCGTGGCGAACCCGATGGCGATGCCCGTCAACTGCATGAAGATGACGAACACGTTCATCAGCGGCGACGACCACGGCGCGTCCGCGCCGTATCCGGTCGTCGTCATCGTCTCGACCACGGTCTGGAGCGACCGGAACAGCGAGTGGTCGTGGCCCTCCAGCGTCCGCATCCCGTAGTTGTAGAGGACCGAGTACAGCAGGATGAGAACTACGAGAGAAATCACGTAGGCGGTGACGAGGCGCTGGCGGCGGGTCAGCCACGGGAACAGCGTGTCCTCGCCGGCGAACCACTTCGACCAGTTAGTGGGCATGGATACCGTGGACTCCATCGAGAACGGTCGTCCGTCGAACGAGTCTCATCTCGGGTCACTGTTCATGTCCGAGCGCCATGAGTCGTATGCCCGCTACAAGCCACCTCGCGCGTCTCACCCCTGCTTGCGGTAGTCGACGGGCCGTAGTTCGTCGCGGATCGGGTCCGCCGGAATCGCTGGACGGTCGTTCGGTTCGAGACCGGAGCGGGCGCTACGAAGGAATAAAATTCATTCCATTCTGTGTGTACGTGCGCCCAAAAGAAACCTAGACGTTGCTCACAGTCGGCTAGAAGTCGGTCAGTTTCGCCTCGGTCGCGCCCTTCGCGTCGGTCTCGAACTCCGAGAGACCGACGAACTCCAGACCGTTGTCCCGCAGCGCCCGCTTCACGCGCTCGGAAGCGGAGGGCGCGACGAGCATCCCGCGCACTTCGTCGTTTCCGGCGGCTACACCGCCTTCCTGAGGCGAAGATTCGCGCTCTTCGTAGAGGGAGACGTACCGCTGCAACTGGTCGAAGTGGTTCAGGGTCGCCTGAATTCGCTTGACCTCGACGACGACCGGAGTGCCCGACTCGTCGCGCGCGAAGAAGTCGATGAAGCCGTACTTGCTCTCGCGCTCGTGTTCGACGATGCGCAGGCCCTCCTCCAGCACGTCGGGGTTCGACTCGATGTACTCGTGCATCTCGGCCTCGGTGCCCGATTCCTCGTAGGTCGCGCCGTCGGTCGCGTCGAAGCGCGTCAGACCGTGGGCGTCGAGAATCCGGGCCTCGACCCGCTCGGTGGGGTTCGTGCGCCGCGCGAGCAAGACCGCCTCTCCGTCGCTCACGCGCGCGGAGACGGTTCCCCCGCCGGGCATCCAGTTGACGGGCTTGTGGCCGGTCGGCTGGTGGACCAGAAACGTCCCGTCGGGCTTGGCGACGAGGAGGCGGTCCCCCGGTCCCAAGTAGCCCGAGGTCCGGCCGTCGTACTCGACTTCGCAACGTGCCTGCACGGAGAGCAAAGCGCCGTCCCGGAACGCGGCCTTCGCCTCGCTGACGAGGGTTTCGGGGTCGGGCGCGTCTATCTGCTCGGCGACCATTCTCTTTGCCCGGTGGTCGGCATCGGAGCAAAAAGGTAGCGGATTCCGAGTCGGCGGCGTCGGGTCGCGGTTAGCGGGCCGGGTCGCGGTTAGCAGGTCGCGTCGAGTTGCGGGTACTGGAAGATAGCTCTCGCCGGTCGAAGTTCCAGAAACCCGGGGTCGTCCGGAGAGTCCGCTCTCGACTCAGAACTGCTCGGCGACCTGTCTCCGCGTCTCGGCCGCGCTCTCGGAGTTATCCACCGTGACGTGGTCGGCCGAGACGGCGTCGAACTGCTCGCGGTACATCGCGTGAACCTCGAAGTCGGCGTCGCTGGCGTCGTCCTCCCTGCTGGCGATTCGGTCCCGGACGACCGCCTCGTCGCACTCGACTTTGACCAGTCGGAACTCGGCGTCCAGCGACTCGCAGAGTTCGACCGCGCGCTCGCGGTCGGCGGCGTCCTTGAACGTCCCGTCGAGGACGACGCTCCGCCCGCCCTCGACCACGTCGCTCGCGCGCTCGAACAGTTCGCGGTAGACCATCCGGGCCTCCGCCTCGGTGTAATCGGGGTCGTCGAGGATGTCCTTGCGAACCACGTCGGTCCGGAGGAGACGCCCGTCGAGTCGCTCGGCGATGTCCTCGGCGACGGTGGTCTTGCCGACCCCCGGCAGGCCACAGACCACGACGAACTGCGGAGTCCGCTGTCGCGCGTCGAGCGATTCGGTCTCAGACATCGCCACCGGCCCCCGGTCGATTCGTTACAGCGCAGGTGCGACTCATCGTAGCTACCGTAATCCACGACACCAATGCCTTATCAAGATGTGGAAACGAGTCCAGCGGCCGCCGAACGGACTCGGGCGTCGGCCGCCGCCGCGACTTTCCCGACCGAAGTCGTACGACCGAGAGATGACGCGAAACGGTGAGTCCGGCGGTCTCGTCTCGGTCGTCGTGCCGACCCACTACCGGAACGACCGCCTCCGCCGGGCGCTCGAAAGCGTCGCGGCCCAAGAGTACCGACCGATAGAGGTCCTCGTCGTGGACGGGTCCGACGACGAACACGCCCGGCCGGTGGCCGAGTCGTTCGGCGCGACCTACGTCCCACAAGAGCGCGACGAGGGGCCGCAGGCCGCCCGGAGTATCGGGGCGGAGATGGCCGACGGCGAGTACGTGCAGTTCCTGGACGACGACGACCGACTCGCGCCCTCGAAGGTGCGCAAGCAGGTGGACCGCCTCGGTCCCGAAGTCGGGGTCGTCTACTGCGGGATGGACGACGAGAACCGCGGCGAGATTCTGCCGAACCCGGTCGTGCGCGGCGACGTTCTCGGACGCGCGCTGGAGATGCGGACGTTCCCGTGCATCAACTCCACGATGCTGATACGCCGCGAGGTGCTGGAGCGAGTCCTGCCGCTCCGTCACCGCCACGGGGCCGACGACACCGGACTGAAGATAGACCTCGCGCTCCAGACGAAGTTCGACTACGTGGCCGAACCGCTGGTGGTCCGGGGTCGGACCGGCGACTCGCTGTCGGACTCGTGGACCTACCTCGACGGGCGCATGGAGGTGATAGCGACCTACGACCGACTCTACCGCCGGTTCCCCGACCGGATTCGCCAGCGCGCGCTCCGGGAGACCCACTATCAGGTCGGCCGGAAACTGCTCGCGGAGGAGGGCTGGTCGCCCCGCGCGACGGCGGCGCTCGCCCGCGCGGCGTGGGAGACGCCCGACGACTACGCCTACCACATCGGGGCGGCGCTCGGGTCCGCGCTCGGCCGGCCGGGACTGGCCGCCGTGGACCGCCTGTTCGGCCGCCCGGAGGCGTAGGTCGGGGGTCGGCCGGCCTCGAACGACCCGGGGTACTAACGCGGTGGCGACCGAAACGCCGCCACGACGATGACGACTCCGCACGACGAACTCGCGGCGCTCGCGGCCGAACTCGTCGCCATCCCCACGGAGAACCCGCCGGGCGACGAGCGACCCTGCGCCGAGTTCGTCGCGGACTGGTTCGCCGAGCGCGGCATCGAGACCCGCCTCGTGGAGCGACCGAGCGCAGAGCGCGCGCAGGTGGTCGCGTGGGTCGGCGAGGACCCCCGGGAGGCGGCCGGGGACGACGCAACTACGCTCGTGCTGAACGGCCACCTCGACGTGGTGCCCGCGGGCGACCCCGGCGAGTGGGAGCGCGACCCCTTCGCCGGAGTCGTCGAGGACGGCATCCTCTACGGCCGGGGGAGCGCCGACATGAAGACCAACCTCGCGCTCGCGATGCTGACGCTCCGGGACCTCGCGCCCGAAATCGAGTCGGGGGACCTCGACGGGTCGCTGGTCTTCCACGGCGCGATGGGCGAGGAGACAGGCCATCCCGGAACCCGGACGCTCCTCGAAGAGGGCTACGGCGGGGACTGCGCGGTCGTGTTGGAACCCACCGACTTCCGGGTCGGGACGAGCGCGAAGGGCGTCGCGACCTACCGCATCGCCGTCTCGGGGTCGGCCTCCCACGCGAGTCGCCCCGACCAAGGCACCAACGCGATAGACGCCGCGAGACCGCTGCTCGACGCGGCAGACGAGTACGACGACCGCCTGCGCGAGCGCTCGGACCCGCTGGTCGGCCGGGCGTTCGCGACCGTCACCGAGTTCGAGGCCGGGACCGACTCGAACATGGCGGTCCTGCCCGGTCGCGCGGAGTTGCTGCTCGACCGGCGCATCCTGCCCGACGAGACGTTCGCCGAAGTCGAGGACGAAATCGAGGCGTTGCTCGCGGGTGTCGAGCGCGAGGCGGGCGTCGAGACCGACCGCTCGCTGGTCAAGCACTACGCCTCCGCGGGGATTCGCCCCGACCATCCGCTCGCCGAGCGATTCCGGGGTCTCTCGGCGGAACTGGCCGACGCGCCCGCCGACCCGTGGGGACTGGAGGCCGCGACAGACGCCCGCGAGTTCGTGGCGGCCGGGACGCCAGCCATCATCTGGGGACCGGGGAACCTCGCGCAGGCCCACGCCGTCGACGAGTACATCGACCTCGGGGACGCCGCGACCGGACTGGAGATTCTGAAGGAGGCCTCGCGGGGAGTCCTCGGAGAGCGGTAGGTCTCAGAGCGAGACGCCGTCGAGGCTCGCGTCGAGGTCCTCGACGTAGTCGTTGAACGCCTCGACGAACGCGGGCACGTCCTCGGCGAGACTGCGAACGTCGTGGGCCGACGGGGGTTGGTACTGCGAGAGGAGGTAGATGCCGCCCTCGCCGCCGACCCGGAGGTACGACGCGCCGTCCTCGTCCCACTTGAGTTCCCAGCGGTTGCCCGCGACCCGAGTGCCGTAGGTGCCGTACTCGCCGCCCTCGTAGCGGGCGAGTTGCCGGGCAATCTGGTCGGCTACCTCCCGGACGCGCCGGAGGATGCGCTCGCGCTCGGCCACCACCGACTCGGTGGACGCGACGGTCGGGAAGTCCGCGGGCACCTCGTCCAGCACGCCGTCGAGCGACCGGACGTAGCGGTTGAACGACTCCACGAAGTTCCCGTAGTCGGTCATCGCCTCGGCGAGGTCCTCGGGGTCCGGTGGCTGGTGGGTCGAGACGACGTAGGTCTCGGCCTTCCGGCCCTCGAACAGGAGGAACTGGAGGTCGCCCGCCTCGTACTTGACCGTCCACTCGCCGTCGTCGGTCTCGAAGGTGCGCTTGCCGTAGTCGCCGCCCTGCAGGAGGGCGAGTTGGCGGGCGATTTTTCCGGCGTGGTCGCGGACCCGAGCGACCACCTCGTCCCGGCGCTCGGCGGCGTCCTCGGTCGATTCGACGGGCGCGTCGAACTGCTCTGTCATCGCTCTCACTCGGAGCGCGACGGACAAAAGGGTCGTGACCCGCGGTCCGGAATCGGTAGTCTCGCGGTCGCCGGGTCGTCGCGGTACCGGGAAGGGAACCGCCGAACGTCGCCACACACCGGAGCAGTTCGGGCGGTTCGGTCGCCCGGCGAGAAGCTATTTCGGCGTCCGGGTGGACGTACACCCGACATGGCGCTCGACACCGACGCGGTCGAGGCGATAGCGTTCGACTCCTACGGCACCATCGTGGACGTGACCACGGTCGAAGAACCGCTGTCGGAGCACGTCGACGACCCCGAGACGGTCGCCCAACTCTGGCGCGACCGGTCGCTGGAGTACGCGATGGTCGGGAACGCCGTCGAGGAGTACCGTTCGTTCTACGAACTCATCAGGCACGCGCTCCGGTGGGCGCTCGACGCGCGGGGCGTCGAACTCGACGAGAGCGAACGCGAGGACATCCTCTCGACGTACCACGAACTCGACGTGTACGGCGACGTTCGGGAGGGAATGGAGCGACTGCGCGACGCGGGCTACGACCTCTACGTCGTCTCGAACGGCAACGAGGAGATGCTCGAATCCATGGTCGACCACGCGGACATCGGCGACCTGCTCGAAGCGACCGTGAGCGCGGACGAGGTAGAGCGGTTCAAGCCGGAACCGGAACTCTACCGCCACGCCGCCGACCGCATCGGGGAACCGCCAGAGGGAATCGCTTTCGTGGCCGGCGGGTGGTGGGACGTTCCGGGCGCGATGCACGCCGGGATGCAGGGAATCTGGGTCGACCGGCAGGACGCGCTCTGGGGGCCGTACGATGCGGAACCCGACCTGACGGTGGAAACGTTCCGCGAAATCGCCGACGAGTTCGACGCCTGACCGGCGATTCCGTCGGGCCGCGGACTCGGGCGAACACCCCGCCCTCACTTCGACCGACAGCCATCGGAAGGACGCACTACTCCCGGAACTCCCGGTGAATCTCCATCCCCTCATCGGCGAGCACGTCGCCGAGGACCGGAATCTCCCGGCCGCGGCGCTCGAAGACTTCTCCGCACGGGATTCCTTCCGGCCCGTCGAACGCCTCGGCCAGTCGCGCCGCCGAGACGCTGTAGACGACGCCGCCGAGACCGGTGATAGCGATGCCGCCCGCGCACATCGGACAGGGTTCGGTGCTGGTGTACATCACCGTCTCCGCGCGCTCGGCCCGAGAGAGTTCGCGAGCGGCGCGACGCGCGAGCGTGAGTTCCGGGTGGAGCGCGACGTCGTCGTCGGTGTTCTCGCGGTTCGTCGCCTCCATCGCGACTTCGCCGTCGCGGACGAGAACCGACCCGTACGGACCGTCGCCGCGGTCGCCGGCCTCGCGGGCGAGGTCGATTGCGCGTCGGACGTGGGGTTCGTGGTCGAGCGCGTCGAGTTCGAGCATGGCGTATCGTCTTCCGCCCCGGCAAGAAACGTTCCGGTCCGGGGAATCGGGCGAGGGTGCCGGAGGACTCTATCGGTCGATGACTTTCGGGCCGAAGCGCGCGATTTTGCTCACGAACTCCTCGTCGTCCGGGAAGACGAAGACGGTCGCCTCGACGTCGTGTTCCGGAATCCGGAGGCTCGCGGTCAGGTACAGTCCCACGTCCGAAATCGAGAAGACGCGCTGGACCAGCGTCATCTCGGGGTTCTGGACCGCGACGGGCGGGCCGGTGTCGATGGGCGTGTCGAGGCGTTCGGCCCACTCGTCGACGAACCCGTTGGCCATCGCGTTGCAGAGTTCGGTCAGCGCGTCCCGGCCCATCTCGGTCGAGACGACAGACTCCACGTCTCGGACGGCGCTCCGGAGCATGAGCGACGCCGCGCGGTTCGCGCTCTTGACCGGGAAGACGACGAGGACGGTCCCCGAAAACGGACCGCGGAGGCGGACCCGCGCGCCGGCCCGGTCCTCGACGCCGAACCGGTCGACGACGGTCTCGGCCGTCGCGTAGTCGATTTTGACGTGGTCGGTCCGCGCCGAGAGGTCGCCGACGGGCACCTTGTTCAGTCGCGACTCGACGCCGTCGACGCCAACGTCGCCGAGCCAGTTCAGGACCGCGACCGTTTCGAGGGGGATGGTGAGTCGGCCGTCGTCGGTCGGCGGCGTCTCGGCGGACTCGGCGTCAGCGTCGGCCGGTCCCGCGGACTCGGCGTCGGCCTCGACCGGTTCCGCGCGCTCGAACTCGTCGCCGGGGTCGTCGTTTCGACGTGATTCGCGGTCCGCGTCGCCGGGCATCATGCGGCGGCGACGCTCTCGGCGTCGGTCGGGCGTGTGCGTTGCGTCAGGCGGCGTAGAGTCCGCTGGCGTGGAAGTGGAACGCCTGTGGCAGTCGCCATGTGTCGTTGTTCACCGATTCTACGGGAAGTATAAAACGTTGTTCGCCGTTCCGTCCGTTCGTCCGAGCGGTCGGCGGTCGCTCACTCCCCGTCGAGGGGCGACTCCAGCGCCTGTTCTATCGGTTCGTCCCCGGAGAGAACCTCGAACGTCTGCCCGTGGGTGCTCTCCATCGGAAGCGCGGCGACGAGGGTGGCGGCGACGTCCTCCCGGGGAATATCGTCGCCCTTCCGGTCGAGGTCCGCACCGGTTCGGATTTTCCCGGTCCCCTCCTCGTTCGTCAGCGCCCCCGGACGGACGATACTGTACGTCAGGTCGCTCTCGCGGAGTCGCTCGTCGGCCTCGGCCTTCGCCTTCAGGTACTCCCGGAGTTCCTCCGGACTCTCCTCGGGCGAGTCGGCGTTGATGGAACTCAGCATCACGAACCGGTCGACGTCGCCGTCCTCGGCGGTCTCGATGATGTTTATCGCGCCGTCGCGGTCCACGCCCCACACGTCGTCGCCGCCCGACCCGGCGGCGAACACGACGGCGTCGCACCCTTCGACCGCGCTGGTTACGTCCTCGGTCAGGTCCGCGAGGACCGCCTCGGCGCCGAGGTCCTCGATGTCGGACGTCTGGGCCTCGTCGCGGACCATCCCCCGGACCTCGTGGTCGCCCTCGGCAAGTAGTCGAGTGACGTGCTGGCCGACCTGTCCGTGCGAACCGGCTACGAGTACGTGCATGAGCGTCGTTCGAAGGGGGCGCGAGCGCAAGAGGCTTGTGCCCCTCGCCGTCGCTCATCGGGAGTGAATGCGGGAAAAGTGGGCCGGCGCGAATTCGAATCGCGGTTACGGCCACCCGAAGGCCGAAGGATACCAAGCTACCCCACCGGCCCGCACGTGAACAAAGGCGGGTCGGAAGTTTAATCCTTCCGGATTCGCCCGACCGGTCGCCGGGATTCCGCCGCCGAGGAGTCAGGTCGCGCGGTAGAACTCGACCTTCTCGCCGCCGTCGACCACCGCGCGCTTCTCCAGTTCACCGGCGTGGACGAGGTACTCGAACGCCCACCGGTACTCGTCCTCGGCCGACTGCTCGCCGAGGACCGCGCCCACGTCCTCCCACGTCGACGACGAGTCGTCCTGAACGCTCGCCTCCGCCTTCGTGAATATCTCCTCGATGGAGTAGGCGGTCGGCTTCTCGTCTTCGAGGAAGCCGTAGACGAGCGCGATGACGTTC
Source organism: Halorussus limi (assembly GCF_023238205.1). Taxonomy (NCBI): domain Archaea; kingdom Methanobacteriati; phylum Methanobacteriota; class Halobacteria; order Halobacteriales; family Haladaptataceae; genus Halorussus; species Halorussus limi. Next base: position 728,306 of record NZ_CP096659.1, read on the forward strand.
TGGTCCGGTTCGGCCTGCTCCCACTGGTCCTCGGAGAGTGGCATTGGGTCCCGTAGCGGACGGACGGCCTTCAGGATTGTTGCGGGCGATACGTCGAGTGAGAGAGTCGTCGTCTCGTGGTCGTCCGTTCGGTCTTTGTCGGAGTCGAGGCAGAAGATAACTGTACGTTTCTCTCAGCAATATCTACGCACCTCTAAGACACATCTACCGTTCTCTACCGTCGCCCGACTCGACGGCCGCCTCGACGAAGGCCACCGCGTCGGCGGCCGACCCGACCGCCTCGACCCCCGGCGCGTCGTGCGTGTCGATACCCGCTATCGGCCGGTCGAAGACGCCCGCGAAACCGAGTTCCGAGAGGGTGCCGACGCCGCCGTCCACCGCGACCACGGCGTCGCCGTTCATCACGACGAGCGCGTTCCGGGCGTGGCCCAGTCCCGTGGCGACGGCCACGTCCACGTAGGGATTCGCGGCGGCGCGGTCCTCGCCGGGGAGGATGCCGATGGTCCGCCCGCCCGCCTCGCTCGCGCCGCGACACGCGGCCTCCATGACGCCGCCCAAACCGCCGCAGACGACGGTGTGGCCGCGCTGTGCGAGGCGGCGGCCGACGCGCTCGGCGGACTTGGCTTCCGATTCAGTGACGGTACTGCCGCCGACCACGCTGACTCGCATGGGCGTAGGTGCTGGTCGGAGAACCGTGAGGGTGTCGTTCTCCCGGTGAGACGAACCCGCGTCTCGGTGCGAGTTCGGTCCGCCGACTCTGGACCGGACCGTCTCGAAACCCCGGAAATGCCCGTCAGTAGCGCTCGAACCCCTCGGTGTCGAGGTAGTTGTGCGCCACCGTGACGGCGTGGTCGGCGTGGAGCAGTTCCGGGCCGAGGCGCACGCGCCGGTCGGCCGCGTCGGCGAGCAGCGACGCCTCGCCGTCGCCGAAGTCGTGGTGGTCCGAGAGGACGAAGACCGGATTTTCGGGCGGTTCGACCTCGACTACCGGGTCGCCGTCTTCGTGGAGTTGGACCACGGTGCCGTCGCGCGCGGCCTCCTCCAGCACCGGTTCGAAGCCGCGCTTCGAGACGTAGACGCCGGGCGAACTCTCGGCCTCCATGTGGCCGATAGCCTCGCCTTTCTCCTCTAGGGCACCGCGAATCAGGGCCGCCGTGCTTCGCTCGTCGGGATTGAGTCGTCGGAGTTCGGACCCCTCGAACCGGACCGTGACCTCGTCCCGCAAGACGAGGTGGACCCGCACGTCCTCTCGAATCGCGTGCGAGAGGAAGAACGCGGAGTTGACGCACCGACACAGCACGTCGAGGCGGCCCGCGCCGCCCGCGAGGTCGTCGAGCGAGAAGTCGGGGGTCGTCGGGGCGTCGTGGCCGAGGACGATGAACTGGCGCATGCGCTTGGGTTGTCGGTCGGGAATAATACGCGCGTCGAAGCGCGCCGACGGGATAGCGGAGCGGCCGGCAGTAAGCGGTCTTTACTGCCGAGAACCGCTAAACGGCGGCGGTCCGTACTTCGAGCCGTCTCGGACGAATCGACCGTCACCGCTCGGAGAACACACCGCTTGACTCCTCGCGACGGCGTTCGCTCGTCCGCCACGGTCTCGTGTGGGACCGCCTGAAACCCCGTGTGCCGCCGTATAACTATGGGTAAGTCCCCCGACGTGACGAGATACAGCCGATAAGCCCGGCACAACCTGCGCGGTAGTCGCCGGGTAACTCGCAGATATCGGCGTTAGGGAGGCACCAAAATATGAAGCTCGCAATGATCGGCTTCGGGCAGGCAGGAGGTAAAATCGTGGACAAGTTCGTGGAGTACGACCGGGAGACGGGAAGCGACGTCGTCCGGTCGGCCATCGCGGTCAACACCGCGAAGGCGGACCTCGCGGGACTCGAAAACGTCCCCGAGCGAAACCGCGTCCTCATCGGACAGGCCCGCGTCAAGGGTCACGGCGTCGGCGCCGACAACGAGTTGGGCGCCGAAATCGCCGAGGCGGACATCGACGAGATTCAGGGCGCGCTCGACGACGTGCCGGTACACGAGATCGACGCGTTCCTCGTCGTCGCGGGGATGGGCGGCGGCACCGGGTCGGGCGGCGCGCCCGTCCTCGCCAGCCACCTCAAGCGCATCTACACCGAACCGGTGTACGGGTTGGGCATCCTGCCCGCCGAGGACGAGGGCGGCATCTACACGCTCAACGCCGCGCGGTCGTTCAAGACCTTCGTGGACGAGGTGGACAACCTGCTGGTGTTCGACAACGACGCGTGGCGCGAGACCGGCGAGTCGGTCCGTGGCGGCTACGACCGCATCAACGAGGAGATCGTCCGCCGGTTCGGCATCCTGTTCTCGGCGGGCGAGGTCCGCGAGGGGCAGGCGGTCGCCGAGAGCGTCGTGGACTCCAGCGAGATAATCAACACGCTCTCCTGCGGCGGCGTCTCGACGGTCGGCTACGCCACCGAACAGGTCGAGACGGCGGGCGGCGGTCTGCTCGGCCGGTTCTCCGACGGCGAACTCGACGCGACCGAGACCACCAATCGCATCACCAGCCTCGTCCGGAAGGCGGCGCTGGGGCGACTCACGCTGCCCTGTGAGGTCCGAAGCACCGACCGCTCGCTCGTCGTCGTGAGTGGCCCACAGGACCACCTCAATCGGAAGGGAATCGAGCGCGGCCGGAAGTGGCTGGAGAACGAGACCGCGAGCATGGAGGTCCGGGGCGGCGACTTCCCCGTCGGCGACACCGACCACGTCGCGGCGGTCACGCTCCTCTCGGGCGTCACCGACGTCCCGCGCGTCAAGGCCCTCCAAGAGGTCGCGGTCGAGACGCAGGACAACATCGACGACATCGAGGAAGAGCGCGAGGAGAATCTGGAGAGTCTCGTCCGGGACGACGCCGACGAACTGGAAGCGTTGTTCTGAAAAAACGCGAGTTTTTCTGGCGGGACCGACGCGGAGGATTTTCCGGCGGGGACCGCGGCGATCGAGTTACCAGACGCGAGCGGCGGGCGTGCCACACTCCTCGCAGACGACGGCGGCGTCGCCCTTGAACTCCTCGCGCGCCAGGGTTCCGGCGGCGCACCAACTGCATTCGTCACCGACGAGTGCGGCGAGCACCGGAGTCGACGCGTCTTGCGAAGATACCTGTTGCATCGTTCGGAACAGAACGACAGCGGCATATGAAAGTACCGAAATTATCACGAAATTTGACACGCCGCGAGTGTCGCCGCTGGCGGGAGTTCAGTCGCGCTCACGGACGATTTCCGCCGCGGCGTCGAGGTCGGCGGGCGCGTTGACGTTCACGCGCTCGGCGGTCAGCGGAACTGCCTCGACCCGCGCTCCCGCCCGAATCAGGACGCCGAGCGCGTCGGCGAGTTCGTACTCGCCGCGCTCGGACGGACGGAGCAGGTCGAGCGCGTCGAAGATTTCCTCCGGCAAAACGTACGCTCCGGTCGTCGCCAGCGTCGAGGGCGGGTCGGTCGGTTTCTCCGCGATTCCAGTGATGCGCTCGCTCGCGCCGTCGTCGCCTCCCTCGACGGACACCACGCCGGTCTCCCGCGCCGTCGCGAGGTCCACTTCCTCGACGGCGACCACCGCGTCCACGTCGGGGTCGCGCTGGCGAGCCATCGGTTCGCGCAGGTCGCCCGCGACCACGTTATCGCCGTTCAGCACGACGAACGGGCCATCGACGTGCGACTCGGCCTGCAAGACGGCGTGGCCGAGTCCTAACCGGTCGTTCTGTTCGACGTAGGAGAGCGGGACGCCCGCGGCACTGGTGCCGAAGTAGTCCCGAATCGCGTCGCCCTCGTAGCCCACGACGACGACCACCTCCTCGACGCCGCTCGCGGCGAGCGTCTCGAAGACGTGCGCGAGCAACGGCTTCCCAGCGACTTCGACCAGTCCCTTCGGTTTCTCCTCGGTCAGCGGCCGGAGACGAGTTCCCTCGCCGGCGGCCGGAACGACTCCGAGCATACTGTGAGTTGGCGCTCGCGGTACCTGAAGTTGTCCGCAATCACAAGTTCCTCCCGGACCTACGCTTCGAGTAGTTCGACGAGATTGCCCTCGGGGTCGCGGACGAACAGGATTCGGGTCCCGCTCTCGGTCGTCCGGGGTTCGCTCAGCGTCTCGACCTCGGCCGGCAGGTCCGCGTGGAAGCTATCGAGGTCGTCGACCGCGAGGCCGAGGTGTTTTGCGCGAGGTTGGTTGACGCTCGTCGCGTCCGACTCGTCGGCTTCGGGGTCGTACTCCACGAGTTCGACGCGGGCCGACCCGGCGTCGAGGTGCGCGAAGTCGCCGGTCGCGCCCGAGACGCCGACGCCGTCCGAGAACGCCTCGCCCGAGACGGTGAATCGGTCGAGAACGTCGAGACCGAGGACGTCGCGGTAGAATTCGACCGCCCGGTCGAGGTCCGTCACCGTCACGCCGAAGTGGTGCGCAGTTGGCGCTGTCATACGCGGTGTCGCGGGAGCGACCCGGAAAATCCTGTCCATCTCCCCGGGCCGGTCGCCCTCGCAGGACCTTCGCAGAGTTTATACCCCACTCACGACATTCGCCCACCATGAATAGCGTACGCGAGGCGACCGACGACCCTCAGACTACCGTGTATCGGCTTTGACCCCAGTGGCTTTTTGCTAATCGCCGTTGAGAGCAGTAGGTAATGCGAATACTCGTTACCGGTGGTGCGGGGTTCATCGGCGGCCATCTCGCCGAGGAGTTCGCCCGCGACGGCCACGACGTGGTCGCACTCGACAGCTTCGAACCGTTCTACGATACGGGCATCAAGGAACACAACGTCGAGGCGGCCCGCGAGGCGGCCGCGGAGAGCGACGGGTCGTACGAACTGATTCGGGGGGACGTACGCGACGAGGCGGTCGTAGACGAGCAGGTCGGCGACGCCGACGTGGTCTTCCATCAGGCCGCGCAGGCCGGAGTCCGAACCAGCGTCGAGGAACCCCAGAAGGTCAATGACATCAACGTCGCGGGCACCCTCAACGTGCTGGAGGCCGCCCGTGACTCGGACACTGAGCGCGTCGTCGTCGCTTCATCGTCGTCAGTGTACGGCAAGCCGGAGTACCTGCCCTACGACGAGGACCACCCGAACACGCCCGTCAGTCCCTACGGCGCGTCGAAGGTGGCTCAGGAGCAGTACACCCGCGTCTACAACGAGGTGTACGGCCTGCCGACCGTCTCGCTCCGGTACTTCACCGTGTATGGCCCGCGAATGCGGCCGAACATGGCCATCTCGAACTTCGTCTCGCGGTGCACGAACGGCGAACCGCCGGTCATCTACGGCGACGGCACCCAGACGCGGGACTTCACCTTCGTCGGCGACGTGGTCGAAGCGAACCGAACGCTGCTGGACACCGACGCCGCCGACGGCGAGGCGATGAACGTCGGCAGCACGGACAACATCGAGATTCGGACGCTCGCCGAGGAGATTCGCGACCAACTCGCGCCGGAGTTGGAACTAGAGTATGGCGAACGCAACGACGCCGACGCCGAACACACCCACGCCGATATCTCAAAGGCGAAGGAACTGATCGGGTACGAACCGACGACGACCATCCGAGAGGGCGTCGAGGAGTTCACCGAGTGGTACCGAGCAAATCGGGACTGGTACGAACCGCTGGTCCGGAACTCCTGACTGGTTGCTCTTTACTTCCTGCTATCAACGTAAGTGGGTTTTTGCTGGCGTATATTTCCATCATTATACCTGTGAACGATATCAAGTCTTCTTGTCGCGCTAGCGGCGTTGCTCTCGTCCCTCGTCGCCGTGTAGGAAGTGCCGACGATAGCGGTCCGAGGGTTCGGCGCTCACCTAAGCAAAAAGTACTCAAGAGTGACCTTGAACAAACTTTCTATGGGTCCCCTTTCACCATCCTCCTCCAAGGGTAGCTACCGACGAATGACGCACCGATTCGGCCTACTCTGCCATGCGAGTCACCAGGTGAATTACGACGCCGAATTGACTGCGCAAACGGAGGGAGTATGAATTTCGATAGCGAGACCCTTCACCGCCTCGGCGGCGTCACGGGCATCGGTTGGACGACCTCGGTATTGGGGCTATGCGAGCACCTTCGTCGGATACGGGAGCGGATATCTCTCGAAGTTGGCCACCGACCCCCAGTCGTTCCTATACGCCGGCGGTGTCCTGCTCCTCGCAACGCTCGGCCTCGACCAACTCGCTCAGCGATTGGACGAAGAGTCGGCATCTCCGGACTAATTTCGGTCTTCAGTCGGTATTTGCGGACTGTTTCTACACCCCTTCAGTCCGTGTATTTGACCGCAAGATGTTCGCAAAGCTTCCGAATGCCGGTCTACAAATCGGCTGTTTCCCGAAAGTTATGCTGTATGAGTGAGTGTAGACTGCTGTTTTGCGTTATTAACTTGTGGGGTTCTAGGGTTATCGAAACGATTCTACGTATTGCTTGATTTCTTCGGAGAGACATGGTGTACGTATAGATTCTGGTCTGTGAGTGGTCTGGTAATCAGTATATAGATGGTTCCGATTCTGATTCGGTATCGGTAGAAATGGAATTTGACGGTAGATCGCCGGTTTTGTTGTCGAATTCGGGCGTTTCGCCGTAGTAGATTCAGGAGAGGCCTCCGGTTCGGGGCTGAGTGCGAAAAAATGGGGTCGTGAAGGCTTCTGTGTGGTGAAAATACCGTAGGCGGTCGTCGTTAGAAGGCGCTCCTGTAACGCGTCCCCGGTACGAGGCGGACCAAATTCCTGGATACACCCTTGTTGTGCGGTCGAATTTGCGGGAATTGTTCGCTGAAATCGCAGGGCAACTCAGGTCTACATGCTCGTTTTAGCGCCGCTCCGGGTCGGTCTCGAATCAGGTGGTCTACTTCCTGCTACGTGCGTGGAATTGGGAACTGGGTGAAAGGGTACATCGTCCACGAGAGCCGTTCTTTCGGCTAATTCACGAGGTGTGAACTGCTTCGGGGGTAAGTGGTTCGAGAACGCTTGTTCTCACGGGAATCGGAGATTGCCGAACGATTTCGAGACAGCCGCCTGCGTTTCCTGTCGATTCAGACGGATGCAAAGCTATTCAAGTAAAAACGTGTCTGGAAGCGTGTTGAAATCGACATCTGGTACCATCAAGTATCCCGGTTGCATTTGTGCCGGTACTCTGGACCGAATCGCTTCGATAGCGGCGTCCCTCGATATGAGATGACAATGCTTCCGACTGCTTCCGACCTTCCCAAACTGCTTGTTGAGTACGACCAGTGGGTGTGCTGGCGCGAACAGACACGCGGCGACAACCCAACGAAGGTTCCTGTGAACCCCCACACGGGACGGTTTGCGTCCGCGACCGATGACGAGACATGGGGGAGTTTCGAGACGGCACGTGAGTATGCAGTTGACGGATCGGCTGAAGGGCTCGGCTTCGTCTTCTGTGATGACGACCCCTTCGTGGGGGTTGACCTTGACGACGCCCGTGACCCGGAGACGGGAACGCCGACCGACTGGGCGAAATCCATTATCGACGAACTCAACTCGTACACCGAAATCAGTCCGTCTGGAACGGGCTATCACGTCCTCGTTGACGGTGAACTACCGCCAGGTCGGAACCGGCGAGGTGACGTTGAACTCTACGAAACTGCCCGATTCTTCACCGTCACCGCCAACCACGTTGAGACGACTCCGACCGGAATTATCGAACGGACAACGGCTCTTGCAGGCGTGTACGCCGACCATGTCGCCGACGAAGACGAACATGAGAAAACGGACGGCGAGCCAAACACGGAATCCAGCGGCGGGGATAACGAACTTACCGGAGCTGAAACAAGTAGCGCCGAAGCGTCCGCATCACCGAACGAGGCGCTTTCGGACGAGGAGTTGCTTGCTCGGGCGCGAGCAGCGTCCAACAGCGCGAAGTTCGAGCAACTCTGGCGTGGTGATACCCACGGGTACGACAGCCAATCTGAGGCCGACATGGCGCTTGCGTGCCTCCTCGCATTCTGGACCGGCGGCGATACTCACCGCATGGACCGACTGTTCAGACGGTCGGGCCTCATGCGTGAGAAATGGGATGCCGTTCACTACGCCGACGGAAGTACCTACGGCGAAAAGACGATTGAGCGTGCTAATAACGTGACGACCGAGTACTATTCGCCGAACGACGAGCACGATCAACAAACCCAGACAGACCCCGACGACGGAGCGGACGATTTGTCTGTTAATTCGGCGACGGCGTCTGCATCCGTTCGTAATGTTCAGCCTTCGAAGGATGAAGGAACTATCTATGAGCGTGAGCAGGCCCGTATCGAGACGATTACGAGGCTTGAACAACGGCTCCGAGAGCTCGAAGAAGAGAACGAACGTCTCCGTGAAGAACGCGATGCTGAACGTGCAAAACGGAAAGCACTCGAAGACGATAACTTACAGGAGTCTTCGCCTACTGGGATCATCTACCGGCTCAAACAGATTCTATCTGGATGATATGGACGGTTGGGAACCTCAAAGAGAGGTGTACGGAACGAATCTGCATCACATTCTCTTTTCAGATATTTCAACGCCTGGCTTATTCTCCATCGAGAGGAGGTGGTTGTAGGTTTGTGCGACAGTAGCGAGGAAAAAGACCCCGAGAAATGCAGATCCGAATTGTGCAATCAAAAATCCGAGGATATCGGGGAGAACGATTCCCGGGATTCCGAAACCGATGCTGACCAGCATTGCGATGATTGCGATGACGATGCCCAGTCCGAACAATCGTAGCCGATGGCCACTAGTCAGTTGCCAACTGTTCCGGAACCCTTCGATGAAGTTCTGATCCTCTACGGCGACATAGACTTCCCAGAAAAATAGGCTCACGAGCAGGAACAAGCCTGGAACAACGAGGAAGATGAATCCAATAGCGATGGTGATTCCAAAGATGATGCCTCCGATGATGAGGTTCAGTCCCGCCCACAAGAGGTTGTGTCTGAAGTGCGCTTCGGGGATCTGCTCTGTTTCCTCAGTTACGAACGTCCGTAGTGCACCGATTGTAACGACTATCGAGATGATTCCGAGAAGCAACGAGAGAAGACTCGTGATTACCGGTGAGAAACCCAACGATGGTGCGTAGGGCTGCATCCCTTCCGCTGGAACGGGCCCCATACCCGGCCCGCCCATTGGGTCCGGAAGCGTAGTGGATTGAGTTGGAGTGGGCAAGAACAATCCCTCGAGAAGAGAAATCAGGTAGAAAATACCGATGAAGAGTAACCCGTTTCGTGCTACAGTTCGTTCGTACCCATCACTCACAACGTCTCCAATATCAATTGGCATCTGTATCACCAAGAACCACGTCAACTACGAAAAAATTGGTAGCCGATGAAAAGCTCCCAGAAAGAAGCCTCGATTTCCGTAGACGGCTGTTACGAACTCTCGGAGCTGTTTGAACCTCTAATGTGCAGACATGCGCGAGTCATCCTCCAAAGTGGTCTTCTGCAATCGTCTCCAAAGAGTCGTCTGGACGTGAGTTTGAAGAGCCTTCCTGTGACTCCATCGAGTCGACGAGATTACGAACGCGGTCAATATCCGAAGCCGTTATCTGAGCAATGTTGAAGCCCTCTTGACCACAGTAATTCATCTGCTCGGAGAAGGAGCCTTTCTCGATCTCCTCCTGAATATCACTATAGGGAATCTTGGGAATCAGTTCTTGGATGGATGAGAATTCAAGGCGCGCTCCATCTGATTCACTAAGAATCACGCTCTCTACGGTCAAAAGATGGCTTAAACAGGCTCCATGTTCGTCAACACTTCCAGTACAGTAAACTAGAACTTCATCTCCCGGTAAAATACTCTGCCAGGCTTCTCGTCGTCCATATCCTTCTCGTTTCCAGAATGGACTGGCGTTGAAATACTCCCCGTGCTTAAGTGGTTCATCACAGAAGCGTGGTCCTTTCGCGCCAGCGATGTAACGGCGGTCAGCTTTCTCTTGGATGGAGTGCCCACTTACCTGAATGAGGAAGGTCGACATAGGTACTTAGCGCATCCTTTCCCCTATCTTATCAAACTATATGTATACTATTTCGTATCTCTCCCTCGATAGGGTTTCTACTTCCCTTATCATGGTGATTCAAGATCGAGTAACGACCCCCGAACATACCCAAGCGTATGAATCTCTGAACACCCAGGTGCGTCAAGGCGGAACGCTCGCGGAGGTGATGAGCGACTGTACTCCTTTTCGACCCGTCGGTCACCAGTCGGCGGATCGTTTAGCGCTTCCAGCACGTCGTGGGCGGCGTCGCGGTTTTTCACAATCCAGATAGCGTCCTCGGGGTCAAGAGCCGCCATCTTGTCGTAGTCCTCGGGGACCGCTCGGAGGATATCGTTGTTGGCTCGTTCGGCCTCGACGACAGCTTGAACGTTTCCGTCAGCGTCGAGCCCTGCAACGTCCAGTCGGTGGCCGTCGTCGAGTTCATAGTAGGGAACAACCTCAACGACGTCAGAATCGCTGTCGTCTACATAGGCTTCTTCGATGTACTGGTGACCCATCTTCACCATCACTCGGTGGAGACTCGATTCGCCGAGATCACCGACACCGTGACCATAGGCAATCCCTTCGCGGTGAGCGGCCTGAATTTCATTCCGGCCGTCCGCAGTCACCGTGTAGAGACGGTGTGGGTGGTCACAGTCAATACGGAGTAGGTCATCGTCGACGAGTTCGTCTACTGCTTCGGATTCGATGCCGACGTACTCTTGGAGGCGGAGCATGCTGTCCCAGCAGATATCGTACTCCCATTCAGGGTTGTACTCCCCTTGATGGGCCGCGTAGACGACCTGCAGGAATGCGAGTTGGCGGTCGGAATACTCGCTTTCCTCGCGCTCCTGTGGCGAGAGGGTGAGATTCACCTCACAGACCGGAATCTTCTCACGGTCAACGCGGTCAAGGCTCGAACAACACTTGATACCGCGCTTCAGGCCAGCAGGCGACGGGTCGTGGCGACTCTCACACCCCGTGCAGACGATAGCGTGGGCGTCTTCATTGTATTGGATGCAAGTGGGCAGTCGCTTCGTGTACGGAAGTGCTGAATCGACGCGTGTATTGGTTGTCTCAGTAGCGGTAGCGCTGTTTTCGCTTCCAGTAGTTTGGATTGACGTATTCGGTCGCGACTGAGCCTGTCCATCAGCGAGGAAGTCGAGTCCGTAGTCAAGCCGGGTTCGGTCCTTGACGCTGTCGAGGAGAGCCTCGAACGCCAACGACTGTGTTTCAGTTAGCGGGTCGTCGCCCTCTGGATGACCCGGTGGGAGTGGGGCGGACGAAAGGAGGAACGGCCGCGGTTCGCGGTCTTGGAACCCGGCCGGGAGACTGGCGAACCATTGTCCGCGACGAAGCGCCCGTAATCGATTCCCGACCTCGCTCGGAGGGATGTCTTCGGTGGCGAGTCGCTTTTCGAGGTCGGCGTCAACCGCGACGTTCCCCGTGATGATAGTCGAGATGTTGTTCAAAATCTCGGCGTAAGCCTCTGTATCCGTGTTCCGGATCTGTGCCGGAAACTGCATCGCCAGCGTCACCGAGAGGTTGAACCCACGTGATTTAGCGAGGAGGTCGGTCATCAAGCCCGAGGCCGCGACCTCTGCGGCCTCTTCGACGTAGAGGTTTACCAGCGGCAGGTCATTAGTAACGTCGTCTTCGGGGGATTCCCTCTCTTTCGTGTGGAGACGTTGCCGACGCCGAAGTGCCGTCCAGAGGTTCGAGAGCAAGACGAGCGTGAGTGCTCGCCGACTCTCCGTTCGCAAGCCGCTTGTGTCGAAGATTACGACGGCGTCCTCGTTGAGTACGTCGAAGAAATCGAACTCCGGGTCAGGCGCTGTTTCGTCAACATTGCTATCGTTACGCTTACTGCTCGTATTCTGTGGGACGTGATTGAAGAGGTGAGCGAGGCGGTCGTCGAGCGAGACCTTCTCGATGCGGTTCATCACGCCCTGCATGAGTTCGTCGAACGAGCGCTTGCTGTTCGTGACGACACCACCGAGCATCACCGCGAGATCGTCGTCCGTAACGGGCGGTGCATCTCGCGTCTCGGCCATCTGTGTGGCTTTCTGCTGGAGGTCCCGATGGCTGAACGCGTCCGCCCCGTGGACTGGGTCGAACATCGCTTTGACGAGATAGCGGATGATGTCTGGCGAGCGGACCGCACGCTCGAATCGGTCGCGGCCCATGATACCGATGAGGAGTTCGATATAGTGGTCGACCGTGTTCTGGACGGCGGTCGCCCGGTCGATACCAGCCTCCAACTGGGGTCGGATATCGAAGAACGAGAGCGCAGGGAGTGTTTCAGCGCAGTCGAAGTAGTAGACGTTGTCGAGCGTTCCGTACTTCGCATAGTGTGCCCGCAGGTATTCGATGGGCATGCCGTCGCCCTTCGGTTCGATGAGGATTGAGGCACCCTTGGTCGCGGCGTGATTGTCGAGCATCCCCGTCGTAAGTCCGGTCGACTTCCCCGACCCCGTCTTCCCGAACCATGCAACGTGTAGGGGCTGTAGTTCAGGTGGAAGTGCGATAGGGTCAGTGAGGGTATCGTCTTGGGAGAGAGGTTGGCCGAGCGTGAGGCCCGACTTCCGGTACTGAGTGAGTTCGTCCTTCGTCGGTCGTGGCAGTGCAGTTTGTTCACCACGAGATGGGGCAAGTGCCCGCGTCCCGGCTGTGGTGAGGGCCGCGCCATCAAGCAGGCAGAAGTTCGGGGCTTCCGTTGCGTCGGCAACGATACCGGGACTCGTGTTCGCTGTCCACGGAGCCTTCGTTGTGAGTCGCTCGTAATTCGGTGACTGGAATGTACGTTCTTGGATTGCCTCAAAGACAGCGACTCCATCGCTTCCGGTGTGAACTGTCGCGTCGATTTCGTAGCTCGTCCGACTGACGTCACTAAACGCAGACGTGAACTCTCGAACTGCACGCTTCGGGTCGTCAGTCGGCGGTTCTGTACCGCTATCGTCTGTGATAGCGACGGCCCGTGCATTCACCTCGAACGAACAGCGAGCGTCTTTGCCTTCAAGCTCTGCAAGGCGCTCTTCGTCGCTTGCTGAAAGAACGGCCTCTGAGTCGTCGGGTGATCCAAAAACCGCATTCGCCAGTTGTCCGCCGAGGGTATCGATGTTCATCTCGATGTCGAGACGGCGGTCTTCGAGGTCGTCCGTCCAGTCTGGTTTCGGACGGAGTAGAGTTTGGTAGACCATCGGCAGGTCACGCTCGGCCATCGTCTCAACGACCGCCGTCAGCGGAACTCGTGCATGGTCGTCCTCGTCGTGACTCGTGAACTCTTCGAAGGACGTGAGTTGGGTCTGCCAGTCCCGGCGTCTGTCGGTCCGGCCCTGAAATTCAACGCCAGCGATATTGGTGGCCTCACTATCGGCTTCGTGGGGTATCTCTTCAGACGGTGTGAGTTGGTCAGTATGCCATTCTACGCGGTCGAACTCGTATGAGTTCGGGAAGACACTACGGAGGATGCGTTCCAGTTCATCAACCGCGTCTTGCTCGTCGATACCGACGTAGTAGGAGAGCGGAGATTCCGTGTTGGAGACAAGCAGGAACTCCAGCGTAGGACGAGCCGGTCCTCGGAAACGGTCGAGGAGGCCGTCTGGTTCAGAACGAGTGATTTGTTGCAGTCGCTTGAACTGACGCTGTACAGTCTTTGGGTTGAGAGCGTTGTCAGTCGGTTGGACGTGGATGTACTCGTCCAGGGATTCAGCTTGGTTAGTTTTCTCGTCAGCCGGTTCCTCAGCGGTCTTGGTGTTCGTAACGGGGTCAGACTTCGCCATGGATTCAGGGGGTCATCGCGGAGGGTAAATCGGTGAATACCCCTCTCTACCAATCCCGGATAAATCCCTGTTCTTACGCAGTGAGAGGTAAGAAATGGAGGAAATCAATGAGCTTGTCACTCTGAAAACCTTCACGCCAAGATTTGCGTTGCTTCCGTAACCCCAGATAGGAAACTGTATCTCCTGAATTCTGTCGTGGAACTCGTCCCTCTGTTCGAGAAGTCATTTCAGAAATTCATCCTAGTCTTCCATGGCGAGGTTGATGTATGGGAGGATGAAATGGAACACCTCTCGCTGGGCTTTCCGCATGTGGTTTGACGCAGTTGTCTTCGTAATTCCCATTTCGTCAGCGATTTCTTCGAGAGTCACTTCCCGTGGTATCTCGAAATAGCCGTGGTCATATGCGATGTTCAGTAGTTCACGCTGACGTTCCGGAATTGAGTTTAGCAACTCTTGCCACTCAGCTTCGCTAGGAACGATTTGTCGGCTGTAGTTCTGCGAGAGTCGGCGGACATTCACGTTGCCGAATTCACTGAGGAGTGTGGTCGCTTTCGAAAGTTCTTCTCGATCCTCCAGCAATAGGTCGAAGCATTCCCTCCCATTCTCCAATCTAGTTGGACCGAGGGGAAGGAAGCCTTCATAGAGGAGTGTCTGCAGTGGTGTGAACTCAGAGAGCGAGCCACGGAGAAGTAGCGTCGCTGAGACGCGGCCCTGCGAACCGGTGTTATAGCGCTCAACGACGTCGACTGTCTCGGTATCCTCGTGTTCTTGAATTACCTCAAGGACCTCGTCAAATTCGCTCGTCTCGAGTGCCATGATGCCGATATAGCGGCGGTTCTGGAACGTCGATGCAACGAACTCACCGAAGATATCGTAGCTCTGGAGCTGAGCCGTCCAGTCGCCCTCATACTGGACACAGATTTTCGCAGTTAACATGGGTGTCAATGGGGGTCACGCTGAGACCAAGGTAGGTTCGTAGTGGCACCATCAATTCCATGGAGCCAACACATCATGAACCGATGATGTAGGTTGATTCAGTACCCTATTGACGGTCTCGAACGTGTTCGATGGAAGTGTCGGAGAGAGAAGCCCGTCAATCTTCCGCATGAACTCCGACTCCGAGAGCGGTCGGTCAACAGCACCTCTTGCCTTAACGATGTCCGAACGGTGTGTCTGACTCTCGGTTTCAACTATAACCCTTGCTAGACACTCTTCGGGAAACCGACTGTCTATCTCTTCATCCGTAGTAAGTCTAATCGACTCCGCGAGAGCCTTGACTTCTGGGTCATCCCATTGGGCCGGAGAAAGATTTGATTCAGTGAATTCACCCTGACTCGCCATTACGGCGACTGGATATGGATAGGAGTACTCGGCCTCCTCAACTGATTGCGGATGTCGAGTCTGTAAGTGTGTCGCCTCTTCGAATGTCTTAACGGTGATGCACTCAACAGTCACTGGAGTAATGTCGTGGCTAGCAACGAGTTCGCGCATCGCCTCGATTCCGGGTTGTGCCCACCGGCAACAAGGGTACGGCTTGAGATAGCTTTCCGTAATGTGATGAGCCGTTCCTAAATCCTCAATAAACCTTGTGGACTCGTCAAACACTGTACCTGAGGCTGTGAACTCACGTTCGCTCAGTGCGGCCGCTTCAACACCCGTGTAACATCCCCAGCCGATACCATCTTTCGTCATGCCCGGTTGCTCAACCCCACGCATGATGGGGGTTCGTGGTGCATGATACTCTGCAGTGCCCAATGCAGCAGCCATCGTCCCCACATCATAGTCTCTGAGACGCCCAACTGCGGCAGCAGCACCAACGGCACCCCATGAACCCGTTCCGGTGTAAACGCCATCGACATCGTGTAACGTCAATCCCGTTCGGACGGCGATTTCATACCCGATGTAGACTGCATTGAGGAGTTCCGCGACAGAGGCATCTGTCTCTTCGGCGACCGCTAGCGCTGCGGGGACCACGACTGCTGCCGGATGACCCTTGACGTCACGATGGCCGTCGTCGATGTCAAGAACGTTTGCGGCTGTTGCATTCGCGAGTGATGCCTCGGTGGGTGGAGCTGTCCGGCCGTTCCCATCGAGCACTGTTACATCGCCATTGTCGTGTGCACGGTCAAGTGCATGGTCACGGACTACCTCACCACTCCCATATCGGTATCCTGCTGTGATCGCAGCGAGCGTATCTAGCACTCGGCGGCGAACCGTCTCTGTGACAACTTCGTCATAGGTGGACAGATTCGCACAGCGGGCAAATTGTGCGACTTTCACTGTCCCAGAGGCCGAATCTTGGGCCTCTGTTTCACTGCCAGTCATTTCAGAGGTACACGACGACTTGGTCGTCTTCGACATCCACCTCGTACGTATCAACAGGCGGTTCGTCACCCTCAAGGTCGACATCACAACCACAGCTATCGTCACTCGGGGTTTGCCCACTTTCGCCGTCCTGTGACGATTCGACGGCCGTCTCGTATGAGCGGGCCTTTACTTTGTGGGGGTTGAATACTGATTCACCGGACGTGATCTCAAACTCCCAGCCGTGCCACGGACATCTGAGGATGTGGCCATCACACTCCCAGTTGACTTCTCCAGGTTGCTCGGCCGTGACAGTACCGGTTACTTTTCCTTCGCAGAGCGGTGCTCGTTGATGTGGGCAGTCGTTCTTCAATGCGTGATACTCACCGTCAACGTTGAACACGCCAACGGAGACACCATCTAGCTCCACGATTTTGCGTTCACCGGGTGCGATCTCCGAAGTCGGACAGATTTCAAATCTCTTCTGCATGATTAACTCGTGGGGAGGGTAGTCGGGTCGTCCGGGAGGCCGTACAGTTCTTGGGCGTTCTTCGCGAAGACGCGTTCTTCCATCTCATCAGGGAGTGGCGGGAGTGCGTACATGGGCGAGTCCGTATCCCAGTGTGGATAGTCGCTTGCAAACATCACCGTCTCCTCGGCATGCATCATCTCGAGGATACGGACGAGATCTTGGGGGTCGTTCGGCTCTTCGATAGGTTGGGTCGTGAACCGAACTTGGTCGCGGATATACTCGCTTGGTGGCTTCTGGAGATACGGAACTTGCGCTCTAAGCGCCTTCCAGTTTTTGTCCATCCGCCAGAGGAAGTGAGGAACCCAACTGAGTCCACCTTCGATGAACACCCAATTGAGGTCAGGGAATTTCGCAAAGACCCCTTCGGCGGTGAGACTTACAAGTTGACCCATGCCATAGGTACCAAGCAGCGAGTGCCACTCAAAGTACGTGTCGGGGTGGCCAGCTCCGGTTGGCGGTCGCGTGACACCGTGTCCTTCTGTGTATGGGTGCATCGCGATAGGGAGCCCCATCTCTTCGGCCGCCTCGTACATCGGCCAATAGTATTCATGTCCATAGGGGAGCTGTGACGCATACGGCATCACGACTTGGACGATGCGGGGATGGTCACCAAGATTGCGAATCATCTCGGCCATCCGTTCAGGTTTCTGTGGTGCTGCAATCAGCGACCCGACGAACGGACCTCCCTCCGAAAGCCAGCGGTCAATGACCCACTTGTTGTTAGCCACCGCAAGTTCGGCTGCATAGTCCCTGTTCGGGAGTGCTGTAAGGTTCAGGTAAGAGTTCCCGGTGAGAATTGCGTAGTCGACACCGTATTCGTTCAAGTGGTGCTCTTTCATCTTCTCGATGTCCGACCCTGGCTTACTCCCATCGTCCGGGATAGCATCACGGCGAGAGAACTCCGCGACGTTGTCGTAGAGGATTGCAGGAGACTGGAGACCGCGATCCTTGTACCGGTCGGGAAGGTACTGGATGACCTCTTCCTCGTCTTTCCACCGTTGGTGGATGTCACAGTCGATGAGAGTTGGACCCTCACCGGACCTATCGAAATTGCGTCTAGCCATCGGTGGCTGAATCAAAATGGGCTATCGTGGTTATAGTTCAGGGCGCACTTGTGTCGATTATTTATGTCCCCCGTAGCTCACCGTTTTTCCGTCTGTGTTCTAGAGCTGGGGGTATCATAGACTACAAGAAGGTCAATGATACCAACTGTTTGTGCGAACCCTTACAGCCATGTGGTGTGCAGCGTTCATCATGAACTCTCAAGTTCAATCCTGGAGGTGCATGGTATCGTGACCGAACCTTGTGTCGCAGTTTGTGAGTTCGAACCTACGGTTGGTAACCCCGAGTTGAACACGGAGGTGATATCCGAACTCGCTGAATCATGTTCAGTAGATACTCAGGTCACAGTTTTCCCGGAACTTTCGCTTACCGGATACGACTTGGACATACTACCGGAACACGCTATTGAAGTACCGGGCCAAGAAACAGATGCCCTGTCTGCTATTGCCGCCGATTCAGGGATTGATCTTGTCGTCGGTGCCCCAGAGCGGGATGGACGTGAACTGTATAATTCGCTACTCTACATTTCGAATAACGGTGTTGAGGCAGTGTACCGCAAGCGCCGGTCATGGGGTGACGAGGCAGACATTTTCTCGACCGGTACTGAAGCAACGACAGTCGAGACACCGCTCGGTAAGGCAGGATTCCTCCTTTGTTACGACCTGAACTTCCCAGAGCTATCGATGGAGTACATGGATGCCGACTGCGACCTCCTATTCGTGAGCGCGGCGTGGCGTCAGTCGTACGCCTCGGACTGGCAGCTACTCGCACGGGCTCGGGCCCTCGATAATACATGCTATGTAGCAGCTGCGAATCACCGCGGATCACAGTCTGGACGTGTCCACGCCGGAGGAAGCCTCATTGCCGGTCCACGCGGAGATGTACTCAGTAAGACGACTGATGGTATGCGGATTGTCGGTTGCCCGATACAGGAGACGGTGCTCAAATCGGGACGTAAACGGAATCCCGTCCGTGAAGCACGTCGACACCAGTCCCGCTGATACTACAGTGGGCAAAATAGAACGAAATAGACGCACTTAAATCAAAAACATGTCCGGGCGACTGGTCTTGTGAATACACCATGACGGAACATCATGCGAAGACTCCGACTGTCGTAATGCCTGAGAGCAAAAATCCCGCATGGGCTCGTCGGACTGCCCACACAATTGCGGAGATGGAACAGGAAGACGGCTCTGAAGTCGTTCTCCTCTCCATCCTTGACCCAGAAACAGTAGACGATACCACTAACATTGATGACCGTGTCTCAGAACGGGCTGCTATCCAGAGTGCAAAAGAAGAATTAATTGACGCTGATCTCCCTGTCACTACACTCGGTATTCCGAACGCCAACCGTCCGGACGGTATTATTCAGGGGATCAAGCAGACAAACGCCGATCGGGCGTACATGTATAGTCGCAAGCGAACCCCGGCTGGGAAAGCCATTTTCGGAAGTACAATTGGAGATGTCTTAGCTCGTTCACCAGTTCCGGTAGTCGTTATTCCGTCTATGGATAGGTGAGCAAGCCGCTAACTGGTTTCTAGAAGCTTCTGTCTAAAGCGGAGAATGTAGGCCACCGAAATTGACATCGACATATAAAGATCGAAGCGAACATTTTCGGCTGGTATAGAAATCCTCTATAAAAAGACTCCTAATAGTACGTGCGAAGTATTACCGGGAAAAGGACAATCGTTTCGATAGACCATGTTAGACCAACTCTCACGAAGGGATATGATCAAAAGTGTCGCCAGCACGGGGGTTGCTGGCGTACTTGCAGGTTGTGCAGGTATGGGTGGCGGTGGCTCGGTCAAGGTGAGTTCCAAGCAGTTCACTGAACAGGAACTCCTTGGCTACATGGCTCTTGAGTCGTTGAAAGCTAACACTGACCTCACCGTCAAAGACGAGATTGGCCTTGGCGGAACGACAACGAACTTCAAGGCGCTTAAAGAAGGTCAGGTGGATGTCTACTGGGAGTATACAGGAACTGCGTGGAGTACACTTCCACCATCCCATGACAAGGTCATTACGGATCCCAAGAAGCTCTACAACAAGCTTGATGAGAACTGGGACGACCAGCAGGGCCTCGAATACCTGAAACGTGCTCCGTTCAACAATACATACGTTTTGACGGCGAACCCAGACTGGGTGAAGAAAACCGGCGTAGAAACAATTAGCGACCTCGCGAAGTACATCAACGACGGAAACACGGATTTCACCGTCGTCATGAACGCAGAGTTCCAATCTCGTCAAGACGGGTGGCCAGGACTCGCTAAACACTACGGATTCGCCGGCGTGAGGAAAAAACTGAACGTCAAGAACATCGGATCTGGCCTCACCTATCAGGTTGTTGGTGAAGGCGAAGCAGCTGTCGGCATGGGGTTCAACACAAACCCGAAGATTCCCAAATTCAATCTCAAGGTACTGAAGGACGATCAAGGGTTCTTCCCCGTTTACAATCCTGCCCCGATTGTCAATCAGAAGGCGCTCGACAATCATCCGGCAATGAAATCTGCGCTCAACAAAATCGGACCGAACCTCACGACCGACAAGATTCGCAAACTCAATCAGAAGGTCTCACTTGAGGGGAAGGACGCCAACAAGGTCGCAAAGCAGTTCCTGAAGGACGCAGGTGTCATCTAAACAGTTCCATCATGTCATTAC
Source organism: Halorussus limi (assembly GCF_023238205.1). Lineage (NCBI taxonomy): Archaea > Methanobacteriati > Methanobacteriota > Halobacteria > Halobacteriales > Haladaptataceae > Halorussus > Halorussus limi. The sequence continues at coordinate 748,601 of NZ_CP096659.1, forward strand.
TTGATCCGCTGATATTGGGTGCATACATCCAGTTTCTTCTGGACAATGCACCGAGTCTCTTTAGGCTCACAATACAGCACATCGTAATCATCACTCAGGCAATTGCGGTTGCCGTCCCCCTAGGGGTCCTGCTAGGAACGCTTATCACCTTCAATGAGCGAGCAGCGACCGTCGTGCTCTGGTTGGCCGGGATTATGATGACGATCCCTAGTATCGCACTATTCGGACTCTTGATTCCCTACTTCGGCATCGGGAATCCACCGGTTATCGTGGCACTCATCCTCTATTCCCAACTACCCGTCGTGCGTAACACGTACGTCGGTCTTACAGAGGTTAATCCGGCAGCCATCGAAGCCGGTGAAGGGCTTGGAATGACACAGCTTGAACGACTCCGCAAAGTGAAAATACCCATGGCACTACCGGTCGTGATGGCAGGCGTTCGTAACGCAGTCGTCGTACTCATTGGAATTGCTGCCATCGGTGCCTTCATCGGGGCAGGCGGCCTCGGAGATTTCATCTTCGACGGTATCTCCGATGCCAACACTCCGAAGATTGTAATCACTACTATCTGTCTCTCCCTACTTGCGCTCACGTTCGATTATGGCTTTGCACTGATCGAACAGCGACTACGGCAGCGGAACGGTGAGTCAGTTGATCCTCTGCTCTTCCAGCGATTACTAAACAAGGTGAAAGCATGAGCTCCACCATTGAATTCGACAGCGTTACGAAGGTGTACGACGACGGAACCGTCGCAATAGAAGACATCAGTTTCACGGTCGAAGAGGGAACAACAACAGTCCTCGTCGGCCCCTCTGGATGTGGGAAGACCACGACGATGCAGTTGGTCAACCGCCTTGAGGAACCAACTGAGGGAACTGTACTGTTCGACGGGACAGACATTCGCAACCTTGACCCGATCGACCTCCGTCGCGATATCGGCTATGTCATTCAGGAAATCGGACTCTTCGACCATATGACGGTCAAAGAGAACGTCGCGACGGTTCCAGACCTCAAGGGGTGGAATCAAGACCGAATTGATGACCGCGTTGACGAACTCTTGGAACTCATGGACCTCCCGCCTGCCGAGTATCGGGACCAGTATCCCGAGGCTCTATCGGGCGGTCAGCGTCAGCGTATCGGGGTGGCGCGTGCCCTTGCTGCAGATCCGGACGTCCTTCTAATGGACGAACCGTTCGGTGCACTCGACCCCATCACTAGGGAAAACCTACAGGACGAATTCCTCGAAATCCAGGAGGAGATCAACACGACCATTCTGTTCGTCACACACAGCATCGACGAGGCACTGAAAATGGGCGACCGCATCGCTATTTTCGACGTCGGCGAACTCGTCCAATACGATTCACCACAGGCAATCCTCGAGGAGCCAAAAAGTGAATTCGTCGAGGACTTCATCGGTGCAGACCGCACTCTCAAGGAGCTTCAAGTAATCCAAGCCGGAGACCTAATGGAACCTGCTGACGGTTACGAGAGCATCGTTGACACAATTGGTGAAAGTGTGAACAGCGGTGAAGAAGTGGTCCCGGTATCACCGACTGACTCCACGCAGGTGGCGCTCTCGCGGATGATTCAAGCAGACATCGAAGCCATCCCTGTTGTCGATGACGGGGAAGTTCTCGGCGTCGTGACCGAGGATGCCATCCGTGACCGTCGAGAGGAACCAACCAACGGCGGAGACCGCCAGTCGGTGTCGAAGACAACAAACACAGGTGATGTCTAATGGGTGTCCTCGGTCAGCTCATCACGGCATGGAGATACCTGCTAGCTCACAGTGACAAGTTCCTTGAGCTCCTCCGCCAGCACGTGGCTTTGGTTTTCTCGTCCGTCTTCCTCGCCATTGCCGTCGCCGTACCGCTTGGTATTCTTGCAACCCGGAACGAACGGGTTAAAGGCATCATCCTAGGACTCGGGAACATTGCCCAAACTATTCCGACGCTAGCAATCATTGCACTCGTCTTTCCACTCCTCGGGATTGGCTTTCTGCCCGCATTCGTTGGCCTATTCACCTATGCAGTTCTCCCCATCTTGACAAACACGATAACTGGAATCGAAGACGTGGATGACGGAACTGTCCGAGCAGCTAAAGGGATGGGTATGACCGACTGGGAAATCCTTCGAAAAATCCAGCTCCCTCTTGCTGTTCCAGTCATCTTCGCAGGGATTCGAACAAGTACAGTCATCAATGTCGGGACCGCTTACCTAGCCTTCTTCATCGGTGGCGGAGGACTCGGACTATGGGTTATCTCTGGAATTAACCTCTACAACATGCCCCAAGTTCTAGCTGGCGCGATTCCAGGAGCACTGCTCGCAATTACCCTCGATAGTCTGTTCGCCCTTGTGGAAAAACAATTGAACGGCGAAGCAACACAGGCCGACGGTGCAGTGACCGGTTAACGGCCCTCACGGCAAAAGCCATAGAATCCCATCTCATTCTGCTCCTTGGCAAATTAATGAAGATTCCGATTAGGAGAATGTATCCTATTACCCGAAATAACCTCGTCTCACTAGCCACTATTTGATTACGGAATCACCTTTTCTAAGCCCGTAGGATGTGGCTAGAGTATCACGTACCGAAACCGGATCGACCATTGATGCTCTACGGCCCGCCCCGCGCGCCGCATGCCGCCCTCCGCATCGCTCGCGACAGACCATTCCGGGCATGCGGCGCGAAGCGCCGTTCCGGGCTAAAGTGAATGTGCCTTCGACGCCAGCGGGTCTCCCGTTTCGGTCCCGGACTTCCGGAGGCTTCCGGGACACTCCGCAAGCTCCGCCCCGCGACGGACGTAGTTGCGACGCGGGCGAAACGGGGACTCCGCTGGACTCTTGCTCCGAGCGGGTCGGCGCGCGGTGCTGGATGCGTGGCCTCCGATAGCGCTCTCGCTCGCGCCCGGCAAGCCGGGCGAAGGCGCGAGCGAGAGCGTACATGTCGGAGTAGTTGGTGTAATCGAGAAAGCTACGGCTGGAGAGTCGTGGTGTCGGAAGAAGACGCCGAGTGAGCGCCTTCATGCGGTACCACAGCCAGTGATACCAATGTCGAGTAAGAACGCTAGCAGCAAGGTTGTTTCGGTCGATGAACAGACATTCGAACAGACGGACGAGCAAGCGGTCGGGGAAGATAACTTCGAGGTCGTCGATGAAACGCCGGAGTTCCGGGCGACGGTGCAGATGGAGACGCAGGCGAAGGTGGACGGGAACCACCCGGAAGGAATCGTCGAGACGAGCGACGAACGGATAGAAGGTGTGACCCTCGAACAGGAAGAACGCATCAGAGCGCGGGAAGCCGAACTGGAGCGCATCAGCGCACAGGCCGAACTCGGAACGAAAGACGGCCGGGCGAAGCGAGCGAGAAGTAACGCAGCGAAGGGAAGCGTGAAGCGTCGAATGGAGTTCCAGAAGCGAGCGGCGAGCGTGGATCCCTTGGCGGACCCTGAGCGGCCGGACCCGCGCGAGGAGCTGACCCAGGACGAACTGGCGAGCGTGAACGAGCAGACGAGACGGCTAGACGCGAAACTCGAAGGCTGGTCGAGAGGTGCAATCAGTCGACGGTTGGCCGAGCGCGTGGTCGAAGGGTCGAGTATCACGAGCGCGGTCGTCGGCGTCCACGAAGAGCTACAGACGGCTCCGGGACAGGTGATTCCAATCGGGAAAGTCGAGGACGTCGATCGGAAGGAGGTGAGCATCGAAGGACGTGTGACCCAATTGTGGGACGCAGATTCATCCGCAATTCAGCAAGTCGGGTTGCTCGAAGACGAAAGTGGCCGAACCAAGGTGACCGTCTGGAAGAACTCAGACCAGCCGTGGATGGAGGAAGGCGAACGCGTCCAGATTCGTGGAGCGGCTCGGAACTGGTACGAGGGACGTGTCTCGCTGGCCGTGACCGGGTGGTCGTCGATGTTCTTCCCTGAGCGCGGTCGGTGGTGGGAGTAGCGCGCTAAGCAGTCTCGTTCTTTTTGATACCGTCCACCCGACGCCCGCCGCCCCACCCTCCGCTCCGTGCTCACTTCGTTGCGCGCGCAGCCACGACCTCTAGCAGAGGACAGTAGTCGGTCGTCAGTTCAGAAGCAACGTAGCGATGAGCTATCTATACGCTCGGCAGATGTCCAAAGCCAATTAGGTCGCCGACTGAAGATGGCGTGCGTCACGGCTGAGTTTTATACACCCCACGAGGGGCGAGGGTGTCGAGTCAGCGACATCCTCGAACAAGTCGTGATATCTATGGCAAGTAGTGCTATCTACGAGACGGCGTTCGACGAAGACGTACAGGACGAAAGTAACCAGTGTCCGGAGTGTGACGGACGGGTCACTACCAACGTAGCCGAGACCGTCTGCGAGGAGTGTGGACTAGTTCTCGAAGACGAACGTATCGACCACGGGCCGGAGTGGCGGTCGTTTAGTGACGATGAGCAGAACCGAGAGCGTACAGGTGCGCCGCTGACGGCGACACGCCACGATCGGGGTCTCTCGACGAAAATCGGAAACAACGTAGAGGCAGCAAGTGGACAGTTCGCTGGCCGAAAACGCCGTCGACTCGCGCGGATGCGCCGTGAACACAGTCGCAGTCGGTTCAGGTCGAAAGCCGAGCAGATTCTCGCGCATGGACTCGGCGAGATCCGCCGACTGACTAGTGCACTCGGGCTCTCGAAAGCACTCGGCGAGCAGGCGTGTTCGCTTTTCCGGAGCGCACAGAACGAGGATATCCTCCGAGGACGGTCGGTTGAAGCGATGGCGGCCGCGAGCGTCTACGGCGCGTGTCGATGTCTTGGTCTCTCCAGAACGCTCGACGACGTAGCGAGCGTTGCGCGCGTCGCGCAGTCGAGAGTGCGCAGTTCCTACCAAGCGATGAACGTGGAACTCGGACTCCCGGCAAAACCCGTCGAGCCGACCGCGTTCGTGCCGCGACTCGCCTCGGCGCTCGACGTGACCGATTCGATACGCCAGCGGGCGCGGACGCTCGCAAGGGCGGCACAAGAAGCGGAGGTCACGGTCGGGGTCCAACCGTCTGGGTTCGCGGCGGCCTGCCTTTACAAAGCGTGTCATAAACACGGCTGGTTGGTCAGCCAACGAGAAGTCGCGGAGGTGGCCGACAGTAGCCCACCGACGATACGGACACACCGGGACGCGCTCGATGAACTGGACGTGTAGCTAGCTTCCGAGACGAAACGATAGAACCCTATGGCAACACTCCAAGCAGCAACGACGTCGAACGGTGCAATCGTAACGGACCCGAGCGCGTTTGCACACTCTGCGAGTCGTACTGTTTCGGGACGCTCGAGTGGGATGTGGACGACGACGGTCGATTCTCGTTGTGGGGATACGACGCATTCGAGGTCTACGGGCGTCGAGAAAACGGCCTGCCCGACTACAAAGCAGGACAGCAGACGCACGAGTTCCTTCAGGCACTCGCAGCGTACGTCGAGGAAGGCGACGAATTCGATATTCAGACGGCCAGATTACCAAGTGTCGGTTCCCAGTGCTTGCCTCTCGATACGATGTCCGGCATGGCGACGTCCTGTAAGCAGACCTTCAAACTCTGGAGTCGATTGAGGGTTGAATCGTCTGGCGCGTCCTATCAAAATGGATGTTGTCGCTAAACGTGGTCGCGGAGAGTGTCAGCGAAGGGATTTCGTGAGTGATCCAAATGCTGATTCAACTTCGGCGGTAATGTCATCAACGAGGATGTCGCGCCACGTTCGGCTTGATGACGACCTCTATGAGCGCATCAAAGCAAACAGACAGGAGGGAGAGTCGTTTAGTGATACGATCGAGCGCCTCATCGACAACCGTTCGCTCCGCGACCTTCAGGATGTCTTCGACAGCGAGCAAGTGGACGAGATGCGAGACGCGGTCAAGATACCAGAGGAAGAAGATACTGCCAAGATCCGTGAACTTGGCGAGCGCTTCGACTGATCGGCAACACAACTATATTATGCGGGACGATGAACACTTAGGTATGGTGCAGACAGACGACTCCGCGGTCGAACGCGTCGAGCTCGACCGACTGCGGTCGTATCTCGACCAAGAGCGAGTCGTCTTTGCGATTCTCTTCGGCTCGCACGCACGCGGAACGGCTGGACCGGACTCAGACGTGGACATCGCACTCCGTTTCCCGGAGACGTTGGACGCTCGGGAACGATTCCAACTGCGAAATCAAATCGATGCGGACCTCCAGCAGTATGCCGAGGAGTTTGTGGACGTAAGCGATATCGAGCAACTCCCGACAGCCGTCGCACACGCCGCTCTCCAAGACGGTCTCCTGTTAACTGGCGACGAGCAGGCTGTCGAAACCTATCACGAGCAAATCAAAGACGAGTACGAATCAACGGTCGACGAGCGAAAACGCCAACAGCGTGAATTCATCGACCGATTAGCAAGCGGAGACGTATAAATGGTCAACGAAGACGTGTTCGTTGACAAACTCCGCCACATCAACCAGTACATCAAGGACCTCGAACAGATGCGAGGTCTCTCGAAAGCCGAATACGTGGACGATATGGTGACCCAGCGAGCAGTCGAACGGACGTTGATGAACCTCATTCAGGCATGTATCGACCTCGCTCAGCACGTTCGGTCGACAGAAGATCTCTCCCCGAGCGGAACCGCCAAACAGGAGATACAGGCGCTTGGAGAAGCAGACATCATCTCGAACGAGACGCAGGCGAAACTCGAAGAAGCAGTCGGGTTTCGAAATATTCTCGCGCACAGATACGGCGACGTCAACCACGACGTTGTGTACGACGTGCTCCACGATGACTTGGAGTGGTTCAATCGCTTCCAACAGGAACTCGCTCGGTGGTTCCAATAGCTCGATTGAACAACGACGGACTACTACCGATACACCGACCACGACTGTTAGCCCGGTCGTGTTCTCTCGTCCTCACCTTGAACATAGGCCTCACGTATTCTTCCGGCGTGGAGTCCCGAAAAATCGCTCTCGGTTATTTTTGGTCGCCCCCGACAGGAGCGGAGGCGACGACAAGTGAGCAACGTTACAGACGACGAGTCGAATGGACTCTCACCAGAACAACGACTTGAACCGCGAAACATCCGACTCATCGACCCAAGCATTGCGATGATAGACGATATGGACACACTCCGTGCCTGTGTCGCCTACGAGAATACTCACCAGAATCGCATTCAAATTCTTCGACGACTCAAGCGACGTGCAGAAGAAATTCGCTCAGAGCAGGCGTAACGCTCCGTCTCTCGGAGAACTTTTTTCGAGCCACGAGTCGGTGGAGGCTCAAAACGATGACCAACCGACCAGAAATCGAAGTGCATCGCCAGACGTCCTTCGGCGACGACGGTGAACTTGAGATGTCGGAAACCAGTATCGAAACCTCACTCGAGGATTTCGGCGCGGAAATCGACCACCGTGAACCTACGTCACGTCGTGACCGACCCGAAGCGAGCGAGTTCGGCGTCGATGACCGTCCCAAAGTCGAACGGACGGACGCGAGCGACCAATCGACGCTTTTTGCGGATACCGCCGCCGACCAGCAGACGCTAACGGGCGACGACGCACAGGGGCAATTCCTCTTCGAGGAGTAACCCATTCTAGGTAGTACGGTTCTTTTCGCGCCTGCAGGGGTGCAGGCGCGTTCGGTTTCGTGCCTGTCTCAGAGACTATGAGTACGAAACGTTCCAAACTCGACATCACCGAGCGCGAACTTGAACGACTACTCGCAAAGCATGCTGAAGCAGGAATCCCCGAGCTGGTGCTGGTCGAACTTCTCCGAGACTACGCCACGACCATCGAAACAATAGGCTACATCCCGCGAACCTGGAGACCGAGCGAATACACCGAAAATAAGCCTTCCACGGGACGGAAGCGATGACCGCATCCTTTCTTCGGCGTACCTTGTTCGGGAGGACGCCGGACCCTAACTTCGTCTACGAGTGCCGACGATGTGGGACCACTGTTGACACCCACGACGAGGAGTGCCCGTACTGTGGTCCAACCGATATCGTCGAGTACGAAATCTCCTGAGGAGTCTCACCCGTTTCTGGCGACCTGCTACGCGACGTTGAGTTTTTTCTCCCCCTGAGGGTTGCGGGGCCTCGTTCAGCGGTCCTGCAGGTGAACTGCAATGGGACATCGCGCATTGGTCGCATACGAACGGCCCGACGAGTTGTACAACCTCCACTATTCGCACAACGGTGGACTCCACCTCCGACTGAAACGAGAACTAACGTCACGTACACCCTTCGGGGGTGAGAAGCCGAACACCAGACAGGAACTGTTGGCCGAGCTTCTCAAATCGACGGATAGCACAGACACAATCGTAGAAGGATTTCTCGGAGCAGATGATCGACCACAGACAGCAGTCGATTTGAAGCCGAAAGCGACCCGACTGACGAAAGACGAAATCATCACAGAGTATCTAAACTACGCCAGTAGTGAAGCCTTCTACGTCGTTTCGAGCGAGTTCGACGTAACGGCATACCGAGTCCACTGGTTCGGTCTTCACCACGTTGCCGACACCGCTGAAGCGAGTCCACTCCGTGGACACGGTGCGCTTCGGACTATTCGATGGTACAACAGCGAGCCTGTTGGAGATGGCTTCGTGCAGGGGGAGTTCAAGACGCTGAAACGGATTACCGGCGATTTGCTTGACCGTGGCGTCTTCACTCACGAGGAGGCCATCACGTACCTGAAACAGAATCTCGTCGCGTGGACAGACGAACGAGCAGAGCTCATTATTCGAACCTCCTCTGTGTCGCACTGACAGTTTTATCGCCCTCTGATGGGCGAGAGGTCACAGAGAAATCGAGCCTCTTTGCAGTAAGCCATGTCTACGAATCCACTCGAAGAACTGGACGTGACGAATCGCATCCTCAAACGAGCGCAGTACGAAGCGATGGAGTTCGCCCTCGCGCCTGACGGCGTTCAGGTTCGGAACGACAGTTACGCGAATCCGGACGAACACGAGTATCTCGTCGAAGTCGAGGACGAACTACCGACCTCGTGTACGTGTCCTGCTGACGAAAAATATAGTGGTGCGTGCAAACACCGAGTCGCCGTAGCGATTCGACGACCGATACTGAAAGTAGCGACCCAACAACAACTCATCGCAGACGGTGGCATTAGCGAACGGCAAGCCACGAAGAGTCGTAGCGAAAGTGAGGGGGAGTCACCAGACAATCCACACTGTGACTGTGCAGACCTTTCGGGTGACTTCCCGTGTTGGGATTGCTACTACAACGGTCGACGTGACCTCCCGGATAAGTAGTCCTCGCCTCCCTCAAACTGGCTGATCCCGATTAGCAACAGAGCACCAGCTACGAAAGGAATGTCCTCTCGGGGGAACGCCACCTCGCTATCAGCCCTATCGCAGCCGAGCTTCGCTAATTTTCACCGAAAGTCACCTTCCGCAACCGAGACCTGAATAGTTTCCTCTGTCTTTCAATTTGTAAGGGAAAATTTAAATAGAAATCTTGCACGGCCTTCCTCACGGACAAGTCGACGGGCCCGAAGCCCCAGCTAGTCCACATTCGGCTTAGTATCTCTTGTCGGCTTGACCGTTTAAATCATGAACGTACTCGAATACTGGAAGGTAACTGTCGAAACGTACTACAGAACGCTGACCGGCCGACACGGATCGAGGAGCCGGATACTCATGCTATCGTTGGTCCTACTGAGTATTATCGCCGTCTATCCCGCAAGTGCCCAATCGCTGGGTGAATCGTTCTGTCAGAGTGATATGGCGGACACGATTCGGAATGGATTTACTGTCCTGCAATTTGGCGGCCCCCTCGTCGGCGGCTTTCTCGCACTCGGTGCGACCGTCGCTATTCCGACAGTTCGCCGAGCCGATATCAAGAAGGAACTGAAGACAATTCGGAACCAAGGATTCATTTGGGGAGTTATCGTCGCACCGCTGGCGACGCCGATTCTCCAGTTTGTCCTCAACAACATCGTCGCTGGAGGGGCGAGTTGCAGCTTCTAAGATCCCTTCTTGGAAGCCTCTGTGTCCTTACCCTCGTCGTCGGAGCGCCAGTCACATCCACGACCAAACCCGTTGCACAACCACCGCCTGACCCGGACCACGGTGTGAACAATTCAACTCACTATACGCTCTGGTCGAGGGACAGCGACGAGCGTGCGTCGGGCCAATCGAGTCGGTGGTCAAATCACTCAACAGAGCCGATGCGGGAAGTAGCGAAGCGAACGGACGTTCCATACGAGTCGCCACCGCAAGCAGTCGAACGGTGGAACAGCGGCGATATCGACGACTTCCCGCAGACAACTGCCAACCAATCGATTCATCCGCCGAACGCGACGCTCACGAATGGAAGCTTCGTGAAGGATGCCTACGCCTCGGTGTTTGCCATCCAACCCTCGACGCGCGTTCGACGGTCACCTACAGAGCAACCGCTCTACGTCGCTCCGAACGGCACAGTCCTCGGGACGATTGATTACCGAGTCGAATCTCCGGACGACGTGAGTTCGGACGGTCAGACGTGACTTGGACGCTAAGCGACCATCGGATTTCGGAGGTACGCCTGAAAGTCGACGGGACCACCGAGAACACGACCACGGGCACACATACGCCCACTATCGAGTACTCCTCGATTGCAACGTATCCCGGTGAATCCCATACGGTGACGTTGGTCGCTGAAATCAGCGCTGCGGTACGGAAACGGACCAAGACTTGCACTACCCGAGCCGCCGATGGTGAGTGCCAGTCGTGGAATGTTACCTCCGAACGCTCAGTCGAGACCGTTACCGTACGTGACTCGATCGACGTGGTTGAGTATGACCTCTCGGTCTCCGGATTCAAGACGCGGTATCCCGATGGCGACCTCGGATTGGTCGTCTACAAGAACCATCCGTGGCGTGGCTATTCAATGTCGAACGGAGACGTGCGTGGCGTCTGGCGGTTCTACTCGGCAAGAGACCCCGCGTGGGATACGCTCGTGACGAGTACTGAGAACGGGGAGACAGTAGCGCCGTCGTCACTACAACCGCTCCAAGTACATGCCTATCCAAGCGAGACAGGGCCAACGGCGGTGCCGAGGCGGAGTGTACTGCTTCTGGACACCTACGGGACGAAAGAACGGCCGCCGTCGTTGCCGACTTCTGTCCGGCTTCAAGTGGTCGAACAGCCGTACATGACCAGTTACGGTATTGCGACTCGGGCACAGACACCGTCTCGAACGCTTTCAAACGTCACGGCGACTGGCCTCGTTCGCGGCGTCGATGCCGACGTAACTGACTCGTCGTTCGCTGATATTCCAGTCAACGAGAGTAACCTGACGATCAGCGTCGTCAACCGGACGGAAGAGCGGGTCACAGTCTCGGTAACGCTCTCGGATCGAACAACGGGCGACCCAATCAACACAACTGGCCGTACTGGCTACGTCGTCCTTGACGGAGAGCGCGTGAACACGTCCGAAAACGGAACCATCGTCAAAATCCTTACTCGGCCGAGTAGTGGTATCTCGGCACGCTACGAGCCAGGCCATTGGTGGCGACACGCCACCGGCTACGTCGGCGATAGCGATAGTCGATACGTTCGGAGCGGCGGCCTCGATATCGCCTCGATATTGTATCGCATCGCCGTCTTCGCTTCTGTCTACCTCTTCGGCGTCTTCATCGTCAGTCGATTCACCGGCTGGAGACTCTGGCCACCGTGGAGGGGACTATGAGTAGAAAACAAGCAACGCTACGACGCTTCGCGGCGCAACTACGGAATCGAATCTCTGCCAGAACACTAAGCGTAGCACCGTTAGCCGTCTTTGTGGGCCTAATCGTCGCCGTTCAACCTGCGCTTGCCCAGGACGGCGGTGGTGGCTCGCTCGGTGACGTTATCGTCTGGGCGATCAAGGAAGCGCTCCGAGTCCTATTTAGTCCAATCAAGGGCGTCATCCAACAGCATGCGGACGCCCTCGTGACAACAGTCGTCGAGACACCGCATCCCGAAACGGTGTTCAGTCGGCCCACGAATGGTTCATGGCCGAAAATCTATGACTACTACTGGAATGCTATTATCCCCGTCTCGCTGTTCCTGTACGCGCTTGCGCTCGGACTCGTGATCTTCCTCGAATCGACGAGCTACCTCTTCAGTAACTACCACCGGACGAAACTCAAGAAGCGAGCCTTCTCGGGACTACTTGGACTGCTAGCTTGGTGGTGGGTCGATGCACTCGCTCGCCAACTACTGAGCGAGCTGACTGTCTTCTTAGTCCCCGATCTCTCGCAGGTGTCGCTGTTCCAGACGCTGTCGTTTAGTTCGATGGGAGCTCTCGGCGTCGTCCTTACCCTTAGTGCGGACTTCGGACTGTTCGTCCTGTTGGCGCTCATCTATTTCCTGCGGCAGGTCGCCCTCTATCTGTTTACGCTCATGATGCCGCTGTTGATCGTGTTCTGGATTCCTGGTATCGGGCCGTTCACCATGGTCTCTCGATTGATGAAACGGCTAGCAGGATTCTACGTCCCATTCTTGTTCATGACACTCCCGGTCGCGCTCCTGTTCCGTCTTGGAGAGCTTCTCGGGTCGAGCTTCAGCCTTTCGATGGGCGGAGTCGGTGCATGGCTCACAGCCCTCGTCATCCCCATCGTCGCCGTCCTGTCGCCGTTCGTCCTCTTCTGGCAGGCCGGAGCAATATTCTTCATGGCCGACCGCATCGGCCGCCACGCATCTGCGCGGCGGACGACAGGACGAATGAAGACCGCCCGCGAGCAGAGCCAGACGGTCGCCCAGGGTGGCCGAAACTTCGCTCGCGGCGTACGTGATGACTCGCCTGTGAGACAAGACGGACAGACGATGTCCGGGTCGGGTAACTCGCGGGCACACGCCGCAGGTTCAAGGCTCAATTCCGCGGGGACGCAACTCCGGGATAGCCTCCAAACGGACAGCGGTGAATCCGGCAGTACGTCGAACGCTGGTGGCACGCAACGATCTGGCTCCAGTAGCCGCGACGTAACCCTCGAAAACCTTCGTTCTGACGACCGCCGTTCGAGTAGCTCGCAGAGCCAATCTGACGACCGTTCTGAGAATAACTCTGATTCAACCACTAGTTCCTCCAACCAATGAAACAACGTGACCCAACGAAACGGATTCCGAAATCACTCGGTACAGACACGAAACTATTCGGGAGTTACACACTGACGGATCTCTCAGTCGCACTCCTGCCCGGTGTCGTTGTCGTCCTCGTGATGCAGGTCGTTCTCCCGGCCGGTCTTACCGTCGGCGGGTATCGCGTCCAAGGACTAACGTTGCCCGTCGCTGGACTCGCAATCGCGTTCGGTGGATTGTTCGTCTATCTCACGCCGGCCTACGCGTCGAGTCTCGACTGGCTAGCGACGTTCTTCGACTTCCATACGAGTTCGACTGAACACGCTCACGAAGAAGCAAAGGAGTATACGCAAGTCGAACAGGTCCATCCCGAGCGTGGTGCTATCGAACGGACCGACGGCGTCTTCGTCGGAATGGTACAGGTACGTCCGCCGACGATGGCCCTTGCAACTGACGCAGAGTGGGAGGCGAAGGCAACCGCCTTCCGTGACTTTCTGAATACGACCATCGATTTCCCGCTCCAGATTTACTCGACGACCCAGACGTTCCCTGCAGACGAGTATCTGGACCGATACAGAAGTCGACTCGATGACGAAGACGTGCAATCGAACCCACAGCTCGAAGCGCTCATCGAACACTATGTCGAGTGGTACGAGGCGGAACTCGACGAGCGCCAGATGACCATCCGTGATCACTACGTTATCATTCCTGTTGCACCACGGGAGGTGCAGTTCGAACGCGAGAGTCTGACACAGAAACTCGCCGAGCTACCGTATCTGGGCCTGTTCGTGCAGGCATGGTTCGCCCCGCGCCGTGCCGAACAGCAAGAAGCGATGGTCGATACGCTCAACGAACGCCTGCGGCAGGTCCAGACTGGACTTCGAGAAATCGACGGCTGTAACGCAGACCGAGTTGCTGTGACCGAAGCGACCCAACTCATCGGAGAGTTCTGGGCGGACGAGAACCTCGACTACGGTGATATGGAGTCTGTTCTGCGAACGAGTCCGCTTGTTCGGAGCAATACATGATTCGAGAGAAACTACCCTTCTGGAGTAGTAGTGAAGAGACGGGCAGCGAACACGACGATAGTTCGGATAATCCGACTGTCGCGCATGAAAATGACACAGGTGACCTTGACACTATTCCGGACATTCACCAGACTATCGTCACGCCGTCGAGTATCGACGAGCGACCGAACGCAGTTCAGACCGGGACGGATTGGACTCAGACGCTTTGGGTTGGGGAGTATCCCGATGCGCCCACGGACGGCCTCTTCGAGTCGCTGTATTCGACGGCCGAAACACGCCAGACGGATATCTCACTCCATCTCGACCCACGCGATACGCGAGCGACTCTCGACTCACTCGAAAACCAAATCGAGGACCTCGAAGCCGACTACGAATACCTCTCCGAGAAACGCCGTGCCGGAGCGCGTGGCGTCAAGAAAGACCTCGAAGACTACCAGGAGATGTACGACGTCCTTCGGAACACACCAACGAAGGCGTTCGATGTCTCGATGTATCTGGCCTCGCGTGGACCGTCTCAGAACGACCTTGGGACAGATGCCGTCACCAGCACGGCACGGCGTTCACCTGCGAACCTGACACCGGTTACTCCTCGGTGGTCGCAACTGGACACGCTCATCTCTGGGAGTCCTGTCGGCGTCGACAAACTAAATGAGACGATGAATACGAAGACGCCGATGTTGAGCGGTGCAGTCGGCGCGATGTTCCCGTTCGTCTCTGGAGCCTTCGCCGAGCCCGGCATTGAGTATGGAACATACGCGCTCAACGAGAGTCCGCTAATCTTCGACCGTTTCAATCGAGAGACGGGCTACTGCATGATGGTCATCGGGAAACTTGGCGCAGGCAAGTCCTTCTCGACGAAACTCCACCTCACCCGGCGGGCAATGTACGACGAAGACTCGGTCATCGTCATGCTTGACCCCTTGGCTGGCTTCGCTGGCGTGAACGATACCCTCGGCGGTGAGCGCGTAACTGTCGGCGGGACGCGAGGGTTCAACCCCCTCGAGCTGAAGGCAACTCCAGACTCGGTGTTCGCAGAAGTACCGGACTTGGACCCGTGGGGAGAGCAGATCTCGTGGGTGCTCACGTTCTTCGAGACGTTCTTCGCTCACGTCGCCAACAACCCGCTCGGCGACCGCAAGCAGACGCTTCGCCGGACAGTTCAGGAGACCTACGAGCGACAAGGCATCACTCGTGACCCTGCGACGCATCACAAGGAATCGCCGACGGTACGAGACGTTATCTCGACGCTTGAAGACCTCCTGCAGGATCCTGAGGCATTCGGGTATACCACTACAGGGGAACAGGATAGCGTCCGCGCTGATGCACAATCGCTTCTAAAAGATCTCCGGCCATCGTTCCGGCCTGAGGGAGACCTTGCTAACCTCGCACGTCAGGCCGAGTTCGACCTTGACTCGAAGGTCATCTATCTGGATCTCCACCAAGAGGAGGGGACACGTGGACGCACAGAGACGAGCCTGATGATGCAGGTTCTATTCAACGCGGTCTACGAGCGGGCCAAACAGACCGACAAGCGAGTCGTGTTCGTCATCGACGAAGCGCACTATTTGATGAACGACGCAACATCGCTAGAGTTCCTAGAGACGGCGGTGAGGCACAGTCGCCACTACGACCTCTCGATTCAGTTCATCACTCAGACTGGTGGAGAGTTTGCGTTGACGCCGGAGGCTCGGACGATTGCGAATCTTTGTTCGGTGACGCTCGTCCATCGCGTGAAAGAAGAAGCCGAGAAACTCGCTGAGTGGTTCGACTTGAGCGAGCGCGAGGTGAACTGGGTACGAACCGCAAAGGCCGGGAACGAAGACGATGGATTCTCTGAAGCATTGCTCGGTATCGACGAAGAAGGCTGGTTTCCGCTTCGTGTCCGGGCGAGCGACTTCGAAGCAGACGTTATCGATCGTGGCGGTGATCGTATGCGATAGCTTCTAGAGACGAGATATATCGAGTAAAAGGATGGAAAATCGGTGGAACCGTACTAAGATAACAGGTTTTAAGCTATAGCACTCTCCCAAATCGGGTGATGGTCTCCGGGTACCGGTATCGAGTGTTAAGCGTCGTCGGCACGGCGTTCATTGCGGTTCTCGCCGTCCTGATTGCGAACGCCTCCTCTTTACAGATGCTGTTTACGACTGCGGTCCCGGTGTTCCGGCGATTACCAGCGACCGTGTTGGCTGGCAATAAGCTCGTTTTGGTCGTCGTGACGACGACGCTCGTCGTTGTTGGTTCGCTGGTGCCGCTGTTCAAACCCTGGCCGCGGCGGATTCTCGATACGATTCTCCACACCCAGCGGCGCACGGTCACCGCCTGCCTCGCGCTCGCCACTATCGGGTACTTCGACTATACGTATCGACTCCCTCGCTCTACGCTCGTACTGGCGACGGCCGTACTCCTCGTTGGCCTTCCGATGTGGTTCGTGGCAATTCGTCGTCGACCATCGAACCAACACCGGGCAGTCATCGTGGGTGACGATCCCGAGGAGATCGCCGACGTGCTGGACGAAATCGACGTGCCGGTGGTTGGTTACGTCTCACCGCCGAGTCCGTACTACACCGACAGTGAAGAGGTTTCGAGTAAGCCTGCGGTCGCCGACGGTAGCGGTGAAGCACTGTTGGCGGACTTGGACTGCCTCAGCGGCCTCTCACGACTCGACGAGGTACTCGTCGATTACAACGTCGATACGGTGGTGCTGGCGTTTGCCCAGCCCGACCGCGCGGAGTTCTTCGGCGCGCTCGACACCTGTTACGACCACGGCGTCGACGCGAAGGTACATCGAGAACACACCGACGACGTGTTGACGACGACGGCCAACCCGGACGACATTCTCGTAGACATCGAACTCGAACCGTGGGACTGGCAGGACTACGTGTTCAAGCGTGTGTTCGACATCGCCTTCGCGTTCGCCGGACTATTGGCATTTGCCCCCTTTATATTCGTCATCGCAGTGGCGATCAAGCTCGACAGCTCAGGACCAGTCCTGTACAGCCAAGAGCGGACCGCGGAGTTCGGCGACACGTTCACAGTCTTCAAGTTCCGGACGATGGTTCCTGAAAACGAGTCGGCGACGCCCATCGATGACGAGGCGAACGACCGTATTACTCGCGTCGGGCGGTTCCTCCGCAGGACACATCTTGACGAGGTCCCCCAACTGTGGTCGATTCTCATAGGACAGATGAGCGTCGTCGGACCGCGAGCGGTCTGGACCGACGAGGAGCAACTGCTGGAGGAGACGACGGATATGTGGCGCAAGCGGTGGTTCGTCAAGCCCGGACTTACCGGCCTCGCCCAGATCAACGACGCTAAAAGTACGGACCCGACCGCGAAACTCCGGTACGACCTCAAATACATACGTCGCCAGTCGTTCTGGCTCGACGTGAAAATCGTGGTCCGTCAGATCTGGAAAGTGCTCTCTACCGCTACGGAGTGACGTGAGACGAGCGAGTACATTATAGGACGAATCTACGCTGACACGGTGTAAGCCGGGTTTCTTCGCCGGGAGTTCTCCCACCGTCGTGTCGTAGGGTTTATTGGGTCATCACGTTATTTCGCCACCATGACTGACGTACGCGAGGCGACCGACGACCTCCTCGCGGAGAAACCAAATCTCGAATCGGACCTGCGCGAAGTGCTCTCGGTCGACGAGCGCACTAACGGGTGGTCCTTTGACGACGTGCCACTCGACTCGGGGACGTTCGGCGAACTCGTCTCGCGCGACATCGTCGCCAAGGACAGTGACGCATACGAAGTAAGAGACCCCCGCGCTGTTCGGGCGGTCCTCGACGGCGATTCCGACACTGCGGTCGAATCCGAACGCGGCGACGGACCGAACCTCCCGTCGCTGTCGCTTCCATCGGTGTCGATAGCGGAGGCGGGCGCGCTCGGTGCCGCGTTGGCGTTCGTCCTGCTGATGCGAACCTACATCTATCCGAGCGTATTCCGCGGCGACTATGTCGTCCTCCCCTCGAACGACCCATACTACTACCGCTACTGGGTCGAGCAACTCGCCGCGGACGCGACTGGTATCTTCGACTTTAGTGTGCTTTCCAGGGTTCCCAGCGCAGTGGCGAAAGGCGAACCCCTGATGGTCGGAACGCTGTGGTGGCTCACCAACCTGCTCGGCGGGGCCGACGCCGCGGGATGGGTGCTGGCGTGGTACCCCGTCGTCTCCGCGCTCCTCGTCGGGGTGCTGGTGTACGGTATCGCGGTCCGGGTGACTGGTGATCGGCGAGTTGCACTCGCGTCGGTCGTGTTTCTCGCCGTGATTCCGGCGTTCGCCTACCGAACGGGGCTCGGATTCGCCGACCACCACGCCTTCGACTACCCGTGGCTCGCGCTGACCGCGCTTGCGCTGGTCCTGCTGGCCGACGTGGACCGAAATGACTTGGCCGAGATTCGGCCGTGGCTGGCGGCGGGCGTGTTGGGCGTCGCAGTGGCCGGACAGGTGATGGCATGGGAAGCCGGACCGCTACTCATCGGTGCGCTCGGTGCCTACGTCGCCGTTCGGGCCGCCGTAGACGTTCGAGTCAATCGGTCGCCGCTCGTGTCGAGTACGCCGATTCTGGTCGGACTGGCGTTCGCATCGGTGCTCACCCATCTCGCTCACACCGGCTTCGGATGGCATACCGACGTAGTGGCCTACTCGCCGATGCTGTTATTCGTCGGCGTGCTGGCCGTGTCACTTGCCGGCGAAGCAGTCCGTCGGGCCGAGATGCCAGCGTTCGTCCTCGGCGGGGCCGAAGTCGCCGGTGTGCTGACCGGCTTGTTGGTTCTCCAGACGTTCCTGCCGACGTACGCCGCCCGATTGAACCAGCGGCTGACCTTCCTCCTGTTCAAGTCGGGACCGGCGGAGACCCAGTCGATATTCGCGGGCGGTGCGTCCGGATTCTTTATCGGCCCGATTCTCGAACTCGGCTTCGCGTGGTTCCTCGGCTTGCCGATGTTGGCGCTGGTCGGGTGGCGGGCCTACCGGCAGGAACGCCGTGCGTGGCTCGTCGTCTCTACCTACGGGTGGTACTTCCTCGTGCTGGCAACGTTCCAGCGGCGGTTCGTCGGCGAGTTCGCGCCCTTCATCGCCATCTTCGCGGGCTACGGCTTCGTCGTCCTGTCTGCCAAGCTGGACGTGACTTCACCGGTCGCGCTCGGCGATGACGAACCGCATGGCGAGACGTGGCGACCGTTGTTCGGGCTCCCGGAACGGGGTACGGTCACGATGGTTGTGATCCTCCTGCTGTTCGTGACTAGTGCGGGCGCGGTGCAGACCGGCGTCCGACACGAGCAGGTTAAAATCGAGGACGAGAAGTTCGAGGCCGCGACGTGGATCGATGAGTACGCCGACGAGCAAGGGTTGGAGTATCCGGAGAACTACGTACTGAGCAAGTGGGGTCGCAATCGTGTCTATAATTACTTCGTGAACGGCGAGGCGAGGTCATACAAGTTTGCAGAGAACCACTACGAATCATTCCTCTCTTCGCGGAATCCCGAATCACAATATCAAAAGCTGAACGATAGGGTTGGGTTCATCGTCACGAAAGACATCGACGTGCAGAAGGTTCCGAAGAACTCCAACTACGCCCGACTCCATCACCGGTTCGGAAGTGCCGGAACCAACGGCCGGACTGGCGCAGGTCATTACCGGGCGCTCTACGCCAGTGACAGCAAGTCGATCAAAGTGTTCGGACTCGTCCCAGGTGCGAGGATTGTCGGCAACGCTTCGCCGGGCGAGAAGGTGACGATCTCAAAGGAAGTCGAAGTTGAAGGCGCGAAGTTCGACTACGAGCGGACGGTAAAGGCCAACCCCTACGGGGTTTTTAGCGTGACCGTTCCGTACGCCGGTAAGTACACCGTCGACGGAGACACCCAGTCGGTCTCCGAAGTCGCAGTGACTTCGGGGCAGCTCGTGAAATCTCACCGGCGAAGCGGCCTCGCGCATTGGCCGTTTGAGAAGGCCAGGGACAAAGCGGTGTACGATCGAGTCGGCGGCCATCGCGGAACGGTGAACGGATCTACATCGCAGGTAGACGGCGTCTCAGGAAAGGCGCTGGCATTCGATCAGAACAAGACGAAGTACGTCGAAATGAACGTAACTGCCCCCCAGCAGTTCACGCTCAGCCTGTGGGTGAAGCCCGACCGAATCGACGTAACCGAGAAGAACGACTATCGCCGCCTGATTAGCAGTCCAGATCTCTCCAACGTTCTCGTCATCGGTGAGGGCAGACAAATAGTATTCCGTGTTCCTGGAGTTGAGAGAAGTTACTTCGGAGCGAGCGAGGTTCCGGTCGGTGAGTGGTCCCAAGTCACGGCCACCTACAACGGTACTCACCGAACGATTTACGTGAACGGCACGCAGGTCGGAACCGACAGAATCGGCAACAGAATAGTCGACTGGAACGGACAACTCCGACTTGGAAGCGGATACAGTGGGGAAACACGGCACGCCTACAACGGTGCAATAGACGAGGTTCGCATCTTCGACCGCGCACTTACGCCGGAAGAGGTCCGTCAGCGCTACGAGGCGGATAACGCAACTGCGACGTAACGTCGGTCACCACGTCAGTCCTTGGTAGGTGATTCCGTTCCGACGCTCTACGGTTCTGCGGCCGTCGACGACGACAGAGTCTGTCATTGCGTCGAACTTGTCATCCAATGTCGCGAACTCTTCCTAGTCAGTCACGATTAGTGCGCCGTGCGTCTCGTCAAGTACCTCGGCGGCCGACTCGGTGTACTCGATGTCGGGGAAGTGCTCCCGCATGTTTTCAGTCGCTACTGGATCGTAGGCAACGATTTTGGCGTTACGCTCGCGGAGGCTCTCAATGATGGGAATCACGGGGAGTTACGCACGTCGTCAGTGCCGGGCTTGAATGCCAGTCCGAGAACGGCCACGCCCTTTCCGGCGGGGTTGAGATGTAATTCAAGTAGGTCGAGCATACGCTTAGGCTGCTCGTCGTTGACCTTGACTGCGGCTTCTAACAGGCTAGGGTCGTAGTCTGCGTCTTTAGCTATGGCAATCAGCGCGGGCACATCTTTCGGGAAGCAACTGCCGCCCCATCCCACACCCGAACAGAGGAACCGCTCGCCGATGCGGTCGTCCATGCCCATTGCCTCTGCGACTTCGTAGGCGTCTACACCGTACTCCTTGCAGAGGTTCCCGAGTTAGTTGACTAGACTCACCTTGGTCGCGAGGAAGGCGTTGTTGGCGTACTTTATCATCTCTGCTTCTCGAATCCCCGTCTCGACTAGTTCAGCGTCGGAATCAGCGAACAGAGGGTCGAACACCTCTCGAAGCCAGTCGCAGGTGAAGTCACTCCGAGTGCCGAACACCACCTTGTCCGGATTCTTGAAGTCCGAGACTGCGCTTCCCCCGGAGGAACTCGGGGTTCATCGCCACATGGAGGTCCTCGCCCAGTTTCTTCACCGCTGCTTCGGCCACGAGTGGTGCAATAGTCTCCTCGGTCGTACCTGGAACCACCGTGGGTTTGACCATGTGCGGATCGTCTTTCGCGGCGAGGGCCTCGCCGAGTGAGCGTGCGCCAGCTTTCATCGCCGATAGGTCAATGCTACCGTCTTCACGCGACGGTGTCGGAAGCGCGAGCAAGGTCACGTCCGTCTTGCGGATCATGCCGTAGTCGGTCGTCGAGTTAAATCAATCCCCACCGCATTCTGAAACGAGTCCGTCCAACCCTGTTTCGTCGATGGGCTCGTCTCCGTCCTCGATGGCCGCCACGAGTTTCTCGTCGATGTCGACGTTCGTCACCTCGTGTCCGTAGTCGGCGAGACAGGCTACCACGGTGGTCCCGGCATATCCGCTTCGGACGATGCTGACGTTCATCGTTCGATGGATTTCCGGCTGGTCTTTTGAGGGTTCGGATAGACGGAGTACGTGTCGAGGTATCCACTGGTTGGATCCGTAGAGGTGCCTTTGAAAGGCTATTCTGATTTCTTAACATCCATCAATAATTCTTTCTCCCGAATAGCGAGCAACGCGGCCGCCGTCGTTCGACGTAGTATGGTCGCTCGGAGTCTAAAACTATTTAACACTCGCTCGGAGTCAACACGCACATGAAAGCCGTCGTGCTAGCCGCCGGAGAAGGAACTCGGCTTCGACCTCTGACCGAGGACAAGTCGAAGGAATGGTCGAAGTGGACGGAAAGCCGATTCTGACCCACTGCTTCGACCAACTGGCCGAACTGGGGGCCGACGAGTTCGTAGTCGTGGTGGGATACCGCAAACAGGACATCATTGAGTACTACGGCGACAAATACGAGGGTATCCACATCACGTACGCTCACCAGTGCGAATAGAAGGGACTTGCCCACGCGTTGCTCACCGTTGAGGAACACTGAGGACGACTTCATGCTCATCTTGAGCAATAACATCTTCGACGCGAATCTGGATGACGTAGTAAAACGCCAACAGGAGTACAGCGCTGATGCTGCCTTCCTCACCGAGGAAGTGCCCTATGAAGAAGCTAGTCGGTACGGGGCCTATGACACCAACGACTACGGCGAGATCACTGACGTGGTGGAGAAGCCCGAGGACTCGCCGTCGAACCTCGTGATAAGGGGCTTCTACACGTTCACGTCCGCTATCTCGTTCAACCTCCAACCGCGGTGAGTACGAGATCAGCGAGGCCATCGACCTCCTCATCCAGAGCGGCCGCACCATCGACGCCATCCGGATGGACGGCTGGCGCGTCGACGTCGGGTACCCCGCAGACCGCGACCGGGCCGAGCGCCTCATCCGCGGCGAGGACTCCGAGGCCGAGGTCGCAAAATCATAGGATAACCTACACCGAATCCGACTCGGAGGTTTTTATCGTATCCGTTCTGGGGCATGGATAATGGAGATACTCGTCACCGACAATGCAGGCTTCATCGTGAGTCACCTCGCCGAACAGTTTGCGAGCGACGGCCAAGATGTAGTGGTTTTTATATCTTCCAACAGCTTGAAGGATTTATCTCAACGGCGAACCGCCAATCAGCTACGGCGACGCCACCCAGAGCCGAGACTTCACCTACGCCCATGACATGATGTAGGCGAACAGGACGTTGCTGGAGTCTGATGCCACGGACGGCAAGGCCATGAACGTCGGCAGTATGGACAACATCGAAATTCCGACGCTGGCCGAGGAAATCCGTGAACAGATCGCGCCGGAACTGGAGTCACACTACGCCGAACGTAACGACGCAGACGCCGAACACACCCGTGCCGACATTTCGAAGGCAAAGTAGTTGAACGACTATGAACCGACGACGATCCGGGAGGGTGTCGAGCCGTTCATCGAGGTACTAGGGGAACCGGAACTGCTACGAACTGCTCGTCCGTAACTCGTGAACACACGACGGTTCGCCTTCGAGAAGTTGGCCTGTGGTCGAGACGACCATCTCCGGTCGGCTGTTCGTGGCAAGCGCTATTGTAGCCGCCACAGTATCCCCAAGGGAGAATGTCGTTTTCGTTAGATGAAGACGAACGACACTCCATGATTGTCGACGCTTGTACATATCTCGGCGGCCCGGATGTTTTCCACAGTCGTCCCCGTAGAGTGCGTCTGGGCCGACTTCCACACTGTGTTCGTCTTGGTCTGTCGTAACGCTCATCATTCGAAACTTAACAGGCCCTATCGTCGTTTACGTGGAGGTACGGGAATGAAACAGAAAACACTAACCGTCACGCTCGTAGCTATCCGATATGAGTGACGAACCTAACGTATTCATACTTTCGGCTGATTCTCTAAACCAGCAGTATTTTTCCGATTTCCTCCCCGAGTTAGCAGACCTCGTTAATGCCGTCGACTTTACCGATGCAATTGCAACCGCCTCGGACACGAACTCGGCGATGCCGGGATTGGCGACGAGCGTCTACTCTGACTCGGTCCCCGGATGGGGCCTCCCAGACGAGGACCCACCGGTAACGATCGCTGAACGACTGGCGAAGAGCGGATACGACTGTGGCCTCTGGACCGACAACTACCTGTTCGGGGAAGAGTACAACTACACTACCGGGTTTAGCGCGGGGAACCTTGGAACCCCGACATGGAAGAAGCGTCTCGTCAACGCCATCCGGGAAAGCCCGTTTGAGCAGACTCTAAATATCGCTGAATGGGTCTATTTCAATGTCTTCTCCCAACTGAAGGGGAAAATCGCATCCGAAGAATCGTTCTATCGAACGGCCGAAGACCTTCATTCGAGCGCGTTGGAGTGGATTCGAACGTCTAACGATAGTCCGACGTTCTGTTGGATTCACTACATGGACACGCACCATCCGTACGAACCGCCGAGCGACTACCTCAATCCGATATCGTTTAACGAGAGCAGAAGTCGCTCGAAACTCGGGGAGTTCACCCGGAACGTTATCAAAGCGAACGGGGAGGGATTTTCCGACTCAGAAATAGAAGACGTCCGGAAGGCGTACCGGGCGTCCTGCCGCTACCTCTTTGAGGAGGTTAGACGATTTATCCAGATCCTCGTAGAGGAGAACCATTTCAAGCCGAGTAAAGACGTTCTCGTGTTCACGGCCGATCATGGGGAGTGTCTCTCACCGAGAGAACACGGAGTGATGGGACACGTCCCACCTGCATTCTGGGAGGAAATTGTGAACGTACCACTACTCGTCAGTAGACCCAATTGGGACCGTGAAACGGTCGAGGGACAGGTGAGTCTAATCGACGTTATGCCGACGATTCTCGATGCGGTAGGAGTAGACATCCCCGGTTCGGCGGAAGGTACCGCTTGGAGAACTCCGAAAGACGCAGTTGTCGAGCAGTCTATGTTCGTATCGGAGTGGCAAGCGACCAACTGGGACTCTCGCCAAACGTATCGCGGTGTCCGCACGGACGCGGGGTGGAAGCTTTTTGGTGCACATAAGGATGGAACCGACGTCGGAATACTGGCACGCCGGTCTCCAGAGGATTCCGAGGAGGAGGTTTACATCGGTGACAGCAATCCTATGGGTGAATTCGGTGACCGCTGGCACGAACTTTCCGCCGAACTCGATCGGGGACCCATTCTCGGGACGGACGAAAAGATCGAGACTGAGGACTCCGTCGAAGACCACCTGCGCGACCTCGGTTACGTCGAATAGTCCGCTAGCCGTCGACCTTCGACAATTGTTCGTGATACTGTTTGAGAGACCGTTGCTTATTGAACTCCTGCTCAAACACCTCTCGAGCGCGTTCTCCCATCTTTTCGGTCATTTCCGGGTCATCAAGCCATCGTGTAATTGCGTCGACGATCTGGTCGGGAGACTGCGGGTCGACGCGGATTCCACAGCCCGTCCGTTCGACGACTCGACCGATTTCAGAGTCGGGTTTCGAAATCGCCAAGACCGCCTGCCCGCTCGCGAGTGCAGTATAGAACTTGCTCGAAACACATAGACCCTCGACGCCCTCTTCCATCGTCACGAGCGCGATGTCGCCGGACGTCAGCGAATCGGGGAGTACTTCCTTAGGCTGGTACGGCAAGAACGAGACCGTGTCGAGCCCGTAGTCCGCTGCCATCTCCATCAGCTTAGGCTTCTTACCACCCTCGCCGATGAAGAGAAACTCGAACTGGTCAGATACGCTGCGACGTGTTTTCTCCAGTTTACTCGCGGCCTCGACGACACTCTCAAGGTCGTGATGGAGCCCAAGGTTTCCGGAGTAAAGCACCGTCGTTGGTTCAACGAGGTTGTGTTCCCAGGAGAACTCGTTCTCGGTTTTCTGCTGGGGTTGGATGAATTCACCATCCTCCCAGTTGTGGATGACAGTGACGTTACATTCCTCCCCGTACTTACTGACGAGCGTCTCTTTCATCGTCTCACCGATTGTTATCACCTCGTCTGCACGCCGATACGCACAGCGGTTGAGCCAGTCCCACACGCGATAGACGACACCGTCCTCGGAGAGGTACCCCAGTTCCACTGCCATATCAGGATAGAGGTCGTAGACGACGGGGACGTAGGAGTAGCCGCGGATGGTCCCGAGCCACCACCCGAGGATGGGGAGGAACGGTGGTGCAGTTGGGAGCAGGAGCGTTTGCTTTCGACGACTGAACAGGAGGTGCAAGAACGCACTTAAGAAGAACGATACATCATTCAGTAGACGGTACTTCGTTCCCTCGTTCTTGTCGAATCGCGTCGCAATGATTCGCCGGATAGGGACACCTTCGTACACCTCAAACTTCGGTTCTGTTCGTTCCCTGTCCGCAGACGAGTACGCGGGTTGGCCAGTGAGTACGTCGATATCGACTCCACGGTCGGCGAGACCTATTGCCAGTTCGGTCAGAATCGTGGCATTTGCAGAGGTGTCCGGATGGAAGAATTGAGTCACCATCTTCACGGAAGGCCCCTCCCATTTGTCGTTCGTGTTCTCAGGCATGTTTGTCCGTGAGTCTTCGCCCGGGGTATAATAAACAACTGAAAACCACTTGGAGTAGTTTTCGTGTCGAAGATAATTGAGTCGCATCACACCGAATCCGCAGGAATTAGGTACCCCAGTGAGAGGGAAGAGATATGGACTGGAAAGATGACAGAGTCCTCGTTACTGGTGGTGCCGGGTTCATCGGTAGCCACCTCACGGAACGCCTCCTCGAATTGGGTACCGAAGTCGTGGTCGCCGACGACTTCTCCCGCGGCTCCCGCGAGAACATCGAACACCTCCTCAACGACATAGAGCTCCGGACGGTCGACCTGACGACTCACAAGGGGTGCGTCGAAGCGACCGAGGGCGTCGACCATGTCTTCCACCTGGCGGCCAGCGTGGGCGGCATCCACTACATCCAGCGCGAGAACGTCGGTGGACTCACCCCCAGCGTACTGATGAACCAGAACATGCTGGAGGCTGCCCGCATCAACGACGTGGACCGCCTCCTGTTCGCCTCAAGTGCCTGCATCTACCGCCAGCAGCATGACGACCTCAACCGGTTCAGCGAGGACCAGGCCATCCCTGCGAACCCTCACAGTACCTACGGGTGGGCCAAGGTCCTCGGTGAGGTCGCCTGCGAGGCCTACCACGAAGACTGCGACCTCGACACGGCGATGGTCCGCATCTTCAACTGCTACGGGCCGCGCGAGAGCCTCGACCCTGACAGCAGTCACGTCATCCCGTCGCTGTGCCGGAAGGTTATAGAAGAACCCGACGGTGGGTCCATCGAACTGTTCGGTGACGGCACCCAGCAGCGGGGCTTCATCTACATCGCCGACCTCGTGGAGGGGATGATCCGCGCCATTGAGAAGAAGGTCGATGGCGAACCCGTCAACCTCGGTAACGGCGACGAGGTCGTCACTATCAACGAACTCGCCGAGACCATCGTCGACATCTCGGGCAAGGACATCTCCATCCAGCACGACCTCTCGAAGCCGACTGGCACCGACAAGTACGCCGCCGACGACACGAAAATGAAGGAAGAACTCAACTGGGAGCCGACCGTCAAGTTCGAGGTCGGCGTCAAAGAGGTGTACGACTGGGCAAAGGAGCAACTCGACGCCGAGAAAGCTGCCGCCACGGCGGGTGGTTCCCAATGAGCTTCGACAGCGAGCGCGTGCTCGTAACGGGCGGGGCGTCGTTCATCGGGTCACACCTCGTGGAGGACCTCGTCGAACGGGGGGCGCGCGTGCGAGTGGCCGACGACTTCTCCAGCGGTACCATCGAGAACCTCGCGGCGGTCAAAGACGAGATCGAAGTGTTGGACGGCAACCTCAAACGCCGGTCGTTCGCCGAAGAGGCCACGCAAGACATCGACCGCGTCTTCCACCTCGCTGCCGACCATGGCGGCCGAGGATACATCTCAAACTACCCCGCGAACTGCGCCACCAACATGGCGCTGGACAACATCGTCTTCGAGACGGCGGTCGAGAACGGCGTCGAGAAGATCACCTTCGCCTCCAGCGCGTGTACCTATCCCACGGACATCCAGCAGGAGCAGCGCCCACTCCGCGAAGACATGGTGAGCTTCGACGAGCGTGGTGGCGCGTACGCCGACGAGGCCTACGGCTGGGCGAAACTAATGGGTGAGCGCTCCCTGCAAGCGTTCCACGAGCAGTACGGCGTCGACGCGAGTGCAGTCCGGATCTTCACCGCGTACGGTCCCCGGGAGAACGAGACCCACGCCATTGTCGCCCTCATCGCGAAGGCCTACGCTGAGCAGGACCCCTACCAAATCTGGGGCGACGGTGAGCAGACCCGCAACTTTACCTACGTCTCGGACATCGTGAGCGCGCTCGTGCTGGCCAACGAGAGGATCTCGGACGCCACACCGGTCAACGCCGGGATACCAGACTACATCTCTATCAACGAGGTCGCGGAGGCCATCTTCGACTACCTCGACTGGGAGCCTGACGAGATAAATCGGATGACCGACAAACCGGTCGGGGTCCGCCACCGCGCGGCTGACACGACCCGTGCCGAGGAGCTACTGGGCTGGGAGCCCGAGCACTCGCTCAAAGACGGGATGGCCGAGACCATCGACTGGTACGTCGAGAATCGGGACAAGGGGTACGTCCAAGAGAATCTGGAGACACTGCTCCACGAGCGGTAACGCCAGTTATAGCGAGGTATACACCTCCTCGATTTCATTGAAGTGGCCCTCGACAGGGAACCTCTCTAGAGCGTGTTCGCGACCAGTCACACCCATTTGACTGCAAAGTGATTCGTTCTCATAGAGTTCCGTTAATCGCTCGGCAATCTCGTCCGGTGCATTCTTCTTGGGAACGATAAACCCTGTTTCGCCATGCGTAATCTGTTCTGGAATTCCGCCACTTCGACTTCCGACGACGGGCTTTGCTGCAAGCATTCCCTCAAGGACGACCCCTGGGAACGGGTCCTCATGGCGGGGGAGGTGAACAACTACATCAGCAGCAATGAGTGCCTCCACGACGTCGGGGTAGAAGCCGGTCAGGTGAACGCGTTCCTGCTTTACAGCGGCAGTCTCAAGACTATCGGCGTATTCTTCATGTCCATCTACTCGACCGCCCATGAGGCAGAACTCAATATCATCGTATTCTTCAAGATAGTCGGCTACATCAAGCAAGCGGTCATGGCCCTTCGTCTGAGCTAATTTCGAGACCTGAAGAACCACAAATGATTCAGGATCGATACCAAGACGATTATAGAACTCGTCATCGTTTGGAGGGTTTCTGAATCGTTCGGGCGACGGCACACCGTCGTGGACGACTTGAATGTTTTTGCTTTCGATACCTACATCGTGGAACAATCGCTCTTGAGTCCGTTTAGAGACGCAGATTATCCGGTCAGAACAGAGTGCGGTAAACCGCGCGAGAAACCACCGTAACCACCAAGAATCAACGTGCGCTCGGACATGGCAGACCGTCTTTGCCCCGGCAAGCTTTCCAGCGATAAGTCCATGGGGATATTTTATTTCATTGACGTGGACGATATCAACATCCTCCCGGTAGATGTGTATCGTCAATGTAACTGTTGCGATAAGGCTGTAAAGGAGAAAACCGATGTGACCTAGTAATGATCGCCGAAGACGAAGAGGTTCGGTCCAGTGAATGATGGTTTCGATCCCGGTCTTATCATACCATTCCATAATACCTTCATCACCGGGGAGAATAGCTATCGTGT
This sequence comes from Halorussus limi, assembly GCF_023238205.1. Classification (NCBI taxonomy): domain Archaea; kingdom Methanobacteriati; phylum Methanobacteriota; class Halobacteria; order Halobacteriales; family Haladaptataceae; genus Halorussus; species Halorussus limi. The sequence goes on from NZ_CP096659.1 coordinate 778,237, forward strand.
GATGTCTCCCTCGTTCCCTAATTCCCTTAGCGAGACGGAACATCCATTGTGATGCTCCACTGTGTATTTGAGTGGAGGAGCCGTAATACAGAATCTTCATCTATCGACTGTTACCCACTACCCCAATTATATCTTTTTCCTTCGTCAGTTGGCCGATGTCATCGCCAGAGTCTTTAGGAGTACGAGACGGTTAAACTAAAGTTTAGACGCTCCAACTACGTCGCATGGCCAATGGTCTGTGCGAATCTCTTCAGTCTCTCGATGTAGAGAACGTTTTCGTGTACGTCGGAGATGCTGTCCGATGGGACTACCTCCCGGACGAGATATCGTCGGAAGGAGCAGTCATCAAAACTGTGGCGGCCTCTGTCCACAGTCCACCGTCGTTCGCGTCACTATCAACCGGTCTCTATCCACCAACTCACGGTGTCTCCTCGTTCTCGAATCAAGTACATCCAAACATTCCAACCCTCTTCGACTTAGACGGATACGAAACGCGATTTCTTAACTCCGTCCGTGAACAGTCTCATGATGTGGACCCGATCTATTCGGTCCTCCGTGAACAACCACCGGACGTGACCAATCCCTTTAAGAATCTTCCATCACCGTTCGTCGTGATGGAACGCGGCCCAGGGGGTCACGCCCCGTATGGTGACTTTGACGGTACTGCGTGGGAATATTTCCAGAATCGGAGAGAGTCGCAGATAAACCTCATCCAGTCGGAATACGGTCAAGCAGTCAAAGCAGACGCTGTTACCTTTCAGGAGAGACTGAACGACCTTGAAGATGCAGGTCTAACTGAGGACACACTGGTCATCTACACCTCCGACCACGGTGAATTATTGGGCGAAGGCGGCGGGTTGGGTCATAACGAGCCAATGCGACCTGAGCTAGTCTACGTCCCGACAGTATTCATCCATCCCGACATTGACTCCCAAACGGTGTCTGGCCGTCACTTTAGACACGTGGACGTAGTACCAACCATTACGTCGATACTATCGGCTCCACTTGAAGGTGAATTGGATGGCCGAGCAGCCACCGATGGACTATCTGAAGAACCTGGGCTAACCTTCTACGATAGTTCATTTCTCCCCGATGCGATTCCATTCCTCGACGGGAATCTCTGCTACGAGGGTGCGTGGGACGCCGCCGGAGGGTATATGTTCGCCAAGAGTGGACGAAGTGATAGACTCGCCGTCCTGTTCGGCAAGAGCGTCAAAAGTGCAAAGCGAGGCTATCTCCGGCGGAATATTGCCCGAGCCGCAAAGTCGTACTGGACTGATGAGAAAGCCTTCGGGCAACCCGATTTCGAACGAGACCAAGCGACCGCGCAACTTCAGGAGGTCAGGGAACGGAAAATAGCCACGACTGAAGTCAAGTTGACCGACGATGCCGAGGACCAACTTCACGATTTAGGATATCTGTAAGTGAATAACGACGAACTCCTGCCCAAACAGCTCTCCAAGGTGGTTCCCCTACGAATGAGACTGTGTAGTAAAGTAGTTAGCATCAAACGTTGCGATAGAGGCGTTCATAAATGTTGAACGTTCTACGGGCGCACTCTTCCCACGTAAACTGGGCGGTCTGCTCTATCCCACGGTTCGCTAGCCTCTTATGCCGGTTGGGGTTGTCTAGAAGCCTCACCATTGTGTCCGCGAACGCGGTTGCGTCGTCCGGATTATCAATGAGGACGCCACCGTCACCCACTACCTCCGGAACTGCGTACACGTTTGAGGCGATGACGGGCGTTCCACAGGCCATCGCCTCTGCAAGAGTCAACCCGAAGTTCTCGTGATACGTCGGCGAGATCATCGCAGTTGCCCCGGCGTAGAGGGATGGAAGTATAGATTCAGGTACTTTACCGAGACGAGTGATTCGGTTCCCGAAGTCGGCGTTGACTATCAACCGGTCTATCTCGGGGGTATCCCACCCCGATCCTGCGACGATGAGTGATATATCGGATCGACGTCTCGCTGCTTCATCGAACGACTGGACGAGTCCAGTAGGGTTCTTCCGCTGGGAGCAGTTGTTGACTGTTAAGAAGTACGGCTGCTCAACATCTAGACCGTCGAGCCCTCGTTCAATCACTTCGTCGGACAAAGGCGTGAATCGATCGTGGTCGATTCCATTATAAACTGCCGACACTGCGCCCTCGTCAAGTGGATAGTGATCGAGTAGTTGCCGACGACTGGACTCGGATACTGCAATTACATGATCAAGCTTTCGGCATAGGTACGGCCAGACGTGCGTCTTCTGTATTCGGGTCTTGAGCGGCGCAGGATGTTCGTCAATCACGAGCGGTTCAATACCGTGTATTGTCGTCACTGTCGATGCTGAGAGCCGCCCGACAAGCGGAAAGCGATGGATTCCCTCCTCAAAGTGAATTACGTCCAAGTCAAACTCGGCAAGCCGTCGTGCTGCTAGCCCTGGAATCGATGGGATGACGACAGGTTCGACCCGTGGATGGTCAAACAGGGGAAGAGAGTCGTCGGAGAACTGAAAAAAGACGAACTTCACGTCGTCAGTCAGGTCAAGGAGCGCTTCGCAGAGTTTCCGTCGATAAACTTGTGGACCGCCGACCGACTGGTGAAGACGTTCGGTCTGAATTCCAACCCGCATTCGACGCAACTCTTTCTCAGACATACAAATGAGTATGTCGGTTTGTTCGAGACTGGTGCAAGTCCGATGCGACGATTTCACGCAGTTGCTATCGGTCAAAGGAGGCTCTGTCCAGTATATCGGCTACTGTGTTATTTTGGACTCCGACGTGATTCATCACGGCCTCAATCATCGCCGCCTCCGCTTGACGCACGCTCCGAGCGAGAAGGTACAGTCCGACATGGAGGACTCCGACAAACGTGGCGTATCCCGCGACGACTATCGGAGAGATAGCGACCGATTGACGAACGACGACTCCAACCATGCCAGCGACGACGAGCGTCCCTACCACCGGTCTAAGGTAATCCCGACAGAATGGGTGTAGACCTTTCTCACGATAGAGGTATGCCGATACCGCCACGTTACCGAGTAGGAAGGCGGCCATCGACCCAAGCGCAGCACCGACAATTCCGAGGCTCGGGACCAGTAACACGCTAAGTATTAAGTTAACTAGGACCATCAATGAACGGGCGGCTAACAATTTTCGACGCTGTCCCAGCATGATGAGCGTATGGCCGTTCGTCCCGAGTAGCGTATGGGAGAAGAATCCGAGCGCGAGCAACTGCATCACCGACGCACCTGCGGCGAGGTCCGGACCGAATACGACAGTAAGGACGGACTTCGGGAAAAACATGAACGTCAGAAACAGCGGAAGCGAAGCACCGACGACCCACTTGGTCAGTATCACGTACAGTGATTGGACACGTTCGATGTCGCCGTCAGAGTAGAACCGTGACGCAATTGGGAGATAGAGGAAGGTAACCGAACCGAGGATCATCGGAATCGTTCGTGTCAGTAGAACAGTCGCACTGTAGAGACCGACCGTCGCTGTGTCAGTGTATATCCATATAATGAACGTGTCTACCCACCGCATCAGATGATTGGCAAAGAAAACAGCGAGTAGCGGAAAGGAGAAGACGACGAGTCGGCGCGCAACAACGGGTTCGGGAAAAGTCGGTCGGTACTCGATATTGAGTGCGATGTAAACTATGAACACGAGTGCGGCAATGACGTATCCGCCGACCCACGCCAAGATGACGGACTCGAATCCGAAGTTGAAGAAGCCTGCTACCGCCACGGCGGCGAGGAAGCCGAACTTAGGTACTAGCGTGCGAAAGTAGAGCTTCGGCTTGGAGTTGTTTAATCCCCGGAAAACGGCGACGAATACGTCCACGAACACCATGGCAGGGAGTGCGAACGCAAATAGCGAGATGTATGTTACTAGTTCTGAATCACCGAACAGCGACACAAACCGACTTCCATACGCGAACATGACGACAGCCAGAATCGCGGTAACACCACTCGAGACAAGTACGCCCGCCCCGATCGTCTCACGAATCGTCGCGGTATTCTGACCACCTTGCTCGTAACCGAGTTGACGTGGGAGGCCAGTTCGAAATCCGAGTGTGCCGACAGCCGCGACAAGTGAAGTAATCAAGACCCCAAGCTTCAGCAATCCATATCCTGACTCAGAGAACGTGCGAACGACCCAGACCTCCGCAAGAAGCCCCGAACCCCGGCCGATAATCGTCCCGAGGAGGACGATGACCGCACCGCGGAAGGCGTCTTGTAGCGCATCTGCGAGATCACTGTCGGCGTCGCTCATGATCCAAAACGAGTCCAGACGAGTAAAGCAGACTCCCGGTCGATTCGCATAGGGATTGCATGGAGGGTACTGAATGAAGAGGAGACCACGTTCAGAGGGTGAACATTCATTGGACTACCTTTTTGAGAGCCGTTATAGAAAAGTTCTGATTCACAAGTTGGCCACATCCTCGACAGATGAAGTCCGGTACTTGATAACGACTACGCTTTGTCGCGGACCCCGGTAAGTACGTAGACATCGTTTTCGATGCACTTCTCGCGGACCCACTCGTCGGCGACCTCTTGAGATTCGACCGAGTACGAAAGGTCTTCCAGCAAAGACGCTACCTCGTCAGTCGGTGCATCGAACTCACCGTGGCTCTCAACCAAGATGACGCGGGGGCGAATCTGGAGGTTAGACAGAATATCGATTTCTGCACCCTCGCAGTCGAGTTCCAATACGTCACATTCAGGGAGGTCCTCAGGGGAAAGATGGACCGCAGTAGTGGAATCCCCTAACACCTCGACACTCGGTCCAACGAGTGCGTGATGAACGTCCACGCGGTCTGTTACGTCGTTGAGTTCGAGCGTCTCCTCGATAGCGTCAATTAGACGCTCAGCAGCCTCGTAGACCGTTACCCTCCCGTCCTCGCCAACCTGTCGTGCGGCGTTGACCGCAGTGACACCATAGCCACCGCCGACCACGACTACATGGTCACCCTCGCGGACGCGTGACTGGAGACCCTCCACTAGCGCACTCTCATATCCTGGTTTGTCCACTGGATGCCACGGAAGGAACGAGTCGCCGAGATGGTTCACCTTGACCTGCGTGTTATTATAGGTGGCGGTGAAACGAGGGAGGTGCGGACGAATCATACGGTCGTAGAAATACGGAAGCGCCCGTTTGAGAAGCGCAATTCCACCCTTCATCCGGTAGTAACGAGCGGCTTTCTCAACGAAGTTGGTCATACCACGATTCGAAATCCAACTGGGTTAACGGTTCTGTCTTTGCTTGACGATACTTGCTGATACGAATACGTCAAGAGATTCACCTATAGACGTGTTTAGACCCGATTATCCAGACAATTACCAGCGTTGAATCTCACTGATGGTCAGGCGTTGTCCTCCCGAAGGAGAAGACGCCTACGAGCCACGGGCAATAACAGAATGAAAGTTGGCTACGGGTTTTGGTCGAATTCCTCAATGAACCGGATGAAGTAAGATCGTTGAGCGATCCCTCTTATTCGTCGGGCTGTCCTAAGGAGTATTCGTCGAAGAGTACTGTTCTCGATAGCCAACATTGCGTACTGGTTGGTGGCAACTACATTACTGTAAAGAACGTTGTAGATGTGAGAGTTAGAGAACTTTGAGCCTGAATTATCTGGGTCGAAGTCCACTTCTCGTTCAACTCTCGCGATGTAGAGGGCGGCCATGCCTAGCGGTACGAGATAGAGGCACAGGCTGATAAACATCTTTTCAGCACTCGGGAATCGGCCGGCGAGGAAAAGAACGACGGTCGTCAAGAGAATCACTGATGGTGAGTTAGAGTTCGTAGCGCGATATTCAACGAGAAGGCGGAAGACGAAGCCGATAGCCAATAGTCCAATGAGAACACCGATTATCCCGAGATTCCAATACAGGTCGCCGAAGAGCATTGGCGGTGTTCGATTTCCTGCATTGTAAATCTCTATGGCGAGTTCCCGCGATGCGGGGAACGGTTTGCCCGGCCAAATAGCGCGAGGGATTGGGAAGACAAGCCACTGGAAAAGTCCCCTACCGTACAGGAACTCCATCTCTGTAGGGAGTTGATGAACGAGATGCGCAATGACGGTGACGTTCCCGCGGTCAGCACCTGCTAAGCTCTCAAATATGGTAACCGGAGTTAGTCGAAGGCCTGAATTGGCACGGAGCGATAACATAATCGCCGAGAGGACTGCAAACACCGTCCCGACTGAGAAGAGCAAAACAGCTCTGATACGACGATACTGTATATAAAAGCCGAACAGGAGAATAGTCGTCCACATAATTGCACTACGGCTACTTATCAGAAAGCCGAAGACAAAATAGACGAAGACTATGCAGAGCGAGAGGAGGCCAAGAAGTGACGATAGCTTCCGACCCTCTTCAAGGGTGGTCAAGAGCCCTAAGAAACCCGCAAACAGAAGGAATCGTACGAACCACCGAAAATACGATGAATAAAATGTTCGCTTGCTTGAAATGTCTCCGCCAACGGAGAAGATGGCGATTGGAAGGAAGAAGGCTGTGCCGATGATGGCATAAAGCGTGATTATTTCGCGCGCCCGTTGTCCGTCCCACGTTTCCGGGAAGGAGGGAATCTGCGTCGCAAGAGCAGACCCCCTCGCCGACGAGAAACCGTAGACAAAGGCAGCCATACCCACTAAGACGACGAATCCGGCTTGGACGAGAATTGCACGAGGCTCGTTCAGAAGTGCCCATGTCGCTTCCCTCGAATCGAGAGCGACGAAATCGTACAGAGGACCAATGACGTAGATCAGTAGTATTATGGATAGATAGATGAAAGGATGCGAAAGCGACCAGTCGGCGTATTTGGACAAATAGACGACACCAATAAGGAGGACAGTAGCGATGAACATTATCGCAGGAACGGTCGGGAGGACCAAAGATATCAAGGCAGAGAGAGCAAAGATTATCGATAGAATCTGCAATCTCGAATCCGATTGAAAATCCGAATATGGTACCACCATTCTAACTCGCTGTTTAGCGAATTCCTATTAAAAGGTATTGGATTCCGGTCTTTACTCGGCTCTGAAAGCGACGGTTCAAGATGTTAAAATCATAACGTGGGGTTGATTATCGCAGGGCGGACTGAAGCACAACAGTTTACCGGCTAGGATTATTTCGTTGCCCGTAACGAAACTATGGATCCAATCGACGAAAAGGGCCAACTGTTTGGTACCGTCAATATCATCGACGCGTTCGTAGTCTTCCTTGTCCTAGCGGTCATCGCCGCTGGCGCGACATTCATCCTCGGAACAGAAAACCAACTAACGAACACCACGGACCAACTTGAGAACACGACTACTACAGTTACCTTCGAGATCACTGGGGTCCAACCCTACACCGCCGACGCCATCCCCGAGGGACCCCTTCAGACGGACACCATTGTCTCAGTCCAAAACAAGTCCGTCCAACCTACTGAAATCATCGTAAAAGACAAGAACGGAATTCTCCACAAGCAGACCCATCCCCGGAAAAAAACTGTCGTCCTCCAACTCACACTCAACACTATGACGACCGAGGATGACGTACTCCTGTGGAACAAACCGCTTGAAGTCCGCCGTCAACTCGTCCTCGACTTCGGTCAGGTTACCGTGAAAGGAACAGTCACGAACTTCTCAGAGGAAGGATGATTTTACTAGCCGCACTCGAACCTACGGAACCCCCAAATCGAGAACAGCGAAAGTAGCCTACTCCACCGTCACGCTCTTCGCCAGATTCCGCGGCTTGTCGATACTACGCCCCAGTTGCTTCGCCACGTAGTACGCTACCAACTGCAACTGTACGTTCGCCAGCACCGGCGCGACCCGCGGGTGCGTCTCGGGAATCTCCAGCACAGCATCGGCGTACCGCGCCACGTCCGATGCCCCATCGGTCACTGCCACCACCGGAGCGTCTCGCGCTTCCACTTCCTTCACGTTCCCGACCGTCTTCGTCGCCTGCGTCCCGTTTCCGGTCGCGATGGCGAACACCGGCGTCTCCTCGGTGACCAGCGCCAACGGGCCGTGCTTCAACTCGCCTGACGGGAACCCCTCGGCGTGTTTGTAGCTAATCTCCTTCAGCTTCAGCGCGCCCTCCAGCGCGACTGAGTGATGGTAGCCGCGACCGATGAAGAAGTAGCCCTCGCTGTCGACGAACCGGTCGGCGACCCGCTCGGCCCGCGAGGAGTCCAGAATCTCCTGTACCTGTCCCGGCAGGTCCCGAAGCGCCTCCACGACTTCGCGCGAACCACCGCGCTCGGTCAGCGCGGCCGCCAACAGGTTGCACGCCACGACCTGCGAGGAGAAGGTCTTGGTCGCCGCGACGCCGATTTCGGGCCCTGCCCGAATCATCAGCGCCCGGTCGCACTCGCGGGCAGCGGTCGACCCCACGACGTTCGTCATCGCCAGCGTCTCGACGTTCCGGCGCTCGGCCTCCCGGAGCGCCGAGAGGGTGTCCGCGGTCTCGCCGCTCTGGGTGATTCCGACGACCAGCGTGTCGTCGTCGACCGGCGCGGGCGCGGTGGCGTACTCGCTGGCGAGGAAGGCTTGGGCGTGAACCCCCGCCTCGCGGAGCGCCTGCGCGCCGTAGAGCGCGGCGTGGTACGAGGTGCCGCAGGCGACGAACTGGACCGACGACGGACTCAGGCCCTCCAGCGCCTCGACGCTGACCGACCCCGCGAGTTCGTCCACGCGCCCCCGGAGGCACTTCCGGAGCGCGCGGGGTTGCTCGTGAATCTCCTTGAGCATGTAGTGGTCGTAGCCGCTCTTGGCGGTCTCCTCGGCGTCCCACTCGACGCGCGAGACCGACTTCTCCAGCAGGTGGCCCTCGGCGTCCGAGACGGTCCACGACCCGGATTCGAGGCGGGCGAACTCGCCGTCCTCCAAGTAGACCACGCGGTCGGTGTAATCGAGGAAGGCGGGCACGTCGCTGGCGAGGTAGGCCGCGTCGTCGCCGACGCCGACGACCAGCGGCGAGTCGTGGCGCGTGGCGAGGACGGCCTCCGAGTCGGCCGAGACGGCGGCCAGCGCGTAACTGCCCTCCAGTCGGGCGACCGCCGCGCGGAACGCCTCCTCGAAGGTCGCGCCCTCGGCGAGTCGCTCTTCGACGAGGTGCGGAACCACCTCGCTGTCGGTGTCGCTGTCGAACTCGTGGCCTCGCTCCCGGAGTTCCGCACGGAGGTCGGCGTAGTTCTCGACGATGCCGTTGTGGACCACCGCGACGTCGCCTTCGCAGTCGGTGTGTGGGTGGGCGTTCTCGTCGCTCGGCGGCCCGTGAGTACTCCAGCGCGTGTGCCCGATGCCGACCGGCCCGTCGAGGTCGGCGGTGACGGCCTGCTGGAGGCGCTGAATCTCGCCCTCGCGCTTGCAGACCGAGAGGTCGCCGTTCGAGAGCGCGACCCCCGCCGAGTCGTAGCCCCGGTATTCGAGACCTTCGAGGCCGGTGAGGAGAACGTCGAGGGTCTCGTCGCTCCGACCCGCGCAGGCGATGATGCCGCACATCAGGCGGTCACCTCGTTCGCCACCCCGTCTCCGTCGGCGGTCGCCTCGTCGACCACCCCGTCTTCGGCGGTCGCCTCGTCGACCACCCCGTCTTCGGCGGTCGCCTCGTCGACCACCCCGTCTTCGGCGGTCGCCTCGGTCCCCTCAGCGACCACCCAGTTTACGTCAGCAGATGTCACGGTCACTCACCGGTACACGTCGGCGTGTTCGCTTATATTTTCGGAAACGGTCACGCCGGTCCGGAGGTGGGCGTTCGGTCCGACCAGCGTGCCGGGCGCGAAACTCACGTCGCCCTCGGCGCGCACGCGGTCGGCCAGCACCGCGCCGAGTCGCTGGTCCTCGAAGACCGTGTCGCCGACCCGCACGTCGCCCGGGCCGCCAGACACGGTGGCGTCCGCCCCCAGCGCGACGCCCTGCCCGGTCACGCAGTCGATGAGGGTGGCGTTCGGCCCGACCCGCGTGTCGGTGTCCAGCACCGACCGAGTGACCACCGCGTTCGCGCCGACGGTGGCGTTCCGACCGAGCGCGGTGTACGGACCGACGACCGCGCCGGGACGGACCTCGGTGTCGGGGCCGACGACGACCGGGGCCTGCAGGGTGGCGTCGTCGTGGACCGTCGCGCTGTCGGCGACCCAGACCGAGTCCTCGCGCTCGGGTTCGGTGACGCGGCCGGCGAGCAGGAGGTCCTGTGACACGTCGAGCAGGTCCCACGGGTAGGTCGCGTCCTCCCAGAGTTCCTCGGTGACGACGCCGCGGACGACCCCGTTCTCGTCGATGAGGTCGACCAGCGTGTCGGTCAGCGCGAGTTCCCCCTGCACGCGCGGGGTCTCTTCGATGGCGTCGAAGATGGCGGGACCGAAGGCGTACACGCCGGCGTTGAGCAGGCGGTAGTCGTCGGTCTCGGGTTTCTCGACCAACTCGACCACCCGGTCGCCGTCCATCACGACCGCGCCGTAGTGAGAGACGTCGGCCTGTTCGGTGACCGCGAGCGTGGCGTTGCCGTCGTCGGCCTCGAAGGCGTCGAGCACGTCCGCGACCATCTGGCGCTCGATGACTTGGTCGCCGTTGACCACGAGGAACCCGTCCTCGCCCTCGACGGCCTCGCGGGCCTGCACGAGCGCGTGGCCGCTCCCCAACTGCTTGTCCTGCGCGACGTAGTTGACGGGTACGTTCCGGTAGGTCGGCCCGAAGTGGTCCTGCACCCGGTCGCGCTTGTAGCCGACGACGACGTGGAGTCGCTCGATTCCGGCCCCGATGAGCGCGTCGAAGACGTGTTCGAGAATCGGCCTGTCGGCGGCCGGGAGCATCGGCTTCGGACGGTTGCGGGTCAGCGGTCGCAGGCGGGTTCCCTCCCCCGCGGCCAGCACGACGGCGGCGCGAACTGTCATAGGTAGAGCATCGGTCAGCGGGCGTATCAATTTTCGGCCTGTCGCGGTCGGCGTTCGGCCGAGCGGAGTTCGGTCTCGGAGAGTCGGTGCGAAGCCGGCGGGTCAGATAGCCAGCGCCGCGCCGCCGAGCATCGCCAGCGCGCCGAGGCCGACGCAGACGCTCCAGAAGGGCACGCGCTCGACGACTCGCATCAGCGCGTCGATGGTCAGGTAGCCGACGACCGCGGCGGTTCCCAGCGCGAGGGCCGCCTCGACGGGCGTGACCGACGGAACCCCGGTGTCGAGCAGGACGAGGACGCCCGCCCCGAGCGCGGCCGGAATCGACAGCAGGAACGAGAGGCGGAACGACGAGGGGCCGTCGTGGCCGCGGAACAGCAGGGCCGAGGCCGTGGTGCCCGACCGGGAGACGCCCGGCAGGATGGCGAGTCCCTGCAGCGCGCCGACCAGCACGGCGTCGAGGAGGTCGGGAGACGCTCGCCCGCCGAACTCGAAGCCGTCGGCAACCCGCTGGAGGACGCCCGTCGCCACGAGCAGGACGCCGACCAGCGCGACGAACGCGCCGCCGGTCAGCGCGGAGACGACCGTCTCCAGCGTGAGGTAGGCCGCGATGCCGACGACGCCGGAGGCCAGCGTGGCGACGGCGAGGAACGAGAGGGTCGCGGTCTCTCCGCCGTCGGAGAAGGCGCTCCCCGGCCGCCAGCGGGGGAGCGCGCCCAGCACGTCGGCCAACTCCTCGCGGTAGTAGACCGTCGCCGAGAGCGCGGTCCCGGCGTGGAGGAACAGCGAAAACTGGACCGCCGCCTCGGGCGAGGACCCGAGCGCGGTCAGGAAGACGGTGATGTTGCCCTCGCTCGAAATCGGCAACCACTCGAAGACGCCCTGCAACGCTCCCGCGACGACGGCTATCAGCGCGGACCGGTTCATACTCGGTGGGCGAACGTCGGAGGTAAAAACTGCTCGGAAGTCGGTCGGGCGGAGACGGGGCCGACGGAGTTTCGGGTCCATTCTGTCGGAGCCATCGCCGCACCGAAGACTGCGTCCGGGAGTCGCTAGTCGTCTTCCAGACTGCCGGCGTCGAACTCGCCGTCGAGGTACTGCTCGCCGAGGTCGGTGATGCTGTAGGTGCCGCCGCCGACGTTCTCCAGCAGGCCGTGGTCGTCGAGCGCGCGACAGCGCATCCCGAGGTGGTTGGTCGAGTAGTCGAGGTCGTCGCCGATTTCGGCCAGTCGGTCGCGGACGGCCGACGGCGGGTAGTTGCCGTGTTCGCGCAGGAATTCGAGGATTCGCTCGTCTGCTTGGGTGAGCCAGTCGGCGTGTTTGCGCATTGTGAGACCGATTTTCGGCGGCACGACATATATATCTACCCGTTTGAGCAATGTCGAGATTGTTGTACTGTGCGGAGAGGCGGGTTTACTGAACGTGAAGGTTGGTCTACCGCCGACGGAGTCGCCGTCGGGTCGATAGTCGCCGTCGCCGGTAGTCACCCGCGGCGAGAAGTCGCGTCGCTTTCGGGGCACGGACGGAGAGCGCCGCTGAAAAGGCGAAGAAACGGAGACGGCTATCGGCGGGCGTGGGCGACGACGACCGCATCGGGGACCGACGGTTCGCCGCGCTACTCGACGGGTTCGCGCCAGTGAACCGTGACGTTGTTCACCGCGAAACTGTCGTCGGCGTCGTCGTCGCGGACGAATTGGAGACTGTTCGCGCCCTCGACCAGTTCGACTTCGGTGACGGCGTCCTCCCAGTACTGCCACCCGTTCCCCGGCGGCACGTCGAACCCGCCGAGCGACTCGCCGTTGATTCGGAGTTCGTGGCCGTACTCGCCGACGCGGAACGCCTGCAAGCCGACGTACGGGTCGGTGGCGCGGTCGGTCGGCACCGTGAACTCGAACTCCTCGGTGGCGTCGCCGACGTACTCTGCCCACGGCACGTCGAGTACGTCCTCGTCCGGTCCCAAGTAGGCGCTCACGTTCACCAGCGCGTAGTTGGCGCGGTAGGCCATGGGCGTTCCACGACGCCGGCCCTCAAATTCGTGGGGGCGGGACCGGACGCGTCGGGAGGCGGACCGCGACGACGCCCGAGTTCGACGCCGTCTTTCCCGCGCGAATGAGAAACCGGTAAACCGCCGCGTCGCCACCCTCCTACCATGACCATCCTCGAAGACGCCCGCCGCGTCGCCGAGAACGGCCCCGTCTGCGACTCGTGTCTGGGCCGGTGTTTCGCCGACCGGAGTTTCGGGCTGACCAACGCCGAGCGCGGCCGCTCGCTCCGGGTCGCGGCCGCTATCGAAGACGACGAACCCTTCGAACCCGCCGACGCCGAGGCGTGTTGGGTCTGCGAGGGCGAGAGCCAGCGATTCGACGAGTACGCCGAGCAGGTCGCCGGGTCGCTCGACGGGTGGCAGTTCGACACCTATCAGGTCGGGACGCGCACCCCGCCGCTCCTCGAAGAGAACGAGGCCCTGCTCCGGGAGTCGGCAGACCTGCCCGAGGACGCGGGCGAGTCGTTCAAGTCGGAGTTCAACCGCGAGGTCGGCAAGCGCGTCGGCCGGTTGACCGGCGCGGAGGTCGATTTCGGGCGGCCCGACGTGCTGGCCCTGCTCAACGTGGACCCCGAGCGCGAGGACATCTCGGACCACGCGGTGGAGGTCCAGATAAACTCGGCGTTCGTCTACGGCCGCTACCGGAAGCTGGAACGCGACATCCCCCAGACCGAGTGGCCCTGCCGGGAGTGCGGCGGCACGGGCAAGCAACTCGCCGAGGGCGGCGGCGAGGAACCCTGCGACCACTGCGGCGGGTCGGGCTACCTCTACGACGAGAGCGTCGAACAGTTGACCACGCCGCCGGTCTTGGAGGCGATGGACGGCGGCGAGGCGCTGTTCCACGGCGCGGGCCGCGAGGACGTGGACGCGCTGATGCTCGATACGGGCCGACCGTTCGTCATCGAGGTCAAGCGACCCCGGCGCCGCGACGTGGACACCGACGCGCTGGAGGACGAAATCAACGAGTACGCCGACGGCAAGGCCGAAGTCACCGACCTCGCGCTGGCGACTCACGACATGGTCGAGCGCGTGAAGGAACTCGACGCGAGCAAGACCTACCGCATGGACGTGGCGTTCGAGGGCGACGTGACCGCGCAGGCCCTCGAAGAGGCAATCGAGGAGCTTCGAGGCACCACGGTCGAGCAGGACACCCCTCAGCGGGTGGACCACCGCCGAGCGAGCATCACCCGGACCCGGACCGTCTACGACGTCGACGGTCACCTCGAAGACGAGCGCCACGCCGAACTGGAGGTCCACGGCGAGGGCGGTCTCTACGTCAAGGAACTGGTCTCGGGCGACGAGGGCCGGACGACGCCGAGTCTCGCGGGCCTGCTGGGCGTCGAAGCGGAGGTCACGGCGCTCGACGTGCTGGCCGTGGAGGGCGAGGACGAAGCGTTCGACGACCCCGACTACCTGAAAGAATCGGTGTAGACTCTCGGAGACGGACCGACGCAGGCCGTCGCGAGCGGTCGGCATCGGCTTTGCACAGCGGCGTCGCGCAGAGCCTTCGTAACGGAGCCGGCGAACCCCGTCCCTCGCAACGCCACAAACCGTAGGTCGCGGAGCGTCGTACTCCGGGACATGGGGGGTTCCGGAGACGCGGCCGCGGACGGTCGCGACGAGGCGACGGTGAGCGACCCGAGCGACGACTCGGAGGGACCGGACGAGAGCATCGGCGAGGCGTTCGCGGAGGACCCGTCGGACGCCATCTCGCTGCTGGGGCACTTCTATCGGGGGCAGATGGATCGCGTGACGGCGTGGCGAGGCCGCCTCGACCAGACGTCCTACTGGGCGGTCACCATCATCGCCGCCCTGCTGACGTGGGTGTTCTCCAGCGCGAACAACCCTCACTACCTCCTGCTCATCGGGATGGGTGCGCTGGTGGTCTTCCTCGCGGTCGAGACCCGGCGCTACCGGGCCTACGACGTGTGGCGCGAGCGCGTCCGCCTGCTGGAACAGGACCTGTTCGCGGAACTGTTCGACCCGGACAGGGATATCTCGCATCCCGACTGGCGGCGGCGTATCAGCGAGGACCTCCGGAACCCGGCGGTGAAGACACCGCTTTTCACGGCGTTCTCGCGGCGACTCCGCCGAATCTACTACCCGCTGTCGCTCGTGCTGTTGGCGGCGTGGGTCGCCCGAGTCACGGTGTTCCAACCGAAGCAGTCGTGGCGAGCGACCGCGAGCGTCCTCAGCGTTCCGGGGACTGCGGTCGTCGCGGGAGTCGCCGTCTTCTACCTCGCGGCGACGGCCGCCGTGGTCTACGGACTCGTCCGGCGGAGCGGCGGCGAGTTCCACGAACGCGAGTCCACCGACCCGTGGCGGGAGTGAGTTCGCGGTCCCGGTCCCGGGCCGGTCACTCGGCGGCGGGCGACACCGCGATGCGACCGTCGGCCCGGACGCGAACCGCGTACTGCTCGACCGTGACCGTGAACTCCCACTCGTCGTCGGCGTTCGCTCGGAAGAGGTCGTCGAGCGCCTCCACGTCGACGCTGTCGTAGAGTCGAACGTCGAGTTCCGGCGGGGCGACGCCCTCGACCGCGGCGAGTGCGGTGTAGATGGACCGGCTTATCGGCTCCGAACTGTCGGGGTCGTGTCGGGTCCGGTAGAGCGTCGCGTCGGTCTCGGCGGAGGGGGTTGCGATTGCCATACTTCTCGTGAGTCCTCCAAGCGTATCAATTACCGGCAGACGGCCGTCAGACGCACGGATTACGCCGTCCGCGGCGAAAGAGGGCCGCCCCGCTCTCGGGGCGAACGCGGCTTTTTCGCGCCGGTCGGTGCAGGTCGGTCAGTCGTCGGCCGACGCGCCCGGCCGGAACTCCCGACTGATGGCCTTCCACTTGCCGGTCGAGAACCGGTGGTAGTTGACGAGTGCCGGGACGGTCGTCTCGGCGACGAACGAGAGGTAGAGACCCGTAAGTCCGAGCGAGGTGGCGGCCCCGAGGTACGCGACCGGGATGGCGACGCCGAACATCCCGACGACCTGACTGTAGAAGGTCCAGCGCGTGTCGCCGCTGGCGTCGAGCGGTCCGGCGGTCGCGGACTTGACGCCCTGCGCGACCGCGGCGACGCAGGCGGCGTAGACCAGTTCGACCGCGACGGGAATCGTCGCGTCGCCGCTCTCGCCGACGAACAGGCCGACGATGGGTTCGGCGAACAGGCCCACGAGGACCGCCGCGACGACGTAGGTGGCGACCGAGAACGCGATGATGTCGTAGGCGTACGCCTCGGCCCCGCGCTCGTCGCCCTCGCCGAGTTCCTGCCCGACGAGGCTGCTGGCCGCGAGTCCGAAGCCCCATCCGGGCGTGTTCATCAGGCCCCAGATGCGCCGCGCGATGACGTACGCGGCCACGACGCTCGGGCCGAACAGGCCGACGATGGCCAGCATCGGGAACTTGGCGACGGTCCAGACACCATTGCGACCCACGACCGGAAGTCCGATGCGGACCAAGTCAGCGATGGTCTCGCGGTCGTAGTAGGTGCCCGCCGGGTTCACCCGCACCGGGAGGTCGCCGATACCGGGGAGTCGTCCGGCGACGAGTCCCGCGGCGAAGGTGCCCGTGACGAGGACGTTCGACAGCACGGTGCCGACCGCGGCCCCGGTGACGCCGAGACCGAGACCGAAGATTAGGACGCCGCTCAGGACGATGTTGGCTATCGCGCCGCCGCCCCGGACTATCATCGGCGTCCACGAGTCGTCCGCGCCGATGTAGATGCGACTGCCCACGAGATTGAGACCCGCGAAGGGGACGCCGACCGCGAGGATTCGGAGGTAGGTCGCGCCGAGTTCGATGGTCCGCGGGTCGTCGGTCATGACCGCGACGAGTCGAGTGGGAAACAGCCAGAATGCGGCCGCGACCGGGAGCGAGACGGCGAGGACGACGAGCGCGCTGCCCCGGACCGCGAGCGCGAGTTCGTCGTCGGCCCCCGCGCCGAACCGCTGGGAGACCAACGCGATGGTCCCGCCCGCCAGACCGCCGCCGAGCGAGAACGCGACGCCCCAGTAGGGACTCGCGAACCCGATGCCGGCGATGGCTACGGGTCCGACCGCTGACCCGACCATCGCCACGTCCACGGCGTTCTTCGACATGCGCGCGAGACCGGTGACGATGCGGGGCCACGCGAGGTCGGTCGTCCGGCGAACGCGCTCGGGCGAGACGAGTCCGGCGCGAGCGAGCACCCGGCCGACCGCGAGGACGAGCAGTCGAACGGGATTCGGGAAGCGTACCACGTCGGTTGGTATGTTTCGAATCGAAATTAAAATGTTTTCTATGTTCGCAGCCGTCGCAGGCCGACGGCCCGGAAGCGCGGGAGGCCCGGGAGACGGCGGTCCTCGCGGTAGCGGTGCTATGTCGGGCGTAACTCCTCGGTTCAAGCCCGGAGCACCCTCCCTCCGGACTCTCCGACCGCCACTCGACTCGGCAGATTCAGCGAACCGGACTCCGGTTAATCGCGCTCTCCGCGCAGCGTCTCGAAAATCGCCTCGGCGCGCTTCCGGCCGACGCCCTCGACTTCGCGTAAATCGGCGGGCGTCGCCGCCACCGCCGCCTCGACCGACGGGAACTCCTCGTAGAGCGCGTCGGCGGTCTGCGGGCCGACGCCCTCGATACACCCGAACAGTCGCTTGGTCCGCGGGGTGGCGTACCCCGTCACGCTACCGGCGGGAAGCGGTCGCAGAGAGGGGTCCTCGCGGTGCTTGCGGAGCAGGCGAATCGCCACGTCCACCAAACGCTGTCGGTCCGAGCAGGGGATGACCGGCGTGTCGTGGCGCGCGGCGAACGAGGCCATCGTGCCGTGGACCGCCGCGGCGTCGAGGCCGGGTCTGCGCGACCCCACGTCCGCGAGGTCACCCTCCAGCAGGACGTAGGCGTGGTCGTACGCGTCGGCCATCTTGACGACCTGCTCGCGGAGGTCGGTGCCGGAGGCTCCGATGGCGGAGTTCGCGTAGTCCGAGACGGTCTTGCGCTCGATGCCGACCGTCCCGAGGACCGACCCGCCTTCGGAGGCCGCGTCTTCGGGTGCGTTTTCGTCGATTATCGCGATATCCGCCGCGGGGAGGCGTCGCACTTCGACCGCGGTCACGTCGTCGTGGGCCTCGACCGCTCGGCGGACTCCCTCGGGTTCTCTGTCGTCTACGGCGACCGAGAGCGTCATTCGACGGTGGTAGGGGTTCGGGGCGTATCAGCGTCTCGGCTGTCGGAACTCCGGAACGAAATCCGCGGGTCGAAATCGGGCGCAGAGCGGACGAGCGACCGGCGCGTCCTGCGCGCCGACCATCGTAAGAGCCAACTGCTCGCGCGCGGACTTCGACAGCGTGTTCGGAGTAGACGAGGCCGGAAAGGGGCCGGTGCTGGGTTCGATGTTCGCCGCCGCGGTCCGGGTCGCCGACCCGGCCGACCTCCCCGCCGGCATCGACGACTCGAAGAACGTCGCGCCCGAGCGCCGCGAGGAAATCGCGGCCGAACTCCGCGCGGACGAGAGCGTCGCGGTCGGGGTCGCCGAGATTCCGGTCGAACGCATCGACGGCGAGGAGGACATGAACACGCTGACCGTGGCGGCCCACGCGGAGGCGGTCGCAAACGTCCTCGAAGCGGACGGCGCGGAGGGCGTCGCCCGCGACGGTGGCGGGCACCCAGAGGGCGTCGCGGACGCCGGCGACACCAGCGAGGAGCGATTCGCCCGGCGGGTCGCCGACCGCGTGCCCGAGGACGTGAGCGTGACCGCGGAACACGGTGCCGACGAGACGTACGCCGCGGTCGGCGCGGCCAGCATCGTGGCGAAGGTCGAACGCGACGCTCACGTCGCGGCGCTCGCCGAGGCGTACGCCGAGGAGTACGGCCCGCCGCTCGACGAGTTGGGGTCGGGCTATCCGAGCGACCCGACCACCCGCGAGTTTCTGGAAGCGTTCGTGGCCGAGCGAGGCGAGTTACCCGACTGCGCGCGCCGGAGTTGGTCTACCTGCGAGGACGTGCTGGCCGCGGCCGAGCAGTCGGGACTCGGCGACTTCTAAGCGGCGTCGATGTCGTCGGGCCACCACTTCGAGAGGAGCATCCGGACCCCCTGTCCGACGAGTGCGATGCCGAGGACGACGAACGCGGTTGTCACGACGTTCAACTCCGGGGTGTTGAAACCGAGTGCGACGAGACCGAACCCCGCGTAGATGCCGACGAGGGCGACGACCGTCCAGAAGAGTCGTCCGACCAGTCGAGAGAGTTCCGCTCGGACCGCACGACGAACGACGCGCTCTAACTGCTCGTCGGAGATGTCGGAGGGCATGGTCGGGAGTTGTTCGGCGTCGTACGAGAAGATTCGCGTCTACTCCTCCGGACACGACCCCGGTACCGGTTTCTCACTGGGAAGTTTTCGCCGCGGAGCGTCGCGGGGAGTATCGGGAAGGAAGCGAATCCGTCGAAGGAGGCGACGAGCGAAAATCGAGGTCGCTTACTTGTCGGTCAGCAGACTCCGCAGGATGTCACCGTAGGCCGGACGCGTCACCAGCACCCCGATGAGGACGCCGAGGATGGTGATGATGGCGAAGCCCTGCAGGTCGCCGAGCGAGAGGACCGCCAGCGGACTCATCGCGATGATGGTCGTCGCGGCGGCCGCGCCGATGACCCAGAACGCCTTCCGGAACCGACTCTGGAAGACGCGCGAGGACGACACGTCGCCCTCGGACATCACCTCGTCGGCGATGATGATGAGGTCGTCCACCCCGGTCCCGATGACCGCGATGAACCCGGCGATGTGCGAGAGGTCCAGCGGCAGTCCGACCGCCGCGGCGAACCCGAGGAGGATGACGACCTCCGAGAGCGCCGTCACCAGCATCGGCGCGGCGACCTTCGGGTCACCGTAGCGGAGGAAGACGACGGCGCTGACCGCACCGACCGCGACGAGACCGGTGATGAGCGAGTAGAGTTTGAACTCCTCGGCCAGACTCGGCGCGAGGAAGTACGACGTGCCCTGCTCCATGTTCAGCGAGGCCGGGAGCGAACCCGCGTTGAGGTGAATCTGGAGTTCGCGGGCCTCGGACATGTTGGCCGTGCCCATCACGAAACTCGGGTTCTGCGTGAACTTGCCCTGCCGGAACGTCTGGGCGAGGTCCGGACTCATGTTCGCCGCGTAGACGACTTCGCCGTCCACGACGGTGTAGAGGCAGTAACCGGGACTCTCGGGGTTCGCCCGGTAGTTACAGGCCCGGACTCCCTCGTTCGTGAAGCCGAACTTCCGCATCGCGTTCGAGAAGTTCTCTGCGGCTTGGTCGTTCAGGACCACGGGAACGTTCGGGCCGATGCCCTGAGTCTCTTGGGCGGTCCCGATGCTGCTGAAATCGCCCTGTGAGAGCAGGGGCGTCGTGCGCGTCACGGTCCCGTTGTCGGTCTGGACCGGGTACGCGGCGACGACCTGCACCTGCCCGCGCTGGGTCACGAGTTCTTCGAGTTGGCTCCGGTTGGTGTTGGGCATCTCGATGACGACGAAGTGCTCGTTGCTCGCGGTCGTCACCTGCTGGACTTGCCCGCCGGAGAGACCCGCCTCCGAAATCTTGTCCCGGAGGATGCGCACCACCGTACTGCGCGTCTCGGCGGTGACGCCCTGCCGGACGCTCTCGTAGTCGTAACCGGCCTTCTGGAGCGCCTGTTCGAACTCGTTGGTCGTGACGTTACCGGCGAAGACCTCGACGGTCGTGGTCTCGTTGGCGGCCTGCGCGAACCGGACGGTCACGTCGGCCGCAGTCACGCCCGAGAGGTTGCCGGCGACCCGTCTCTGAACGGTCGGGGCGTCGGTGCTCTGCGGCACGTCGACGCCTTCAGCGGTCACTCCGTCGACTGGTGCGCGGATGCGGGTGCCGCCCGAGAGTTCGAGACCGAACTTGAGGTTGGTCGGGCCGTCGCCCTGGGTCTCGTTGACGAGCGCGCCGCTCTGGCCACCTCCGCCGCCGTCGCTGCCGACGCCGGGCGAGAAGAGCGCGAACGTGCTGACGACGAGGAACACCGCGAGCAGGATGACCCGCCAGTTGTCGCGGATATCCATTATCGGGCCACCCCCTCGTACTTGTACCAGCGAAGCAGGCTGAGGTTGAGCATGTAGGTGTTCATCAGGTCGGTCGCGAGGCCGAGGACGAGCACGATGCCGATGTCACGCAGGAGGTCGATGCCGAATATCCACGCGACGAGCGCCATGACGGCCATCGCCGACAGCGAGGTGACGGTCATCGTCACGCCGGTCCGCATCGCGCGGTGGGTCGACTCGTAGAAGTCGCCCGACCGGCGCAGGATGTGGTTGTTCAGCAGGATGTCGGAGTCGACCGAGTACCCGATGAGCATCAGCAGCGCCGCGACCGTACCCAGCGACAGCGGGATGCCGAGCAGGTTCATCAGCGCGAGCGGAATCACGATGTCGCTGAACGCGGAGATGACCACCGCGATGGAGGGGACGAACGACCGGAACATCAGGAACACGAGGATGCTCATGCCGACGAACGCGAGACCGACGCCCATCAGCGCGAGTCGCTGGGTCGATTCGCCGAAGCTGGCGGAGGTCCCCTGCACGGACTTCACCATGTCCGCGGTCGATTGACCTTGGACCGGTTGTAAGTTGTTGCGCGCCTGGTCCGCGATGTCTTCGGCTCCGGGCGGGAACGTCACGATATAGGTGTTGTCGGCGGTCCGGACGGGCGTGACGGACGCTTCCGTCGCGAACGCCGAGGAGATTTCGGAGGGCGGTGTCGAAGTCTGGACACGTAGCTCCGTGCCACCAGTGAACTCCATTCCGAGTCGTACCGGTGCGCCGGTGAAGACGTACCACCCGACGATAACCAGCAGTGCGACGGCGAGAATCGCGAGAGGTATCGCCGCCAACTGCCGATTGGTGTACTGGGTGTAGTCCACCTCCGGCACTTCGAACGCTACCATATGGGTGTGGAATGTGAGACGGCCGTGAATAAGTGTTCTTATCCAGTTTCACTAACTCGATGCCGTCCCGTGGGAAGAAGGCTCAAACCCGTCGGGCGCGTAGTCGGACGTATGGGGAGCAACACCGACGAAGTAGACGACCTGAGCGAGCGACACGAGAATCTCTCGCCCGCGGACCGCGTCGTCGTCTCGTACCCGGAGGACCTGAGCGACTGGGGACGGTTTCAGGTCGAGAAGGACGCCTTCGTGGCGTACCTCCGGAAGACGAAGACCGACCGGGTCCGGCAGGGAGACGTGTGGGAGGAGTTCGTCGGCGTCGGGTGCTGTGGCAGTACGCTGGACGTGCCGCTCCGGGTCGAAGACATCCAGGGCGGCGAGACGTTCGGACCGGAGACCGAAGTCGAGTGGTCGGTCAGGGAGGCCTGCGGAATCGAGGGCGGGTGGCAGGTCCAGAGTCAGGGCGGACCGAACGAGGTGTAGGCCGACGCCCGCTAGGGCATGTATCGGACGCTGACGACGCCGTCCTCTGCCCGGACCTCGACGCGGGAGACGCCGAGTCGGGCCGCCCGCGAGAGCGTCCCCTCGTCGTCCAGCACGTCGGTGACGGCGTCCTCGGTGTCCTCGGGCGGCACCGTGAGGACGTGAATCTCGCCGTCGCCGGCGCGCTCGGTGCGCGTGATTTCGCCCACGTCCTGTTCGTCCGCGATGTCGCGTTCGTGGACGGTCGGGGGTTCGTCGCTCCGCTCGGTCGAGAGGCCCCGGCGTTCGTCGACCTCCACGACCGACCACGTGAGGTTCATCGGCGGGTCGGGCGCGACCGTCGCTTCGACGGCGTCGGTCTCCTCCACGCCGGGGTTCGAGGAGAGGGTGTGAACCTGCCCGTCGTGTACGTCCTTCAGCACGGCCGAGTCGCCCTCGGCGTGGGTGACGAGAAACGTGCTGGTCTTCTCTTCGGGGTCGGCGTCGCTCATGATTCGAAGTACGGAACCGCGGCTTTTCCCGGTTGCGTTTGCGGTATCGGAACCCGGTAGTCGGCGAGGGTCCTCGCACAGGACCCCGACAGGTCCTATCGCGCGAACCGATGCACGAGGAGGATGAGCGCCGCCGCGACCAGCGGCGGTGCGACCGCGTACGCGGCGGGGAGCGAGTAGAGGAACTCCACCGCGGGCGCGAGGAGCGCGGGCGGCGTCTCGCGCTGGGCCGGCGGCGCCGAGACCAGCAGCGAGGCGTACAGCGACCCGATGAAGAGGTAGCCAGCGAGCGCGAGCGACAGGTCGCCGCGGGCGCTCGCGGTTCCGCGGGCGTGGCGCCGCCCGGCCGAGAGGACGGGCGCGACCAGTGTGACGAGCAGGAGGACGCCGACGACGATGAGGAACGCCCGCGAGAACGTCGCGAGTTCCGACCCGCCCGCGGTCTCGAACACCCAGACCGGGAACGCGAGCAGGAGCAG
This sequence comes from Halorussus limi, assembly GCF_023238205.1. Lineage (NCBI taxonomy): Archaea > Methanobacteriati > Methanobacteriota > Halobacteria > Halobacteriales > Haladaptataceae > Halorussus > Halorussus limi. Next base: position 801,504 of record NZ_CP096659.1, read on the forward strand.
GACCGCCAGCAACGCGCCGAGGAGCGCGCTGACGAGGACGTACGTCTTGAGGAGTCGCGACTCGGTGCGGGCGAAGGCTCTGCGGAACGCCCCGACGACGAGGCTTCGGGACCCGTCGGCAGTCGAATCCGGCATCGTCCGGACCTTAGCAAGGACCGCCAATAAGCCGTGCGATGCCGACAGCGGCCGACGAACGCCGAGCGCCGTCGGTCCCCTCGCTCCGACAGGGGAACGAAGTATATTTCTTTAGCAATTGAAGATAATGTTATAAGATGGGTAGAGATATCCGAAGCGGCCGTTAAGACGGGACTATCGACACGGTTCTTACAGAAAGGCTGGGGACTGCTGGCCGCGGCGACCGGTGATGAGTCGCGGCGTCGGGACCGCGTCAGTCGTTGGCGCTGTTCGCTCTCCGTTCGCTCGTTCGTCCTATCCGTCGCTCCCCGAGTCGGAATCCCCGTCGCTCCCTCCGTCGTCACAGCTACCGGTCCGGATTTCGATTCGCTCGCCCAAGTCGAGCGAGATGCGGTCGGAGACGCTCGCCGACCCCGAGAGGAACTGCCAGTCGGTCACGGTGCCCTCGTAGTGGTCGCCGTAGAGCGCGGCCTCGTCGTTGAACGCCGGGTCGATGGTCACGGCGAAGTCGTCGCCGAGGCCCCGGAACGCGCCGCCGTCGGTCCCGCCGCTTCCCCACGTCCAGTCGACGCGCTGGCGGTCCCCCTCGACGTTCCACTGGTCGTAGTTGGTCGCGGCGATTTCGCCGGTCTCGGGGTTCGGATACAGGTCGTCTTTGACCACCCACTGGCCGTCGTCGGGAAGCCCGGTGAATCTGAACGTCACGGCCCCGGAGTCGGAGGTCTGGACGCTCCCGTGGACCACGACGAGGCTCGTCCCCTTCGGCCCCCGATAGAGGAACGCGATGCTGGTCTGGGCGCGTTGCAGGTCCCGCGTGCCCGCCGAGGCGTAGTCGGTGCTCTCGCTCGCGACTGCACCGTTGGCGTCCATCACCCGCTCCGCCGGTAGGTGGTACTCGTAGAACGTCTCGACCGTCATCTGTCCCCGGAGCGGCCGCACCGGAACGCACTCCTCGCCCTGCACGAGGACGTACTGGGAGTCGTCGCGGGTCGCCGCCGCGCCGCGAGTCGCGACCGACCCGAACGTGAAACCGGCTCCGACGGCGGCCAACAGCGACCGTCGGGTCGTCGATTGTGAGTTCCCGTCCATGCTCTCGTTCGGCCACGGCGAGAGTGAATTTTGTTATCCGGTCGTTACTTCAGTTTCCCTCTGCCGGTATACTAATCGACCCTGACAGGTCAGCGCCGCGGGACCCGCCCATTTTTGGTTCGCCGCGTCGCCGACTGTGGTATGCGCGTAGACCTCGGCAACGCACTCTCGGAAGTCGCCGACCCCGGACTCTCCCGCACCGAACTCGACGAGTTGGACGAGCGAGTCGCCGACGCCCACGAGCGAATCGAGCGCGGCAGGGCGGACGCCGAACACGGTTACGCCGCGCTGAACCTGCCCGAGACCGCGAACCTCGACGCGATTCGGACCGCGGTCGAACCGTTCGCCGACGCCGAGGCGGTCCTGACGGTCGGTATCGGCGGGTCGGCGCTCGGCGCGGCCACCCTCGCCGACGGCCTCCCCTCCGAGACCGACGCCTACTTCCTCGACAACGTGGACCCCGAACACGTCTCGCGCCTGCTCGACTCCCTCCCGCTTGATTCGACCGCGGTCAACGTCGTCTCGCGCTCGGGCACGACCGCCGAGACGCTCGCCAACTTCCTCGTCGTCCGCGAGGCGATGGACGACGCCGGCGTCGACTGGACCGACCGGACCTTCGTCACCACCGGCCGAGAGGGCAACCTCCGGCGACTCGCCGAGAAGGAGGACCTGCCCGCGCTCGACGTGCCCGACGGCGTTCCGGGCCGGTTCTCGGTCCTCTCGACCGTGGGACTCGCCTGCGCCGCCATACAGGGCCACGACCTCGACGCGATTCTCCGGGGCGCACGCGACGAGGCCGACCGGCTCGCGGGGTCGCTGTACGAGTCGCCGGCCTACGCCTACGGCGCGGTCTCCTACGCCCTCGAAGAGCGCGGCGCGGCGGTCAACGCGATGATGCCCTACGCCGAATCGCTGGAAACGTTCGCCGAGTGGTTCGCCCAGTTGTGGGCCGAGAGCCTCGGCAAGGACGGCCGGGGCCAGACCCCCGCCCGCGCGCTCGGCGCGACCGACCAGCACTCTCAACTCCAACTCTACCGGGCCGGACCTCACGACAAGATGGTCACACTCGTGCGACCCGAGGAGCGGGCGGACCGCGCCATCCCGCACACCGACCTCGACGGCCTCTCGTACCTCGGCGGGTCGTCGCTGGGCGACCTGCTCGACGCCGAGTTCGAAGCGACCGAAGCCAGCCTCGCGGAGGCGGGTCAGCCGAACGTCCGCGTCGAAATCGACCGCGTGGACGAGCGGAGCCTCGGCGAACTCCTCTACGGAATGGAGGCCGCCTGCGTCGTCTACGGCGAACTCGCCGGCGTCTCGACGTTCACCCAACCCGCGGTCGAGTGGGGCAAGAAGGCGGCCCGCGGACTGTTGGGCGGCGGAGACTTCGAGGAGGCCGACGCCGTCGCCGAGAAGACGACGCTGACCGTCGAGTAGTACGGTACGGCGTCTCGGTGAGACGAAATAACAGAAAGCTTTTGACAGTCGTTTAACTACAATCCGGGGCGAAGTAGCTCGAAATATGTTCGACACAGCCCTCCACCGGCGGGTCGTCCTCGCCGCGCTGGTCGCCCTCGCGGGCGTCGCCGGCGTGGTCGCGGTCGGACCCGCGACGGCAGACGACGCATCGACGCGGCAAGTAGACTCGGCGGTCGCCCGGACCGACGCGACGAACCAGAGCGAGAACCTCACGGCGTCGTTCGTCCGCGACGGCGAGCAGGTCGTCCTCCACCCCGGCGCGGACCAGACGGTCCGTGTCCAGACGAACGCCGAGAACGGAACGATGCTGAACCTCGGAGTCTGGGTCAACGGGTCGTTCGCGATGGAGAGCATCGCCGAGGTCCCGGAGAACGGGACTGCTACGTTCCCCGTCGACGTGAACGCTCTGGACGCGTCCACCGGTTCTGAGGTCCGACTGGTCGTGCGCCACGACGACCAGAAACTCGCCGAGACCGCAGGCGTCGTGAAGCGGATTTCGGTCGAGTTCGTCCACGACGGCGACCGAATCGTCCTCGAAAACGCCCCGAACCAGACCGTCGAAGTCCGGACCGACGCCGAACCGGGCCGGGAACTCACCGTCCAGATGCAGAGCGACAAGTTCGTTCGGACTTCTCCGGCCGTGGTCGGGGAAGACGGCACTGCTACTGCGACGTTCGACCTGAGCGACGTCGAGTCGGGAAGGGAAATCACGCTTCAGGTGGCCTCCGGTGACGCAGAGACCGTCGGCGTAATCCTGAACGAGTCGGCGATGGCGGACGAGACGACGACGACGGACGCGCCGACCGAGACGACCACTGACGGGAACGAAACGACGGCTCACGGCGACAACGAGTCCAGCGTACCCGGATTCGGCGTCCCGGTCGCGCTGTGCGCGCTGGCCGCCGGCGCTGCGCTCGCGCGGCGGGCCTGACCGTTCGCGACCCGACAGTCGTCACTTCCTTTCTTCTTTCGACCGCGCGTGACCGTCGCTCGGTCTCGCTCGCGCAAACACAGGGACTTTAGCCCGGCCGTCCCTTCGTACGGGCATGGAAGACCGTTCTGCTGCGAGCGTCGGCGTCGCGGTGGCGGCCCTCGCCCTCGCGGCCGCCGCGTTCCCGTGGGGCACGACCGGGGTCGGTCCGTTCGAGAACGTCGTGGTCGCAGTCCTCGGCGGGGCCGCGCTCGGGGCGTTCTCGCTCCGGCGGCGCGACCTGCTCGGGCGAGTTCCGGGGTCGCTCGCGGCCGGCGTCGCCAGTCTCGGAATCGTCGGCTACGCGGCCGTCGCGGTCGCGGCCCCGGTCGCCGGCGGGAGCGCGCTCGTCGCGGAGGCTCCGTCGGCACCGTCGCCGTGGGGCGTCGGCCTCGCGCTGCTGGGCGGGGTCGGCGGCGTCGTCGCGGCCTACGGCGACGGTCGGGGGTTCCCCGACTCGCTCCGACGGGCCGCGAAAGCCATCAGTTGGAGCCTCGCGGTCGGCTACGCGGGACTGTTCGCCATCGCGATTTGGGGGAGTCTCCTCGTGGGCATCGCCGGGGGACTGATGCCCGGCGAACCCGGTTCCGCGATGGAACTCGCTCTGGGCGCGGTCGCGCTCGGGTTCGGGACCGGGACCGTCGCGCTGCTGTACTTCCAGTGGACAGACAAGACGGTCTCGTACCTCGACTTCCGGACGCCCTCCCTGCGCGACGTGGGGTACGTTGTCGGCGGCGTCGTCGCGCTGTTCGCGCTACAGGCGGTCGTCACCGTCGTCCTCTCGGAACTCGGCGTGCGCACCGCGAACCACAGCATCCAGCAGACCGCGGCGAACGGCGACGCCAGCATCCTGCTCCTGATGATTCCGGCGTCGTGGCTCATCGTCGGTCCCGGCGAGGAGTTGCTCTACCGAAACATCATCCAGAAGGACCTGTACGACACTTTCGGCGATTGGGGCGCGGTGCTGGTCGGGAGCGCGGTGTTCTCGCTGGCCCACATCCCGGCCTACGCGACCGGGGCGAGCGTCGGTGCGCTCGTCAGCACGCTCGCGGTCATCTTCGGCCTGTCGCTGGTGCTGGGCGCGACGTACCTGCGGACCGACAATCTGACCGTCCCGGCGCTGATTCACGGCACGTTCGACGCGGTCATCTTCGGCGCGATGTACTTCCAACTGACCGGCGGGGCGTGACGGGACGCGAGGTTGTAGCTCCGAAAAGAGGAGCGTCCGCCGGACGTCGGCCTCGCGTCCGCTCCTCGTCTGACGTAGATTTAACACCTCCAAACACTTTCGAAATTTGCATGAAGCATCGGTACTCGATCACCTGCGAGCGTGAGCGCGCCAGACGCATCGAGACGCTGGCCCGCGAGTACGACCTCACGACGCAGGAGGTTCTTCAGCAACTCATCGAAGTCGGTCTCGAAGAGATAGAGACCGACGAGTGACGACGGGAAAACGCCGCGCGTCGGGCGCGCCGCAGGCGAGGCAGTCGCGCCGTCGTCCGACAGTTACGCGAGAACGCCGGTCAGGCGTTCGACGGGTTCTTGCGGGTGAGTTCGCTGCCGCAGATGGGGCACCGGTCCTTGTTCTCGTCGAACTCCCGGCCACAGCCCTGACACTGGAACCGCCAGTCGCGCTGTTCGGTGATGCCGTCTTGGGCGATGACCTCGACGCTGACGTCCATGTGTTCGGCGACGTTCTGCATCGCGTAGTCGTCGGTGACGAGTCTGGCGTCGAGTTCGAAGGCGGCCGCGATGAGCCGAACGTCGGTGGTCGATAGCTCCTCGAAGTCACCGGTCTCCTCGGCGGCCCGGCGGACGCGCTCTACCGCGCCGTCTTGGGGAATATGAATGTGCATCCCCGACCCTTCCATCGCGTCGAAGCGATAGGCGCTCTCGTCTTCGAGTTCCTCCCGGACCATCGGGATGGTCGCGATGTCTTCGGTCGTGTGATACTCGTTGATGAAGGCTGAGGAGTCTAGAACGTACATTTACCGCTGAACGACGATGTAGTCTTTTACCGCCTGCACTCGTTGCACGGGGACCTGGAATCGACCCTGTTCGTCCGAGTCGAACGCCACCGAGGTACTGTCCAACTGTTCGTCCGGTTCGATGAGCAGGTCGGCGAGTTCGCCCGTCTTGAGGTCCATGGTGATGTTGTACAGCATACCGAGTTCTGTCCCGTCTGACCCCATGACGGCCTTCCCCGAGAGGTTTTCGGCGAGGATTTCCGACATACGGGGGGTTACTGAGCGCTTCTATATAAAGGATACGGGGGAGCGCGGCGGGGCGGTCAGACGCCGGCACGCGAACGCCACCGCCGGTTGAGCCACGCGACGTAGCCCAGTCCGATCCCGAAGACGAGGACCCACGGCGAATCGAGCAGTACCGCGACGGCCGGACTCGAACCGAGCAATCGCTCCACGGCGAACAGCACCGCGACCGTAGCGACGACCAGCGCGGTGACGACGAACCCGTGCTTGTAGCCGGTGCCCACGAAGCTCCCCTCGTGAGACCGCAGGCCGTAGTCGGCGTTCTCCCAATCGACGCCGCCGCCACTGCTGGCCTCCGCGAGGCGGAATCCCGGCGGGAAGTGGTCGTCCTCCCACGACTTGCCGTTCGCCATCGACCCGAACCGGTAGCGATACCACGCGATGACGGCGAGGAGCGCCGCGCCGCCGGGAGCCGCGAGCGCCGCCGCCACGACGACGGTTCCCGACGCGAACAGCGGGTCTGGCGACCCGGCGAACAGCGCGTACACTCGTGCCGGAGCCAACACCGTGAACACCCACGGGAACAGCAGGTTCAACATCGGGCTACCGAGCGCCCGCGTGTAAGCGAACGCGAAGTACAGCCCGGTGACGATACCTGCGGCCGCCCCCGCGAACAGTCGCGCCCGACCGGCGGTCGCGCCGTCGGCGGCCACGAGGTCGGTCCAGCCAGCGACGGAGACGACCGCCAGATACGCCGCGAACCACAGCGCCGCGCCGACGACGAAGGCGGCGGTGTGAGCCGCTACCCCGCGAGAGCGGAACAGCTGACAGCCGCGAATCGGTCGTTGCGTAGCCTCGGGGGAGGATTCAGACATCAGCGTTTCGTGCGTAGTCGAGGGTTGTAATAACTTCGCCCGTGTCGTGTTCCAACACGCCGCTGGTCTTCACTGTGATTCGACTCCCGCCGAGCGCGTCGAGTTGGTTGATGACCGCCCCGAACTGATTGATGACCGAGGTTATCTGGTCGTTCGGTGCGGTCTCGTTGGGCTTGCTGCGTTCGGCACGCTGGACGAGCAGCGTCACTCGCTTCGTGGACGTCAGGTCACTCTCCGACGGTCCCGGCACGACTGGCCCTCGACGGAACCTCCGCGACCGACCCGCGGTGGTTTATTACGGTGGTGTCCGCATCGGGGAGTATGAACGAGCGACTCGCCAATGGCCTCGAGTTGTTCGCACGACTGGTCGGCGTCGTCGCGGCGCTCGGCGGCGTCCTCCTCCTGCCGTCGGCCCCGATACTCGGCGTCCCCTTGCTCGTGGTCGGGATACTGTTCGCGTTGCGACCCGCGACCGCCGGCGAACTGCTCGACATCGCGGCGTCGCTGGTCTGACCGGGCGAGACTGAGAAGGGCGTCGAACGGACGCGAGACCGTCGCCGCGAGTGCGACCGCGGTACCGACGGCGACGACGCCCAGTGCGACGTTCGAGTCGCGGACTCGCCGGGCGCGCACGTAGCAGTTACGCTTCACCGGCCGATGAACTCTCGCGGAGGCACGGTAAATCCAACCCCTCGACCGGTCCCCGAGACCACCTGCGTAGCGGTATCGAGCGACCGCGGAAATGGCGATGGAGTTAAATGCCGCGCGCAGTACCTCTTGAGTAAGAACCTTCTCTCCCCGGTGGTAGCCTATGCCTGACACTAATACACGCGAGAACGGTCACGGTCTGCGCACCCCTATCGTCGCCGTACTGGGTCACGTGGACCACGGGAAGACCAGCCTTCTGGACAAAATCCGCGGTTCGACGGTCATCGAGGGTGAGGCGGGTGCTATCACCCAGCACATCGGCGCGACTGCGATTCCGCTCGACGTGGTGTCGAAAGTCGCGGGAAGCCTCATCGACCCCAGCGACTTCGACCTGCCCGGCCTGCTGTTTATCGACACGCCCGGCCACCACTCGTTCACGACGCTGCGGTCCCGCGGGGGCGCGCTCGCGGACATCGCCATCCTCGTCGTGGACGTGAACGACGGCTTCCAGCCCCAGACGCTCGAAGCCATCAACATCCTCAAGCAGTCCCAGACGCCGTTCGTCGTCGCGGCGAACAAGATAGACACCGTGCCGGGGTGGAAGCCCAACGAGGACGCTCCGGTCCAACAGACCAAGGAGGCCCAGAGCGACCGGGCGAGTTCGATGCTGGACGAGCAACTGTACGAAATTATCGGCGAACTCAGCGACGAAGGGTTCTCGGCCGACATGTACTGGCGCGTCCAGGACTTCCGGGGCAACATCGGCGTCGTCCCCGTCAGCGCCGAGACCGGCGAGGGGATTCCCGACCTGCTGACCGTCCTGATGGGACTGGCCCAGCGGTACATGAAAGAGGACATGGCCATCGACGTGACGGGACCGGGCGCGGGCACCGTCCTCGAAGTCAAAGAGGAGAAGGGCTTCGGGACGACCCTCGACGTGGTGCTGTACGACGGCACCATCCGCGAGGACGAGACCATCGTGGTCGGGGGTCTCGACGAACCCATCGTGACCGACGTGCGCGCCATCCTGAAGCCCCGACCGCTCGCCGAGATTCGGACCGAGGACCGGTTCGAGAAGGTCGAGGAAATCGCGGCGGCTTCCGGGGTCAAAATCGCCGCGCCGGGCCTCGACGACGCGATGGCGGGCGCGCCGGTTCGGGTCGTCCGGGACCGCGACATCGAGGAAGTCATCGCCGAGGTCCGGGCCGAACTCTCGGAAATCGAGGTCGAGACCCAAGAGCAGGGCGTCGTCGTGAAGGCCGACACCCTCGGCAGTCTGGAGGCCATCGCCAACGCCATGGACGAGGCCGAGATTCCCATCATGCGCGCCGAAGTCGGCGACGTGGCCCCGCGCGACATCAGCGTCGCATCGACCGCGGGCGAGGACAAGCACAAGACCATCCTCGCGTTCAACGTGGACGTGCTGGCCGACGCCGAACAGCAGGCGGAGGACAGCGACGTGAAACTGTTCGAGAGCGGCGTCATCTACCGCCTCATCGAAGAGTACGAGGAGTACGTCGAGGAACTCGAACGCGCCCAGCAGGAGACGGTCCTCGACAACATCACTCGGCCCGCCCGGTTCCAGATTCTGCAGGACCACACCTTCCGCCAGAACGACCCCGCCGTGGTCGGCGTCGAGATTCTCTCGGGCACCGTCAAGAAGAACAGCAACGTGGTGAAGTTCGAGGGTAACGACCCCACTCGTGTCGGGCAACTCAAAGGGATTCAGGAGCAGGGCGAGGACGTGGACGAGGCCCGAAGCGGAAACCGCGTCAGCGTCGCCATCGACGGGCCGACTGTCGGTCGCCAGATAGAGGAGGGCGACGAACTCTGGATAGAGGTCCCCGAGAAGCACGCCAAGATTCTCGAACAGGAACTCGGCGACGACATTCCGGTGGACGAACTGGAGGCGCTCAAGATGTACCTCGACAAGCAGCGCAAGCGCGACCCCTTCTGGGGCAAGTAGCCCCGCCCCAATCGGTGTCCGGGGCGAACTGTCCCGAACCTCGGCCGCATCTCGCGTTAGTTTATAACTCTCCGGCTTTATTCTTCATTGTTTATCAAGCAATCAATTCAATCCTATTCCTATTAAAATTACCACCCAGAACATCCTTTTTGTGGCTCGTGAGCGCCTCTGGTACGGTTTTAAACGGTTTGAAGACCAGAAACGGCTCCTCCCTTTGAAGTGTCAACGGTCGTTCACTGCCGAGCGGAGTCATGACGGAACGAAATACGACGCGACGACGGTTCCTGCGAGCATCGGCCGCGACGGTCGTAACTGCCGCCCTCCCCGCGACTGCGACCGCCGCCGAAACCGGGTGGACGGTCGCCGAGACCCCCACCGGGAACACCCTCTACGACGTGGAGTACACCGACGACGGCGCGTACGCGGTCGGCGCTGGCGGCGTCGCCATCCGCCGGACGCCGGACGGCTGGCGGAAGGTCTTCGACGGCGGCGTCACCGGCAACGGAAACTCGCTGTACGGCGCGGACGTGACCGACGACGGCAAGCAAATCTGGATGGTCGGTTCGTCGGGTGCGGTCGGCGCGTACGACGTCGAGACGGGCACCCTCTACAACCACTCCAAGCCGACCGGAAGCACGAACAACTTCAACGACGTGTCCGTGACGGGTCCCGCCGGCGAGGCGAACGTCTACGTCGCGGGCGACTCGGGCAAGATTTACTACAGCTTCGAGAACGGCGCGTCCCAGACGTGGAACTACGTCACGCCCGGAAGCGGGTCCGCGCTCTCGGCCATCGACTTCTACGACGTGAAGTCGGGCCACGTCGTGGACACCAACCAGACGGTGTTCCAGACGACTGACGGCGTCTCCTACGATAACATCGGTATCGCCGACGCCAACGTCAACTTCTACGGCGTGGACAGCGACGCCCGCGACGACGTGTGGGTCTCGGGCGGCGGCGGCATGGTCTTCCACTGGGACGGCGCGAACTGGACGCCGACCGACCTCGGCGACGCCGGACTGCGCGACATCGAAGTCACCGACGACGACCGAGACGGCTTCACGGTCGGCGGCGGCGGCAAGGTCTTCGACCTGACCGACGCGAAGTGGACGCAGGACGCGACGCCGACCGGCCAGAACCTGAAGGCGGTCGTCCGCGGCGACACGAACGTCGCCGTCGGCGCGGGCGGAGTCGTCGTCGAGAACTAAAGGGGACGACTCGGTCGCCCGCTTCCGGACGTCCGAGTCGCTGACTCGGCGCTCGGTTTCCCTGCCGTTCTCGCCCTCCGCGACCTCCGGAGGTCGGAGTCCCCCGGCGTCGAGTTTACCACCGACCAATAATTTTTAGTCGTACGCGACCGTAGTGCGGTACTGGAGAGTGATTTCATGCTCGGGCGCGACCTACTACGCAGTGGTAACGCCGGAGTACCGAACGTCTCTCACTACGACCTAGTCCTCGCCGTCGTCCCACTTCCGCTGTTGGTCGGCCTGTTCGCCGGAGCGGTGCTGCCGGTCACGACCCAGACCGGCGTGTCGGCGGGCGCGCTGTTGTCGGCGCTGACGGTCGGCCACCTCCTCTTCCGGGACCCGCCGACCCGGAGAGGGCCGGGCGGAGACGAGAGCGTCGGCGGCGACCGCGTCGGAACTACGAGCGTCGGGAGCGGAAGCGTCGGCGAATCGTCCGCCTGAGGTGTGCCGGTCGGAACTGAGTCGGAAAGAAAACGGGGCGAATCGGGAGTCGAGTCGGAAGCCTCTCGACCCGAACGCGCAGTCGGTCGGTGCGCAGTCGGCCAGTTCGTAATCGGCCAGTGCGCAATTGGTCGAACGCAGTCTGCTTATCGCGCGGTCGGCGTGATGTTGTCGCCCATCATCTGCTTGACCTGCATGGCCGCGCTGGCCGCGAGGCCGCGGGCGACTTCGGCCTCCTCGTGGGTCACGAGGTCGTCGCCGTCGAAGTCGTCGAGGTCGGGTTGGAAGCCGGCGCTCACGGGGTGGCCGACCGGCGGTTGGACCGAGACCTGCGCCTGCGGTCCGCTCCCGTCGTCGCCGACCTTGGACCCGACGACGTACTCGTCGGGGAGGAACTCGCGGGTCTGACTGGCGATAGCGGCGATACTGTCGCGGAGCGACTCCTTCTGCTCGGGGGAGAGGTCGGGGACGTCGGTCTCCGCGCGGTGACCTGCCTGCGTCTTCCCTGGAACGCCCGCGTAGGGGGTGTTTCCGTTCATCGGTCTGACGAAGAGACGTTAGGACCCTACGGTTTAAAAGCTCTCGGCTTCGGCAGTCCGTGACACGGTCGGGGCGGGTCGGCGGAGAAAAGCCGCGAGAGGACGAAATATCGGTCGATGCGACGGCTCAGCAGATGGGTTCGCTCTCGCCGTAGACGGCCACGACGACCGCGGTGGCGAAGGTTCCCGACTCGGCGCGTACGTCCGCGGTCTCGATTCGCTCGTCGGTGAACTCCCACTCTCGGAGTTCGCGGCCCGCCGCGAGACCGGTTCGGACGCGCTCGGCCACGTCTTCGGGGTCGGTCTCGTCCGCCGCCTCGTAGAACAGACCGGGGCCGTTCTCGTCGTCGGACCCGCCGTCGGTGGTCGGGTCGGCCTCGCTCGTGGACCACCCGAGCGCGGCCGAGACCCGGCCGGGACCGACGCCGGTCGCGCGCGCCTGCACGACCGTCAGGCGCTCGCCCGCCGGACCGAGGTCCGGGGCCGTGCCGACCGCTTCGACCGTCGCGCCGGCGGGAATCACCGACGAGACCGCGACGAGGTTGTAGTTGTGGAGGTTGGCGTCCGCCAGCGCGGCGTCGTACGAGGACATCTCGGTGGGACCGGTCCCGGTCCCCCACGCGACCCGAATCGTACTCATATCAGGAGGGAGTCGCCCGTCGCGGTAAGGGGTTGCGATTTCCGGTCCGGTCGGGTACTCGTCGGTGAAGTCACTCGACTCCGAGTTCGGTCAGAGGTCCGGTTGTTCGACGGTCTCGGTCCAGAACTCGTCGCGGAGGTATCGCTCCTCGACCGGGCGGTAGCCGAGGGCCTTCGCGACGCGGCCGAGCGTGGCCCAGAGGAGTCGCTGGACTGTCGGGGGGCCGACCGCGACTCTCGTGCCGTCCCGGAGGTACTCGGTCATCACCAGTCCGTAGAGGAAGTTCGGTTCCCCGTAATCGCCGCCCGAACCGAACGCTCCCTCGTGGTCCAACCCGGAGACGGTGAGTTGCGTTTCGAGGGTCTTCGCCCACGGGAGGTCCACGTAGAAGGCGACGAAGTCGTCGGTGTCGTTCCAGAAGTAGTGTTCGCGCCCGGGCCGGACGGTGTGCTCGTCGTCGGGGTCGAGACGGCGAGGTTCGCCCTCTTCGACGACGGTCAGTTCGCCTTCGACCGCGCGGAAGTACTCCTCGCCAGTGGTGTGGACGTGCGCCGGGAACTCGGTCGCGTCGGGCGACAACCAGACCAACATGGCAGGCGACTCGTCGGCGTCGTCGGGCCACCGCAGGGGAGCCATCCACATCCCGGTTCCGGGACTGGACGCGAGCGGATAGGGCGATTCCTCGAACAGGTCGGCGGCGGCCCCTTCGGGGTCGAGTTCGAGCGCAGGTCCGTCGGTCGGTGCGCCGTCCGCGTCGAGGGGTCGCCCGGTCGTGAGCGGGTCCATGCTCGAAACAGTCAGTCCGGCATCATAACTTCCGGGGGACGCTCGTCGGAGCACGCCCGACGAATCAACGACTATAACCTGCGCGCACACTCACCCGGAACCAACGGAGACCCCTTCATGACGATCAGATTCGTGACGAGCAACGCGGGCAAGGTCCGAGAGGCCCGCGAGTACCTCACCGACGACGTGGAGCAGATACAGTACGACTACACCGAGATTCAGAGCGACGACCTCGCGGACATCGCAGTCGCCGGAGCGAAGGAGGCCTTCGAGGAGACCGGCGGCGAAGACCCCGTGCTGGTCGACGACGCGGGCCTGTTCGTGGAGGCGCTCGGCGGGTTCCCCGGCCCCTACTCCGCGTACGTCGAGGACACCGTGGGCGTCGAGCGGGTCTGGAACCTCGCGGAGATGGAGGACAACCGCCGGGCGCGGTTCCGATGCGTCGTCGCCTACTACGACGGCGAGACGGCCGAGACGTTCGACGGCGCGGTGCCGGGCCGCATCGTCGCGCCGCGGGGCGACGGCGGGTTCGGCTACGACCCCATCTTCGAACACGAGGGCGCGACTATGGCCGAGATGAGCACCGAGCGCAAGAACGCGATTTCTCACCGCGGACGGGCGCTGGCGAAGTTCGCGGACTGGTTGGCCGAGAACTGAGCGAACTACGTCTCTCGCGGTCGCTCAGTCCGAAATCGCCTGCGTCCCGTCGGAGGACGCCGACCGACAGGAGCGTTCCAGTTCGAGGACGTTCAAATCACCGTCGAGCGTCACCGACAGCACCTCGCCGTCGAGCGGAATCTCGACCAGAATCTGCCACGGGTCCTCCGAGAGGATGGTCGTCTGCTCGTCGCTGACGCACCACGCGAGGTCCCAGTACGGCGTCGTACAGAGGTCGACGCCGTGTTCGCGGTGGAACGTCACCACGTCCGACTGGTCGAGCAGCGAGAGACCCACCGCCGAGTACAGCTGGTGGCGACACTGCTCGCACTCGTGGTCCACGCGGACCTCCAGTCCGAGGAAGTCCTCCGTGTCGCGGGTAACCGTCGTCGTCATCCGACCGTTGCACTCCGGGCAGACGCCGTCCGCCGCGAGGCAGTGGAGGTGGCGCACGCGCTGGTTGAACGCGTCCATTATCTCCTCGCGCGACCGGTTGTTCAGTCCGCCGGGCGGGAACGGGTAACAGCCGTGGTTCTTCTCGCACTCCTCGCACTCGATGACCAGCATCTCGTCGTGGTAGTACGCCTGCAGGCCTCCGTCGCAGGTCGCGCACGTTCCTTCGACTTCGAACGGTCCCATCTCGGGATGCTCGTTGAACGACCCGGCCAGAATCGCGCGGACGACCTTCTTCCCGGCCTGCCGGAAGTCGTAGCCGTCGTCGGTCTGGACGACGAAGTGGTCTGTGAGTTGCTTGAGGTGGTAGTTGAACTGCGCGCTGTCGCGCATCCCCACGTCGCGTCGAAGCTCCGAGAAGCTCACCGGTCGTTCGGGAGCCTTCCAGAGCGCCTCCAGAATCGACAGTCGCGTCTCGTTGGCGATGACCGAGAACGCCTCGGCCGGGGCCACGCAGTCCTCGCAGTCTCCGAGCGTCGCGTTCGGCCCGCTCGTCTCGCTCATACGAAAGAGTTGCGGCGGCATACGGCTAAAGTGTTGCCTTGACTGCAGTTTTGTAGTTTTTCTAACCTTTGTCGTCCGGCCCGGAACCGGTAGCCCCGCCAGATACTACTTCCCACGCGCCGAGAACTCGACTACGGCAGAACGTTGAACCCTCTCGTACTCCCGACGAGACGCCGAAATCTTGAACGACGAGGCGGGAACGACTCGGCAACCGGACCGAGCGGAAGCGAATCGACCGACACGCGGCGACCGAACCGGCACAGAGGGGTTCGCACCCGCGCTCGACCCCGACCGAGAACAGTAGGTTTATCACTCGCTCGGGGCGAATCTTCCAGTAGAATTACTTCAGGAGGTTAACTTTGACAGGAAATTACGCCCAACCGGAGGTGAACATCGGACTGGTCGGTCACGTAGACCACGGAAAGACGACGCTCGTGCAGGCGCTTTCCGGCGAATGGACGGACCAGCACTCCGAGGAGATGAAACGTGGCATCTCCATCCGGCTCGGGTACGCAGACGCCACGTTCCGGCAGTGTCCCGGCCTCGACGAACCGGAGCGGTACACGGTCGACGAGACGTGTCCGGACGGTAGCGAGAGCGAACCGCTCCGGACGGTCTCGTTCGTGGACGCACCGGGTCACGAGACGCTGATGGCGACGATGCTCTCGGGCGCGGCCATCATGGACGGCGCGGTGCTGGTCGTCTCGGCGACCGACCCCGTCCCGCAGGCACAGACCGAGGAACACCTGATGGCGCTCGACATCATCGGCATCGACAACATCGTCGTCGCCCAGAACAAGATAGACCTCGTCGACCGCGAGCAGGCCGAGCGCAACTACGAGGAGATTCAGGAGTTCGTGGAGGGAACCGTCGCCGAAGACGCGCCGGTCGTCCCCATCTCGGCCCAGCAGGAGGTCAACATCGACCTCCTGATTCAGGCGGTCGAAGAGGAGATTCCGACGCCCGACCGCGACCCGGACGCCGACCCGCGGATGCACGTCGCACGTAGCTTCGACATCAACCGTCCCGGCACGGAGTGGGACGGACTCGTCGGCGGCGTCCTCGGCGGCAGTCTGGTCGAAGGGAAACTGACGAACGGCGCGGAGATAGAGCTTCGCCCCGGCCGCGAAGTCGACGAGGGCGGTCAGACCCGCTGGGAGTCCATCGAGACCGACGTGCGTTCGCTTCAGGCGGGCGGCGAGACGGTCGACGAAGTGACGCCCGGCGGTCTGCTCGGCGTCGGCACGGGTCTCGACCCGAGCCTGACGAAGGGCGACGCGCTGGCGGGACAGGTCGCCGGAACGCCCGGCACGCTCCCGCCGACGTGGGAGCAGTTCACGATGGAAGTGGACCTGCTCGAACGCCTCGTCGGACTCGACGACCAGGACATCGACGACATCTCGACCGGCGAACCGCTGATGCTCACCATCGGTACCGCGACGACGGTCGGTTCCGTGACCAGCGCCCGCGAGGGCGAGTGCGAGGTCACGCTGAAGCGACCCGTCTGCGCGCCCGAGGGTGCCCAAATCGCCATCAACCGCCGCATCGGCGCTCGCTGGCGGCTCATCGGAGTCGGCACGCTCCGCGGATAGATGGTCGCCACGGTCGCCATGGACACCAGCGCGCTCATGATGCCCGTCGAACGCGACGTGCGGGTCTTCGAGGAGCTAGAGCGCCTGCTGGGAGATTTCGAGTGCGCGGCCCCGCGAGCGGTCCGCGACGAACTCTCGAAACTCTCGGACGGCGCGAGCGCGGAAGCCGTCGCGGCCAGCGTCGGCGAGGACTTGGCGGCCGAGCGGTGTCGAATCGTCGAACACGAAGCATCGTACGCAGACGACGTACTGGTCGAACTCGCCCCCGAGTTCGACTACGTCGTCACGAACGACGGTCCCCTCAAGGAGCGCCTGCTCGACGCGGGCACACCGGTAATTCATATAAGGGGCCGGAACAAACTCGCAATCAGCAAACCTTAGCATGTACAAACGGGTCAGACTCAAGGATACGGTCGAGGTCCCCCCAGAGCACCTCGCGGACGTGACGCCGAACTTAGTGAAGAAGCTCCTGCAGGACAAGTTGGAGGGTCGAATGGACGAAGACGTCGGGAGCGTCGTCAGCGTCGTGAACGTTCACGACATCGGTGACGGCGCGGTACTCCCGAACCGACCGGGCGTCTACTACGAAGCGGAGTTCGACGCGGTCACCTTCGACCCCCAGATGCAGGAAGTCGTGGACGGGGAAATCGTGGAAGTGGTCAACTTCGGTGCCTTCGTCGGCATCGGGCCGGTCGACGGCCTGCTCCACGTCTCCCAGATTTCGGACGAGTACCTCGCCTACGACGAAGAGGGTCAGATGCTCGCCTCCCGCGAGTCGAACCGCACGCTCGGTGTCGGCGACTCGGTGCGGGCGCGCATCGTCACCAAGAGCATCGACGAACGGAATCCGCGCGAGAGCAAAATCGGGCTTACCGCCAAGCAGGTCGGTCTCGGCAAGCACGGTTGGCTCAAAGAGGAGCGCGAGAAGCGACAAGCGACCACTGAGAGTGAGTAACGATGGCCGGTGACCGCCTCGCCTGTCGCGAATGTCACGCCGTGGTCGAACCAGACGAGGACACCTGCCCCATCTGCGGGTCGACCAGTCTCACCGAGGACTGGGCAGGCTACGTCATCATCTCCCACCCCGACGAAAGCCAGATTGCCGAGGAGATGGAAGTGACCGAACCGGGCAAGTACGCGCTGAAGGTCCGGTAGGCCACCGTGGGCGTTCTCGTCACGCTCCCCGCGGAGATGCGCGGGGAACTCAAGGAGCCGATGGGGCCCATTTTCACCGACGCCGAGCGCCTGCTGGCGGCGGCGGGCGACGGACCGCTCGTCGCCGTCGGCGACGTCGTGACCTACCACCTCGAACGCGCCGGGGTCGCACCCGACGTGGCCGTGGTGGACGGCCTGACCAAGCGCGAGGAAGTCGAGGACCGAGTCGCCGAGGGCGTCGCGCGCCTCGGCGGCGAGAGTCGGGAGGTCCGCGTCGAGAACCCCGCGGGAGCCGTCTCCGGCGAGTTGGCCCGCGAACTGAAAGCGGCCATCGCGGACCCGGAACCGACCGTCCTCGTCGTGAGCGGCGAGGAGGACCTCGCGACGCTCCCGGCAATCGTGGCCGCGCCGCTGGGCGCGAGCGTCGTCTACGGCCAACCCGACGAGGGGATGGTCCTCGCCGACGTGACCGACGAAGCGAAGGCCGAGGTGCGCGACCTCCTGAGCCGAATGGACGGCGATTCAGACGCCCTGTTCGAAATTCTGGACGCGGCGTAGCGTCGGACCGCGGTCGAACACCGATTACTCTCCCGCGAACGAACGTGAGCGAGCGGACCGAGGAATCCCCGAAGGAGCGCCTCCGGCGCGACTGAGGGGGTGACGACGTGTTTTTGGTCGAGCTTTTGCGAGGGAGGAAATTCGCCGGGGCGGATTTCCGACCGCTGGAAAAGGTCGTAGCGTCGTTCGTAATCCTTTTACAGGCTACGTGGCCAAGTAGTGAGTAACTGAGCGATACACATGGAAGTCGAAATCCTCTCCGAGGAGCAGAATCCGATGCTCCACCGGTCCGAAGTGCGGTTCCAGATAGTTCACGACGAAGAAACGCCCTCGCGCCTGTCGGTCCGCGACAGCCTCGCGGCGAAACTCGACAAGGACTCCAGCGAGGTCGTCGTCCACGAGATGAACACCAAG
Organism: Halorussus limi; assembly: GCF_023238205.1. Lineage (NCBI taxonomy): Archaea > Methanobacteriati > Methanobacteriota > Halobacteria > Halobacteriales > Haladaptataceae > Halorussus > Halorussus limi. The sequence goes on from NZ_CP096659.1 coordinate 819,859, forward strand.
TTCGGGATGCGCAAGACCGTCGGCTACGCGAAGGTCTACGACAGCCCCGAACACGCCCGCGACGTCGAGCAGGAGTACATGCTCGAACGCAACAAAATCGCGGCTGACACCGACGCCGAAGCCGAGGCGGAGGAGGCCGAATAATGGCGCGCAACGAGTACTACAACGACGACGGCACGACCGACAAAGAGCAGTGTACCCGGTGTGGGGACGCCTTCCTCGCCGACCACGACGACCGCCTCCACTGCGGTCGCTGTGGCTACACCGAGTGGAAGTAGGCGATGCGCGTCCTCGGAATCGAGGGCACCGCGTGGGCGGCCAGCGCGGCCGTGTACGACACGAACGCCGACCCGGATTCGATTTTTATCGAGACCGACGCCTACCAACCGGACAGCGGCGGGATTCACCCGCGCGAGGCCGCAGAACACATGAGCGACGCTGTCCCCGAAGTCGTGGAGACGGCCTTGGAGGCGGCCGACGGTCCCGTGGACGCGGTGGCGTTCTCTCGCGGCCCGGGTCTCGGCCCCTGCCTGCGGACGGTCGGCACCGCGGCCCGGGCGCTGGCCCAGACGCTGGACGTGCCCCTCGTCGGCGTCAACCACATGGTCGCGCACCTCGAAATCGGCCGCCAGCACTCGGAGTTCGACTCGCCGGTCTGCCTGAACGCCTCGGGCGCGAACGCCCACGTGCTGGGCTATCGGAACGGCCGGTACCGCGTGCTCGGCGAGACGATGGACACCGGCGTCGGCAACGCCATCGACAAGTTCACCCGCCACGTCGGGTGGTCCCACCCCGGCGGGCCGAAGGTCGAGGAGGCGGCGAAGGACGGCGAGTACGTCGAACTCCCCTACGTGGTCAAGGGGATGGACTTCTCGTTCTCGGGCATCATGAGCGCCGCGAAAGACGCCTACGACGCAGGCGTCCCCGTCGAGGACGTCTGTTACTCCCTTCAGGAGAACGTCTTCGGCATGCTCACGGAGGTCGCCGAGCGCGCGCTCTCGCTGACCGGGAGCGACGAACTCGTCCTCGGCGGCGGCGTCGGACAGAACGCCCGCCTCCGGGAGATGTTGCGGGAGATGTGCGACCAGCGCGGCGCGGACTTCTTCGCGCCCGACCCGCGATTCCTCCGGGACAACGCCGGGATGATAGCGGTCCTCGGCGCGGAGATGGTTCGGGCGGGCGACACCATCGCGGTCGAGGAGTCGGCGGTGGACTCGAACTTCCGGCCGGACCAAGTGCCGGTCACGTGGCGCTCCGACGAGGAGTCTGTTGCCCGGTGGCGCGAGGAGGGGAGCGAAGTGAAAGGCGCGGAGGCCACCGTCGAAATCGGCGACGAGCGCGTCACCAAGCGCCGCTTGCCGAAAAGCTACCGACACCCCGAACTCGACGCGCGACTCCGGCGCGCCCGGACAGTTCTCGAAGCGCGCCTGACTAGCGAGGCCCGCAGGCAAGGCGTGCCGACGCCGGTCGTCTACGACGCCGACCCCGAGGAGGGCGTACTGGTGTTCGAGCGCGTGGGCGAGGCCGACCTCCGCGAGCGACTGACGGCCGTCCGGGTGCGCGACGTTGCCCGCCACCTCGCGGCGATTCACGGCGCGGGGTTCGTCCACGGCGACCCGACGACGCGAAACGTCCGAGTGGACGGCGAGCGCACCTACCTCATCGACTTCGGATTGGGATACAACACCGACGACGCCGAGGACTACGCGATGGACCTCCACGTCTTCGGCCAGAGCCTCGCCGGAACCGCGGACGACGCCGAGGCGCTCCGAGAGGCCTTCGAGGCGGCCTACGCCGAAGTCGGCGACGAGGCGACCCTCGACCGCCTCCGGGAAGTCGAGGGCCGCGGTCGGTACCAGTGACCCGCGCCCGGCGACGCTGATTCTCCGGGCGACGACGACTCTCCGGGCGCGCGGCGAGCGTCAGCGGGTCAAATCAGCATCCCGGACTGCAACAGCGCGATGAGTCCCGTCAGCGTCACCACGCTGGCTATCGTACTCGCGAAAATCGCGGTACTCACGTACTCGGGGCCGGTCAGTCCGCCTTCGCCGCCCGAGTCGTATTCGATGGACAGAATTAGCGGCGTGACTGCGGCGGGCATCCCGCACTCCAGCACGAACACCCGTGCGACCGCCGGGTTCGCCCCGAGACCGAGCAGGAGGGCGACTCCGACACCGACCAGCGGCGCGACGAAGAGCTTCAACCCGTTCGAGACGCCGACGCGCGAGATGGCCGCGCCGTGCTTCGTGTTCGCCAACTGGATGCCGAGCATCAGCAGCATCACCGGGATGGAGGCGTCGCCGACGAGTCGCAGGGTCTCCATCGCCGCGGTGTCGCCGGCGGGCACGACGCCGAGCCATCGCGCGAGCCACGCCGCGGCGACGGCGTAGACCAGCGGCAGGCGAAACACTTCGGCCGCGGCCGAGCGGAGGTCGGTTTCCTCGCCGCGCGAGGCCAGATAGACGCCGACGGTGTACATCAGCAGCGACTGGCCCGCGATGTAGAGGACCGCGGTCGAGCGCCCGACCGCGCCGAACGCGAACGCCGACAGCGGGATGCCGTAGTTGCCCGCGTTGGGGAACGACGACGAGAGGACGAGCGCGCCCAGCACGGGTTCGGACTCGCCGAGCAGGCGGCCGACGATCTCCGCGAGGAGGACCATCGCCACGGTGAACAGCGCGACTCCGAAGATGAGTTTCGCGGCCAGTTCGCCCGAGATGTCGGAGGTGGCGAGGCTGTGGAAGATGAGCGCGGGCGTCAGAACGTAGATGGTGACGGTCCCCAGCGGGTCCACGTCGATGTCACGGGCCTTCCCGAGCAGGAAGCCGACCGCAGCGACCGACAGGACCGGAAGGATAGCCGTCCCGAGCGCAGAGACGAGTGACACGTCTGAGAGGGTGGCGGTTCGTCGTTACAAAGGTGTCGAACCCGGTCAACCGTGCGGTCGGGCCGGAACCGGAGGGCCCGAGCGAATCGCCTCACTCCTCGCCCGGCGGGGTGAGGTCGCGCTGGAACTCGTCGAAGACCTCCAACTCGTCGGGAATCTCGTACTCGATGCGGCGGCCCTCCTTGTCGGTCTCCGCGTCCGAGTCCACCGGTTCGGCCGCGTCCTCCCATCCGGGCTTGATTTTCACGCTCTTGGCGGGTTGGCCCACCGCGATGTGGTGGTCAGGTACGTCGCGCTGGACGACCGACTTCGCGCCGACGATGGCGTTCTCGCCGACGCGGACCCCCGCCCGGATCATCGAGTCGTAGGTGACCCGCGCGTCGTCGGCGATGACGGTCCGGTAGTTCTTCACCTCGGTCTGGTCCACCACGTCGTGGTCGTGGGTGTAGACGTGGGCCGAGTCGGAGATGGAGACGCGGTCGCCGACGGTCAACTCGCCGCGGTCGTCCAGATGCACGTCGTCGTGGACGACGACGTTGTCCCCCATCGTGATGTTGTGGCCGTAGGTGAACGTGATGCCTTTGAAGAACCGACAGTTGTCGCCGCACTCGGCGAAGAGGTGGTCGGCGAGCATCGCGCGGAACCGGAGCGCGAACTCCACGTTGTCGGCCATCGGCGTGGCGTCGAACTGCCGCCAGAGCCACTGGAGGTGCTTGGACCGCTTGAACTTCTCCTCGTCTTTCTCGGCGTAGTACTCGCTTTCGAGCGTCGCGTTACACGGGTCGTAGCTCTGGAGGCGCACCGTTTCGGCCGGCGAGACGGTTTCGCCGTTCTGCCATCGGTCGTAGGCGTCCCGGTCGCCGTGGAGGTCCACCAGCACCTCCTCGACCACCTCGCACGTCCGCTCGGACCCATCCGGTCCGGCGTTCGAGAGTCGCTGGTCTACCTCCGCGACGAATTCTTCGAGCGAGTCCTCCATCTCGTCGGGGAGGGTCACGTGGCGTTTAGTCATACAGGGTCCTCCGTGGTCACTTACGTCTACTTGTCATCCTGTCTTGATGGGGGTTTTGGTTGCGGCGCAGAGTGCAGAAACCGCCTCGCGTCGGGCGCGGAACGACCGATGGGTCCGACGCGAGCGAGAAATGCGACGACGCGGCGCTCTCAGGCGAGGAAGACGTGCCGCGGCCGGTCGGCCAGCACGTCCCGGCCCCAGTCGACGGTGTCCGAGAAGGCGTCGCTCCGGAAGAACGACATGGCGTCGTCCTTGGACTCCCACTGACTGGCGATGAACATGTCGTTCTCGTCCTCGCGGTTGGCCAGCAGGTCGGTTTCGAGGTGGCCGTCCATGTCCGCCAGCAGGCCGCCTACCGTCTCGAACTTCTCGACGAAGTCCTCGCGATGTTCGGGCTTTACGGTGTAGAACATTCCCATCGTTCCGAATCCGCTCTCCTCACCGGCACGGGCCACGATGCCCGGTAGGTCCGCGAGGAACCCGCCCGCGGTGTCGGCCGCGCTCTGGGTCTCCCAGATGCTCACGACCGCCGACCGGTCCCGGCCGCTGGCCTCGTAGACGGCGGTCTTGACGTGGGTGTCGTAGTGGTCGAAGTTGCCCCGGAGGCCGTCCACCTCCTCGAACAGTTCGTCGGGGTCGGCCTCCGAGTAGAGGACCATCGCGTACACGTCCTCGCCGTGTGGCTGACCCGCGTAGATGTCGAGGTCTTCGAGTTCGCCCCGGATGCTCCCGGCGTCGTCGTCCGAGTCGCGGTCCCCGCCGCTCTCACCGTGGTGGTGGCCGCCTTCGCCGCCGCCGTGGCCGTGGTGGCTCTCGGACTCCCCGTGATGGCCGCCCTCGCCGTGAGCGTGGTCGCCCTCACCGTGGGGGTGGCCGGACGCTCCGTCGTCCTCCTCGGCAGGGACCGCCTCCCCGGCCATAAACGCGGGCAGGTCCTCGGGCGGGAACTGCCGACCGAAGTAGAAGGGACCGAACTCGGCGTACTTCGAACTGCTCTCGTCGAACCGGAGTTCGTAGAGCAGGTCCTTGATGTTCGTCGCGTCGTTGCTGAACAGGTCGACGCCCCACTCGTAGTCGTCGAAGCCGATGGAACCGGTGATGACCTGCGAGACCTGTCCCGCGTAGGTCTTACCGATTTCGCCGTGGGTGTCCATCATGTCGGCGCGCTCGTCGAAGGGGAGGTCGTACCAGTTCTCGCCCGGCGCGCGGCGCTTGTCCATCGGGTAGAAGCAGACGAACTCGCTGTCGGGAATCTCGGGGTAGAGTTTGCTCTCGGCGTAGCGCGCCAGCCCCGTGTCCTCGATTTCCGACGGCTCCTTGGTCATCTCTTCGTTGGTGTAGCCGCCGACCTCCGTCACCGAGACGTAGGAGTTGGTCTGGTCGGTGTACTCGGCGAACGCGGTCTCCTCAAAGGCGCGTTCGGCGGTATCGAGGTCAGCCATCGTCGGCCGGAAGTGAATCACGAGCAGGTCGGCCTTGTGGCCGAGCATCGAGAACACCGCCGAGGAACCGTCCTCGGCGTCGGTCACGTCCACGCGGTCGCGCAGGAACGAGACGCCAGCGTCGAGGGCGGCCTCGCGCTCTCGCTCCGGGGCGTCTCGCCACGCGTCCCAGTCGATGGTTCGGAAGTCGTGAAGCGCGTACCAACCCTCGTTCGTCGCCGGGGGTTCTCTGGTCATGTTTCCATCTCGGTTCCGGGGCGGTAATAGGTTTTTGAGTCGGACTCGTTCGCCGACGCGGCGCCGCGGACGCCCTCGCCCGGACGCCGTAGACGCCCGGCCGAACTCCGGGAGACCCGGCCGCGGCGTCCGCGACCGTATTCCCGCCGAACGCTGGTTTCCCCGACCGAAAGCCTTTCAAAAATAGGGTCGGAATCTTCCGGCAATGCGGAAAAGCGGCCCGCCGAAAGGCCTCATCGCGTATCTCGTACTCGAACTGCTAGACGAAAAGCCCCGGTACGGATACGAGATACTCAAGGAAATCCGATCCATCAGCGGCGGCCACTGGGAGCCCTCCTACGGCTCCGTCTACCCCATCCTCTACAAGTTCGAGGAGAAGGGGTGGGCCGAGCGAATCGAGCGCGAGGACGAACCCGACCGCAAGTACTTCGAACTCACCGACGCGGGCCGCGAGGAACTCGCCGAGAAGCGCGAGGAGACCGGCGGCAAGGCCCGGGACTTCGCGGACGTGATTTTGGGCTTCTACCACGTCTTCGCGGCGTTCGCCACCGACGACCGCTTCGAGGTCGAGGACCGCGCCGACGAGTGGCGCTTCGACGAGGACTTCAACGGATGGATAGTCGAACAACTGATTCGCCACTACGAGCGGGACTTCGGCGACTTCGAGCGCATCCCCGACACGCCCGAGGAGTTCGCCGAGCGCATGGGACTGGACGACGAGGAGTAGCGGCCTGTTTTACGCGATGTACGTGGGGAAGACGGCGAACGGCGCTATCCCGACAGCAACTGCGGCCCGAACACCATCAGCAGGAGGCTGACCAGCATCACTAGACCGATGGTCGTCGTGACCATCGTCGCCAACTGGCGGCGCTGGTCGGTCGGAAGCCGGGAGACGACCGCCTCGGTACTCATCCGAAGCATGTGGCCGCCGTCCAGCGGGAACGCCGGGATGCAGTTGAAGAACCCGAGGTTCAGGTTCACCCACCCGGTCCAGAACAGCACGTTCGCCAGCACGAACAGGCCCCAATCGCCGAGGAACGAGAGCGGGCCGCCCGCGGCGGTGTAGAAGCCGCCGTTCCACGCGACGAAGCCCGCGAAGTTGTAGGCGTAGGGGAGCGAGACGCTCGCGAACGGGAGCACCAGAACTCCGAAGACGCCCGACAGGAACGAGAGTATCGGACCGCCGATTCCTCCGACGACGGTTCCGAGGTCACCGCCGAGCAGGCCCAGATACTCCTCGGCGGGGTAGAGTTGCACGCCGAAGCCGTTGACCGAGACGCCGCTGGTCCCCTGCGTGAGGAAGATGCCCAGCATGGCGTCGCCGTTCTCGCCGCCGAGCGTCACCTCGTAGGACTCGGCGGTTCCGTTGACGACGGCGTCGATAGTCACGGTGTCTTGCGGGGCGTACCGGTCGAGCGTCGCGCTGAGTTCCGAGGCGTTCCGGATTCGCTCGCCGTCGATGGCAGTGATGACGACCGTCCCCTCGGTCGGCATCCCGTCGTTCGCGGCGGGGCGGTCGGGGCGGACCGACACCAGCGCGCCGATCGGACCGGTGACGGTCTCGCCGCTCTGGGTCTCGAAGGTGGCCGTTCGCCGGTCGGCGACCGCGCGGTCGAACTCCGCCTCGGTGTGGACCGTGGTCCCGTTGACCGCGACGATGGTGTCGCCCTTCTGAATGCCGTCTTCCTCGTCGCTCGCCGCGAACGGCGAGTTAGTGTAGATGCCGTTGACGAGGAGCGAGCGCTCGATGGTGGTCGTCTCGCCGCTGGCGAGCGTCACCTCGACCGAGCGCCCCTCGACCTGCGAGAGGCTGGTAGCGAGGTCCTCGTTGCTCTCGACCCGATTGCCGTTCACCGCGACGATGCGGTCGCCCGCCGAGAGGCCCGCCTCGTCGGCGGCCGACCCCGGCAGCGCCCCGCCGATTGCCGCGCCGGGCGCGACAGCGATGGAGCCGACGACCGGCCCGAACAGGAGGAGGAAAGCGGCGATAGTGACCGCGAAGTTGTTGGTGACGCCGGCCGCGAACATCCGGCTCTGGCTCCCGCGGTCCGCGTTCCGACGGCTGTCCTCGTCGGGTTCCACGAACGCGCCGATGGGGAGGACCGCGAGCAGCGCGAGGCCCATCGAGCGAATCTCGATGTCCTCGACCCGGCACATGATGCCGTGACCGCCCTCGTGGACCACGAGACCGACGAGCAGTCCGAACAGGATTTCGGGTGCGACTGACAGCGGGAGGAACTGGTTGACCCCCGGAATCACGAGGACGTTCTGCGGTTGGGTCGCCGCGCTTTCGGGCGGCGGATTCTGGACGACGGCGACCGCCTGCACGACGAGCAGGAGGAACGACCCGAGCATCACGACCAGCGCGATGCCGAGACCGAAGTTCCCCCACGCCTTCCAGAGTCGCTTCGGCGAGGCGATCCAATCGAGAAAGTCCTTCCCGCGCTGGGTGTGGAGAGTCAGAATCGGGCCCTGGGTACCGACGTACGACGGCAGGAGCCCCTGGGAGTCGAGGACCAACACCCCGAGCCAGTATATCGCGATACCGAGGAGGACCCACACGAGCGTGTTCATCGGGCGAAAAAAGGGACGCGCCAGTCAAAGGCGTTTGGGAACGCTACGATACCGCTACTGCGAACCGGAGGAACTCGACGTGCTGTCGGCGGTCTGCCAGTCCTCTTCGAGTTCCTGCTGCTCGCCGCTCGACTTCCGGCGCTGGCGGAGTTTCCGGACCGCTGCCGCCCCGGCCGCGGTTCCGCCGAGGATGGCGAGTCGGCGACCGTACTTCTTGACGCGGCTCTTGCCGCCCGATTTGGACTGCTGGTCGGGTTCGGCCTCGACCTCCATCACGTTGGCGACCTCCTCGGGGTCGACGTCGGCCTGTCGCTGCGTTCCTTCCATCTGTTCATCCTCGACCGATTCGACTCGCTTCAGTGCTGGTTTCTCGAGATTGAGTTCGATTATCGCCATAGTAATCTCCTTGGGTCGGTGCGGGCGTAACGGTGCCGCCCGACTCTCTGACGGAAGAAAGGGGGGCTAACCACTTTGTTATGGTGGCTCTACTTTTAACCGCTCGCCCGGAAACCGTCGGAGTCGGGTCGTGGACCGCCTCACGCCTCTCGGCGAAGTCGGGCCAGCACGAACGCCTCGTCGAGGTTGGCGAGGAACGGGCCGAGTTTCGGCCCCTCCTCGTCGTCGAAGAAGAGGCGATAGCCGACCGAGAAGAACTCGCCGATGTCGATGTCGTGGCGCTTGGCGGTCTCGTATATCTCGCCCTGAATCTCGTCGGGGTCGTCGTGGCTCGCCACGAAGTCCGCGAGTTCGTCCAGCGCCGCTTCGGTCTCCGCATCGAGGTCCACGTCGGGCATCTCGGCGCGCTTGAGTTCGTAGTCGAACTCGTTGCCGGTCCGGCGCGCCCACTCGCGGGCGCGGGCGACTCGCGAGAGCGCGAACTCCGTGACCCACTCGGGCGCGTCGTCGGGGACGTGACCCTCCCGTCGGGCGATGTCTTCCCGGAGGTCCGGGTCGTCGGTCATCCCGAGGACCGCCGCGAAGGTGTACGGCAGGCGGACGCGCTCGCGGAACGTCTCGTCGGCGAGCGCGTCGAGTCGCTCGCGTCGGTCGTCGTCGGTGACGGGCACGCTCTTCTCGTCGGGGGACGCGACGGGTTCGCCGTCGGCGTCGAACCGGGCCGCGAGCGTCGGCCGGATGGTCGGCGGGTAGGCGGCCGACGCGATTTCGGCGGCCTTCTCGTCGGCGTCGGACTCCCCGTCGCGGTCGTCCTCGCCGTAGTAGGTGCGCTCGAACGCGTCGAAGTCGTCCACGAGGTGGTCGAAGTGTTCGACGCTGAAGTCGCGGGCCTTGCTCGGGTCCTTGGTGAAGAAGTACCGGAGGACCTCTGGTTCTATCATCTCCAGCACGTCCTGGACCATGACGACGTGGCCCGACGACGACGAGAACGCCTCGCCGTCGAGCGTGAACCACTCGTAGGCCATCGGGACCGGCGGTTCGATACCGAGGACGTTGCGGGCCACGTCGGACCCGCTGGGCCACGAGCCTTCGGCGTGGTCCTTGCCGAACGGTTCGTGGTCGACGCCCAGCACCTGCCACTGGCCGGGCCACTCGAAGCGCCACGGGAGTTTGCCCTCGCGGAAGGTGGCGGTGCCCTCGTGGCCACACCCCTCGATGGTCTGGTCGCCCGCCTCCATGTCGGTGCAGACGTACTCGACGGTTCTCCCGTCGACGTCCACCTCGGTGACGGTCTCGGTTATCTTGCCGCACTCCTCGCAGATGGGGTTGAACGGAACGTAGTCCTCGTCGACCTTGTCCTGATAGTGCGAGAGGACCTCGCGTGCGTTCTCCCGGTTGTCGAGTAGGTGTTCGGTCAGGTCCTCGAACTCGCCCTCCTCGTAGAGTTCGGTGTTCGAGACCATCTCGACCGGGATGCCCAGCAGTTCGGCGCTTCGCTCGATGAGGTTCGAGAAGTGTTCGCCGTAGGAGTCACAGCACTCGAACGGGTCGGGGATGTCGGTGTAGGGCTTGCCGAGATTCCGGCCCAAGGCGCCCGCGTTCACGTCGCCCAACTCCACGATGTTCCCGTCGAGGTCGGCCAGCTTTCGGGGAAGCTTTCGGAGCGGGTCGCGGTCGTCGGCGGTGAACACCTGCCGGACCTCGTAGCCCCGACTGCGGAGGGCTTCGGCGACGAAGTAGCCCCGGACGATTTCGTTCATGTTGCCGAGGTGCGGGACGCCGGAGGGCGAGATGCCGCCCTTGACGACGATGGGTTCCTCGGGGTCGCGGTCGAGAATCCGGTCGGCGACCGACTCGGCCCAGAAGGCGTGGGACTGTGGCCCCTGGAGGACGTAGGGGTCGTCGTCGGGGTGCATCTCGCGGGCGTCGTCCGCCGACTCGTCGGTGGCAGAGTCGTCGCTCATTGCTCGTCGCTCGCCCAGTAGGTCATCTGGTCGTCCGCGCCCTCGGGCACGATGTCGGTGCCCTCGTGTTCGCCGAACCGGACCGCGTCGGCGATTCGCTCGGGTTCGGTACCGTCGAGGACGATGGTCCGCACGCCCGACCGCTCGATGAGTTTCGCCGCGAGCAGGTCCACGGGCGCGGAACTCCCGGCGTTCATCTCCAGACCCGCGATGACGTCCACGAGTTCGCTCGCGGTGAGTTCGTCGAACTTCTGGGCGTCGTCGGTCTCGTTCGGGTCGTCGCTGAACACGCCGGGGACGCTGGTCGCGTAGACCAGCAGGTCGGCGTTGGTGTACTCCGCCAGCGCCGCGCTCACGGCATCGGTGGTCTGGCCCGGCGTGACTCCGCCCATCACGGCGATGTCTCCCCGATGCATCGCCGCGCCCGCCGACTCGTAATCCTCGGGCGGACTCGGCGCGGCCTGCTCGGACAGCGCCGCGATGAGCAGACGGGCGTTAAGTCGCGTCACGTCGATGCCGATGTCGTCGAGTTCTATCTCGTTGGCCCCGAGTTCGCGCGCCGCGCCGATGTACTCTCGGGCGACGCCGCCGCCGCCGACGACGGTTCCGACGGTACAGCCTTCGGCGGCGAGGTCCTCGATTACGTCGGCGTGAGCGCGGACGCGTTCGGACCCGAGGTCCGGCGCGAGGACGCTCCCGCCGATGGAGACGACTACTTTCATTCTGTGGCGCTATTGTCCGGACGCGGCCTTAAGGATTGCCAACTGTCGGGAGCGACGCCCCGAGATTCGTCACCGACAGCGGTCCACGTGCGGGTCTCGCTCACGTTTCTCACGGGGTCCGGAACCGGCGAACCGACCCTTCGACGCGCACTCCCCGAAGGTAAGAGCGGATAGGGGCCACCGAAGGCTACAAGCGCGCCCCGGTCCAAAATCGCGGTATGCACGTACTGAGCGTCGTCGGCCCGGACTCGGCGGCACGGGCGGTCGCCGACCGACTGGCGAACCGACTCGGTGAGGACGAACGGGTGGCGGCGATTCACCGGACCGACACCAACGTCGAGACCCACGAGGAACCCGCGGACGCGAAGTACGAACTCGACCCCGAGGGGTGGACGGCCTCCGGGCGCGACCGGTCGCTGGCCGACCTGCTGGTCGACCTCACGCCGGACTACGACTACGCGCTCCTCGTCGGGTTCCCCGAGGCCGACGCGCCGCGAGTGGTCATCGGCAGCGACGGGACCGCCGCGGCCGGGAGTTCCGCCGAAGACGACTCCGAATCGCCGGGCGAACTCCTCGTGCGGGCCGACTCCCCGGCCGACGTGGATCCCGCCGAGGTCCGCGCGCGACTCGACGGTACCGAACCGTACGAGACCCTCGAATCGCTCGTGGCCGAGGTCAAGCGGTCGGACGACGCGCCCTACTCGGGGGCAATCGCCACCTTCACCGGACGAGTCCGAGCGAAGGAGGACCCCGACGACGACCCGACCGAGCGTCTGGAGTTCGAGAAGTACGAGGGCGTGGCCGACGAGCGGATGGCCGCCATCAGCGCCGAACTGGAGGAGCGCGAAGGCGTCTACGACGTAGTGATGCACCACCGGACCGGCGTCATCGAGTACGGCGAGGACATCGTGTTCGTCGTCGTGCTGGCGGGCCACCGCGAGGAGGCGTTCCGAACCGTCGAGGACGGCATCGACCGACTCAAAGACGAGGTGCCCATCTTCAAGAAGGAAGTCACGACCGACGAGCAGTTCTGGGTCCACGAGCAGTCCTGAGACGCGACGGCGCCAGACGTTTCTCCCGCGATCACCGTTCACTCGACACCGAGTAACCCCGTCGCCACACCGGTCATCGCCGGGTTGACTTTTCCCGTTATAGTACGATGTCAGTCGCTCACACGCCCTTTCTACTATTACTCTGAATGAAGAAACAAAGACTTAGAACCGCTTTTGAACGATAAGAAAGGAGGAGAAAACGTCGTGAAAAGTCTGTTTTACCCGATTTTCCGGCCTCGTGTGGATTTTGTGACCGAAATCGTCGGAAAACGACACTAATCGTCTGGCCTTTATATCATCCCCTGTCCCCTACGTGGAAATGACGATGAGCGCAACTACCCAGCCCTCCGACGCCCCCGAACCGCAGTCCAAGGAACAGCGCCTCAAGCAGTTCCTCCGGAGCAAGGCGGACGACGGGGAGATGTACTTCAAGAGCAAGTTCATCGCGGACGAAGTCGACCTCTCGGCCAAGGAGATCGGCGCGCTGATGGTCAAGCTCAAAGACTCCGCGACCGACCTCGAAATCGAGAAGTGGTCGTACACGAGCGCGACCACGTGGCGCGTCTGCCCCGCGTAAGTTCGCGCCGTCCCGCTCGCGGTCGAATCGTTGCGTGCGCCGTCCGACTGGTCCCTACTCGGACGCGAACTCCCTTCTTCCGTGCGGTATCTCCGCACGAGTTCCTGCTTCCCGCATCGCCGATAGCTGCCGGAACGGCAGTCGTCTCCGGCCGGTAGCCAGACTCTATTCGGCCGTCGCTGGCCGTCGCCGTGTCACCGCGACCCGCGAACCACGCCGTTTTTCTCCCGTGGCCTCCTTGACACGCGCATGAAGCGGCGCGCGTACCTGCGGTCGCTGGCGGCGGCAGGCACGGTCGGGGCGGCTGGCTGTCTGCGGACCGCCGGGAGCCAGCAGACCACCACTTCCGAGGAGCCGCGGTTCCGCATCGAGACGGTGACGATGGAGTTGGAGGTCCCGTGGGGCGTCGGCGTCGCGCCCGACGGCGACCTCCTCGTCACCGAGCGCCCCGGCCGCATCCAGCGCGTCGCCCGCGAGAGCGACCGCAAAGAGCAGGTCGCAGACCTCACCGACGCGGTGGCCGCCCGCGGGGAGGGCGGCCTGCTCGGGTTCGCGCTCCACCCCGACGACCCCGACCTCGCGTACACCTACCAGACCTACGACGGCGAGGACGGTCTCGCCAACCGCGTGGTGCGCCACCGAGTCTCCGAAGACTTCGCGCGCGAGTCGGTCGTCCTCGACGGGATTCCGGCCTCGACCGTCCACGACGGCGGTCGCATCGCGTTCGGTCCCGAGGGGAGCCTCTTCGTCACGACCGGCGACGCCGGTCGGGGGAGCCGCGCGCAGGACCGCGACTCGCTGGCCGGGAAGGTTCTCAGGCTGACTCCCGACGGCGAACCTCACCCGGACAACCCCTTCGGCAACGCCGCGTTCACCTACGGCCACCGGAACCCGCAGGGCCTCGCGTGGCGAGAGGGAACACTCTACGCCACGGAACACGGTCCCTCGTCCGGCGACGAAATCAACGTCCTCCGGGCCGGGAACAACTACGGGTGGCCCGACGTCACGGGACCGAGCGACGGCGACCGATTCACCGACCCCATCGCGGCCTACACCCCGACCATCGCGCCCGGAAGCGCGGCCTTCTACGAGGGTCCGGTCGAGGACTGGCGGGGCGACTTCTTCTTCGGCACGCTCGCGGGAACACATCTCCACCGCGTACGAATCGACGACCGGAACGAAGTGGTCGAGCAAGAGCGCCTGCTCGACGGGAAGTACGGCCGCCTCCGGACGGTGTTCACCGGCCCGGACGACCACCTCTACGTCACGACCAGCAACAGGGACGGTCGGGGGACGCCCGCTCCGCAGGACGACCGCATCCTCCGGATTCAGCCCGTTTGAGGGTTCGGAGCGGTTCGCTCGACTCCGCTACTCACCGCGGACAGCCGCGACACCGAGGTCGAGGACGAAGAGGAGTGCGCAGACCGCTATCCCCGCGAGCGTCAGGAGTTCGGGGAGCTTCATCCACGCGGGGAAGACGAACGCGGCGTAGGCCTCGGCCTGCTCCAGCGTGCTCTGGAGCGAGTTGACGCCGCTGTAGCGACTCCGGAGTTCGGTTCCGGGGACCGTCTCGTGGTCCTCTTCGGGGACTGAGAGTCGGTCGGCGGTGTAGGGCATCTGGACGCCCTCGTACTTCCAGACCACCTCGCCGCGCGGGCTTATCTCCACGACGCGGTTGTTGAACGTGTCCACGATGAGCGTGTTACCGTTCGGGAGGCGGTCGGCGTCGCGGGGCCAGTGGAGGAGACCCCGGCCGCCGTACTGCCAGACCACCTCGTCGGTCGTCGCGTTCAGTTCGACGACGCGGTCGTTCTCGCTGTCGGCGACCAGCACGGTCCCGTTTCGTAGCTTGTAGGGGTTGTGCTGGTGGTCGAGGACCTCGGTTTTTCCGGGTGCGCCGACTACGTTCGTGATGTTCTTCGTCTCGGGGTCGACCTCGATTACCACGTCGAAGTTCCGAATCGAGAGCTGGAAGTTGCCGTTCTCCAACTTGTCGATGTCGTTCACGTGGGTCCAGTCCGTCTCGCCGCCGTGGTTCGGCGGGCCGCCGTACCGCTCGCGGAAGGCGGTGCCCTCGCCGAGGTGGTTCTCGGCCTGCCACTCCCAGACGATGCCGCCCGACTCGTTCACGACGAACGCTCGGTCGTTGCCCATGTCCACGACGGCGGTGTTGCCGTTTTCGAGTCGGTCCACGTCGTGGACCTCGTGGTGAGTGATTTTCTCGTCGTACCACGAGTAGTTCCAGACGACGTTCTTGGTCTCGTAGTCGAGTTCGAGGACCTTCGCCTCGATGCACTGGTCCGACTCGACGACGAGTTGGTCGGCCGGGCACTTCGCGGGCGGAAGCTTGGTCGTCACCGCCACGAGGAAGTTGCCGTTGTCCAACTGCTCGGCGTCGAACACCCGCGAGTTCGGCGGGTCGTACCGCCAGACGACCTCGTCGTTTTCGTTCAGTTCGAGGAGTTTCCCGTCGAGGCCGTAGCTCTGGACGCTGATGAGCGTGTGGCCGTCGTACTTCCCCTCGTCGGCCGAGGTCGCCGACACGCCCTGATTCGCGGCCAAGCCCTGCGCGCCGAGCGCCAGTCCCAACAGAAGTGCGACCCACGCGAGATACCGCATCCGCCGTCGTCGCTCCATGAGTTTCCCTGCCGACTCGTCGGATTAATGGTTGCCGGTTCGGCCCGCCGACTCCACCGAACCCGCCGACGCCGACAGAAGAGCAAAGTACCATGACACCGTATGGCACGATATGGGCGTTTGGGGTTGGATCGTCCTCTACGTACTCCTCTTCTCGCTCCTCCAGTTGCTCATCTACCGATACCTCCGGAGCGACGAGGACGCGCCGCTGTTCCGTTCGACGCCGCCGAACCGGGAGACGTCTCCCGTCGAGGAGGTCCGAGAACTCGACGACCGACAGCGAAGCGACGACCGGCAGCGAAACGACGACCCGTCGGTCGTCGTCTGCCCGCGGTGCGGTACGGAGAACGACACCGGGTACACCTACTGCCGGAACTGCGTGAATCCGATGTCGGCGCGGTAGCGCTCTCGGAACGACAGTCCTTTCTCGATAGCACGCCTCCACACGTCCGAATGCCCCGCGCCGTCGCCATCAACGTCGGAGCCAACACGAACGCACCGGGCGTCCGCGGTCCCATCTACCCCGACGGGCGCTTCGAGTTCGTACCCATCCCGGAGACGTCGCCGACCAGCGACCCGGTGCCGACCTACGCCGACCTCGACTTAGACACCGAACTGCCCGAGGAAAGCGCCGACGCGCCGGTCCACCTCGACCCCGAGTTCGCCGAGTATCCCGAGTGCGAGGCTTACACCTACGGCGACCCGTACGGGGTGAAGGCACGGCCCCTGCTCGACCTGCAGGAGGGCGACTACGTACTCTTCTACGCGACGCTGACGACCAGCGGGTCCCCGGCGCGCGAGTGGATTGCACCCGACTGGGGCGCGTACCTCGTCGGCCAGTTTCGTCTCGCGCGCGACCCCGTGTCCGGCGAGGAGTACGCCGACCTCCCCGAGGCGGAACGCCGGCGGTTCCGGAACAACGCCCACGTCAAGCGCGAGGAGTTCGACGCCGCGGTCCTGCTCACGGGCGAGGCGGACGAGTCCGGCCTCTACGAGACGGCGGTCCCGCTGAGCTCGCCCGAGCAGGGGGCGACGGCCAACCGCCTCGTCACTGACCTATCGAGTGATTCCGGGAAAGGACCGTGGTGGCGGCGACCGATGCGGTTCGGTGAGAGCGAAACTGACGAGGTGCTGGACCTCGTCGCGAACGGCTACGAGTAGTGGATTGGCGGAAGTGATGGACGTCAGGAATAGTAAGCGAGCGGAAGTGGCGGACGAGCGGAAATACTGGAAAGGCAGAGTGAGACCCCGTCACGCTGAGGTCGGCGACCCCACAAGGCATTTGCTCGCGGACGCGAAGGTACGGTCGATGTCGAGGCGCTGGATTGGGGCGGTCATCGTGTGCGTCCTCCTCGCTGGCTGTGGCGGACCGGCGACCGACGGCGACGGAACTGACGACGCGACGACTGCGACGACGAGCGCCGAGCGCGTCGTCGCTCCGCCGCCGGGGAACGCGACGGCCGAGAGCGCGCCGAACGGAACCGAGACGGTCGGAGCCGAGACGAACGTGACGACGGCAAACGCGACGGCTGCAAACGCGACGACCCGAGAACAGGTGGCGACGTACGACAAGAACGTGGATTACGAACTCCGCGTCTCGAACGCCGGGCCGACCGCTCGGACCGTCGCCGTCCGCGTCGTCGCCGCGAACGATTCGACCGTGGCGTTCGAGGTGTCGCTCGACCTCTCGGCCAACGAGTCGGCGGAGCGTGACTTCGACTTCCCGGCTCCCGGAACCTACGAGGTGTCGGTCGAAGTCGGCGACGCGAGGGCGACCGAAGAGTGGGAGGTCGCCGCGCGGGACCCGGAAGACGCGCTCTCGGTCCACGTCTCCGAAGACGGCGAGGTGTATCTCGGCTACGTAACTATCTGACGCTCGAAAGGGAGTGCGCCGGCCGGGAATTGAACCGGAGCCAGACGTTCCGACTCGCTTCGCTCGCGGGCTGCGTCTGGCAGGGTTCAGATTCCCTGCGCGTTTCGTCTCACTTCGTTCGACAGAAATGCGCCGACCGGGAATTGAACCCGGGCTATGAGCTTGGGAAGCTCATGTCCTACCACTAGACCACCGGCGCGTCTATACCTAAATTCGCCCCTGTCGTGCGATTTTCTGGTATCCGCATCAAGACTCAATGAGCCTGTTCTATATAAAAACCCGGACCATAAGCTCCCGGCTTATGGTGACTCGTTGAGATATTTATACTCGGTAGTATCTTCCACCTCTGTCGCTACTCAAATGGGTTTGCTACCCCACAATCCGTACAGAACCTAAGTTCTGACTCACTACCAACTTCGTTCGAGTCGGCTGGAATGTGCGCCACCGGAAAGTCTTCTAGGTCCCGTGGTCGGTTCTGAAGATGGTGACACGTCTGGCTTGCGTGGAATAGTGGGTCCTCGCGGTATACACAAAACCAGAACCGTTTCATGTCTACCTGAGCTTCGTCGTTCGCGTTCGCCGCCATATCGCTTGCACAACGCCCTCCTATATAAAGGTCGGATTAGATACTATTCACCGTGTTTAAACAAGAACTACTAGACCAACAGAATTTCCGTCGTCTTCGTTCATTGGAGTATACATTCCCACTTTGTACGGGCCTCTATCGCGCCTACAGGCGAGAGAGTAGGGGTAGGCTCGGGAAGGAGGGATGTATAGTTAGAACCGCGTAGCATCCATCTCTCGTCCATATTCAGAGCTCGTAGAGGCCATAAATATACTCGGTTCGCGGATTCCTCTTTTACAAGAAATCTGAGAGCGAAGAAGGCTTGTGCTGGTCTGGGATTTTTGGCTCCTCTTTTCTAGAACTAGTGATTATGTTTTTCTTCCGCAACCACGGAACAAGATGCTCAAATCCCCATGCGACACTGGGACGTGAGACATCATTTGATTGGCCTTTCGTCTGGTCAGTAAGTTTCCGAAGTCGGTCCTCTGAAGGATTAGATGCTGCGATACGGAGAACGATGTTCATCGGTTGGTCACGTCCTTGCTTTCTGTATTTTATCCTGTTCTGTGCCAATTTCACTGGATGGAAGTTAAATCGATAGTTTATGTCCTCTACGATAAATTGGAGCGCATATATCCATAGCAGAGCTAAGCGCCCGTATTCCATGTCCTGTGCGTTCGAGTTTGGCGGAAGCTCATCATGTAATCTCTGCAGTTGTGATGGAAGTTTATCTATTTCCCAAGTGGCCTCCCAGATATCATAGATTGCATCTAAGAAGGCTCTTCCACTTTCTTCACAGGCTAAAGCACGTTGTGTATCACGGAATACGGAGAAGAGCTCTGGTTCCTCATTACCTATTGCCCACATGAAGTCATCTGAATCTTTACCACGGCCACCCTCACCACTTGTTCGCTTGACGACAACCTGACGGCTATTAACCGTAATTAGACAGTGTTCCCGTGGACCTGATTCAAATGTAGAGATTTTTTTATACCCTGGCACTTCATCTCGTGCCCATTCCGTTTGTGCAAGTTTACGCCGCTCTCGGGAAGCTTTATAATGTGGTTTTGGATTATCTTTATGAAGTGGGTGAAGCTTCAATAGAAAATAGATGGATGAGCCACTACTATGCTCGGTAGCGATACTCAGCCCAAGTGTGCTACAACGTCGTAGTAGCTCATTGATTTCCGATTCCTGAATACTATCCTCAATTGCTAAAACAAGACTACCTGGTGACACAGCACCGGAGTTGAACGTAAGAGTATTCCCACTAATACTATACTTTGGCCCCTGAGTGACCTCATAAGTAGGTTTTAACCGAGTATGGCTCTCTACACTCATATTACTACCTGTAGGTAGTCGGCTACAGAGTGACCAAATTTTCTTAAAACTACTATCGACCGATGTGTTGGAATCTGCATTTATAGGGAAATATATGGAGTAAATCGGTCCACTGGGGTCCATAGTCTGCCATCCATCCCGGTGAATTTCATATCTGTCATTGCTGTCACCGTCAAGGAAGGGGCCGTGCTCAAAGGGATGGGAAATATTAAAAACCCCTCGTCTTTCAGGGGGTGCATCTTGAAATACGTCCGGTGCGGTAGTTGCTTGCTCGTCCCAGAACGCCCCGACGTTATCACAATATCTTACATCCGGATTAGTAATATCGGAAATCTCTCCGACAGCCTCTATAGTAGCGGCTCGCTGTGCTACTATCTCGATATTAATCTCCTCGCCCAATGGAACAATAAAACACGGGTTCTCTTTACGGAAACAATTAATGACTGTCTCTACATCTCCGATGTTCCCCTTTGAGAGGTTTGAGAGCATTGAGTCTCTACCAGAAACGGGATAGCGGTTAACTTGACCGTGAGAAAACGACCATCCAAGTTGGTTAGTGTCATAGAGTTGGTTCTTTATTAACCACGCAAATTCCCGGCGAACGAGAGATTCCGATACCTCTTTTCGAGGGCGAGCAAGGTAAAGGACAGGAGCAGGCATGATTGATGTCTAGGAGTATCACTAAGTACTCTTGGGTTCCTCAAATACCTACTGAAAGAATGTTCCCCTGATGGTGTTCTGGTAGGTGATGGTACAATCTACTACACATCCATTAGAACTCGGTTTCATGGCGAATATTTTATTGGTTGTTTGGGATTCGCGGTAGCTAGAAAAATGATGTGGAATAACCTTCGTCATCAGAATCAATGGTGGCGTTACCGTAATTGTTTATACGCCGTATGGTGTATCGTGGTTGGTCTGGCTCCGCCTCCTCAATGATGAGCCGGAGAGGATTAATTACCGTTGGTCGAGTCCGGGTACAATATTTCTCTGACCACCTACTTGGATTTGACGTACACATCTCCCACAGTTGGCTATTGAAGTCAAACTGCCGTGTGTACTGTTCTGGTCGACCTTCCGTATAGAGATAGAAAGCATCAGTCGGCCATGCAAGCTCATCATTTTCGATGCACTCATCGAAAGACGTAACAGAAAGCCACTCTCTCTCAGCGTCAAGTCCGTGCTTTCGGAGCTTCTTTGCGTTACTCGATGGGGTCTCTGCATGAAGATACTTAACAGCGGCTTCGAGTACATCTGCACCATCAGAAGCTGCCTCCTGTGAAGCGAAAAGGAACGACTGCTTGACCGGCGCGCGGTCCTCGTCTTCAGGGGGCATTCCATCCTCAGTCTTCGGTTGAAGAACGACTGTGTGAATCCCAAACCGGTCTCCATGCGTCCGCTGAAGGTCAATGAGCGGTTCAATAACACTTGGCCGTGTTTCCGTTTCGAGGGTGATGGATTGCCTGATAGCAACGATTAACGCACCAAATAATACTGCGTCTCGGTCTGGGCCGTCCGTTTCTTTTGCTGTACCCCACTCACCTAGCGTTGCTTGTGTGGGGGTATCGAGGTCACTAACACATTCTGTTAGGGTACTAGCTGTGACTCTTTCACTGAGACGAGTGAATAATTCCACTGGTGATAGTTCATCAAGTAGTTCCTCTGCTATCGCTTCAAATTCACCACTGGCGATGTCTGCCTCGGTATTTATAGACGTTCCTTGACCTAATCCTTGTATCACATTCGGCTCGTCGAGTGTCTCTAATAGCGCAGCTACTATCGCGGCCGGTGAACTTGAAGCTGCATCTATCAAGCTATCTAACTGCGATTCACTCCCTGAAATAACATCTTCGCAAGAGATATCCAGGTTCTCAAGAAGTACTTTAATTGGTAGGGTAGAACGCAGTGCTGCTATTAACGGGTCGGCATTTGTTGTTTTATTATTGCTACACCATCTCTCAACCACACTCTCTGTATCAGCTTCCGCGAGCGCCGACCATAGGTCATGAATGTCCTTAACGTCCCGAGCTTGACTTCGTAACGTAGTGAAGAGCCAGTTTACATAGCCGTGATGCCGTAAGGCCCATGTCGCCTGTGCATATCGTTGTTTCCGGTCTTCTAAGGAGAGGTGTTCTGATTCACCGCCGAACCATGCTTGCTCAATTGATTCATGGCGGCTTCCATGAAGCGAAATATAGTCTGGGTTAAGTTCAAAGCCGATAGTACGGCGGTCCATAAGGTCGCCAACTGCTAGCGTTGTCCCTGTACCAGCGAATGGGTCTAAAACAGTATCTCCTGGTTTAGTGGACATCTCAATCATTCGCTCAACAAGCGCAGCAGGAAAGACGGCATCATGATTTAGGTCGTCATCACCCCATCCACCGGTCATCTCGGCAGGAATGTCCCATACGTTCGGGTAGGTCGCACCGTCCGGTGAATAGTTGTATGTGTCGCTTATCCACCATTGCTTCAACTGCGTTGGGTCGTAGATTCGAGCGTCTTCGTTGACCTCGAACTCCTCCGATTTTTTGAATATTAGCACATACTCGAAGACATTACGAACACCGTCACGCTCGTCATTCGACTTCTGTTTGTCCCAGATAACCTCATTATGGCAAATCCAAGAATCATCAGTTGGGTCGTAGCGCCATTCATCGCCGTCTTCATGGTCTTCAATATTTGTGCAGTAGAGTTCTCCAGTCTCACCGTTTCGACGTGCACGGTCCCCGCATTTCTCGCAGTGCCGCTTGTTTTCAAGATTTTCCAGTGCCTCAATAATATGGGACTTTATATCGACGATTCGGCCATTAAACTGCCTATTATTAATGTTCAACCATAATGACCCATCTTCGGCAGTTACCTCGTAAACGTTTTTGAAGACCTTACGAAGGTCATCGAGATACTGGTCATAACTATCCCCTGAGCCAATCTGTTCATCATATCCGTAATCTTTAATATCCGCATAAGGGGGAGACGTGACAGTTGCGTCAACTAAAGAGCTAATTTCATCATCGTCAAAATAGTCCGCCAGAGTCTTAGCTAGTTTTCGGGAATCCGCTTGATAAACCCCATAGCGGTCATCCGACACAAGAGAATCATTGGAGGACATGTGTTTCCCTACGCTTTCTCGGCAGACATTATTTATGCTACGGTCTGTTGCCCTCTTAGTGTACACTACTGTTAGGAAAGCGATGGTAACGAAGAAGCAGGATTGATAACCCCGGATGTTTCTGAATAGAGTATGACCGGCCTTACAAACGGGGTGACGGCTTCCCGTGAGGAGATTCTCCAAGCTACAAACAGACTTTTAGGGAAGACGTTTGGTGATATCGACGCAGAAATCAACGGAATGGCCGATGATGAGCGTGCACGGTCGAAGCACGGTGTCGCAAATGTTATCGAAGAGGGGTATTTCGATATTGCTATTAATAACGATGCACGACCGGATTTTACAGACGAGGGTATTGAACTTAAAGTAACACCCCTTCGACGGACAGGAGGAAATGAACTTCTCCGGCCTAAAGAGCGCCTTGTTCTTTGTATGTGTGACTATACCGAAATCGCAGAAGCAGACCACTGGACAGAGGTACCTGCGCTCCAGAAAAAGCTCTCTTCCGTTCTCATAATCTGGTATATTCACATTGTTGGTCAGGACCGTGCCACGTACCCTATCGTGTGGTGGGATTTATGGGAGCCAATGGACGACCCACGATGGCGAGAACAATTACAGGAAGACTTCGAAATATGCAAAGAAAAAGTCATGAACGGCGAGACACCAAGTGAAAAGCACACAACCTTGCTCGGCACGTGCCCGAAGCACAGTGGCGGGTATGACCATGAAGACCCTGCCTCGTCACCCCGCCATGCCCGTGTCTCCTCAGACGCACACCCTATACTCGACTATGCCGAAAAACGGGGCTGGTCGATTGGAATGGGTGGTGCAATGGAGATTTTCCAAGAGGCAACTGGCCTACAAAAGGCGTCTCGGGGTAGGGCGAGTGGGATTGAAATCGAAGAGCTCTGGGGAGAAGCTCAAAAGAAGGCCCCGCATGATGTCCGCAGGTTCTCAGAGTCGTTCCCAGAACTGTAGAGAACGGCAATAGTCAATTGTATTATCTCTATTTGGGATTATTCACAGACCTCATCTGGGTCGTAATTCGTATAGCAAACTTCTTGCCGTGAACCAGTTCCCTTACCAGCAAGCGTCTTTTCCTCATCCGAATGCAGCCACCATCCTTCATAGAGATTGTCAAATAGTTCACATTCATAACCGGATACTGCACAATAACCCTCCACGTCTTGCAATGTCTCTGCTAGCTCTCGGTGGTCCTCGGTATTCATTTCGTAGTGATATTGACCGGTGCTGGTACGTGCTTGAGGGGGATAAGGTGGGTCAAGGTAGAACAGAGTCTCACTATCGTCATAATCACTTATAATCTCTAAAGCTGGGCGATTTTCGATTTGGACTCTTGACCGCAATCTACTGTCAGTCATTCGGTCGTGAGTTTGGCGAATTTGGTCAATTCGGTGTTCCCATGATGAGAGGACTGCTGCTTTCCCACGACGAATATTCGAGATGTCACGTCGCCATGACCCACCTTCTACCGCATTGAAGGCTTGAGCGTTTCGGACAAGAAAGTAGAATGCTCGCAAGACATTATCCTCGGGACAGCGTTTGTGAGCCTCTTCGAACAGCTGTCGTGAGTAGAAGGATTTGTCGGTTAGAAGTGTTAGAAGTTCGTCCTCCTTTCTGAGGACCACATCAAGGAAATTATAAAGCTCACTATCAATGTCGTTCCAAACTTCGATGGGTGAAGGTTCTCTACTCCAGAGGGTGACACCACTCCCACCATAAGGAAGGACAAATCTCTTGACATTCGGTAGGAGTGAGTGGAGAAAATTTAGATGATTATACTTGCTGCCATAACGTTGGATGGGCTGAATCCGTGCCATAATTCGTTTTAAGGATGATAACTTTCTTTAACGGATTCTATATAGTTCTCCCGCTCTCGGTTCTTCCGAGTCTATGGTTACTAACTAGAGTGCGAGAATAATGAAAGTTCCGCTAGTTTCTGAATAAAATGTTCTCTTCTGCCAGCTCAGTTTACCTATTCTTCATTGAAGTAGATTGTTATTCAGAATTAAATCTCAGAGCAGAATGAGAGTTCGTTCTGGTGAATACGAGAGGTGCTCGCTCTTTTACTCTCCTGTATCCCTGTGCTCTCATCACCGACCATGAACGTATATATTTTAATACGAGTAGAAGAGGGTAGAGCCACAGTCGGTGAGGAGAATTGAAGATTTGCGCTGATATGACAGAGGGATGGAGTTCGCATAGGCTGTCCCTAAACAAGTTAGCATTCTCACCGAGGAACCGAGCTGTAACGAACGGTGAGATGGCCTGTGGGATTGCGGCCTTCCATCACTGAAAATTGAAACCGAATGGTCGCTCGCCGGAGATACTCCACGTCTCGCTCACCCGTTCAAACCACCAGAGCCGAAGAGACAGACGAACGAGACCGTGTTTCTAATATAGCGAGGGAGAGCATGACCTTGACAGAGAAGATACTTCTGACGTTCCTCAGTGAGATTACCACCTCTCGGTTTCATCGAGCTTCGAGACGTGAGACTCCCAATCTATACGTGACCGAAGCGTCCGAGCGTTCAACCGCTTCTCTCGGCGCTGCACCTACCGAAACATCAGACACTCGTATCAGTGGGCCAGCGCGGAGTTGAACCACGCACGCATCGGAGGCCACCATGTCAGATGAAGCAGGAACGGACGGACCTCCCATGACCTACCCGGATGGCCCGCGAGTCGCATCACGGCTCCGCTGTTACCGTGAGGATTCTACGAGGTCTACTATCGCCTCTTGCACGACCGGCACCCATTCGCGTTCGGCGACCGTCCGCTGTGCCCAGTGAAGCGAGATAACCACGGGCGGTGTCGTTTTGAACCCCGAATGCCCGTACTCTTCTGAGACCTGGACTCGGCGTGCTTTATCTTCCGTGACCCCGAGCACCTGTAGGGTTCGTCTCGTCGCCTGCATTCCGAGCGTGACGACACCGACCGGGTTTACGGCCTCTATCTCTGCATCGAGGTAGGCGCGGCAGTGCTCAAAACTCTCCTCTGTCTCCGCCGCCGGAATCCCACGACTAGTATCCTTCTGCGTCGGACACTTGATGGAGTCGGTTATCCAGACGTCGTCGATACTGAGTTCCATAGGGTCGAGCAACTTCTCGATGAGTTGCCCGCCCTGCGCATTATTGAATCGCGGCAGCCATTCGTCGTTGTACTCCGCCCAGTCGTCGTGCTGATTCCACTCAACGGGATGCCGAGGTTCGTCAGTGACGAAGAGTAAATCGCCCCCGGGGTTCGACAGGCCCGGATTCACGAACGACCCCCCGGAGCATTCGTGAGCACTACAGCCCTCGCAGTGCCCCTCCCCCCGTCGTGCATTCTCAACGGTTCTCTGTAGTCGGCTGTGCATCGAGCATCGCTACAATCGTTCCGAATAAAGATGTAACTCTGGTGTTAGATACGGATACTCCCGATATTAAGGAAGACGACCGTTTTCTCTTCGATACCGAATATCACGTCAGAATACTAGAAATAGAGTGATGACACTCAACCGAGGGTAGGCGGGTGGAAAAATCCGCTACTAGTATACTAGTAGTAGAAATTTCCGGACCCCCGGCTGCTTATCAACCGTTCGGTCGATTATCGAAAATGGGGTAGGCTCGGCACTTCGGATTATATGAGGCTGCGTAGCTCATCCGTGTTCATAGAGTAGATTTTGCTATTATTCGGAGTATTTCCGATATGGTCGACGATACTCGCTTCGGCGAGCTCGTCCATCCAATTTCGCACCGTCCGGTCCGTACAGTCGTCTCCGACGAGCTCGTAAAGCTCAGATGTCGTAATTTCGATTTCCTCCTCGGGATACCGCTCCACAAGGGGCTTTACGAGGGTGTCAATGGCATTCTCCGGGACCGGCGGGTCGATAAACTCCTCCCAGGAGACGAACTCGTCAATAGGGAGCTCGGTCGGCACGTTCGAGAGGAGATAGATATGCACGGGGTCGTCCGAAAGAATCGGTCGTGGACGGTGAACGGCTTGTACGAATTCGTTTTCTCGGACCTCTCGAAACAACGTCCCCGTCAACCCGGTGAACGCTTTCGTCTGGACTGTCCATCCGTGCGATTTTCCCGGAGGCCGAATGATATCTCGTTGAATCGGAGGATAGGGCGACTCCTCCCAACTACTCCGTTCTTCGCCACCTACCTCGATGTCGGGATGAGTTTCCGCTAAGAGTTCGGCCTCTCGTCGGAGGTCGTCTATCCGAGGGTGAAGTGCGCCGATGCACATTACGGCATCGCAGTCCATCATCGAGTTTAGCCCTCGTAACGCGCCCCAGTTCTCGACGACCCCGTTATCGGGGAAATCAAAATGATATTCAAGAGACTGTTTAATGACGAAGAGCGGTTTGCTATGTTTCCGTCCGGCCATGTCGATGGAGCGTTGAATCCGTCGTGCGAGCCTTCTATCCTCTTGAGCTGCCTTTTTGATGATTCCTGCGTGATACTGCCCATTCGAAATCTGCGTCACACGGGCATTCATCTCAATCGGCTCATCGCCGGTCACAATTATCTCGTCTTCCGAGACCCCGTAGGCAGCGGCGAGTTTCTCGACTTCGCCGGTAGCATCAAGAACGAGGATATCCTTCGGCATCTCGTCGTAGCCGGTCATCGACATAAACTTCAGTCGATAGTCTACGGAGGTAGAACGAGTGGCCGCATCGAAAGCGAATGAACTCGTTCGATGGCGCGAGCGCCTACCTGGGGGGCGGAGAATGGAATTAGAGTCCCTCTCCCAGTCACAGTCCTCTGATTCACATCTACCGCCAGCAGTAACTACACCACATCTCGGACAATAATGTAGGGTAGCCGGTCCCGCAATTGCCTCTTTGCATGCGGTCGGTGCGAACCCGGTTTCCGCTATCGCTGCAAGAATAGCATCAAAGCAGGGCTGGGTTCCATTCCAGTTGTCTCGGACCTGTGAGTCGAGGGCTTCATTATATGCAACTTTGAGTTCGGTTAGTGTCTCGGCAGTATCGTTCTCTATCTCGACCTTCGGCTGCGCACACGCTGATAGATTTCCGCTGTCAATTCCATTTTTCAACTCGGTTTCTATCCAGTCCGCAATCGGGTTTGCGAGAGGGTCCGAAAGTCCATTGAGGAGGTCCGCCGCCTTCTGGAGGTCGGCGGTCGTCCATACGGCGATATCCCGTTTGAAACGTGGTGTCTCGTCAATGATAATGTCTCGCTCGTCCTCAAACCGCTCCTGATACTCGTGAACGCCCACAATCCACCGATTCTCGTCCACACGGTCGAACTGGTGTGACCATTGACACTCCCACCCTATCCCCGGCGTCATCAGGTGGGCATACTCATGGTCAACGAGCGCTGCAAGAATTTCGAACCGCTCGCGGATATCGTCATCCGAGTCGCGCTCGTATACCGGACACATCAATTCTTTCTCATCCCCATGCTGTTCACAGGGTTCATTACCGGCGTCCATGCAACACGTATGCACGGGCTGGTTCATCCCTTTAAGATGGAAGTAGGCGTCTTCATCGATATTATCATCCGTAAGGAAATCCCGTACCTTCCGGTGCGTATTGAATAGGAAGGCGTGTGGCCGGTCGAGATTCGCAGCGGCGAGTCCGAAGCTTACCGTCTTCCCTATCCCCGGACTATACTTACAAAGCATCGGCCTCTCTGCTTGGATGAATTGAGGATAGAACTCCGATTCAATCTGGTCACGGCGTTCTTGAATATTCGGAGGCTGAAAATCTCGCGTTTTCGGGTAGGTCGGTCGAATTGTTTCCGGTTTCCATGTAATCCCTTTCTCCTTCAGTTGCTCTTGCGTACGAACCTGTATATCGAGGGCCATCGGTTCGCCGCGTTCGCGAAGCCCGAGTTCAATCGATGCTAGTCGGAGAGGCCAAGGAAAGGCGTCGTGACTAAGAGTGCTCACGTTCCCTTCTGCCTCCTTAGAGGACCACAGTCGGTGTTTCGAGGATGAAACCATTCATCCGACCGACCGCCTACCTCCCTCAGCGTGTCAATTCTTTGGGTCTGCTTCTGACGTGATGTGTTCTTTCGGTTGGTTTCGTTCATGGCTGCCAGCAGATGTCGCTGACGAGACGGCCATGAATCGGAAGACGAGAGCCCGAACCGGATACCTTCTTATACCCGGGACCTTTACTAGTGGTAGAGGCTATCGCCTTACGGGCATGGCCTACCCGCGTTTCAGATACTTTGTCGGTCGAGGCGATTGGGACCCGCACGACCGACCGCTTTCTCCGAACTACTTCCAGATAGTGTCGTTAGCTGTCTTCGCCATATCTCTCAGCCCACATTGAGATTAGCTCGTCAAAGGTTCGGTCCCCTTTCTTCTCTTTGACGTTTTGATAGGTGTCGGCGTACACCGGGATGGGCGATTGTCGTTTTCCCATATGTGGAACTAATACGATAGCGGATATAAATCTAACTTTGTTCGATTATTGTTCGGAATTACTTTTCATGTTCAAGAATTCCTCCGGGGTAGGGGCGAGAATCTACGATATGGGGTTTCTCTACAATGGGGGACACTATTTAAAACGAAACTGCCGACTCAGAATAGTTATTTCCCTGTCAGAAGTAGCCCTACCACCCGAAAATCTCTTTGCCCATATTTCCGTCATTAACACTAATGGCCGATACTAGCGGATGGATGGTTCGCGCAGGAAATGATAACGAGTTGGTTGACGAGTTTACGGAAGAGTCAATCGCTGCAATCGGATGGGAGGAAGTAGGCGACCTTTCTAGTGCTACGACTCGCGAAGAAGTGAAAGCCCGATATCGGGATGCAAACCCGAATCACTCTAACTACCGGGTAGCCGTGAATGCAGGCCAACTTTTTCGGTTTGCGCATGTCATGGAGGAAGGCGACCTCGTTTTGACATATGATAAGTCTACCCGCGTATATCACGTTGGGACCGTTGAAGGGTCCTATTTATGGAAACCGAATGGCTATCCGGAAAGCTATCCCCATGTTCGTAGAGTAAATTGGTCGCAGACCGTTTCACGAGATGAATTTAGCACTCCTGTTAAGAACACCCTCGGCAGTGTTCTCACGGTCTTCTCGCTTGATGACCGGCTCGATAAAATTGAGACCGTTCTTTCCGGAGAGCAGGACGACGATGTAGACGAAGAAGATGATGAAGAGACACCACCTTACTTCCAAGAGGTACAGGCGACCGCAGAAGAGCTAATTTCAGATATTATCGCGAGCATCGACCCCTTCGATTTCGAGGAACTCGTTGCGGCCCTTCTACGGGCAATGGGGTACGACGCGACGACGACTACCAGTGGCCCCGACCAGGGTGTAGATGTCGTCGCTCATCCAGACGCTCTCGGGTTTGAAGCGCCGTATATTAAGGTACAGGTGAAGCATCGACGAAGTT
The DNA here is from genome assembly GCF_023238205.1 of Halorussus limi. Lineage (NCBI taxonomy): Archaea > Methanobacteriati > Methanobacteriota > Halobacteria > Halobacteriales > Haladaptataceae > Halorussus > Halorussus limi. The sequence continues at coordinate 849,649 of NZ_CP096659.1, forward strand.
CAACTGGCGGTCCGGATATGCGGGAATTTAACGGTACCCTCGGGTCGGGTGAGAAAGGGCTCTATATCTCTACTGGCGGCTTCACAAGCGACGCTGAACAGGCCGCCGAAAATACCTCTCAGCGCGTCACACTCCTCGATAGGGACGATTTCATTGACCTTCTCCTCCAACACTACGAAGACCTCGAACCGGAATATCAGTCGATGGTTCCGCTCAAGCGAGTGTACATCCCAACTGAACAGTAAAAGGGATAGTGCTGAACAGATGGCGCGCATTCCGTGAAGACAATATAAGGGTTGAGAGTTCCTCTAGTGCCATAATGAGGCTGAGTGAAACCAATCTACGGAGGCTTCGCGACCTTTGTTTGGAACATTACAGGGAGGAAGAGTCGAATATTCGGTCTATCATCCTGTATGGCGGAGCCGCAAAGAACTTTGTAGGCGATGAACACGAACCGGGAGATTTCGATTTAAACGTGTTCTTCTCAGACCAGGCCAGTATCAGTTCCACACATGGACGGCCGGAAATCATCGGGGAATACGATGACTTGGAGGTAGAGGTCATGCGGAATAGAGTACCGGATGGAATGAGTGTAAGGCAGTATGTCGAAGCTCAAGATTCTAAACGCTGGCGTAGGATTAGAGAAGAACCAATTGTCTGCATCTACCCCGGCATTAAACGAGAAACATGGGAGTGAAGGTATCGTTTACCTTACCTCGTTGTTGGATTGCTGGTTGACTGGAGGACTAGCAGTCCCTTCACCTCATTCGGTCGAGCGCATCCCGGCCACCGCCCCTACAAAAGCGAAGAGAGTCCGGATTCGTTGCAAAGAGGTGGTCCCTACTGGTCGAGAGGATGTCCTTTAATCGGATTAGGGTCGTCAGAATAAATCATCCAGTGTTGCTGCGTTTTTTAACTTTCCTAAATCCGTATATCTATGCGAGGTAAGCCTGGTGTTGCCCCGTCCAATTGTAGGCTTTAACAGACGGAACGAATTTTCTACCAAATTTAAAACCTTTCCGCCGTTCTCGGGTGAACCATATCCATCTAATGTGTACTCTAAGTCCACCTCTGATGGGTTCAAGATATCTTTTATTTTTCCGAAATGCTGCACCCTTTGTGTATCCCGGCTATATAGTGCCAGGTATTGCGGGTTCTCTGCTACTCGTGGATATCCAAATGCGTTGTTAATCTGGATGAAGGATAAGCTACAGCCTCCTTTAGGAGTAATAACTACACTATCCGATTCCCTACCCTGTAGAGTTGCACGAATGGCTGGGCTTGTTGGCTGAATGTTTGGACTAGAATTAACCCACTCGGAGCGAGCGTGGAAATAAAACCCCACTATTACCGAAACACCAATAGCATAAAGAGAGACGCTTGATGCGATAAATCCCGCAATGATAAAATATATACCGACAGCCAAGATAAGGGCAATAGAGAGATATTCCCATATTGGAATTCGACCACCGTCATATTGGAATGTATCGTCCCCTAATTCCCATTCAATATACCCTCTTCTTATGTTTTCTAATAGGGAAGAATAGATAGTTAGGATTTCAGCAAGAGTAAATTCGCCCGTCGGAATGGATTCTGATTGCAGGAGCCCTACCCTGATAAGGTCTAAGAAGTTCCTAAATCCCTGTTCACCAAACTCAGAAAAGGAGACGTTGTCTCTTACACGGCTTTGAAGACCCTCAAACTTTTCACCAGACCAAATAACCTCTTCATTTATTTCGTCATTCACCTCATATTCTCCCATAACTAACTCTATATCCTCTATATGGGCTTCTAACGCTTCGACTACCCTTGTAAACTGCTTTGAAGAATACTTCGTCCGTCGATAAAGATGACGTACTAAGGGACTTGGTGATTCAAGACTATCTTCGAATTCTGTAAAAACCCCATACAGTTCTGAAAGATATTCTATATGGGCAGAAGTATCAGTTAATAATTGTGGCAGGTTGACCGTTCTTCCAAAATTTTCTAAAGTAACAACGGGAGGAATTTCCTCAATCTCATCCTCGAAATTCGCCATGAGAGTTCTGAACTGTTAAAATGCAATAATACTTTCTCTATCCTCCACGAAAACAGTAGAAGTCAGCCCTACCCCATTCTATTCAGTGCGTCTTTCCGGTCTTCTACTGGCGTTTGGTCGTAGCGCATCGTCGTCTCCGGGCTTTTATGCCGAAGTTGTGCTTGTGCCGCCGCCAGGTCTTCTTCACGAGTCATATAGGTGCCAACCGAGTGGCGAATCGCATACCAGCTCATCTTTCGATTCTCGGTCGGAATCCCTGCGATGTCACAGAGGCGGTGGAGCACGTAGATGAGTGACTGCGACGAGTATGGATTCCCCTCCCGAGTGAGCCATAATGCATCGGTCGTCTCGTAGGTGTCGTGGAGGTCACGCTCGTTCAACCATCGGTCGAGTGCCGTCGCTGTTCGGTCGGTGACACCAACAATCCAGTTCTCCCGATTCTTCGTCGATTCGTCCTTTGGAATCCGAAGGACTGCGTTCTCCGTATCCACCCACTGCGTCGTGGCCCGGCCTACCTCGATTGGTCGAAGTCCTGCATCGAGACTCGTCCAGACCATACTTGGGATTTTCCAGCCGTTCGCACGGTCCCACTCGGCCTTCGTCACTTCCGATTTCGGCTTCTCAAACCGTTGCGCGAGATGGACTTTCCACTCATCACGCTCCGTCGGCGTTAACCCATTGTAGGTCGGAATTGACCCGTATTCTAAGGCAGCTTCACGGATTTGCTTCCGTTCCTCGATAGTGAGGTAGTCGCGGGCTTGAGTGGCGGACTGCGAGAATGTATGCGTCGGCTCCCACTCGATTTCGTCGCCGAGTTCGTGTCGTCGCCACTTGAAGAGTCGCTGGAGGCATTTCTGTGTACTCGCCATATGCCCGTTACTATACTCGCTCTCGGCGTAGATGAGGCTCGTGACGTAGCGCTCGGCGTCGTCGGAGCCTACCTCCGTCGTATACCCCTCGCGGTCGTCCCATACCCATCTGTAGAATTTGTCGGCCTTCTGCGCGACCTGTCGTACCGTCGTCCGAGCGTAGCCCTCGGCTTTTTCCGGCTCCTTGCCGAAGTGACGAAGCCACTTGATGAGGCTCGTTTTGTGCTCCTCGTAGTCAACGAGTTGTCGGTCGTTGAGGCGTGCGCGAGTTGGTCGATTCACGACGGGAATGCCGTCAATCGTCGGTGATTTTTCGGCCATCCCTACGCCCTCTGTCGATTCGGCCGACGCCGGATTTGATATGAGCCTAACAATTCTCCGAATCGCTGTACGGCGGAGGGTTCGAAATTTGAACCCGGTGTATAAGCTTCGATTGGCATGTTCCGTTCACGTCCTACGGAACCAGAAAACTACGGGACGGGGATTAGTTACAGATGCGCCGACCGGGAGTTGAACCCGGGCTATGAGCTTGGGAAGCTCATGTCCTACCACTAGACCACCGGCGCTCACTCGTTCGCACCGAGCATCGACGGACTTCGCCCGTCTCAACACCGGCGCGCGCTGCGTTCGCGTTCCAACGTATCGTTCCCCGCCACTTCAACGTAGCGCTTCAACCCAACCCTGTACCCCGCGCAGGTCTGCCCATTCGTCCAGAAATCTCGGCCTGACACACGTCTTTTAATCGTCGCTCGCGTAGTCAGTCACATGATAGACCTGCGACTCTCGGAGTCCGAACTCGAAGCACGCCGGAACCACCTCGTCGAGTTCATCCGCGACCGGGCCGACGCCGCGGGCACCGACCGGGCGGTCCTCGGACTCTCGGGGGGAATCGACAGCACGCTCACGGCCTACCTCGCGGTCGAGGCGCTCGGCGAGGAGAACCTCCACGGACTCGTGATGCCGGGCGAGGTCAGCCGCGAGGACAACATGAGCGACGCCGAGTGGGTCGCACAGGAGTTGGGCATCCCCTACGACGTGTTCGAGATAAACCCCATCGTGGACCAGTTCCTCGACGCCTACACCGAGGCCGAGGGAGACCAGTTGGCGGTCGGCAACGCCCGCGCTCGGACTCGCGGCGTCCTGAACTACCTCGTCGCCAACCACGAGAACGCGCTGGTGCTAGGCACCGGCAACCGGAGCGAGGCGCTGGTGGGCTACTTCACGAAGTACGGCGACGGCGCGGTCGACTGCCACCCCATCGGGAACCTCTACAAACAGCAGGTCCGCCAACTCGCGGCGCACGTCGGCGTTCCCGAGGAACTGGTCGAGAAGCCCCCGACCGCCGGACTCTGGGCGGGCCAGACCGACGAGGAGGAGTTGGGCATCGACTACGACAGCCTCGACGCCGTCCTCGCGCTCAACGTCGACGGTCCGCTCTCCGTCGCCGCCACCGCCCGCGAACTCGGCGACGTGACCGAGGAACAGGTCAGGTCGATACGAGAGATGTACGAGCGCAGCGAACACAAGCGCCGCGTCCCGCCCGCGCCCGAACCGCTCGACTGACGGGCCCACCATCGAAACCGACCGCCGAACTACCCGGACGCGTTCGCCACGATTCGAATCCGGTCGCCCTTCTTCAGAACGTACTCGGTGGGTCGCACCGACTCGCCGTTCACCGTCACTCTCGCCGTCTCGTCCGACTCGTCGCCGTAGGTCGTCCCCCGAAAGGTGACGGTCCCGTTCGTCACGTCGATGCCGAGCGTCTGCATCGCCCACGCGAGCGTCACTCGTTCGGCGTGGACGTGCCAGCGCTCGCCCTCGCCGTTCTCGAAGTGGAAGGCGTCGGCCTGCAACTGGAACCGCTGGCGACCGAAGTCGAGTTCCTGCCCGCCGATGGTCGCGTTGATGGTCCCGTGGTAGTGGACCGACCCCACCGCTCGCGGCTGGGTGAGACCGCTCGCATCGGTCGTGCCCGCCGTATCGGCCGCGCTACCGGCGCCGCCCGCACCGCCGCCCGAGAAGAACAGCAGGTACGCCAGCAGGACGCCGATGGCGAGCGCGCCGACAGCGCCGCCGTACATCGCGACGGTCGGAGCGTCGTCGTCGGAGTCCAGTTCCGTCACGCGGCGCTGTTCTATCGGTCCGAGGTCGTCGCCGTGGTCGTCCCGGAGGTGGCGCAGATAGGTCTCCTCGTCGTCGAAGGTCGCTCCGCAGTAGTCACACCGCTCCCCCGTGTCGGACTCCCCCTCCATGGCATCCGCGTACGCGCCAGAACCATTCAGTCTTTGCGCCAACTCGGCGGGTCGGGCCCTCGGCCTCCGTGCGCCGGGCGACCGACCTCGAAGCGAGTCCAGACCGTCACGTCGAGCGGACTCGCGGCCGACAGCCGACTCGGCTCCGGCCGAGGTTGGATTCCCGCGTTCCGTCACGGGGTTTATCACCACCCGAACCGTAGCGAACCCTGAATGGGTTCGACCGACCCGCCCGCCGACGGTCCATCGCTGGAGCGACTCAGTGCCGTATTTCGCGTCTACGAGGCCCGCCGCGACGGCGACCGGCTGGTGTACTACGGCGAACCGCTGGTCTCCCGCGAGCGACTGCTGGAAGCCGCGTGGCCTCTCTTCCGCGAACACGGCTACGAGGTGCAACTGACCACCGAGACCGGCGAGTACGTCCTCGTCGCCGAACCCGCCGACAACAGCATCGACGGGATTCCGTGGACGAACGTCGCGCTGTTCGTGCTGACGATACTCTCGACGCTGTACGCCGGGCGAGCGTGGTACCACATCGACAACCTCGGGCAGGACCCGCTGGCGATTCTCCAAGCGTGGCCGTTCACCGCAGCGGTCCTCGGCGTCCTGCTGACCCACGAACTCGGCCACTACGTCATGACGCGCTATCACGGCGTGGACGCGAGTCTGCCCTACTTCATTCCGATGCCCAGCCTCATCGGGACCATGGGCGCGGTCATCCGGATGAAGGGCCAGATGCCCGACCGCGAGGCGCTGTTCGACATCGGCGTCGCCGGACCGCTCGCGGGACTGGCGGCCACCGTCGTCGTGACCGCCATCGGTCTCTCGCTCCCGCCCGAGACGGTCCCACAGAGCGTGATGACCGGTCCGAACACGATTCAGATAGAGTTCGGCTACCCGCCGCTGCTCGAGTTCATCGCCGCGGTTCTGGGCGAACCGACGACCTACCCGCCGGGCCAGTCGGTCAATCCGGTCGTCATCGGCGGCTGGGTCGGGATGTTCATCACCTTCCTCAACCTCATCCCGGTCGGCCAACTCGACGGCGGCCACATCGTCCGCGCGATTCTCGGCGAGCAACAGGAGCGCCTCGCCGCGCTCGTCCCGGTGGCGCTCTTCGGACTGGCGGCCTACGTCTTCTACATCGAGGAGGTCAGCAACGCCTCGGTGCTGTGGGTGTTCTGGGGGCTACTGGCGACCTACGTGGCCTACGTCGGCCCGGCCAACCCCATCGACGAGGAGGGACTGGACCCCAAGCGCAAGGCCGTGGGCATCCTGACGTTCGTTCTCGGCATCCTCTGCTTCACGCCGGTTCCCATAGAGATAATCGCGTAGCGCGGGCGTGACCGCTCGGGGAACTGCGCGCCGTCACCGACGACGGACCGAACTTGTCGTCACCGACGACTGAGAAACTTCCGAGTCGCCGGAACGCCGCCCGTCTACTCTCCGCCGTGCGTGTACCCGCGGTCGGCCAGCGGCTCGCCGTCCATCTCGACGCCCGACTCCGTCACCTCGCCGACGACCGAAATCGGCGTCGGCGACGACTCCCGGACCGCCGCGAGGTCGCGCTCGGGGACGGTGAACACCAACTCGAAGTCCTCGCCGAAGAAGACCGACAGCTCCCGGCGCTCGGTCTCGTCGTCGGCCACCTCGCGGACCGACTCGTCCACCGGGAGCGCGTCCGCGTCGACCGCGAAGCCGCAGTCGCTCGCCTCGGCGAGTTGGTGGAGCGACCGCGCGAGGCCGTCGCTGGAGTCCATCATCGCGGTGGCGTGCGGGGCGACGGCGCGGCCCGCCTCGACTCTCGGCTCGAATCGGAACAGGTCGTTGGCGCGCTCGACGGCCTCGGGTTCCGCGCCACCGTCTCCGGTCGCATCGCGCTCGAACAGTCGGAGCGCCGCGCCGGTGCGCCCGAGCGTGCCCGTCACGCAGACGCGCTCGCCCGGACTCGCGCCCGACCGGCGCACCGGGTCGTCGGTCCGGCCGAGCGCGGTGGTCGCGGCGGTGAACTCCCGGCTCTCGTCCAAGTCGCCGCCGACGTACTCCGCGCCGACCGCCTCGCAGACGTCGCTCGCGCCCGCGACGAACTCCCCGAGGTCGGCCTCCGAGAACTCCGGCGCGGCGTAAACTGCCACCGCGGCGGTGGCCTCGGCGCCCATCGCGGCCACGTCCGACAGCGACGCGCCGACCGACCGCCAGCCGGCGGTGTACCGGGTGGTCCCGGCCGGGAAGTCGGTCGTCTCGTGGAGCATGTCGGTGGTCAGGACTTGCCCGTCCACGACCGCCGCGTCGTCGCCCGCGTGAGAGAGTCTGTCGCCGAGAAACGACAGTGCGGCCCGCTCGTCCATGTCCGGTAGTTGTCGGGTGGACGTGAAAGGTCTGCGGTCTCGACGTCGGACGCGGACTGTCCGCGTGTCGCCCGTCGCCGACGCCGTGTGAACCTCTCGCTAATGCTGGCGGCCGTCTCCGGTGGCTTCAAGCCGCGGCCGGTCGTCGGTCGGAGTCGATGGACGTAGACCTCGGGGACGCGCGCTCGATACTCGTCGGGTTCGGCGCCGGCGTCGTCGTCCTGCTGGCGCTGTACTCGGTCGTCGGACTGGAGGACGTGCTGTCGGCGCTCTCGCAGGCCGACCCCGGCATCTTCGCGATGGTCTGCGTGGTATCGGTCTGCTGGCTGTTCGCGTGGGGACTCGCGCTTCGGACCGTCCTCGGAGTCGTGGCGGTCGAGGTGACGGTCTGGCGCTCGTTCCTCCTGCTCGCGGGCGCGACGTTCGCCAACAACGTCACGCCGTTCGGGCAGGCCGGCGGCGAACCGTTCAGCGCCCTGCTGGTCTCGCGCTCGACCGGCATCAAGTACGAGAACGGGCTGGCGGTGGTCGCCAGCGTCGACACGCTCAACTTCGTGCCCTCCATCTCGTTCGCGCTGTTGGGCGTCGGCTACTACGCCACGCGGTTCACAGTGGGCGACCGGGTGGGGTTCGCGGCCGTCGCGCTCCTCGCGCTGGCGCTCGCGGTCCCGGCGGTCGCCTACCTCGGGTGGCGCAATCGCCACCGCGTCGCGGACCTCGTGATTCGGGCGGCGGTGCCGGCGGCCCGGCTAATCGGCCGGTTCGTCCCGCGGTTCGAACCGCCACAGGAGTCGCAGGTCCGGGACCGCATCGGGGGCTTCTTCGCCGCGCTGGAGCGAGTCGGGGGCGACCACCACAAGTTGGCGCTCGCGCTGTCGTTCTCGGCGCTCGGGTGGCTCCTGCTCTCGGTGTCGCTGTGGCTCTCGCTCGGCGCGCTCGGGTACTGGGTCCCGTTCGCGGCCGCGCTGTTCATCGTCCCGCTCGGGAGCGTCGCCAGCATCACGCCGCTCCCGGGCGGACTCGGCGGAGTCGAGGCCGCGCTGGTCCTGCTCATCGTTCCCATCACCGGCGTCGACGCCGGGACCGCGGCGGCCGCGGCGGTCCTCCACCGCGGGGCGACCTACGTGCTCCCGGTCCTGCTCGGCGGGAGCGCCACCGCGATGCTGGAGGCCGACAACGCCCACGGGTCGGCCAGCGACTGACGGTCGAGAGACGGACGACCGGACGACCAACGGCCGGGCGCGCGACGCCTCGCTCACCGACCCGCCACGTTCCGTAACGATGCCTTTAAACGCCGCGGAAAGGAATTCGTGGGTATGACGACGCTCTACGACGTTCCCGCGGACGACCTCATCGACGCGGTCGCCGCGAAACTGGAGGACCGAATCGAAGAACCCGACTGGGCAGAGTACGCCACGACCGGCGAGAGCAAGGAACTGCCGCCCGAACAGGAGGACTTCTGGTTCCGCCGCGCCGCCAGCCTGCTCCGGAAGGTCGCGACCGACGGCCCGGTCGGCGTCGAGCGCCTCTCGACCGAGTACGGCGACAAGAAGGGCGGCTCGAACCGCTATCAGGTCGCGCCCGAACACCGCTCGGACGGAAGTCGGAACATCATCCGCACCATCCTTCAGCAACTCGAAGACGAGGACCTCGTGGACACCGAGGGAAGCGCTGGCCGCATCGTGACCAGCGACGGTCGCAGTCTGCTCGACGACACCGCGGGCGAGGTCATGGAGGACCTCGACCGGCCGGAACTCGAACGCTACGCCTGAGCGACGGGCGCGAACCCATTCTCGGTAACCCACTGACCAGCGTCGCCGCTCCGTAATCATTTTTGGCCGCGGGCGTTAACTACGAGACAACACATGAGCGACCAGCCCGACGACGAGCGACTCGAAGAACTCCGCAAGAAGAAGATGCAAGAGATGCAGGAGCAGTCCGACCAGGGCGAGGCCCAAGAGCAGGCCCAGCAGCAGGCCGACGCCCAGAAGCAGGCGATGCTCCGCAAGCACCTCACCGACGGCGCGCGCAAGCGCCTCAACTCCGTCCGCATGAGCAAGCCCGACTTCGCGGACCAAGTGGAGCGACAGGTCCTCGCGCTCGCCCAGAGCGGCCGCGTCAGCGGCAAGATAGACGAGGACAAGATGAAGGAACTCCTCCGAGAACTCAAGCCCGATTCGAAGAGCTTCAACATCCGGCGTCGCTGAGATGGACCTCGGGTTACTCTACAGCGGCGGGAAAGACTCGACGCTCGCCGCCCTCCTGCTCGAAGACTTCTACGACGTGACGCTCGTCACGGCCACGTTCGGCGTCGGAGACGCGTGGGACCACGCGCGCCGGACCGCCGAGGAACTACGCTTCGACTTCGAGACCGTCGAGTTGGACGATAGCGTGGCCGCGGAAGCCGTCGAACGGATGGTCGAAGACGGCTACCCTCGAAACGGCATCCAGCAGGTCCACCTCCACGCGCTGGAGCGAGTCGCCGAGATGGACTTCGAGGCGGTGGCCGACGGGACCCGACGCGACGACCGGGTGCCCTCCGTCTCGCGGGCGCAGGCCCAGAGCCTCGAAGACCGCCACGGCATCGACTACATCGTCCCGCTGGCGGGGTTCGGCCGCGGGGCGGTCGATTCGCTCGTCGAGGAGACCCTCGACGTGACGACCGGGCCGAGCGAGGAGATTCCGAAGGCCGACTACGAGGACGAACTCCGCGACCTGCTGGCCGACGAACACGGTGAGGAGGCCGTCGCCGAAGTGTTCCCCGAACACACCCAGACCTACGTGACGAGCTTGAGTTGAAAGACAGACAGTTTTTACAGTCGCGTTCGACGCTCGTCGCATGAACCGTTTCGCCCTCGCACTCGCGGCGTTACTCGTCGTCGCCGGATGCTCGGCTCCGACGACGCAGGGGCCGACCCCGAACGACCGCGCGCTCGAAACCCGGACGCCGACCTCCGGACCGAACGCCCTTCCGGTGAACGAGAGCCGGATTTTCGACCGCGTGACCGGTCTGATGGAGACCGACGCCGCGCGGCCGTCGCTTCGGACCGTTCCGGCTACCGAAGTCGGTGTGGACTACGTCGGACAGCTCGACCCCTCCTACCGACTCCTGCTCGGCGCCGAGGGAAGCGAGAATCGCACGCCCCAAGCGTATTACGACCGCGAGGCGAACCGCGTGACGGTCGTCCTCCACGACGGCGTGCCCGCCGGGGAGACCACCGAGACCGGACTGGCAGTCGTCCTCGCTCACGAGTACGGCCATGCGGTCCAGTTCAGCGACCCGTCCCTCCGGGAGAGTCTCACCGGTCCGTCGGACCACTCGACGGACGGACGCCGGACGTACAGGGCGCTGGTCGAGGGCGGCGCGGTGTTCGTCGCCGACGAGTACGCCGACCGATACCGACCGAGCGCCGACGCGACCGGAGAGATGGCTCGGGAATACCGGAACGAGTCGGCGACCGGTCGGTTCGTCCGCGGGCCGTACTGGTTCGGCGGCCGGTACTTCGACCGGCGACTCGACTCGCCCGCCAACCTGAGCCGCGTCTACCGGACCCCGCCGAACACGACCGAGCAGGTGATTCACGGCTACGCGCCGAGGGCCGAACCGCCCGCGAGGCTCCGCGTCTCGGTCGAGAAGAGCGACGACTTCGGCGTCGGCAACGAGGACACGGCGGGCGAGTTGTTCGTCCGCGACCTGCTGGGCGCACGTCTCACCGAGTCGCGGGCGGCCGCCGCCGCGGCCGGATGGGGCAACGACCGTCTCGTCACGCTCTGGAACTACGACGCGAACGAGTCGGGCCAACGCAACTTCGTCTGGGCGCTCCGGTGGGACGACGAACGAAACGCCACCCAGTTCTCCCGGGCGTTCGCCGACTACGCAGACGCTCGCGGCGAACGCCTCGGCGACCGGCGGTGGCGGATGGCCGACGAACAGTTCCGCCTCGTCCGCGCCAGCGACCGGTCGGTGGTCCTAGTCGTCGGCGCCCCCGAGACGGTCCGGAAGGTCCGCGCGACCGCAGACGGCGGAAACGTCTCGGTTTCGGTCGCGTCGGAGTGAACGGTCGCATCGGAGTGAGCGACCGCAGACGCCGCCTCGGTCGGCGGTCGGCAAGCGCGACGCGAAGTAAAAGTTTCAAGCGCGCGCTCGCCCAACGCTTCCCCATGTACGACCGCATCAAGGGCTTCCGCGACTTCTACCCCGGCGAGATGGGCGCGCGCCGCGAGATGTTCGACACCGTCGAAGCGACCGCGCGCCAGTACGGCTTCCGGGAGGTCGGGACGCCCGCGCTCGAACGGACCCAGATGTACGTCGACAAGAGCGGCGAGGAAATCGTCGAAGAACTGTACAGCTTCGAGGACCAAGGCGGCCGGGACGTGGCGCTGACGCCGGAACTCACGCCGACGGTCGCTCGCATGGTCGTGGCGAAACAGCAGGAGCTCAGTAAGCCAATCAAGTGGTTCTCGTCCCGACCGTTCTGGCGCTACGAGGAGCCCCAGAGCGGCCGCAAGCGGGAGTTCTACCAGACCAACGTGGACATCTTCGGGTCGTCAGCGCCCGAGTCGGACGCCGAACTACTGGCGTGCGCGGCCGACGCGCTGACCGGCCTCGGCCTCACGAGCGACGACTTCGAGTTCCGGGTCAGCCACCGCGACATCCTCGGCGGCCTGCTCGAGGCCTTCGACGCGGACGTGGACACCGAGGCCGCGATTCGCGCGGTGGACAAAAACGAGAAGGTCGGCGACGACGAGTTCTACGGCCTGCTGAACGACGCCGGACTCTCCTACGAGCAGGCCCGGGAGTTCGACGACCTGCTGGACACTCCCGAGGACGAACTCGACGACCTCGTGGCGTTCGCCGGGACCGACCGGGTCGAGACTGCGGTCGAGAACCTGACCGAGGTTCTGGACGCCGCCGCGGACTTCGGCGCGCGCGACTACTGCACGCTCTCGCTGGACACCGCCCGCGGACTCGACTACTACACCGGCGTGGTGTTCGAGTGCTTCGACTCGACCGGCGACGTGAACCGGTCTATCTTCGGCGGCGGACGCTACGACGACCTCATCGAGGGCTTCGGCGGTCAGCCGACCCCCGCGGTCGGGTTCGCGGTCGGTGACGCGACGCTGACGCTCCTCCTGCAGCGCGCGGGCGTCTGGCCAGACGAGGAGCTTTCGACCGACTACTACGTCCTGCAGGTCGGCGACACCCGCGACGTGGCGGCCGAGGTGACGCGAGAACTCCGCGACGAGGGCCACGTGGTCGAGACCGACGTGTCGGGCCGGAGTTTCGGCGCGCAACTCGACTACGCCGACTCCATCGGCGCGGAGACGGTCGTCATCGTCGGCGAACAGGACCTCGCGGACGGGAACGTGACGGTCAAGGACATGGATTCGGGCGAGCAGACGCAGGTCCCGGTCGAGGAGTTCCCGCCGGAAGGCGAGTCGCGGCCGACCTACGAGGACTTCGAGTAGGTCGCGGGTTCAACCTTTTTGTCGGCATCCCGCATACTCCGGGGTATGAACGAGCGTTCGGTCCGGTTCGAGAAGAAGACGCTCCTCGCGGCGCTGTCGATACTCACGTTCGGTCTGACGGCGTTGTTCGCGGTCGTCGGACTGGAGTTCCTCGTGCCGACCACGTTCGTCCTCGGATTCTTCATCGTGGTCCCGCTGGTCGCGCTGCTCGGCGACTCGCTGCCGATGGTGGAGACCGCGGTCGACGGCGTCGAGGTCGAGCGGTCCGACGACTTCGGGGAGGGTCCGATAGACGAACTCCGAGCGCGCTACGCGCGCGGCGAACTCACCGACGAGGAGTTCGAGCGCCGACTCGAACGACTGCTGGAGACCGAGGACGCCGCGGCGAGTCGGACGACCGAGCGAGTGTTCGACCGGGAGTGAGCGACGGCCGGAGAAGACTCGCAAGCGACCGTTCGGGGCTCGCAGTCACGGCTGGCGGTGGGGCGAACAGACGGCACGAGCGACACGCGGAGAGGAGCGCCGTACTCCCGCTGGCCTCCCCGCGGCGGTGTTCAGGTCACGGACCGACTTCGCCCCGTCTTCGGATTTAAATCCTCGCGCGGACGGCGGCGGACCCGTCCGCTCTCCGAATAGCGTTCTTCGTCCCGATTGCGTTGGCGTGACACATTAGCCGGCGCGAGCGTGCGTTCGTTTATTGGGGAAATATATACACTCATAAGAATTGTATATAGGATTGTTTAGGACATATAAATATTGTTCTGGCCACGGACGCCGTCGTCCGGCGACCGTTCCGCCGATTTAAATACGTCGGCCACCGACGACGAACCGATGCGCGCGTTTCGAGTCGCCTACGACGGTCGTCCGTTCCGGGGCTTCCAGCGCCAACCCGACGTTCCGACCGTCGAGGACGCCATCTTCGACGCGGCGAACGCGCTCGGCGCCGCCGACGGGAAACCGGAGGGCTACGCCGCGGCGGGGCGGACCGACGCCGGGGTGTCGGCGGTGGCCCAGACCGTCGCGTTCGAGTGCCCCGAGTGGCTGACGCCCGCCGCGCTGAACAGCGAACTCCCCGCCAGCGTCCGGGCGTGGGCGAGCGCCGACGCGCCCGCCGACTTCCACGCGACCCACGACGCCGAGTCGCGGACGTACGTCTACCACTGCTACGCGCCCGACGCCGACCGCTCGCGGGCCGAGGACGCCCTCGCGCGACTCTCCGGCCGGAACGACTTCTACAACCTCACGCCGGACGACGAGAACACGGTGCGGGAGTTGCACGCCGAGGTGCGGCGGGACGCCGACTATCTGGTGTTCACCCTGCGAGCGGGCGGGTTCGTCCGCGAGATGGTCCGGCGCGTGGTCTCGCTCGTCCGGGCGGTGGCGACCGGCGACGCCCCGCTGGCGAAGGTAGAGCGCGTCCTCGGCCCGGAGCGAATCGACGGTCCCGAAGGCGTCGCGCCCGCTCCGGCCTACCCGCTGGTGCTGGTCGACGCGCGGTATCCGATGCTCGAGTTCGCAGTGGACGAGGACGCCGCCGCGAGTACTCGCGAGATTTTCGAGGGGCTGCGCGAGGAACGCGCCACGGGCGCTCGCGTGGCCGAGGAAATCGCCCGACGAACGTAGTTCCGCGCGCCGGTCGCGGGGACGACGGCCGGTCCCGAACTGGTTGGGCAGTGAAACTATTGACGCTCGCGCCGAACCGGCGACGATGGTCGACTGCGAGATGGACCGGGAGTGCGACCGACTGGCGACCCGCCGACTCCGCATCGAGTACCCCCGCGGGGAGACCTGCGACGAGTACTACTGCGACGGCCACGCGCGGACGGTCACCGAGGAGTTCGACCTGAACGAGGTCGAAATCGTCGAGACCGAGTCGCTGCTGTGACGCCCGCGCTCGCTACTCCCACCCCTCGGGCCAGATACCCGCCGCCTTCATCCCCTCCTCGTAGTCCCCCGAGCGCAGGTTCCCTGCGACCGCCGACGGACTCGGCCGGGGAATCTCGTCGGTCCGGGCCAACTCCCTGACCAACAGCGCGGTCAGCATCGCGTGTTCCCGGAGGTTTCGGTCGTCGACCTTGTCGCGCGTGTCGGCGTGGGTGTGACCCCACCCGCGGCCGCGCGCGCCGTTCCCGCCCGCACCCGCCGCGGCGGGTTGGGACGCGCGCTCGCTGTGGAGTTGGAGCGCGGGCACGCCGCGCTTCAGGAACGGCCAGTGGTCGCTGAACGGGTGGACCTGCTCGCGGACCGAAATCGGCTGGTTCGCCTCGTCGGCGACCGACGCGACGAGTTCCTCCATCGTCTCCGAGCCGTGGGTGTGGGCGCGCAGGTCGCGGAACCGGCCCGCACCGTCCACGTTCACGACCGCGCGCACGTCGTCGAGGGCCATTCTCTCGGCGAGCGCGTCCGCCCCGAGCAGGCCGGTCTCCTCACAGCCGACCCCCGCGACCCGGACTTTCACGTCGAGGTCCATCTCGGCGAGGAGGTGGGCCGCCGCCACGACCACGGTGATGCCGCAACCGTTGTCGAGTGCACCCTCCGCGATGTCGTGAGCGTCGTGGTGGCCGACGACGAGAATCTCCTCGTCGGTGTCGGGACCGAGCGTCCCGTGGGCGTTGTGACTCGTGCCGGGCGTCGTCTCGGCGTCCACCCGGAGCGCGGCCCGCGCACCGCGCTCGGCGTAGTCGGTCAGCCACTCGCCGGTTTCGAGGCTGACGCCGACCGCCGGAATCGCGGCCTCGCGGTCGAACCGGAGCGACCCCGTCGGCGGTAACTGGCCGGGCGTGTGGTTCCGGAAGACGAACGCCTCCGCGCCCGCCGCGGCGGCGTGGCCGAACTTCTCCATGCGGTGGATGAACCGCGACCCCTCGGGCGTCGTCGTGGACGCGACCACGATTTTCCCCTCCACGTCCACCGCGTCGAGTTCGTCGGGCGTGCCGTAGCCGGCGTCGACGAGTTCGCCGCGGACTTCGCCCGCCGGCGAGTAGGGGAGCGCGATGGTCTCGAACGACCGCTCGACCGGGTCGGTGACGGCGAGTTCGGCGTCGCCGCGCGACCAGCGGTTCATCTCGAACGACTCGACTTCGACCGCCCGCGCGCCGGCGCGCTCGAACCCCTCGGCAACGAGGTCGGCGGCCCGGCGCTCGCCGGGCGAGCCGCCCATGCGGTCGCCGATTTCGGTTAGCCGCGTCAGGAACGCCCACGGGTAGTCGTCGCACCACGCCTCGCCCAGCGCGGCGGCAGTGTCCGGGTCCATGGACGGGGAGTGCGGTCCGGACGGTGAAAAGTCCCGGGCCGCGCTACGGCGACTGTCGGAACACGCATTCCGAATGACAAAGGCTTACATCCGGGGTTTCCTAATCAGACGGTATGAGTTCGGTTCCCGAACGGTCGGAGATAGACACCGAGTACAAGTGGGATCTGGAGAGCATCTACGCGACCGACGACGAGTGGGAGGCGGCCTACGAGGAGGTGGAGGAGCGCCTCGACGAACTGGCCGACTACGAGGGTCGAGTCACCGAGGACGGCGAGACCCTGCTGTCGGTCCTCGAACTCCGGGAGGACGTCTCCCGACGCGTCGAGAAAATCGCCAACTACGCCCGCATGCGGAAGGACGAGAACACCGCCGACCAGCACTATCAGGCGCTGGCCTCGCGCGGGATGTCGCTGGCCTCGGAGGCCAACAGCGCGAGCAGTTTCGTCGAACCCGAGATTCAGAGCCTCGACGGCGACGAACTCGACCGGATGATAGAGGAGACCGCCGGACTCGAGACCTACGACCACTACCTCCACGACGTGCTTCGGACCGCCGAACACACCCGGTCGGCCGAAGTCGAGAACGTGCTGGCCGAACTCGGCGAAGTCACCGGCGCGTCGGGCGACATCTACAGCATGCTGATGAACTCCGACTTGGAGTTCCCGACCGTCGAGAAACCCGACGGCGACGCGGTCGAAATCACCCAGAGCAACCTCACGAAACTCCTGAAGAACCCCGACCGCGAGTTCCGCCGGACCGTCTACGAGTCGTTCTTCGACAGACTCGGCGAGTTCCACAACACCATCGGCACCTCCTACAAGAACAGCGTGAAGGCCGACGTGCGCCTCGCGCAGATTCGGGACTACGAGACCGCCCGCGAGGCCGCGATGGACGGTCCGAACGTCCCGGCCGAGGTGTACGACAACCTCGTGGACACGGTCCGGGACAACCTCGACAAACTCCACCGCCACGCCGAACTCAAGCGCGAGAGTCTGGGCGTGGACGAACTCCGGATGTGGGACCTCTACATGCCCATGACCGAGACCGAGACCCCCGACGTGGAGTACGAGCAGGCCCGCCAGTACGTCGTGGAGGCGCTGGGAGCGCTCGGCGACGACTACCAGAACCGGGTCGAGGAAGGATTCGAGTCCCGGTGGGTGGACGTGTACGAGACCGAGAACAAGCGCTCGGGCGCGTACAGCAGCGGCACCTACGACACCCAGCCGTTCATCCTGATGAACTATCAGGACGACATCTCCTCGATGTTCACGCTGGCCCACGAACTCGGCCACTCGCTCCACAGCCAACTCACGAGCGAGAATCAGCCGTACGTCTACGGCGACTACGAAATCTTCGTCGCGGAGGTCGCCAGCACCGTCAACGAGGCGCTGTTGACCCGCCACCTGCTCGACACCGTCGAGGACCCCACCTTCCGGCGCCACGTCCTCAACGAGTATCTGGAGCGGTTCCGCTCGACGCTCTACCGCCAGACCATGTTCGCGGACTTCGAGCATCGCGCCCACCAGCTGGTCGAGGACGGCGAGGCGCTCACGGCCGGCAAGGCCGACGAAATCTACGGCGAACTCAAAGAGGAGTTCTACGAACCCGCGGTCGTGGACGACCGCATCGCCCGCGAGTGGGCGCGGATTCCCCACTTCTACCGACCCTACTACGTCTACCAGTACAGCACCGGCATCAGCGCGGCCGTCGCGCTCGCCGACGGGATTCTGAACGAGGGCGACGACGCGGCGGACCGCTACCTCGAGTTCCTCCAGAGCGGGTCCCGAGACTACCCCCTCGAACTGCTCCGGACCGCGGGCGTCGACATGTCCTCGCCCGAACCCATCCAGCGCGCGCTCGACGTGTACGACGACCACCTCGACGAGATGGAATCGCTCATCTGAGGCGGTCGCGCGGAGTCGATAGCTCCCGGCGGTACACCGTTCGCCTCGACGCTCTTCCGGACGAATTCCGACCTCTCGATACCGCTGGCCGGAGCGGGGGAGAACGGCGACCGACGCGGGCAGAGTGACAGCGACGAAAGGCTTTTTTGCGGTGAAACGTCCGCGACCCAAAGGCACTTTTAAGCTGGTAGCCTAAGAACAGGTACCAAGATGTCGCGTAGCCCACCTCTCCCCGACCAACCGACACTCGAAATCGACCCCGACATGACAGACCGGGAGCGACTGGCGGCGCTCCGGGAACACTTCGCCGATATCGTGGAAGTCAACGCCACGCTCGAAGAGCGACTCGACGACGCCCGCGAGCGACGCGAGAACCTCCGCGAGGAGGTCGACAAACTCGAACGCGAGAACGAGACGCTGAAGACCACCTCGCTGTACGTCGCCACCGCCGAGGAACTCACCGACGAGGGCATCGTCATCAAACAGCACGGCAACAATCAGGAGGTGCTGACCGAGGTCTCGCCCAAACTCCGCGAACAGATAGAGTCGGGCGACCGCGTGGCGGTCAACGACTCCTTCACGGTCCAGACCGTGCTGGAGGCCGAGAAGGACGCTCGGGCCCAAGCGATGGAAATCGACGAGTCGCCCGACGTGACCTACGACGAAATCGGCGGTCTCGAAGAGCAGACCCGCGAGGTCCGCGAGGCGGTCGAGCAACCGCTCGAGAACCCCGAGCAGTTCGAGACGGTCGGTATCGAACCGCCGAGCGGCGTCCTGCTCCACGGCCCGCCGGGCACCGGCAAGACGATGCTGGCGAAGGCCGTCGCCAACCAGACCGACGCCACCTTCATCAAGATGGCCGGGTCCGAACTCGTCCAGAAGTTCATCGGCGAGGGCGCGAAGTTAGTCCGGGACCTCTTCGAGTTGGCGAGCCAGCGCGAACCCGCCATCGTCTTCATCGACGAAATCGACGCGGTCGGCTCGAAGCGCACCGACTCGAAGACCTCGGGCGACGCCGAGGTCCAGCGGACGATGATGCAACTGCTCAGCGAGATGGACGGCTTCGAGGACCGCGGTGAGATTCGCATCATCGCCGCGACCAACCGCTTCGACATGCTCGACCGCGCCATCCTCCGGCCCGGCCGCTTCGACCGCCTCATCGAAGTGCCCGAACCCGACGAGGAGGCCCGGCGCAGAATCCTCGACATCCACACCCGCGACATGACCATCGCCGACGACGTGGAGTTCGACGAACTCGCCAAGGCGACCGAGGGCAAGAGCGGCGCGGACATCGAGAGTCTGGCGACCGAGGCGGGCATGTTCGCCATCCGCGACGAGCGCACCGAGGTCCGTCAGTCTGACTTCGAGGACGCGCTCGAGAAGATGGACGAGAGCGACGAGACCGGCATCGTCACCGACGGGTCGCTTCCGAGCTACGCCTACTGAGCGTCGGGTTTCGGGGACTTCGACGCTTCTCCGGTTCCGTCGAGTCGCTTCGCTGTGTTCTGGCTACGCGGCGCTCGGTGGCCCGCGCCACCGTTCGCTCGACGGGACGCTCTCTGTCTGCGGTACGCTTTTCGAAGACCCTCAGCGACGCGTCTCGCGAGAAGGGCTACACTCGGCGATGCGGAAACGATAAAGCGGCGAGAACGAGGTTTCGGCGAGGTCTCAGTCGTCGTCCACGACCACTTCGACCGGGGCCTCCTCGGCGGTCATCTGGCCCTGCTCGCCCTTGCGCTCGTGCCAGAGGAGCGCGCCCGCGACCGCCAGTACGATCCACGAGCGCCAGTTGGCGAGGTTGAGCGTGTAGCCGATGCCGAAGGGCTTCTCGACCAGCATGCCCTCGTCGGGTTTCCAGTACGACGAGAGCATGCGTCCGATGCTCGGTCGCTCGAAGTTGTACGGCACGCCGAATAGCTCGCCGGTGCTGGGCTTGTCTGCCATGCGAGAAGCGTACGTCGGAAAGGAATAAAGTGCTTTGGCTACGGCCTCGGACGCTCGCGCCGCGGACGATTCCCTAGCGGGTCGAGAACAGTGAGCGATTGCCGACGCCGCGGTGAGTCGGCCGTGAAGCCGAACGCGAGAAGTTTCGAGACGGGGTGGGCGAGGACCCGACTCCGAGGTTCACGGGGTTCACGACTCCCGCCGGTCGGCGATGGCGTCCGCGTGGCGTTCGACGAGGCGGCCGAAGACCTCGGCCTCCCGGCGCTCGCGGCGGTTCGCCGGGGCGTCGTCGCGCATCCGCGCTTTGACCGCCCGGAGCGTCTCGGGGTCGTTGGCCGCGAGTTCGTCGGCGACCGCTCGCGGGTCGTCGGTCACGCGCGAGACCAGACCCATCCGGAGCGCGGTCTCGGCGTCCACGGTCCGGCCCGAGAGCGCGAGGTCGAGCGCCGCTCCCTCGCCGACGACTCGGGGTAGGCGGACGGTCCCGCCCCACGCCCCGAACAGGCCGAGTTTCACGCCGGGTTCCGCGAAGGTCGCCTCGGGCGTGGCGACCCGGAGGTCGGCGGCGAGCGCCAACTCGACGCCGCCGCCGCGGGCCGCGCCGTCGATGCCCGCGACGACCGCGCTCTCGGCCTCCTCGACGGCGTCGGCGACCCGCTGGCCGTGCTCGGCGAACGCCTCCGCGGACGCCCGGTCGAGGTCGGCGACCACGTCGAGGTCCGCACCCGCGCAGAACGCCGGACCCGCGCCCCGGAGGTAGACGACCGGTTGGTCGGCCCCGCTGACGGCGGCTTCGAGCGCATCGAGGGCGTCGGGAGTGAGCGCGTTGCGTCGGTCGGGTCGGTCGAGCGTCACGACGCGGACCCGGTCGCGGTCCAAAATTCGAATCGCTGACGTATCAGATGCCACGGCTGGTCACGTTCGCATCTCGGAGTCGCTTTCCAAAGGTCTTTGGCGATTCCGTCATAAGACCCGGCTAATGGAAGCGGCCGTCCGGGCACGAAAAGCAGGACGACAGGCGGTGCGAGACGTCTCGCCCGACCCCCTTCGCGAACGCATCCGCACCCTTCTCGACGAGTCGGCGATGGTGCCGGGGGTGCTGGCGCTCGCGTCCGCACGCGCAGTCGAGGGCGCGGGCCGAGCGAGCGTCGCCCCGGAGACGTCCGACAGCGACGGGGAGAGTCGAGCGAACGGAACCGGCCCGACGGGAGCGACCGTCGGTCGAACCGGGAGCGAGGCCGGGCGTGCGGGAAGCGCCGCCGGAGCGGTCGGGGTCGAGGAGCGCGCCGCCGGCGTTCAACTCATCTACGAGGGACTGCGACTCACCCGCGCTCTCGCCGACGACCCGCCGTGGGAGCGCGACTCGGCACACACCGACAGCAACATCGACATCCTCGCGGCCGACGTGATGGTCGCCCGCGGATTCTCGCTGCTGGCCCGGACCGAGGCCGCCGACAAGGCGGTCGAGACCGTCCAGTCGTTCGGCCGCGACGAGACCGACGACCAGCAGGGTCGGGCGGTTTCGGCCCACGCGCTGGAGACCGACGTCTTCGAACTCGCGGTCGTCGCGGGCACCACCGCGTTCGGTTCGGACCCCTCCGACGCGCTGGTCGCGTACGCCGGGGAACTCGCCGAATCGCTCGACGGCGACCGGCCGGAACCGCCCGAGTCCATCGCGGAAGCGGTCGAGCAGGCGGTCGCCGACGCGCCGAATCCCCGGCGGTTCGGCCCGGCGGAGGACCCCCGGCCGTCGGCGACCGACCCGTGACTCGTATTCCCGTGCCCTATCGTGAATCGAAACGCCTAAAGAGGTTTCCGGGCATATCATGAAATGCGCCGAAGTAGCGGAGTGCGCCTGGGTAGCTTAGAGGTAAAGCGCGTCCTTGGTAAGGACGAGAGCCCGGGTTCAAATCCCGGCCTAGGCTTGTATTTTCCCGCGTCGTTACTGTTCGCCAACGTCCCGTTTCCTCGTGTCGCTGGGAGTTGTCCGACGAGGCGAACGAGCGATTCGCCGTTCTCTATTTCGGACACGTGGTCGGGTTACGCTGACTTTCTATGGACGTAACGCGACTTACGACAGATGAGCAACTAGAACGGTAGCCTGCAGTTTACTGCCTGCCCGGAATACGCGCGACCGAGGGGTTCGAAATGACTCGTGACACCACGAACGCCGACGCGAATCCGGACGCGGAGTCGAACGCGGACCCGAGCGACACTCGACCGACAGCCTCCCGGCGGCGGTTTCTGACGGGCGTGGCGGCCGCGACGGGGGTCGCGCTCGCGCCGACCGTCACGGAGGCACAGGAGGTCAGCCTCGAAACCGTGGCCGCGTTCGACCCGCCGAACCTGCCGGAGAACATCGCGACCGACCGACAGGGAGACGTCTACGTGAGCATGGTACCGCCCCGCGAACTGTGGCGGGTGCCCCACGAGGGCGACCCCTCGTCGGTCGCACAGGTCGGTCCCGAGGACGGAGAGGGGTCGCTTCTCGGCATCTCGCGGACCGACGACGGGACCACGTACGCCGTGCTGAACTCGGGGGTCGCCGAGACCAACGGCGTCTGGCGGATTCCGTCCGACGGGTCGCCCGAACTGATGGCGTCGATTCCGACGGAGGGGACCTTCCCGAACGGCGTCACCCACGACGCGGTGGACGACGGCGTCCTCGTCACCGACTCCACGCGAGGCGTCGTCTGGCGGGCGACCGACGACGGTGCCTCGGTCTGGTTCGACGACCCGCTACTCGACCCGAATCCGTACGCGAGCAACTCGCTCGGTGCGAACGGCATCGCCGTGGGTCCCGAGGGGAACCTCTACGTGGCGAACCTCAGTTTCGGTGCCATCGTCCGGATTCCGATAAACGAGGACGGGAGTCCCGGAAGTCCGGAGGTCGTCGTCCAGAGCGACCGACTCGTCGGCGCGGACGGCCTCACCGTCGCCGACGACGGAACCGTCTACGTCGCGGTGAACGCCCAGGACAAGGTCTCTCGGGTCACGTCGGGCGGCGACGTCTCGACGGTGGTCTCGGGCGGCGAACTCTCGTTCCCGTCGGACGTCCACTTCGGTCCCGGCGACGACCAATCGACGCTGTACGTCTGTAACTTCGCGCTCCCGGCGTTTCAGGCCGAGGACCAGGAGGCGAACCCGAGCCTGATGCGACTCGACCTCGGGCAGGTCGCGACGACGGAGGGTGAGGGAACCACCACGACAGAAGAGGAGACGACTACGACGGCGACCGAAGGAGAGACGACTACGACTGAGGAGACGACGACAGCGGAGGAAACGCCGACCACGACGACCGAGAGTGGAACGACCACGACGACTACGACAGCAGAGGAAACGACCACGACGACCGAGGGTGAAACGACCACGGTCGAGTAAACGACGACCGTTCAGGCCGGTCGCCGACCGGCGCGGCGTCTCACTTCTTCGGTTCGGGGTCGAAGATGTCCGGTCGCTCCTTCCCGTCGGCCTGCACGATGGCCATGCAGCCCTTTCGAGTGACCCGACTTAGCGAGTGGTCCACGAGTTTGAAGTTGCCCGGAACCGGGAAGCCCATCGTGGCGACGGTAGTGCTGCCCGGCGCGACCTGCTTGGTCTGGATGTGGGTCTGCGGCCGGGTGGTCAGCGACCCCTCGGGCCAGAGCTTCTCCCAGACGTTGCCGATGGGGTGGAAGCTACTGGTGAGGTTCGGGCCGCCGGTGACGAAGAACACCCGCGCGGTGTCTCCGGTCTTCACCTTTCCAGGCCCGTACTTGTTCGGCGTGCAGGCGTACTTCTCGCCGTTCATCACGACGTAGCTCGGTTCCTCGCGCTTCATCGCCTCCACGTCGAAGTTGTGCTGGCCCTGCTCTCCCGGCCGCTTGTCGGTGTATATCTCGTGCTGGCCGAAGTAGAACTCGTGGTCCACCTCGGGTAGGCCCTCCTCGGGTTCGACGAGGATGATGCCGAACATGCCCGCCGAGATGTGCATGTCCATGTTCGGAACCGCGCAGTGGTAGATGTACGCGCCGGGGTAGGTCGCCTTGAACCGGAGATTGGCGGTCTCTCCGGGCGCGGTCATCGTGGCCTCGGCGCCGCCGCCCGGCCCCGCGGCCGCGTGGAAGTCCACGTTGTGGGGCATGTCGTTCTCGGACGGGTTCTCGAAGGTGAGGTCCACGGTGTCGCCCTTCCGGACCCGAATCATCGGGCCGGGAACCTGCCCGTTGTAGGTCATGTAGTTGAACGTGACCCCGTCCTCGATTTCGGCCGTGACCTCCTCGGGCCGGAGGGTCACGTCCACCGTCTTCGGTTCGCTTCGGCTAATCGGGTCTGGGACGTCTGTCGGGTCCGCGGCGACGCGCTGGACGGTCTTCTGTTTCTGTTTGTTCATGGCCTTCTGGGTCTGGGTCGTTTTGGGGGCAGAGCGGGTCGAACACCCGGCGAGGGTGGCCGCGCCGCCGAGGCCGATACCTTGCAGGACCGTGCGACGATTGGTTGCGAGCATTGGGAGTCACCTTACAGTTACAGATAGTAGCCAACACACCTTCAATCGGAAACCCAATTCTCGGGGCGTAGGAAAGCTATCGAACGTGTTCGCGGCGTTCTCAGGTTCTGGGAATCGAACTGTCGATTCCACGGGAGCTACTCGAAAAATTCGAAAAGAGTAGGGGAGCCGCGGTCAGTCGTCGCTCTCGGCCACCGACCCGGCGGCCGAGACCGGCGCGTCGCCGGGAGCGTCGGTCGGAGTCGTCTCGCCGCGGGCCAGCACCTTCTTCACCACGTCGTAGCCGAAGATGGCGGTCCCGAGGATGACGAGCGCGTCGCCCGGCATCCGGAGCCAGAACAGCAGTTGGACGAGGTCGCCCTCGTAGAACGAGAGGCTCCGGGCGGCGTCGTAGCTCTGGGTGAACGCCACCTCCAGTTGGAGGAAGCCGACCGGGAGCAGACTGATGAGACACATCACCGCGAGGCCGACGTTCCACGCCCAGAACGCGCGCCGGAGGTTCGTTCCCGACCACTCGGCCTCGGGCACCGCGACGCGGAGCATGTACGTCACCATGCCGAGCGCGAGGAAACCGAACGCGCCGAACATCGCGGCGTGGGCGTGGGCCACCGTGAGGTAGGTGCCGTG
Organism: Halorussus limi; assembly: GCF_023238205.1. NCBI lineage: Archaea > Methanobacteriati > Methanobacteriota > Halobacteria > Halobacteriales > Haladaptataceae > Halorussus > Halorussus limi. Next base: position 874,836 of record NZ_CP096659.1, read on the forward strand.
TTCGAAGTAGTTGATGAACGGCAGGTTGATGAAGAACCCGAGGACGCCCGCCCCGACGAAGTTCCAGACGCCGCTGGCGACGATGAACATGAACGGCAGCGTGTAGGGGAACGACTCGCCGCTGCCCGACATCGCGCGGTACTGGCCGATGGCCTCGTAGAGGATGAAGACCAGCGGGATGAGTTCGAGCGTCGAGAACGCGCTCCCGATGGGCACCCAGAAGTCGGGTTGGCCGACCCACCAGTAGTGGTGCGAGACGCCGATGACGCCCGTCCCCATCACGAGCAGGGCTTGGACCATCACCGCCTTCTCGGCCGAGCGCTTCTTCAGCAGATTCATGCTGACCAGCGTGACGCCGACCAGCGAGACGATGAAGAACTCGAAGGCTCCCTCGACCCACATGTGGACGACCCACCAGCGCCAGAACTCCGTGACGACGATGTTGGTCTGGGGCGTGTAGAGGAAGCCCGCGGTGAACAGCAGGGCGATGGAACCGCCCGCGTACAGAATCATGTGGGCGAGGCCCCACTTGGGTTCGCGGTCGAGCAGGGGCTTGAGTCCGCGAGCCACGAGCGCGGCCCACGCGAGGAAGCCGACGAGGATACCGATCTGCCAGAGCCGACCGATTTCGAGGTACTCCAGCCCCTCGTTGCCGAGAATCCACCAGAGCGCGCCGTCGATGTACCCCTTCGCGCCGAGCCAGATGCCCGCGAGGGCACCGACCACGACCACGACGAGGACGCCGAGTAAGCGATTAATCCACGTGCCCTGCTTGCGGGGTTCGCGGCCGGTCAGCAGCGGTGGCAGGAACAGACCCGCACCGAGCCACAGCGTCGCTATCCAGAGGATGCCGAGGTCGAGGTGCCACGTCTTGGCGATGGAGAACGGGATGAGCTGGAGGAAGTTGACCCCGAGCAGTTCGCCGAGGCCGAAGAAGTCCGCCCGCTCGATGTAGTAGTGGGCGAGTAGCCCGCCGAGCAACACCTGCCCGAGGAACAGGCCCGCGCCGACGACGGCGAACCGGAGCGCCGCGGCCTGCCCGGGGAACAGGTTCACCTCGTCGGGCCGAGGCACCGTGACGCCCTCGGTTTCGGGTTCGGGCAACTCGATGGACTTGTAGAGCCAGACGCCAAATCCGGCCCCCGCGACGAGCAGTATCATGGCGACGACGCTCCACGTCATCGCCGCGCCCGTGGCGTCGTTACCGGCCGCCGGCTGGTAGGGCCACTCGTTGGTGTAACTGTGGTCCGAGCCGGGGCGGTCGGTGTGGGAAATCCACGCGGTCCAGAGCGCGAAGTCGGCGAAGCGCCTCGCGTCCTCCTCGGACTCTATCATCCCTTCGGGGACGCCCCGCTCGTGGCTCCCCTCGTGGTAGCGCTCGACGTACACCTGCGTGACCTGCTCGTGGGCGTACGCCTCCGCGGCGGAGTATTCGACGTTCTTGCCGGGGTTGCCGTCGGTCAAGTCCGACTTCACCGCCACGTCCACGGTGGCCCGCTCGCTCTCTGAGAGGCTCCCGTAGTCGGAGGTGCCGTACTGTTCGCGGGCGTAGTACTGGCGCATGAACTTCACCTTCAGGTCGAGCGCGTCGGCGGTGAAGTCCTCGCCGTAGTACGCGCCGTTGCCCAGTATCGACCCGTGGTTCATCAGGCCGTTCGACTGGAAAATCGTCTTTCCTTCCCGTACTTGCTCCGCGGTCACGATGGTCTGGCCGTCGGGTCCTTCGACCTCCTTCGGGATGGGCGGGGCCTCCTGATAGGAGTACCACGCGCCGACGCCCATCACGGCCAGATTCAGGACGAAGACGACCGCGAGTATCTTGCCGAGCGTGCTGCGTTTGACTCTCATACACGTCGAGGTTGTCCCTCGTGGGGCTTTTAACCGGGACGCGGTTCCTGAACACTGGGAACTCACGCGAACGTGTTCGGACGGACGGGGACACCCATATCTCGCCCGTCGGAGAGTCGGAAATAACCGCGCGGAGACAGGTTCGCTCCGGGAACGATTCGCCGGAGAGACGGTCGTGTGCGGTCGGTTTTAAGAGACACGGCGAGAGCGCAGGTCGCACGGAGTCGCCCTCGGCTACGAAACTGAACGTCGAGCGAAAAAATGGGGAAGACGAGCGATCCAACGTCGGGTCGCGCGTTTGCGCGAGTCGAGAGTCACACCGGCGTTCGGCCCGTTACTCCTCGTCGGACCGCGGGGCCAGCACCAGCAGCGCGGTGCTGTCCTCCTCGGCCGTCGGCGACACCTCCCGTTTGCCGTCGAATCGCAGCAGGTCGCCCGGTTCGAGGACGTTCGATTCGCCGTCGATACGTACGTCGAGGCGGCCCGCGACGAGGTAGACCACGATTTCGCGCTCCGGGTGGCGGTGGGCCGGAACATCCTCGCCGGCATCGAGCGAGAGGCGAACGGTCTTGGGTTCGGCCCCCGGAAACGCCACTTCGCGGGGGCGCTCGGTCAGGTCGTCGAGTGCGACTGTCTCGGTCATGGCGGTATCTACGCTCCTACTGCTTGGGGAACTTGGCGACGAACTTCTGTGGGTCCTCGCGTTCGACTTCGTAACTGTCGGCGTCGAACGACTCCACCTCGGCCTGCATCTCGTAGAACAGCGGCTTGGGTTCGTGGTCGTTGACGATTTCGAGGACCTCGCCGCTGTCCAGCGCCTCGAACTCCTCGTGTATCTTCGGGTGGCGTTCCGGCGGCGGTATCTCACGGACGTCTAATCTCGGCATACACGTAGAACGAGGCGGACGTCAGCCTTCGCGGTTGTCCCGAACGTGTTCGCTTCCAGTAGCACGGAGAGGTACAACTGCGGAAACCGGCGCAACGGTGACGACTGCCCGACCGGACGACTGTTCGCCGTTGGCACGATACAGAAAGGCGGGGTTCAGTCGGTTCGCGGGGCGTTTCCGCGCTGTAACACCGTCCACACCGCTTTCAGCGGACGCTCTGGTACGGAGTCTGCTCAGTCGCCACCGCGCGGGTCGAACTCGCCTCGTTTCAACCCCTCGCGCACGGGGTCGTGTTCGGCGTCGGTCGGCGGCGGCGCGGTGACGAGCGTGGCCTCAAGACGACGGTCGGCGTCGGCCTTCACGCCGCGGTCCTCGCCCGCGGGAACGACCACCACGTCTCCCGGTTCGACAGTGTGTTCGTCGTCGCCGTCGCGGACGACGCCCCGGCCCTTTCGAACCGTAATCGCCACGTCGCTGTCGGGCGCGTGGACCGGGATGAACTGACCCGGTTCGAAGTAGCCGAGAACGACCTTCATCCGGTCGCTCCGGAAGACGGACTGCGCCGAGAACTGTTCGTCGTCGTACTCGCGTTCGGCGTCGAAGTCGGTCGCGACCATGTCGGAGATGAGAGCGTCGCCGTCGTGGGGGCTTTCCCGAACCTGTTCGGTCGCTCGCGGGTAGTCAGGTCCGGGAGCGCGACGCGAGAATCTCCTTGGCGGTGTCGCCGAGGCGCTGCATGTCCTCGGCAGTCAGGTGGAACTTGGGGTCCCATTCGGACTGACCGAGGTAGTCGCTGACGACGAACATCGCGCCCGCCTCCACGTCACGGTAGTCGGCCACCGCGAACACCGCCGACGCCTCCATCTCGACCGTGAGGACGCCCTCCTCGGCGTAGTGCTCGACTTCGGCGTCGGTCTCCTGATAGATGGCGTCGGTCGTCCACGAGGGACCGACGTGGAACGGTTCGTCTCGCTCGCGAAGCAAGTCCGTCGTATCCTCCACGAGCGAGTCGCTTGGGAAGGCGTAGGTCTCGGACTCGACGTAGTGGTGGGAGGTCCCCTCGTCGCGGACGGCCTTCTCACAGACGATGAAGTCGCCCATCTCGACGGACTCGTCGAGACATCCCGCGAACCCGATGGAGAGGAACGCTTCGACGCCGTCGGCGACGAGTTCGTCCATCAGCATCGCGGTCGTGGGCGCGCCGATGCCGAAATCGCCGAGGACACCGACGTCGTAGTCGGTGTCCTCGAAGCAGTAGAGTCGGCCGTAGTAGTGGTCTACCGTCTCCCCGTCGTACGTCTCGGTGAAGTACTCCATCAACCCGCGACTGTAGCAGAGGACGACCGCTTCCGGCGGTTCCGGTACGTCGCCCTCGGCCTGTGCCGCTCTGTAATCGGCGTGTTCGTCGGGCGTGACGATAGGTTCCGCGCCGTACTTCTCCGGATGGTTCGGAAACGGCATCTCTCGGCGGTACAGAGGGCACCGTAAAATGTCTTTGCCGGGTTTGGGAGAACGTAGCAATACGGGGTCCCGTTCGTCGCTGCGCCGGGAGCGTCGATAGCCCCGGTCGCGGAATCACGGGAACTGCTCGTCGGGGTCGTCGGCCGCCTCGCCGGACGCGGCCGACCCGCCGAGCGCACCGATTCGGAGCGACTCCGGACCGTGGCGGACCACGACGCCGGTCAGGTTCGCGGCGAAGACGGCGAACCCGAGCGTCGCCAGCGCGCCGCCGACGAACAGCGCCGCCTCGACCCCGCCGACCTCGCCGACCAGAATCAGTCCGACGCCGCCGAGCGTGAGCCAGAAGTCCGCCGCGGCGAGGCGGTCGTCGTAGAGGTCGTCTATCATCGGCACGGGTTCGAGTCCTACTCGGTCGCTGTACCGGCGGACCCAGACGACGAACGGGACGACGTGGTAGAGCGTCCCCAGCAGGACGAACCCGACCGCACCGGCGGCGAGCAGGTGGCCGACCGCGGGGTGGCCGAACGTCGTCGCGGGGTCGGCCGGGCGCGAGAGCCACGACGGGAGCGCCGCGAGCGCCCACGCCGGAACCGCCGCCGCGACCACCGCGTACCGCGACAGCATCGGCGTCCGCTCGACTCTCGTCTCCCAGAGCTTCCGGGCGAGGACCGCCGCGAACGCGAGCAGGCCCGCCAGCGCGAGGAGCGCGCCGATTCGAGCGACCCGCTCGGCACCGACCAGTCGCCCGGCGGCGAGCGCGACGACCCCCGGGGGATACGCCCACTCCTCGACGCGCCGGAGCGTCGCGTCCGCGCCGCGAATCTCAGTCTGGGTGAACATCGTGGCGAGTTGGTAGAGCGCGCCCACGACGGTCGTGAGGACGACGCCGAACACCGCGAGCGTGGCGTGGGCCGCGACGACCTGCGAGCGGACCAGACCCGCCGGGGCCAGCGTCGGCCGGACGAAGTCGAGCGCGAGCGCGAATCCGAGCGTCGTCACGAGCAGGACGTAGCCGAGCGCGAGCGCGAAGTGGCGCTCGGTGGTGTCGAAGTCGCCCGCCCGCGAGAGCGTCCGGCCGACGTTGTAGACGAAGGTCCAGAACCCCGCGAGCATCGCCGCGCCCGCGACCGGCAGGAGGTCGAGCCGCCCCGACAGGAGCAGGCCCGCGAACCCCGCGACCCCGCCGCCGACGAGCGCGAGTTGCGCGAGCGCGAGTCGCCGCGAGTGGAGTTCGACGCCCGACCAGACCGGCACGAACTGGGTCATCGCGCCAAGAATCGTGAGACAGACCCACCCCACGAGCAGGAGGTGGACGTGGGCCGGTCCAGAGAGACCCGGCGCGAGGCCGACGACGCCGAGGACCCCGAGTGCCGCGCCCGCCAGCAGGAAGGCGAACCCCGCGAGGAAGTGCGCGAGCGGAATCGCCATCGGCGGGCCGCGGTCGGCGTCGATGCCCGCGGGGACGCTCATCGCGGTTCTATCTCCACCCGCCACTCGTCGGGGGCGACCCGCTCGGTCTCGTGGTCGAAACCGCGCCGGTCGAGCACCGCGTAGAGCGGTTCGGGTTCGAAGCTGTTGACGAGGACCAGCGTCTCGTCGTCGCCGAGGTCGTCGAGCGCCGACGTGATGGCCCCGAACGGTTCACCGTCGATTTCCCGTGCGTCGAGTTCGCGCGTGGACTGAGTGTCGTGGCTCATGGTTCCAACTCCGGTCGGTTCGCGCCTATCGGTTGTCCCGACCATGTTCGACGGGGTATCGGTCGGGCACGGTGAAGCCGTACTCGCGGAGGCGCTCGGCGTCCTCGACCAGATTCCGGTAGAACCGCTCTCCCCGGTCGGTGAGAAACGCCGCGCCGTACCGAATCGGTTCGCCCCGAATCGTCTCTCCCCCGACTGTCACCTCGGCGGTCCGGTAGCGGTCGGCCAGTTCGGGGTCCGAGAGGTCGAACTTCGGGGGCAGGTCCACCCGCGGCAGGTCGTGGGCGACCGCCATGTTCCGGTAGGCGAACGCGGCGTCGAGACCCCCGGCTTCGAGCGTCCGGAGGAGTTGGGTCTCGGGGAACACGTCGGCGTTCGCCCGGATGGCGTCGGCGGGCGCGCCCTCCCGACCCGCGAGAGTTAGCGCGAGCAGGGTCCGGTAGCCGAGCGGGTCGCGGGCGGGGTCGGTCCGGCCGACCGAGACGTCTTCGCGCGCGAGCGCCGACCGCCAGTCGTCCCGAATCGCGTCGGCGTACTCCGAGTCGGGGTCGTAGGCCACCGTCAGCGCGTTGGTGGCGAAGACGGCGTGCCACCCCGCGAGGTCCGAGACCAGACCGGGGTCGGCCAGCGCCACCGCGTCGGGGTCGCGCGCCCCCGACCGGACGAGTTCGGCCGCCGCCAAACTCCCGTGGGCCTCGACCGTCGCTCCGGCCACCTCGCCCGCGACGGTCTGGAGGCTTCCGGCGACCAGCGCGCGGGCCGGTGGAGTCCGCGAGTTCGCGCCGGTTCCGTCCGCCTCGGACCCGCCGGAGTCCGACCCCGTGACCCGGACTCCGAGCGCGCCGCCGGCGAGCGCACACCCCGAGAGCAGCAGGGTTCGTCGTCGCATGTTCGAGGGTCGTCGCTACCGACCCAAAAAGGAGGACGCGCGTTTTCACCGTCCGGGAATCGCACTGAAAAACCCCCGGCCCGAAGGTGTTCGCGGGCGTTGTCAGGCGGTTAGAATCGCCTCGCCGGTTGAAGGACGTTCCGTCGAGAGAGTCGGGTGTATGACGCGAGTAACCACTCGAACGACGACGGGCGGTGGTTCGCGGTGAGCCTCTCACGTCGCGACTTCATCCGCGGTGCCGGGACGGGAGCGGTCGGCGCGCTCCTGACCAGCGGTTGGGGCGCGACCCAGAGCGTCGACCCCGTGACCGACGTGAAGAACCCGCTCAAGTCCTACCCGAACCGGGACTGGGAGCAGGTCTACCGCGACATCTACGCCTACGACGACGTGGACTGGACGGTGTGTCACCCCAACTGCACTCAGTCGTGCGCCCTGAACTTTTACATGAAGAACGGGGTGCCGATTCGGGCCGAACAGGTGTATCACAACGAGAAGCCGAGCGTCGGTCCCTCGGGCTACGAGGACGCGAACGTCAGCCAGAACTGGAACCCCCGCGGGTGCATGAAGGGACTGACGCTCCACCGCCGGACCTTCGAACCGAGTCGCATCAAGTACCCGATGGTCCGGAAGGGCTGGTCGCCCGACGACCCCAACCCGGAGGGCCGGGGCGAAGACGAGTTCGAGCGCGTCTCGTGGGAGAAGGCCGTGGACCTCGTCGCCGAGAAGATGGCGAGTCTGGACGACAACAAGCGGTTCCACATCTTCAACGCCATCAAGGCCGACGGCCTCATCACGCGCCACGGCGCGGGACGGCGACTCGCCTCCATCTTCGGAGGCTGTGAGTGGACCGAGTACGACTGGTACGCCGACCTACCGCCGGGCCACGTCATCACGACGGGCTACCAGACCAGCGACTCGGACGCCAACGCGTGGCGGAAGGGCGACTACACCATCATTCAGGGGAAGAACCTCATCCACAACAAACTCGCGGACAACCACTGGTTGCAGGAGTCCCGCGAGCGCGAGGGGAAGATGGTCGGCATCTACCCCGACTACTCGCCGACCGTCCAGAAGTGCGACCGGTGGCTCCCCATCCGACCCGGGAGCGACCCGGCGATTCCGCTCGGGTTCGCCCACGTCATCATCCGCGACGAACTGTACGACGCCGACTTCATGCGGAAGTTCACCAGTCTGCCCCTGCTGGTGCGGTCGGACGACGACAAGTACCTCCGGGCCCACGAGGTGTTCTCCGACCGCGAACCGCCCGCCGAGGGCGACGAACACGACTGGGGCGACTTCGTGGTCTTGGACCGGAACGGGAACCCGAAAGCCGTCACGCGCGAGCAGGTCGGCGACGAGATGCCCGTCACCCCGAAACTAGAGGCCGAGACCGAGGTGTCGCTGGCCGACGGCGGGTCGGTCTCGGTCCGGACCGACTTCTCGCGCCAGAAGCAGAACGTGATGGAGAACTACTCGCCGAAACAGGTCGAGGAGATAACCACGGTACCTGCGGACGGCATCGAGAAGACCGCCAAGGAGTTCGCGGCCGCCGAGAAGGGCCAGTGGTTCACCGGCGAGGGCATCAACCACTGGTTCCACGGAAACAGCGAACTCCAGCGCTCCATCTTCTTCGTCCAGTCGATGCTCGGCAACGTCGGCGACGCCGGGAAGGGCTACTACAACTACTCGGGCCAGTACAAAATCGAGTTGCTGGACGGCTACCCCCACTACGTCAACCCGGACGGCCACTCGGCCCACGGGATGTATCCGGGGTACGCCTTCGCGTTCTTCGGCGGCGAGCAGTTGGACCCCCACGAGATACGGGGCGACTTCGACCGGGAGATGGACCTCGTCCCGCAGGGCGACGCCGAGCAGCCGGTGATGCCGAAGGGCGCGGAGTCGTACACGATGTCCAAGCCCACGATTCTGTGGACGATGAACTGCAACCTCCTGAACCAGACCAAACATCAGGAGCACGTGGTCAACAACTTCACGAAGCATCCCGACACGAGCAACGAACTGTTCGTCGTGTCGGACATGCACATGACCTACTCGGCGCAACACGCCGACATCGTGTTGCCCTGTCCCTCGTGGCTGGAGTGTGACTACCCCGACATCACTGTCGGCCCGGAGAACCCCTTCGTCACGATGGACAGCGGGGTGATGGACCCCATCTACGACACGAAGCAGGACGGCGAGGTGCTGGCGATGGTCGCCGAGAAGTTGGACGAGAAGATTCCGCCCGAGGAGCGCAACGTCGATTCGTATCGGTCGTACTTCTCGGAGTTCCTCGACGACGACGGCGACGTGCGCAAGTACATCCAAGAGACGCTGGACGCGGGCATCACGACCCAAGACATCGACGTGAAGGACCTCGAAGACGGTCCCGAGCGCCTCGACCTCAAGACGTACCCGCGCATCCCGTTCTACTCCCAGATTCACGACGACCGACCGTTCTACACCAAGACCGGCCGCATGGAGTTCCACAAGGAGGAAGACCGGTTCATCGACCTCGGGCGCGACGACTTGGACCACATCGAGAGCGTCGAGGGGACGCCCTACGGCGTCAACCAGAAGTGGCCCGAGGCGGGCGAGGAGGAGAACCCCCTCTACCACGACGAGGGCTACCAGTTCTACTACAACACGCCCCACAGCAAGTACCGGACCCACTCCTCGTGGGGGATGACCGACTGGAACCTCATCTGGTCGTCGCGGGACTTCGGGTCGACCAGCGCCGACCCCGAGGGCACCGAGCGCCTGATTGACGACTTCTCGTTCCCCGAGGCCGAGGGCGAGACCAGCGAGGCCCCGCCGCTGGGCGAGGCGTTCGTGGAGATACACCCGAGCGACGCCGAGCAAATCGGCGTGGAGAACGGCGACTACGTGCGAATCAAGGGCAAGCGCGGCGGGACGGTGGTCAGGGCCATGCTCAGCGAGCGCCAGCGCCCCGGCAAGGCGGGCGACATGGGCCAGTTGACCCTCTGGCACGGCTGGTGGCCCCAGCACTTCCCGGACGACGAGGAGAAAGACGACGACGAGGTGAAGGGGTTCAACACGACGACGAACATCTGGCTTGACCCCGGTCAGGAGACCGACGAACTCGTCCACAAGGCGGTGTTCGGCGACCCGAACGTCTCCGAGAAGGTGGGCGAGGACATCGCGTGGCACGGCGCGGAACTCGAACACGGCTACGAGGAGACCGTCTGGGCACCGACCGGGGTGAACCGCGACGACCTCGTGACCGTCGAGAAGTACGAAGAGGCCGACTGGTGGCCCGGCGACGCCCGGAAGGACGAACTCGTCTCCGACTACATCGGCGGGTCGCTCCAGTCGAAGGGCGGCGGTAGCGGGACGACCGGCGGCAGCGCGACGACGCGAGGTGACGACTGATGCCAGAAGTGTACAATCCGCAACTCGGCCGCAAGCAGAGCTACCCCTACGAGCATCGCCAGCAGGAACGCGACTGGCACTGGGGGATGGTCATCAACACGAATCGGTGCATCAACTGCAACACCTGCTCGTTCGCCTGCAAGTCCACGTGGACCAGCGGGAAGGGCGAGGAGTACATGTGGTGGATGAACGTCGAGACCGAACCCTACGGGGGCTACCCGATGGGGTGGGACATGCGCCTGCTCGACGACCTCGGTGCCGAGGAGACCATCTTCGAGGCCGCCGAGCAGGGCGAGAAGGTCAAGGGGTACGTCGCCCAGAAGGAGGAGTGGGAGTATCCCGCCTTGGGCGACGACTCGGTTCACGGCGAGTATCCCGAGGACGAGGTGGTCGAGTCCGACCCCGAGAAAGGCAAGTACCACGACATCTGGCAGTTCTACCTGCCGCGCCTCTGCAACCACTGTAAGAACCCGGCCTGCCTCGCCGCGTGCCCCCGGAAGGCCATCTACAAGCGCTCGGAGGACGGCATCGTCCTGCTCGACCAGGAGCGCTGTCGGGGGTACCGCAAGTGCGTGAAGGCGTGTCCCTACCACAAGCCGATGTACAACCCCGAGACCGGCGTCTCCGAGAAGCCGGTCGGCTGTTTCCCCCGCATCGAGGAGGGCAACGTCCCCCGGTGCGTGAGCAGTTGCATCGGGAAGACGCGACTCCACGGCAACATCAACCGCGGGCCGAAGGCGGGCCACCCCAACGGGAAGAAGTCGGCGGCGAAGGGCCGCAGTCCCATCAACTACCTCGCCAAGTCCGACGAGAAGGTCGCGCTCCCGCTCTACCCGCAGTTCGGCACCCGGCCGCAGGTGTTCTACATGCCGCCGTACCACGTGCCGCCGGAGTTCCTGACCCAGATGTTCACGCCGAACACCGAGCAGAAGCGCAACGACTGGCCCGGCAGCACCTACGAGGAGTCGGTCAAAATCATCCAGCAGCGCGTCCGAAATCCGAGCCACCACCTGCTGGGCGTGCTCCAGTTGTTCGGCGCGACGACCCGACTCATCGAGACGTACAACGTCAAGGAGAACCGCGTGAAGGGCTGGGACCGCAAAGGAAAGAAAGTCGTGGACATGCCCATCGAGGAGGACATCGAGGTCCGCGAGGGCGAGAAGTGGACCAACCAACCGTGAGGTGACAGCATGGACGACATAACCCCAACGGACGACGCGACTTCAGACGCCGACGCCGGACCGCGAGCGGAGCGCCACGCGGCCCGCGCGGCCCTCTACAGCGCCGCGGCGGGGGCGTTCTGCTACCCCGACGACGAACTGGTCGCGGACCTGACCCACGCCGAGACCGCCGAGGGCCTCCGGTCGGCCGCCGAGACCCTCGACCTGCAATCGGAAGTCGAGACCTTCCTCGGGGCGCTCGAATCGACCGACCGCGACGACCTCGAATCGGCGTACAACGGCCTGTTCGGTCTGCCGAGCGACGACGGCACCTACCCCGTGGTGCCCTACGAGGCCGAGTACACGGTCGGCGACGAGGTGGGCCGCCAGCAGCGCCGCATCGCCACCGTGGTCGGCCTGCTCGAAGCGTTCGGCGTCGAACCGTCCGACCGGTTCGACGAGCGCCAAGACCACGTGGTCGTGGAACTCGAACTGCTACAGGTCCTCGCGGCGCGACGGGCGGTCGCCCGCGAGGAGGGAGACGACGACACCGCGGCCAACCTCGAACGCGCCGAGGCGATGGTGCTGGACGAACACCTCGGGGACTTCGTGCCCGCGTTCGCCCACGAGGTCCGGAAGTCCGCGCCCGACCCTGACGAGACGGGAACCGACGCCGACCCGGGCGAGGAGGACGACCTCGGCGCGGCCGCAGTCTATCGCGCGGCCGCGGACCTCGCGGAGACCGTCGTCACCCGCGACGTGGCCAATCACCCGGAACCCGATGTGGACTTCGACGGGTCGTCGGAGGTGAGAAGTCGTGGCTGACCGGGACGCCGCGCGGCGCGCGACCGTCGTCACGGCGGTGGTCGTGGCTACGCTGGTCGTCGCCCAGACCGCGGTGACCGCCGCGGTCACGAGCGGGACGCAACCGGCGATGTCGGTCGAGTCGGTGCCCGAGGACCCGACCGCCGCGACGTGGCAGGACGCGCCGACCCGGACCGTTTCGCTGTCGAAACAGCAGATGGCCCCGCCGTTCGGCGGCGGAAGCACCGACGAGGTGCGGGTCCAGACGGTCCACAACGACACGCACACCGCGTTCAGACTGACGTGGGAGGACCCGACTCGCGACGCCAACATCCGCGCGCCGGAGAACTACAGCGACGCCGCCGCGGTGATGCTCCGGACCGGCGACCAGCCGCCCATCACGATGGGCGCGGCGGGCAAGCCCGTGGACATCTGGTACTGGCGCGCGAGTTGGCAGTTCGAGAATCACTCGGCGTTCGGCGAGATGTACACCTACCCGCACCCGAACAACGAGACGATGCCGGGGCGGGCCGCCGGGAATCCGCTCTCGAAGTCCCAGTACGAGCGGTTCGCCCAGAACTACTACGCGAAGGGGTACGGGTCGCTGACACACGCGCCGCGCCAGAACGTCCGGGCGCGCGCCGAGTACGGAGACGGCGAGTGGTCGGTCGTCTTCACCCGGAAGCACGACACCGAGGGGAAGTTCGACGCGTCGTTCTCCGGGTCGAAGAAGGTGTATCTGGCGTTCGCGGTCTGGAACGGGAGCGCCGACGAGGTCAACGGCCAGAAGTCGCTCTCGCTCCAGTTCACCCAACTGAACACCCAGAAGTGGGCGATGTCCGACGCGAGTAGCGGGTCGAGCGACTCGGGAAGCGGACAGTCGGCCGGCGAGTCCTCCGGGACCAGTTCGGGCCAGAGCGACGGGCCGTGGATAGTCCGGTCGGTCGGCAACTGGGTCGGCGGACTCGTGGTGACGACCCTGCTGACGTGGACCGTCGTCTACTGGAGGGCCAGAGAATGAGCGAGCAGTACAAAAACCGGAGCGCCCGCGCTCGGTCGCCGACCCGCGACGGCGGCGACGAGACCGACCTCCGGAGACTGCTCGACTCGCCCGACGAGTACGAGCGACGAGACGCCGCGCTCGCGCTGGTTGACGCGGCCGAATCCGCGGGAATCGACGACGAAACCGCGAGCGCGCTCGCCGACCGCCTCGCCGAGGGCGACAGCGAGGACGTGCGACAGTTCGCGGTCGAAGCGCTGGGCGTGGCCGGCCCCGACGCGCCGGCCGACGCCGTGACCGCCATACGAGACGCGCTCGACGCGGACGACGACGAGTGGGTTCGGGCGGAGGCCGTGGTCGCGCTCTCGCGGGTCGCGCCCCGCGCCGACGAACTGGCCGCCGCGCTCGAAGACGACAGCGGGTGGGTCCGCCGGAACGCGGTCATCGCGCTCGGCAAGACCGAGCGCGCGACCTTCGGCGACCTGACCGACCGCATCAAGAACGACCCCCATCCCGCGGTCCGGGAGTACGCCGCGCGCTACCTCGGCGAGTGCGCCGAGAGGGCGGACGCAGACGCCGAGGACGCGCCCGGCGGAGACGAGTCGGTGAGCGAAGCGGTCCGCCTGCTGGCGGCAGTGCTGGCCCGCGACCCCGAGGCGTTCGTCCGGGCGAAGGCCGCCGAGTCGCTCGGCGGTCTCGCCACCGACCGGGCCGAGCGAGCGCTCGAAACACACGGCGTCACCGACCGGAGCGACGACGTGAAGCGGACCGCCAAGCGCGCGCTGGCCGCGGCCCGCGGCGTGGACCCCGACCAGTTGGACGTGGAGATAGACGACGGGCCGCCCGGCGGCGGGCCGCAAGCGCCCGGCGAGACGCCGGGCGGGCCTGGACCGACCGGCGGTCCCGAGAACAGACCGACGGGCGGCCCCGGCGGACGACCCGGAGGACCCCCGAACGACCCGACCGAGAGGTGACAACGATGTCCGAGACCGACTCCGAAAACGAAGCGGTACAGAACGAATCAGTAGGCGTCTCCATCCCCGACGAACACGTCGGCGCGTTCGTCGCGGAGGTGTTCGAGGACGTGGAGTCCGACACGACGTGGGACCGAATCGTCTCGGCGCTGGTCGCCGACGACGCCCGCGAGGAGTGGGATGCCCTCGCGCCGAGCGAGCAGGTCGCGGCGGTCCTCTCGGCCGCCGCCGACTACGACGAGCGCGCGGTCGAGCGACTCGCCGGGATTCCGACGGACCGCGGCAAGCCCACCCCGGAAATTCGCGACGACTACGACGAGGCGATGCGGTGTCGCCGGAACGCCGACCGGTTCCGCGACGGCGTGGCCGCGGCCTACGACGAGGGAGTGGTCGGCGACGACGAACTGGTGGCCGCGGTCGAGGAGGGCGAGTTCGACACCGGCGTCATCGCCGAACGCGAGGACGAACTCGACCGGGTCGCCAACGCCTTCGACTTCGAGTATCGACCCTACGGCGGGACGCTGATGCACGAGGAGGACGGCGAGGACGACGAGAACCCGATGGACGACTTCGAGGCGTGGTAACATGACCGACGACACAGACGAGATTACGGCCCGAGTCGAGGAGGCGATAGCGAGCGTCGAGGACCCCGACTTCGGCGCGAGCGCGCTCGACGCCGGACTCGTGACCGGCGTGGAAGTCGCGGACGGCGCGGCGACGATTTCGGTGGACCTCGCGGGCGCCGACCCCGAGGCCGCCGAGGAGGTCACGGAGGCGCTCCGGCGCGAGGCGTTCGAGGTCGCCGGAATCGAGAAGGTCCGCGTCGAGAGCGAGACGCCCGACGGTGGCGGCACCCACGCCGGCAGCGCGGAGGGTGGCGGTGACGCACACGGCGACACACACGATGCCGGCGGCGCGCACGGCGGCCTCTCGCTCCCGGAAATCGACCACGTAATCGCGGTCGGGAGCGCGAAGGGCGGGGTCGGCAAGACCACCGTGGCGACCCACCTCGCCCGCGCGCTGGCCGACGACTACGACGTCGGCCTGTTCGACGCCGACATCCACGGGCCGAACGTGCCCGAGATGGTCGGCGTCGAGGGACCGGTCGAGGCCACCGACGACGGGCGGGCCGCGCCCGCCGAGGTCGGCGGAATGGAGGTCATGAGCGTCGGCCTGATAGCCAACGACGCGCCGCTGGCGTGGCGGGGCGCGATGGCCCACGACGCGCTGACCGAACTGCTCGAAGACACCGAGTGGTCCGACCGGGACGTGCTGGTCGTTGACCTGCCGCCGGGGACCGGTGACGTGGTGCTGACGATGCTTCAGGAGGTGCCGGTCACGGGGTCGGTGCTGGTGACGACGCCGTTCCCGACGAGTCTCTCGGACACCGGCCGGAGCGCCGCGCTACTGGAGGAGAACGGCGTCCCGGTCGTGGGTGCGGCGGTGAACATGCACGGGTTCGTCTGCGAGAACTGCGGCCACGACCACGACCTCTACGGCGAGAGCGACCCCGAGGAGGAGTTGGGCGTCGATGTGCTGGCCGAACTCCCGTTCGACCGCGGGTTGCAGAACCCCGGCGAATCCGGCGAGGGCGAGCGTTCGGACGCCGAGCGGCCCGACGCCGCGACTCCCGACCCCGTCGCAGACCTCGCGGAGTCGGTCGGCGAGTTCGTGGAGAGCGACGACGCCGGGCCGGTGTCGGTCCCCGACTCGGCGCTCGACGTTCGGGGACTCCCGCCCCGCATCCGCCACGAGCAGGTCGGCGAGGAGTTCGCGGCGTTGGACCCCGGCGAGGAGTTCTACGTCGTGAACGACCACGACCCCTCGCCGCTGGCCCAGATGCTCGCCGGGGAGTTCGCCGAGGAGTCGGCCGACGAGGCGTTCGAGACCTGCGAGGTCCACCGCCGCGCGCCGGACGAGTGGGTGCTGGAACTCCAGCGAGCGGTCTGAGAGCATCGAACGGAAAAGAACTCGTTCCGTCGTCCGCTCTTACGAGGCCGTCGAAGCGCCGCGACCCACGCTGGGTTTCTGCCAGTAGTAGAAGGCCACGTTGAGCAGGACGCCGAGCGCGAGCAGGCCCCAGTTGAACCACGTGGCGTTGTACCAGACGAGGTCGATGCCGATGGACTGCTGGTAGAGTGGCCAGAGCGGTTCGATGGCCTCGGCGATGTCCGGGGCCGAGAGCATGTCGGCGAAGATGTGCGAGAGGCCGGCGACCCACACCATCACGAACCCGAGCGAGAGCGCGCTCCGCTCGGCCGGTTCGGAGAACCACTCCGAGTCGTCCAGCCACGTCTTCAGTATCCAGCCGACGAGCGGCCCGATTATCGCCGCCAAGATGGTGACGACCAGTACGGTGTGGAAGACGCCGTGGTGTTTGATGGTCGGGAACCAGTTCGAGAGGACGAGGTCCACGTCGGGTAACATCCCGAACCAGAAACCGACCGCGACGAACGTCGCGGCGGTCTTGCGCCTGTCGATGACGAACCACGCGGGTGCGAGCCATACGAGCGCCATACCGAGGTGCCCGGCTACGTCGACCATACCTGATTTTCAATACGTACGCCAAAACACTTGATGGCGGATTCGGCGACGCCGACCGTCGAGAAGGCGCGCGGGCGGTGATTCGACCGAGTGTGCGCCGTTCGACCACCGCGTCCGTGACTCGAAACGACGCCCGGCGACCACGCGGACGACCCGACTCGTCAGAACGGGAGCGACGAACTGTCGGCGTCGTCGGCAGGCCCGCGACTCCGCTCGCCGCTCTCTCGGGAGCGTTCGGGACTCTCGACAGTTCCGTCGTCGTCGAGTCGCCGTTCCATGTTCCGCAACTTCTCGTTGATGTCCGTGCTCTCGTGGTGTATCGGCGCGACGGCCACCGAGACGCGGTCGAAGCCGTGGCGGTCGCTCAGGCCGTTCCACGCGCGGAACGCCCCGACCGTGAGGGTGTCGCTCTGGGGACAGAACTCGGTGGTCGGCGTGAACTCCGCGAGCAATACGTCCTCGTCGGCGCCGTCGCCGTCCGGCGCGCGGGCGTACCGCCACCCGGCGTCGGGGTGTCGGGAGTCGAGGTTGAGTCGCGCGAGGTTGTACCCGAAGGTAGCGTCGTAGACTCCCCGCTCCTCGAAGATGTCGCGGGTGAGGCGGTGGAACGCGCAGTGTTCCTCGCCGGTCAGCACGTCGGCACCCCGGAGGAACTGACCGGGGTCGGGCAGGTGGTCCGGTCGGAACTCGTCGTACTCGTCGAACGTCTCCTCGTCGGCGTCGTCGCCGGCGAACGGTCGCGGGATTCCGGGCATGTGCGTATCTACCGCCGAGCGGCGGGTATCCGTGACCCCGAACGCGTTCGGGTGCCGTTTTCACCGACTGGGAATCAGGGCCACCGCCATTTATGTAGCCCTCGAAGGTGGAAACGAAGATGAATCGAGATACTCTCGACCGACGGACGATGCTGAAGACGATGGCCGCAGGCGCAGCGACCGCGACGATTGCCGGCTGTTCGAGCGGCGGTGGCGGCGACGGCGGGTCGGGCGACTCCGGCGGCGACGGCGGTGACTCGGGAAGCGGCGGCTCCGGGAGCAGTTCGGTCAGTTTCGACGGGTGGTTCGACAACACCAGCAACTACGACGGCGTGGTCGACAAGACCGGGAGCAGCGAGGTGACGGTGAAGGTCGGCGCGAAGGGCAACGGCGGCAACTACGCCTTCGGTCCGGCCGCGGTCAAGGTGTCGAAGGGGACGAAGGTCGTCTGGGGGTGGACCGGCAAGGGGGCGCTCCACAACGTCGTCGCCGACAACGGCGACTTCGAGAGCAAGCAGAAACAGGAGGCGGGATACACCTTCTCCCACACGTTCGACAGCGCCGGGAAGCACAAGTACTACTGCACGCCCCACAAGGCGATGGGCATGAAGGGCGCAATCGTCGTGGAGTAACTCCCCGCCATGTCGAACCCATCGAATCGTTCCGGCGGGCCGCCGCGACGGGTCGACACCGACGAGCGACCCTTCGTCCTCATCTGGGAGTTGACGCAGGCCTGCGACCTGACCTGCGAACACTGCCGGGCCGACGCCCAACCCGACCGCCGCCCCGACGAACTCACGACCGAGGAGGCGAAGACGCTCCTCGACCGGACCCGCGAGTTCGGCGAGGACCAGTTGGTCGTGTTCTCGGGCGGCGACCCGCTGAAGCGCGACGACGCCGTGGACCTCGTCGAGTACGGCACGGAAATCGGTCTCAACGTGACGATGACCCCGAGCGGGACCGCCTCGCTGACCCCCGACGCCGTGGCCGACCTCGCGGACGCGGGCCTGCGCCGGATGGCGGTCAGCGTCGACGGCGCGAACGCCGAGCGCCACGACGACTTCCGGGGCGAAGCCGGGAGTTTCGAGGAGACGGTGTCGGCCGCCCAGTCCGCGACGAGCAACGGTCTCCCGCTACAGGTCAACACCACGGTCTGTCGCCAGACCGTCGCGGACCTGCCCGACATCGCCGACCTCGTGGCGGACCTCGGCGCGGTCCTCTGGAGCGTCTTCTTCCTCGTGCCGGTGGGCCGGGGCGCGGCGCTCGACCCGCTGTCACCCGAGCGCGCCGAACGTGTGATGGAGTGGCTGGTCGACCGGAGCGACGAGTGGCCCTTCGGCCTGAAGACGACCGAAGCGCCCCACTACCGTCGGGTCGCCGTCCAGCGGACCGACCAGCCTCCGAACCGCCAGATGGGCATCACCGCGGGCGACGGCTTCGCCTTCGTGAGCCACGTCGGCGAGGTCTACCCCTCCGGGTTCCTGCCCGAGTCGGCGGGCAACGTCCGCGACCGGAGCGTCGTGGACATCTACCGGAACGCGGACCTGTTCGAGGACCTGCGCGACGGGGACGCGCTCCGCGGGAAGTGCGGGGCCTGCCCCTACCGGAACGTCTGCGGCGGCAGTCGCTCGCGGGCCTACGCCACGACCGGCGACCCGCTGGAGAGCGACCCGCTCTGCTCGTTCGTCCCGGAGGGCTACGACGGCCCGCTCCCGTGGGACGACGCCAGTCCGCACGTCGAACCGACTCCCGAACCCAGTCCCGCGGCGAACTCCCGGTGAGACCACCGTGAACGTAGCGAACGCCGAACCGGCCGCGGACGGCGACGGCGAGCGCCCGCCCTCGGTCCGAGTCGAGGGCCGAGAGACGGTCGTCGTCTCGGCCGCCCGGACTCGGTCCGACGACCTCCCGCGGGCGACCCGCACCTGCACGGTCGAGTGCGCCTCCGGCGTCCGCGGGACCGACGAGTGGGCGGGCGTCCCGGTGGACGCGCTCGCGGTCGCGGCCGACTTCCCCGGCGAGACGACACACCTCCACGTCGCGGCCGCGGATTTCGCGGCCGACGTGCCGATTCGCCCCGCGCTCGGCGGGATTCTGGCGTTCGAGCGCGAGGGCGACCGCGAGGACGGAGCGGTGGGACTTCCGCGGTTCGTCGCCGACGGCGTGCCCGGCGAGCGACTGGTCAAGCGCGTCGAGCGACTGTCGGCGGTCGCGCTCGACGCCGGAGAGGAACCGGAAGTCGGGTAATCTCTCCTCCAGTCGGCGGGTCAGTCGGTCCCGAAGTTCGACTTTCCGAACGCGAACGTGAACCCGACGTACCAACGACAGTGGTCGTGACCACACTCCGGACACTCGAATCCGGGGTCGCCTTCGACCGAATCGGGTCCCCGAATAATTCGACGGCAGTTCTGGCCTCCGCACGTCCGCCCGCTGTGACTGCGTCTGAAGTCCAGTGCGGCTTGCCGCCGGTGGTCGTTGTCGCCGTCGATGTGGTCTTTCACCGCGTTTTTGAGCGCGTCACGGTCCGAGCGTGAGATAGTTTCTCCGCAGTACTTGCAGTCCCAATCCATACGTCAGCACGACGAACAGACGCCGATTAAATTTGCTGATACTCTCCCGCTCGGTCGCGTTTCGAGGAGTCGATTCCCCCGCTCTCGGCCAAGATTCGCTCGACGATGGCGCTCGACGAGTGGAGTCGCTCGCCCTCGGCTTCCGCCAGCGACGCTCGCCTGACCTCGCACTCGACGCCCCACTCGTCGAGCATCGCCGCGACCCGGGCCTCGTCGTGGTGCTGGTCGCCGCCCAACACCAGCACGTCCGGGTCGATGCGCCGAATCGGGACCGAAATATCGTCGGCGTCGCCGAGACGCGCCGCCGTCACCGGGTCGAGGGCTTCGACCGTCCGGACGCGCTGGTCGCCCGGGAGAATCGGGTCCTTGTGGGCCACGCGCTCGCCGTTGGCCACGACGACGTGGAGTTCGTCGCCCGCCGCGGCGGCCTCCCGCAGGTAGTGGACGTGACCCGGATGGAGCAGGTCGAAGGTGCCGAGCGCGACGACGCGGGTCATCGCGGGGGCACCTCCCGCTCCTCCGGGTCGCCCGCGTCGGAGCGACCCCGGAGCATGCGGGCCGCCTCCGCCCGGTCCGCGGGCGTGTCCACGTCGAACAGGCTTCTCGCGGCGTCTCCGGCGACCGTCTCGGCCGGGACCGCCCGCGCGTCGAGGCAGTCGAGCAGCGCCGAGAGTCGGGTCACGTCGGCGTCGAGCAGGGCCTCGCAGGCGGCCTCGGTCGGGGCGGTCCGGTAGACCGCCTGCGTCGGGTGGCGGCGGCCCCCGGACCGGACCGCGGCGGCGTCGGCCGACTCGCCGGAGTCGGTCGGAGGGAGTCGCGCGGCGAGGTCCGCGACCACTCGGGGGTCGAGAAACGGCGCGTCGCAGGCGGCCAACGCGCAGGTGGGGGTCTCGACCGCACTGAGCGCCGTCCGAAAGCCGACGAGCGGACCCCCGTCGGGAACCGAGTCGGCGACGAACTCGACCGGCGCGCCGACCGGGTCGCGGGCGTCCAGCGCGTCGGCGAACGCCGCGCGCTGGTCGGTCCGGCAGTTGACCACCACGCGGTCGGCCGCCTCGCTAAGGCGGCCGACGACCCGCGCGAGCATGGGCCGACCGCCGAGGCGGGCCAGCGCCTTGTCGCGTTCGCCGAACCGCCGGGAGTAGCCGCCCGCGAGGACGACGCCGGTCAGGTCGTCGGTCGCGGACGCTCGGGACGTCTCGCTCACGTCCGTCGGTTTTCGCCGCTCGGCGGTAGGCGTTGGGCCGAACGTGTTCGGCGTAGCCGCTTCGGAGCGGGCGACGCAAGGTCGGAGCGTGACCGAACTCGCGAGACCGGAGTCGGACTTCTCGGACCTCTCAGACCTCGATTCGTCGGACGCCGCCGACCGAATCCGCGCCCGCGGCGAGCGAGTCCGCCGCCGGGAACTCGACACCGCGCTCGCTCGCCTCCGGGACCGGGGCGAGGTGACGCCCGCCCAGCGGCGGGTTCTGGCCGCGCTCGCGGACCGACTCACCGACGCGCTGGTCGAGCGGTGGGCGTCGAAACTGGCCGACGGCGAGGTAGACCCCGAGACCGCGCTCTCGCTCCTCGCGGAGTAGCGGGCGAGCGGTCCCGGACGCAGAGAGCCGAACTTGTTCGGGACGAAGCCCATCGACGCGGCGTCCCGAGTGTCGGGTATGAGCGTCGGCATCGTCGGCGGCGGCATCACTGGACTGGCGACACACTACTACCTCCGGGAGTCGGGCGTCGAGAGCGTCGTCTTCGAGGCCGACGACGAACCGGGCGGCGTCGTCCGGAGCGCGGAGGTCGAGGGGAGAGTGCTCGATTTCGGACCCCAGCGGACCCGCCTCACGCCGAGCATCCGGAGACTGGTCGAGTCGCTCGGCTTGGACGACGAGTTGCGAGAGGCCTCCGACCCGCCGCTGTACGTCTACCGCGACGAGAAGTTACGGCTGGTGCCCCAGTCGCCTCGCGAGGCCGTGACCACCGACCTGCTCTCGTGGCGGGGGAAGGCCCGCGCGCTGTTGGAACCGCTGACCGGCCCGGCCCGCGAGGGCGAGAGCGTCGAGGCGTTCCTGACCCGGAAGTTCGGGTCGGAGGTCGCACGCTACTACTTCGGGCCGCTCTACGGCGGTATCTACGGCTCACATCCCGGCGAGATGCCGGTCGAGCACTCGCTGGCGAAGGCGCTCGACGGGGCGGGCATCGAGGGGAGCGTCCTGACCTCGGTCGCCCGGAAAGTGGTCTCGGGCCGGGAAGCCCCGCCCATCGTCTCGTTCGACGCCGGACTCCAGCGACTCCCGGAGGCGCTGGCCGAGGCCCACCGCGAGAGCGTGCGACTCGGGACGCCGGTCCGGGGGATTCGGCGCGAGGGAGACCGGTTCACACTGGAGACCGCCGACGGCGAGACGACGGTGGACGAACTCGTCGTGACCACTCCGGCGGACGTGACCGCCGACCTGCTCGGGGACCTCGCGCCCGAGTCGGCCGCGGCGCTCCGCGAGTTGAACTACAACCCGCAGGCCGTCGTCCACCTCCGCGCCGAGACCGACCTGACCGGCGCGGGCTATCAGGTCCAGTACGACGAGGAGTTCCGGACGCTCGGCGCGACGTGGAACGCCAGCTTACTCGACCGAGACGGCGTCTACACCTGCTATCTCGGCGGGTCTCGGAACCCCGAACTGGTCGAGCGGAGCGACGACGAACTCGCCTCGGTCGCCGCCGAGGAGTTCGAGGCGATTACGGGCCACGGAGCGCGCGCCCTCTCGGTCCGCCGACTCCGGCGCGGGATGCCCGCCTACGACCGGAGTTGGGCCGCGCTCGACCGGGTCTCCGCGCCGGAGGGGATTCGGCTCTGTACGAACTACACCTCTCGGGCCGGGATTCCCGGCCGGATTCGGGAGGCGAAGGCGACGGCG
Source organism: Halorussus limi (assembly GCF_023238205.1). Taxonomy (NCBI): domain Archaea; kingdom Methanobacteriati; phylum Methanobacteriota; class Halobacteria; order Halobacteriales; family Haladaptataceae; genus Halorussus; species Halorussus limi. The sequence goes on from NZ_CP096659.1 coordinate 897,715, forward strand.
GAGACGCTGGCCCGAAAGGAGTCCGAGCGCGAAACGGCCTCGACGGTCACCGCCTGAACCGCGGCGAAGTCGGGGCGGGCGGAATCGACGGTCGAACGGCGGCTATCGTCGGTTAGATAAACGTATTTCTTTCTTAAAAGTGGGTATACCAGTCCGAAAGACAGGAATATCTTGCTACCCGTCCACGTACTCCTTGACGATTTTCTCCTCGACCCGGTGGAGGGTCTCGCTCGCGGTCGATTTCGCCACGCCCGCCACCTCCGCGAGTTCGGTCAGCGAACACTCCCGCGGGGTGTCGTAGTACCCCTCCTCGACCGCCGTGTGGAGGAGTTCGCGCTGGCGCTGGGTCAGCAGACTCTCGGAGTTTATCATCTCGCGGACGTACTCCACGTCGAACTCCATCCCGAACGCGCGCAGTTGCGTGGTGAACGCCGACAGTCGGTCGCGCGAGGCGGTGAGTTCGACCGACGCCCGCCCGTCGCGGATGGTGAATGGCAGTTCCAGCGGGAGGCCCGACTCCTGGACCGAGAACAGCAGGAGCGGCGCGGTCGTCTCGAACTCCACGAGCGCGGACTCCTCGGACGCCTGCTGGAGGTCGAGGCGAGTGATGTCCTCGCGTTCGTCCATCGCGGCCACGACCGCCGGGAGGTCGTCGGCCGAGATTTCGAGCAGGCCGACGCCGGTGTCCTCGGCCGGGAAGGCCGCGAGGACGCGGAACTCGGCGTCCGGGTGCGCCGTCGAGACCTCCGAAATCCACACGTCTTCGGGGAGCGTGATGTGCAGTTTCGCGGTTGGCATCTCTGGGTGAATCTTCCGGCCCCACTCCCGGATAAGTCTTCCCGAACACGTTCGGGTCTGGCGGGGAGACGCCGGTCTCCGGTGCGAACGTATTCGGGACAAACCCCGTGGCGACGGGCCCCGTCGTCGATAGTATGCAGACCCGCTTCACCGAGCGAGCGGTCGAACGCACCGACGCCCCGGCCGACAGACCGCGCGATGGCCTCGACGTTCGGGAACTCGGGCCGCCGAAACCGCTGACCCGGACGCTCGAAACGCTGGCGGACCTCGACGCCGAGACCGTCCTCGTGCAGGCCAACGACCGGGCGCCCCAGCACCTCTATCCGAAACTCGACGACAGAGGGTACGAGTTCGAGACCGTCACCGACGACGAGGTCGTCCTGACCGCAATCTGGCGCGAGGAGTAGCGATTAGGTCCGGCGGGCGGTTTCGGCCCCGACAGACTCACCGTATCTCGCGGAGGGCCACGTACGACCCCGCTTCGGCGGTTATCCACTCGGTCACGAGCGCTTCGTCGTCGGCCGCCGGCGGGTAGATGGTACACTCGTCGGGGCCGTCGTCGCGTTCCTCCACGACCGCCCGGAGGTCGGCGGGCGATTCGTCGGCGGTCGGTACCGTTCGGCGGTCCGAGTTCGGGGGAGCGGCGTCGGTCATGGTCGTAGCGGGGAGCGGAGAGTCAGTTGTCGGAGGCGGTGTCCATCGCGGCGTCGAAGACCGAGGAGTCGGCGTCCGCGTCGGCGATATCGACGGTCAGCACGGGGACCGACGAGAGGGTGACGACCTTCTGGGAGACGCTGCCGAGCATGTTTCGCGTCGGGTCCGACCCGTGGGTGCCCATGACCACGAGGTCGGCGTCGCGTTCGTCGGCGACCGCCAGCACCTCGTCGGCGGGGTTGCCCTCTCGAATCTCGGTCGAGACCGTCACGTTCGCCGGGTCGAACGCGGACGCGACCTCGTCGGTGGCGCGTTCGCCTTCCTCCCGGAGTCGGTCGGTCACGTCGGGAATCCGGTCGTCGTCGAGCGTCAGGAAGGCCCGGTCGTCCACGACGTAGAGGACGTGAACGTCCGCGCCGCGTCGCTCGGCGATGTCGCGGGCGTGTTCGACCACAGTCTCCATTGCCGCGCTTCCGTCGGTCGGAAGCAACACTGTGTCGTACATCACGTTCGATACTCCGTCCCGGGAACGTATATATTCCGGCCGTCGTTCTCACGCGATGAAAACGTCGGGACGGCGGGGCGGCAGCGACGGAACGTCGCCGTACCGCCGCGGGTCAGACGAACTCGGACGACCCGCCGATTTTCAGGTTCCGGGAATCGGCGGCCCGTTATACCCCTTCGGACCGCCAAGTTACTCCCGTAGGAGGGATTCACTATGGCCACCGACACGTCCCGATTCGGCGCGGAAGCCAACGTCTTCGAGAGTGACCTCGCGGGCGTCACCGTCCGGGGGAAGGCCCACGGCCTGAGCGCGTGGTTCGTCGTCGCGCTCCGCCTCATGATGGGCTACGCCTTCCTGCACTCCGGGTGGAGCAAACTGACGGCCGCCGAACCGTTCAGCGCCGCGGGCTACCTCACCCACGTCACGGCGGCTAGCCCGCTCTCGGGCCTGTTCCACTGGATGGGCCAGACCCCGTGGTTCGTGGAGTTCGTCAACCTCGCGGTCCCGTGGGGCGAGTTCCTCATCGGTCTCGGCCTGGTGGTGGGCGCGCTGACCCGCCTCGCGGCGTTCTTCGGCGCGTTCATGATGCTGATGTTCTACTTCGGCAACTGGGAGGTCGCCCACGGGTTCGTCAACGGCGACTTCGCGTACATGCTCGTGTTCCTCGCGGTGGCGGCGTTCGGCGCGGGTCGCCTCCTCGGACTCGACGCTCTCGTCGAGAAGTACGAACTCGGCGGTGAGCGACTGGTCGAGAGGTACCCCAAACTCCGGTACGTCCTCGGATGAGCCACGGCGCAACCGAGGGCGTGCCGCGCAGCGGGGTCTCGCGACCACAGATTTACCTGTTCTGCGACGCACGTCGGATGTATGACAGCTGACTCCCCCGACAGCGACGCTTCCGCCGTCCGATTCAGCGAGCGAACGTGGACCGAAATCGAGGCCGCGCTCGAAGGCCAGACGCGGACCGCCGTCGTCGCGGTCGGGTCGGTCGAACAGCACGGACCGCACCTCCCGGTCGCCACGGACGCGCTGATCGGCGACGCGCTCGCCGAGCGAATCGCCGAGAAACTCGGCGACGCGCTGGCCGCACCGACGATTCGGCCCGGCTGTTCGGGCCACCACATGGAGTTTCCCGGCACCATCACGATTCCGCCCGAGACCCTGATGGACCTGATTCGGTCGTACTGTCGGTCGCTGGACGAACACGGTTTCGAACACGTCGTCCTCGTCCCCACCCACGGCGGCAACTTCGCGCCGGTCAACACCGTCGCGCCGGAACTCGGGCGGGAACTCGACGCGAACGTCGTCGCAGTCGCGGACCTGCGCGAACTCATGGAGTTACAGAACGAGGGGCTTCGAGAGGCGGGCGTCGAGTACGAGGAACCGGTCGTTCACGCCGGCGCGGTCGAGACGGCCGTGGTGTTGGCGGTCGCGGAGGAACTCGTCCGCACCGACGAACTCGAAGTCGGCCGCGAGGGCGAGATTTCGACCGCTCGCCTGCTCAGCGAGGGGTTCGCGGCCATCACCGAGAACGGCGTCCTCGGCGACCCCCGAGAGGGGACCGCCGAGGCCGGAGCGGCGATTTTAGAGCGGATAGCGGACGCGTACGTCGAGCGAATAGAGAGCGAGCGCGAGGCGGTCTGAGCCTCAGTCGGCGTACAGCGAGTAGAGGATGACCGCGAATCCGACCGCGGTCAGCGCGCTCTCGACCACGAGCGCCCACGTCCCGGCGGTCGCCAGCAGGCGGTCCACGACGCCGGCGACCAGCGACCCGAGCGTGACCGCCCCGAACCCGAGCGCGAGCGCCCTGAGCGGCCGCGACCCGGTCCGCCGGTAGGCCTTGAACGCGAAGTAGGTGATGAGACCGCCCAGCACGAGCGTTATCGTCTTGAGCGCGACGATGGTCGAGGTGATGTGAACCATCTCAGGTCTCCTTCCGGACCTCGGCCCAGAGGCCCGCGAGTTGTTCGTCGGCCGACTTGGTCGGGCGGGTGATGGACACCTCGAACTGGCGCTGGTCGTCCAAGAACACCGAGACCTCCTCGAACGCGAGCGTGTACTCAGAGGTGTGGTGGCCGTCGGTCCGGATGGCGGTCGTCTCGGAGAGAATCGAGGCGTCGGTGAGTCGTTCGAGTTTGCGGTACGTGGTCGAGGTCGGGATGTCACACTGAGACGAGATTTCGCTGGCAGTCATGGGTTCGTCGAGTCGGCGGACGATCCGACGGCACTCCGGGTCGTCCAAGGCGTCGAGAACCGGTTGGAGTTCCGGGGAATCGCCGTCTCCGAACGGGTCGCGGACCATCTACTGGCTTTCGCCGTGAGAGAAACATAAGCGGTTCGACTCGGAATTCGGGGTTGAGAGGGTGCAACGGACTGCAACTCACTGCAACGGACCGCCCCATCGTTATAGGTGGAGTCCAAAGAGGAGACGAGGCTGTTACGGTGCCGCCTGAACTCACCATGCCCGACTTCCCCACGACCGAGACGCCGACCGTGCTGATAGTGGACGACAACCGCCCGCTAGCCGACGGGTTCGCGAAAGCCCTCCACGACGAGTACGAGACGCTCACGGCATACAACGCCGCGGAAGCCCGGGAGTCGCTCCACGACGGGGTCGACGTCGTCCTGTTAGACCGCCGTCTGCCGGACACGCCGGGCGACCGACTGCTCGAAGAGATACGGGCCAGCGACTACGACTGTCGCGTGGCCATGGTGTCGGCCGAGGACCCGTCTACGGCCACCGACCTCGACTACGACTGCTATCTCACGAAGCCGCTCTCGGGAGTCGAAACGGTCCGACAGGTGGTCACGGACCTGCTCGGCGGAAACGTCTCGTACTGAGACTCGAACACCGCACGCCGACGGTCGCGGTTCGGTAGACGGCGGACCCGCCGGTCACCTTCCCCGTTCGACGCGAACCCTTTTGTCCCTACTCGGAGTAAGAGTTACCATGCGATTCGTTATCGTTGGTGCAGGACGGGTCGGCCTCCGTACCGCCCGCATCCTTCAGGAAGAGGGCCACGAGGTCAACATCGTGGAGAACGACACCGACAAGGCCGACCGCGCCCGGGACGAGGGGTTCATGGTCGTCGAAGGGGACGGGGCCAGCGAGGAGATTCTCGAACAGACCGACCTCGGGACCGCCGACGCCGTCGGCGGGTTGACCGGCGACCTCAACGTCAACTTCGCGGCGTGCATGATAGGGAAACACCACGGCTGTCGGACGGTGTTACGCATCGACGAGGACTACCGCGAGGACATCTACCACAAGTTCGCCGACGATGTGGACGAGGTAGTCTACCCCGAACGCCTCGGTGCGGCCGGGGCCAAGACGGCACTGCTCGGAGGCAATTTCAACGTTATCGCTGACTTGACCGAGCAACTCCAGTTGACGACCGTCGTCGTCTCCGACGAATCGCCGGTGGTCGGCAAGCAGGTCAGCGCGGTCGAACTCCCCGAGGACGCGCGTATCTACGCCCACGGCCGGGCCCGCGAGCGCATGACGATTCCGCTCCCGAACGCGACCATCGAGGGCGGCGACCAACTCGCGCTCATCGCCGACCAGACCGCGCTGTCGGCGGTCCGCCAGCAGTTGCAGGGCGAGGCGGCCGAGACCGCCGAGTAGCCGTCGAAAGCGGCGGTTCGCGCTACCGGTTTTCGCGCGGGTAACGGGTACAAGCTCCCGAAAAAGACGGCGGAGGGCAGTGGGTAGCGCGGGGTCAGTGGTTGGCGCCCCGAGACGAGAACTTTCGTGGGAAGGGTTGGTGACACTGTGGCGAGAGGCCAACTCGCCGCCAGAGCCTCCGGCCCCGTCGGGACGCCGACCGGGAGACTGCTGCACGCTTCGCGCCCGAGCCGTCGGGCGCATTCTCTTCTTGGGCGGATTCGGACTTTGTTATGTGGCGTCTGCCCACGCCGTAGGCACCTGCTCATCGGAAACGACGGCCGGTCAAACGCGGTCTGTCGCACCCGTAACCGGCGGTTACTCGGTCGAAATCCTCGTTTCGGAATGGGGAGTGGGGAGAGGGTGGGGAGAGTGGTGGTGTGCCGGGCGCGCGGTGTGGGAGGATGGGGGAAGAGAGGCCGTCGATGCGCGCCCAGTCGGGCGTGAGAACGGCATCAACTTAAAACTGCGTCAGACGGACGCCGGACGAATCGGCGGCGCATCGGCCCGCCCTCCGGCGAACTCGGCGGTCGCCCGACGGCCGAATCCGGGCGCTCGCGCTTGCCGGGTGGCCTACCTTCAAGGTCGGTCGGACCGAGTCGGACGGTATGCACGGAACCGGCGTGCCGTTGATTACGCCCTTCGACGCGGACGGTGACCTCGACGAGGAGCGACTCCGCGAGGTGGTCAGATGGGTCGAAGACGGCGGGGTGGACTTCATCGTCCCCTGCGGGTCGAACAGCGAGGCCGAACTGATGGGCGTCGAGGAGCGCGCCCGCGTGGTCGAAGTCGTCGCGGACGAGACCGAGTTACCGGTCCTCGCCGGCACCGGCCACCCCGGCCTGAGCGAGACGCTTCGCCAGACCGACCTCGCGGCCGAGGCCGGCGCGGACGCCGCGCTCGTCGTGACGCCGTTCTACTACGGCCACGACGGCGAGACGCTGGAGGCCTACTACCGGGACGTGGCCGACGAGAGTCCGATTCCGGTCTACCTCTACAGCGTGCCCACGTACACCGACGTGAAACTCTCACCGGAGGTGGTCGGCCGACTCGCGGGCCACGATAACGTGGCCGGGATGAAGGATTCGAGCGGCGACATCGAGACGTTCCAGCGCGAGCGGAGACTGACCGACGACGAGGAGTTCGACCTGCTGGTCGGGAGCGGAAGCGTCTACGCCCACGCGCTCGCCTCGGGCGGCGACGGCGGCATCCTCGGACTGGCGAACGTCGCACCCGAACGGGCCAGCGAAATCTTCAAACTCCATCAGGCGGGCGAAGACAGGTCGGCCCGCCAACTCAACGCCGAACTGGTCGAACTCAACCGCGCGGTCACGTCGAAGCACGGCGTACCGGGCGCGAAGGCCGCGATGGCCGAGCGAGGCGTCGACGCGGGGTATCCCCGCAAGCCACACCGGGAAGTCGGCGACGACGTGCGCGCCGAAATCGAGGCGCTGGTCGACGACCTGACGCCGTAGCGAGTTCGAACCGCAGCGAACGACCGAAAACAGTCTCAGTTCCGCAGACGCTACGACTCAGTCGCTCTTCGAGAGCGTCTGCAACACGCCGCTCACGAACGGCCGGGGGTCGTCCAAGCGCAAGAAGTCGAAGCGTGGTTGCCGGACCACCGACTCGCCGATTTCCCACGCGGTCTCCCGGAGCGTCGGGCGCTCGACGTACGGCGACTCGTCGCTGAGGACGCTGGCGAGGTAGCCGAGTTCGCCGTACAGCAGGTGGCTCCCGACGCCGAGTTCGTAGTCGGGGTCGATTTCGTCGGTGCGGTCGCGCGACTGAAGCCAGTAGTTGAGCGGGAAGTCCGCGCCCGCCTGCACCGTCGAGGGGAGCGACTGCCACATGCGGGGGTTGATTTCGGTCAGGTAGTACTCGCCGGTCTCCTCGTGTTCCATGTACTCGATGCAGGCGAGTCCGTGCCAGTCGAGTTCGCCCAGCAGATCACGGGCCACTCTCTCTAGTTCCGGGTCGTACATGGACTCGCGGTACACCCCGCCGCCGCCGGTGTAGGAGTTGCCCCGAATCTGGCGGTGCTGGAAGGTGGCGACCGGTTCGCCCTCGTCGTACAGCGCCGCGAACATGTACTCGTCGCTGGAGGGGACGAACTCCTGGACGATGGGAACGTGGTTCATCTCGGCGACCAACTCGTCGCGGTCGGGTTCCTCGTCCGGCCGGACGTGCGTGACGTGGTTGACCTCCTCGCACTCGTCCGGCGAGTGGGTGTCGACGTACCGGTCGGCCAGCAGGTTGTACCGCGACTTGACGATGTGGTCGCCGCTCCAGTCGTCGACGGCGTCGAGCGGCCGGGTCTCGGGAACCGGTGCGCCCGCCGTCTCGGCGGCCTCCGCGAGTTTCACGCGGTCGTGGACCCGTTCCAGCGCGTCCATCGGCGGGACTTCGACCGCGGCGCGCTCGGCGAACTCCTCGCGGTAGCGCGACAGCAGGTAGGCGTCGTACTCCCGAATCGGAATCACGGACCGCACGTCCTCGCGCGCGGCGAGGTCCAACAGCGCGTCCTTGTACGCGAGCAGGTCGTCGTCGGGCGAGGGGAGTCGGGCCGTCTCGTCGCAGAACCGCGAGGCGAACACCGGCACGCGGTCGTGTTCCGAGGCCGCGACGGTGCGGACGCCGCGCCGACCCAGCGAGCGCAGGCAGGGGTAGCTGTAGGGCGCGACGCCCGTCGGAATCAGGACCGACGGCGCGTCGTCGTTGGACGGAGACATGTCCCGGAGTTGGAACGCGGTGCGTTTTAGTATGTGCCGACAAATCGCTCGTTTCACGGGCGTAGGGCGCTCTTTCCCGTCTCTAGGCTCGGTATACCGGTCGGTGTTCGCCCGCGATTCTCGACGGTGACGGGTCGGGGCGACTGCGGCGGGAACGAACTGCTCGACGCGAACGAACTACTCGCGGGGACTCGCACGCGTCGCAGTCGCCTTGAACGACGCCACCACGTCCGAACCCGCCGCCAAGTCCAGTTTCTCGACGCTCGACATCGTGACAAGCGCGGCGAGGGTCGCGTCGGCGTCCACGTCGACGAAGACCCGCGCGACCTGCTCGCCGGCGTCGATGGCCGCGACGGTACCCGCGAAGCGGTTCCGGGCGCTCGTGGCCTCCGCGGCCGGGGCGTCGTCGGGCGCGTGGAGGGTCACGGCGTCGGCCCGAATCGCGACCTGTACGTCCTCGGCGTCCGTCGCGGGTGCGAGCGCCCGGACCCGCCCGGCCGGAGTTTCGACGGTGGCCAACTCCCCCTCGCGAGCGACCACCGAACCGGACAGAACCGTCTCCTCGACCTCCGCGGTGCCGGTGAACTCCGCGCGGAGGCGCTCAAACCGGGTCAAGAGGTCGCGGGCCTCGTCGGTCAGGCGGGACCCGCCGCCGCCCGACCCGCCGCGCTGGCGGGCCACCAGCGGCCCGAGCGCGTCTTCGAGCGCGGTCAGTCGCTGGTGGGCGCGGGAGTACGACCGGCCGAGCGCGTCGGCGGCCCGGTTGAGCGACCCCTGCTCGTCCACCGCGCGCAGGAGTTCGGCGTCGGCCGCGTCGAACTCCACCTCGTCGGCCCGGAGGTGGGCCTCGAATCCGGCGTCCATACCCGGACCAGAACGCGAGCGAGCAAAACCGTTATGTCTCGGGCGATAGAACGGAGGGTTATGTCCAGAGGGGAACAACGCTCCCGCCGAGACCTGTTGAAGGCGACCGGTGCGCTCGGCGTCGCCGGACTCGCAGGGTGCGTCGGCGGAGAGTCGTCCGGTCAGGAGACGACCACTGACGGCGAAAGCGAGACCACGACGGGAATCGGAAACGCGACCGAAGCGTCGGAGGACGCCCCGACGCCCACCGCCGATTCGGCGACCGTCTTCCACGCCGGAAGCCTCGCGCCGCCGTTCAGCGCGGCCGAACCCGAGTTCGAGGAGAAGTACGGCGTCACGGTGAACCGCGAAGCCAAGGGGTCGGTCGCGTCCACGAAGAAAATCACTACGCAGGGCCGGAGCGCCGACGTGCTGGGCGTCTCGGACTTCCGACTTATCCGGGACATGGTGGTGCCCGAGTACGGCAGTTGGTACGCCGTCTTCGCCACGAACGCGATGTCGCTCCAGTACCGCGAGGACTCGCCGGGCGCCGACGAAATCGGGCCGGACAACTGGTGGGAGATTCTCTCGCGGGACGGCGTGAAAGTCGGCCACAGCGACCCGGCCGTGGACCCCGGCGGCTACCGAGCGGTCATGGCGGTGCAGTTGGGCAAGGAGAAACTGGACGGACAGCGTCTCTACGACCGACAGACCTACGACCGGATTCGGGACAACATGACCGTCCCCACCGGGACCGAGACCAAACTCGAGGGCCAGTTGAAGGCGGGGAAACTCGACTACGCGCTCTACTACCGGTCCATCGCCTCCCAGTCGGGACTGCCGCACGTGGACCTCCAACCCCACGTGGACCTCTCGAAACTGAACCGGAAGTACGCCCAACACTACGAGAAGGCGACGGTGACGGCGGGCGGCAACGAGTACGTCGGCGCGCCCATCGCCTACGGCATCACGGTCCCGAGCGTCGCCGAGGCCCCGGTCCGAGGCGCGCAGTGGGTCGAGTACATGATAACCGACCCCGGCCGGCGGATTCTGAAGAACAAGGGCCTGATTCCGAAGACGCCGGCGGTCGTCACGAAGGACGGCGACGTGCCCGCCCGCGTGGCGAAGCACGCGGAAGCAAAGACTTCAGTGGGTCCGCTCGAACTGTGAGACCGTGAGTACCGACACGGAGACCCGGGGCGAGGCCGGACGCCGGTCGGACGACGCGTCCGCTTCGCGGCGAGCGACCGATTCGCCCGCCGAGAGTCTCGGCGACCGAATCGGGGCGGGAACGACCGTGCTGGCGGTCGTCTCGGTCCAACTCGTCGCGTTCGCGGCCGCGCTGGCGGTCGGCTACCCCGGCGCGTACGCCGGGTTCGCGGTCCTCTCGGCGGCGGCCATCGCGGCCCGCCGGAACCGGGGCGCCTTCGGCGTCCTCGCGGCCGCGCTCGGCACCGTCCTGCTGGTCGCGCTCGGCCTCCCCTTGCTGATGATGGTCGCCCGGCAGGACCCCGGTCTGGTCGCGGAGACGGCCGCCGACCCGGCGGTCCAGCAGGCGCTCTACCTCTCGGTGTACGCGCCCCTGCTCGCGGCGGTCGCCAGCGTCGCGCTCGGCGTTCCGCTGGCGCTCGTCCTCGCCCGCGGGTTTCCCGGACAGCAACTGGTCGAGAGCCTCGTGGACCTCCCGCTCGTGGTCCCCCACAGCGTCGCCGGCCTCGCCATCCTGTTCGGGTTCGGCGAGGGCGGCGCGTTCGGCGGCGTGGAGTTCACGGTTCCGGTAATCGAGTTCACGTTCAAGTTCACCGTCCTCCAGACGATGCTCGGGATGGTGCTGGCGATGACGTTCGTCTCCGCGCCGTTCGCGGTCAACGCGGCCCGCGAGGCGTTCGAGTCGGTCCCGACCCGAGTCGAGTGGGCGGCCCGGACGCTCGGCGCGAACCGCTTCGAGACGTTCCGGCGCGTGACCGCGCCGCTGGCGTGGCGCGGCGTCCTGACCGGCGGGGTGCTGGCGTGGGCGCGGGCGGTCTCGGAGTTCGGCGCGGTCGCCATCGTGGCCTACAGCGTCGAGTTCTTCTACCTTCCCGAGGGCGAGAGCCTGAGCGCACAGCACGCGCCCGTCTTCATCTACAACACCTACCTCTCGTCGGGCCTCCAACGGTCGGGCGCGGTCGCCACGCTCCTGCTGGCGCTGTCGGCGCTCATCTTCCTGCTGGTCAGAACGGTCGCCTACGACGACGGAGGGTGGCCATGAAGAGACCACCTAACGGAGGGTGGCCCTGATGCTGGACATCGACGTGTCCGCGACGTTCACCGCCGAAGGCGCGGACCGGTTCCGCGTCGCGGCCGACCTCTCGGTCGCCGACGGCGAGACGCTGGTCGTCCTCGGGCCCAGCGGGTCGGGCAAGAGCCTCCTGCTCGAAACCGTCGCGGGGTTCCACGACCACGAGGGCCGGGTCGCGCTCGCGGGCCGGGACCTGACCGACCGACCCCCGGAGGAGCGCGGTCTCGGCTTCGTCTTCCAAGACTACGCGCTCTTCCCCCACATGTCGGTCCGGGAGAACGTCGCGTTCGGCGGGAACTACCACGACGCTCGCGACCCCGACGACCTGCTGGCGGAGTTCGGCGTGGCGGACCTCGCGGACCGCTACCCGCCGACGCTCTCGGGCGGGGAGTCCCAGCGAGTCGCGCTGGCGCGGGCCTTGGCGGTCCGGCCCGACGCCTTCCTGCTCGACGAACCCCTCTCGGCGCTCGACGTACCGACCCGCCAGACGCTCCGGGAACTGCTCGCCGACGTGCTGGCCGACCAGACCGCGATGTACGTCACCCACAATCGGACGACGGCGCGGGCCGTCGCCGACCGGGTGGCGGTCATCCGCGACGGCGAAATCGTCCAGACCGGGAGTCCGGAGGCGGTCTTCGAGCGACCCGATACGCCGTTCGTCGCCCGGTTCACGGGCGCGAACTGCCTCGAACTCGACGGCGGGGCGCTCGCGGTGCCGGATGGACGCCTGCGCTTCGACGGGGCCGGAGCGTCGGAAGCGACCGCCGAATCGGCCACCCACCTCGCGGTCCGGCCCGAACACGTCGAACTCGACCCCGCGGACCCCGACTTCGCGGCCCCGGTCGAGCGCGTCGTCCGGGAGGACGGCCGGAACCGAATCGCGCTCGACGTGGCGGGTCAGCGACTCGACGCCTACGCCGACGCCGATATCGCCGAACTGCCCGCCAGCGGGCGGTCCGACGGGGACGCCTCCGCGGCACACGACTCGGTCGGCGTCGCGCTTCCCCGAGACCGCGTAACAACGCTTTCTGACAGATAGGTATTCTGTCGCCTCACGCCGAAAAAATTACTTACGGGAGGATTTGGAACCCTCCCGCATGGCACGCGAACAGCGGTACGGGGTGGTACGGTGAGCATCGTGGGCGGTACGCTCGGCAAGGTCGCGGCCATCCTCGCGGCGGGACTCGTCGTCTCGGCCGCGGGGGTGGGCGCGGCCGTCTCGACGGGGGCCCTCAGCCTCCAGTCGCCGACGGTCGAATCGATAGACAACCAGTGGGGCGAAATCTCCGAGGAGCGCACGGGCATCCGGACGAACGTCGTCGTGAACAACCCGAACGGGGTCGGCATCCCCGGCGTCGTCGGCGTCTCGTACGACGTGTCGATGAACGACGTGACGGTCGCCGAGGGGTCGAGCGGCGGCGTCTCGCTGTCGCCGGGCCGCAACGAGATGACGCTCCGGACCCACATCGACAACGACAAGATTCCGGCGTGGTGGGCGAGCCACATCAACAACGGCGAGAAGACGACCGTCTCGGTCGAACCGTCGGTCGAGGCGGCGTTCCTCTCGAAGGGCCTGCCCGCCCAGAACCGGACATTCGAGACCGACATACTCTCGTCGTTCGAGAGCGAGTCGGGCCAGTCGGTCGAGGTGAACGGTCGAACCGTCCTCGCGGTCGAGGAGACCAGCGCCTCGTGGGGGACCGCCACCGAGAACGAGACGCCGCTCCGGTTCTCCGGGACGGTCCGGAACCCCAACGGCGCGCCGATAGAGTTCTCCAAAATCGGCTACGAGGTGTCGATGAACGACGTGACGGTCGCCGAGGGGACGACGGGTGAACCGGTCAAAATCGCGGCGAACTCGACCGACACCGTCCGCATCAACGCAACGCTCGACAATCGGAAGTTGGACGAGTGGTGGGTCAGCCACCTCCGGAACGACGAGACGACGAGGCTGAACGTGTCGGTGTTCGCGGTCTCCGAGACCGACTCGGGCACCCAACGCGTTCCGCTCCCGTTCCTGAGTGAACGAGTCGTCTTCGAGACCGACATCCTCGCGGGCGGGCAGGCGACGACCCGGGCCGTCGACTCCGAGAAGGGATTCGGCTTCGAACCGCCGCGAATCGGGTCGGTCGAGCGCGACTGGTCGACGACCGCCTCGGGGACCCAGTTCTCGACGCGCGTCGTCGTGGAGAACCCCAACCCCGCCGACTCCGCGCTCGGCCAAGTGGGACTCGACGCGAACTACCGGGTCGCGCTCAACGACGTGACGCTGGTCGAGGACGGCACTCAGACCACGCTCGGACCGGGCGAGACCGAACTCGAATTCTCGGGCGACGTGAGCGACCGGACCATCAAGAAGTGGTGGGTCAGCCACGTCGAGAACGGCGAGCGGACGAAACTCACGACCGCGGGCGGCGCGACCGCCGACCTCGGATTCGCTAAGCTTCCGGTGCCGCTCCCCGGCCAGAACCGGACGTTCGAGACCGACATGCTCGCCGGGTTCTCGCAGACCGACCAGACCGTCGCGGTCCGCGGGCGAACGGTCGCCCGACTCCACGACATGAACTCGTCGTGGGGCGACGCGACCACGGAGCGGTCGCCGATGAAAATCTCCGGCGACGTGACCAACGAGCGGAGTCGGCCGCTGACGGTGAAGACGTTCGGCTACCGCGTGACGGCGAACGACGTGGTGCTGGCCGACAACGAGACGCACGTCGGCACGACGATTCCGGGGAAGGCGACCCGGCGCATCGAGACGACGGGCTACCTCGACAACGACGAGATTCCCGAATGGTGGGTCAGCCACCTCGACCGGGGCGAGAGGACCGAACTGTCGGTGTCGTACTACGTCGTGGTCGAGTACCGCGGCCAGGAGTTCACGGTCGAACTCGACGACATGAGCTACACCGACACCATCGAGACGAACGCCTTCGGCGACGCGTAGGCCGCCGCGGACGCTTTTTCTGAGATTTACAGCCGACCGTCAGACGGCACGACGACGCCGAGCGGCGGCAGGTGCTCGCCGAACGGGACCGCGGCCGGGCGCACGGTGCGACGACCTCCGGGCGAGACGGAACGCAGACTTTTCACCGCGCACGCCCCACCTCCGACCATGAACTGGGCCGACCTCTTCGAGCGAGCGCAGGCGTCCGAGACCGACGTGGAGACGATACGCGCGGCGCTCGCCGCCCACCGGGAGAGCGCCGCCGAAGCGTCCGACGCGGAGGGGACCGATGCCTGAGACGCCCGAGACGAACCCCGCCCGCATCGTCGCGGACGCCGACGTGCTGGCCGCTGACCTGCTGGTCGGCGGGGCCGCGCGCGAGGCGATGGACGCCGTCCGGGGCCACTCGTGGGTCGAACTCGTCGCCAGCGACCACCTGCTCGACGACGCCGAGGCGGTGGTCCGGGACCTCGCGGACGACGACCTCGCGGCGGCGTGGCGCGAGCGAGTCGAGGACCTGCGCATCGAAGTCGAGCATCCTCCTGACGACCACCCGGCGCTGGCGAGCGCGTATCGGGGGCAGGCCGCCCACGTCCTGAGTTACGACGAGGGACTCCGGAGCGCGGAGGCCGGCGCGACGTTCGGGTCGCGACTGAACGTGAGCGTCAAGACGCCCGAGGGGTTCGCCGCGCTGTTCGACGCCGAATCGCTCTACGAGGCCGTGGTGGGCGGCGATTATCCCGGTCCCGACCGGGACGCACGCTAGTAGTAGACCGAGTCCCCGCCCGCGACCGCGCCGGAAAAGGACAGTATTTCTACAGAACCCGATTCCAGTAACGCCGACTACAGAAATATTATTCAGATTACACTTTTGGGGTCGGCGTTCCTATCTACACGTGAGGACAGACCGATGAAACTGAACGCGCATCTCCGGCGGGTCGCACCCTCGACTCGCCTCCGACGCGGTCGCATCGCCGCGGGACTGACCCGGTTCACGCTCCCGGTCGCCACCCTGCTGGCGTTCGTGGTCTCGGCGCTGGTGACGGGCGCGGCGTTCGCCACCGCGGCGGACCTCGTGGCAGTCTCGCTCCCGGTCCTGCTCGCCGGTTGGGTCGCCGCCATCGGCGCGACGTTCGCGCTTCCGCTGCTCGTCGTCCGCGGCGTGGTCGCACTACTCGAACGGTACGAGTAGAGAGACTCAGGCCGGGGAACCGCGCTCCTCGGGGACGGGGAGAGAATCGCAAACGCGCTCGTTTTTGGCCGGCGACCTGTCGCCGCACGTCGAAAACTCGTAACTCGATGGCGGTCGGAGATTCGAGTGGGGAGTTAGCATGTGTCACAGACGCGGCGAGCGGTCACGTACGTCCAGCAGAGCCAGCGAATCAGCCGGTGAGACCGAGCGCGAGGACCCTCCGGGGTTGGCCGCGCGCGCCAAGCGGCGACTCGTCGCGCTCGTCTCCGCCGATAGCGAGGCGGAATCTCCCGACAGCCCGGCGGTGGAACGCGAACCCGAGACGCCGAGCGTCGACGCGACGAGCGAGGAACCGACCGCGAGCGAGGAATTGACCGAGAGCGAAGACGAAGCGGACGCGAGCGACGAGCGCGAACGAGAGCCGATTCCCGCCCACGACTAGCGGCGAAGGAGACCCCGAGGCCCAGAGCGCGGACGCGGCGAGCGAGCCTTTTTCTCCCCGCCGCCCCGAGTCAGGGCCGTGCGAGAGTACCCCTTCGAGTTGGCGCTGTGCGCGCACCTCGAAGCCAACGAGGAGGCCGTCGTCGCCCGGCAGATAGGCGGCGGCGTCCGCGCGCCGTCGAACCGCGTCCTCGACGTGGTGTGCGTCGAACCCGGTCCGGAGATGGACGCGCGGGCCGCGCTGACGCCCGCGAGGATTCCCGACGCCGCCATCGAGAGCGGCGTGGGCGTCGGGCGAGCGCGCGACCCCGCGGCGGCCATCGACGCCCGGCCCGAGCGCGCCCGAAAAACCGCCGAGCGTGCGGTCGAAATCGGCTTCTTCGAGCGCGCGGTCGGCGGCGGCGTCAGGCGGGTCGCGCGCTACCCCGACGAGTGGTTCGGACGACTGGTCGCGATAGAGAACAAACCCGACCTCGGCGACCCCGGCGACCTCCGACTCCAACTCCGGAAGGACGTGAGCCTCGCGCTCGCCGACGAAGTCGTCCTCGCCACCGAGAGCTACGTGACCGGCGCACACCTCAACCGCATCCCCGAGGAGGTCGGCGTCTGGCGCTTCGACCCCGAGTCGGGCGACCGGGAGGTAGTCCGGGAGGCGACCCCGCTGGACGCCGACGAGTGGGGCGTCGAACTCCTCGACGAGCGTCCGCTCCGGACCGACGTGGCGACGGTCCCGGCCGACGAGAAGGCCCGCCAGCGCAGGCGGATGGCCGAGCGCGCCTACGGCAAGGGGTGGCGGCCCGACGAGTTCCCGGCCTGCGCCGAGGCGGAGGCGGTCGCCCGCGAGGGGAGCGAGAGCCTGCCCTTCTGTGGCTGGAAGGGGAGACTCGTCAACCCCGCCCGCTGCGGGCCCGACTGTCCGGGCCACGACCCCGCGGACGCTCCCGACGCGGACGCCGACGAGGCGCGCGACGGTCGGACGCCGTGGGTCGCGGAACCCGAGGGCAAAGTGAGGCGACAGGCGGGACTCGACAGGTTCGGGTGAGCCTCACCCCACCGGCGTCTCGTCGTCCACCGCGTCCAGCAGGTCGAGACGCTCCAGCAGGCCCCGGGTCGGCCGACCCCGCTCGTCCCACCCGCGCCGGTCGTAGTACGCCGACAGCAGTGCCTCGAACTCGACCGAATCGATAGCTTCCCCCTCGTTCGGGCCGCCTTCGAGGGGTTCGGTCAGCTTCGCGGGGAGTTCGTCGTCGGCCCGGTCGAACCCCTCCCGGACGTTGAACAGGCGCGTCAGCGTCCAGATGCGCTCGCCAGCGGTCCGGAGGTCGGCGGGCGAGCGGTCGAGACCGACCGCCGAGAGCCACGTCGCGCCCAAGTCCTCGAAGGTCTCGCCCGCGAAGTCGTCCACGACGAGACTCCAGAGCAGCGACCGGGCGTCCTGTTCGGCGACGACGGTCTCGGCCCGGCGCTCGTCGCTCCACGACTCGGTGGCGAACACCTCCTCGACCACCGGGCGGGCGCGGCGGTGGCAGGCGCCCCGGTCGCTGGTCGCGTAGGCCAGCGCCATCCCGGTCGCGCCCCGCGGGTCGTAGGTCGGGAGTTCCATCGCCTTCACGGTCGGCACGAAGTCGTCGCCCCCGTAGCGGTCGGCCGCGGCGTCCACGCCGCGCGCGAGCAGGTCGCCCAACTCGGTGTCCCGGCGGGCGATTTCCCCCAGCAGGTCGCGGGCCGCCGCCTCGTCGCCGAACGCGAGGTCACGGTCGAGGACGCCCTCCTCGCTCGCCCGGACGGCCCACGCGACGGCGTTGCCCGCGCTGATAACGTCGATGCCGAGTCGGTCGCAGGCCCCGCCGAGCGCCGCGACGGCGTCGAAGTCCGCGATGCCGAGACCGGACCCGAGCGAGATGGCGGTCGCACCCCGCGGGACGGTCTCGCCGTCGCCCGTCTCCGCGCTCGTGTTCGCCGCCTCCGCACTCGTATTCGCGTCCGCTGTCTCCGCGCTCGCGTTCGCGTCCGTTACCGTCTCCGACTCGGTCTCCACGCGGAAGCCGCCGGGAATCGGCCCCTCGCGCTCGCGGGCGACCGCGGCCCGGCGGACCGCCTCGATGCCGACCGCGCTCGCGCCCTCGAACGCGCCCGACGACCACCCGCGGGTCGGGAGGACGCCCACCTCGTCGGCGAAGTCCACCGTCTCGACGGTCTCGCTGGCGGCCTGCCACCGGCCGGTCTCGCCGTCGGCGAACCGGGCCTCGTACGCCTCGCGGAGGTCCGCGAGCGCGTCGGGCGGTTCGGGCGGGTCGCTCCCGGCGACGACCGCCTTGAGGTTCTTCGACCCCATCACCGCGCCCGCGCCGCCCCGGCCCGCCTGATGGTCGCCGCCGTCGGAGGCGATAGTGGCGTACCGGACCCCGCGCTCGCCCGCGGGACCGACGCAGGCGACCGGCGCGTCGAACGCCGCGCAGGTCTCGGCCGCGTCCGCGCCCCAGAGGTCCCCCGCGGGTTCGAGCGTCGCGCCGTCGGCCGCGATTCGGAGGACGGTCGGTTCGTCGGCCGCGCCCTCGACGAGGACCGCGAGACAGCGGCTGGGGTCGCGGCCGTCGGGCGCGCGCGACTCGCCGCCCCGGAGCGCGCCCGCCAGCGCCGCCGGGAAGTCGCCGCCGGCGTAGGAGTCGAGGAACGTGCCGGTCAGCGGCGACTTCGTGACCGCGGCGTAGCGCTGTTCGCCGGGCGTGAATCCCGAGAGCGGGCCGAGCGCGAACAGCAGGACGTTCTCGGGGCCGAGCGGGTCGGTGCCGGGCGCGAGTTCGTCGTAGAGGTACCGGGCCGCCAGTCCCTTCCCGCCGAGGTAGCGCCGTCGCCACCGCTCGGGAATCGGTTCGGTCTCGACGCGCCCCGCGGTCAGGTTTACTCTGAGCAGGTGTTCCGGCGGGGCGTCCCCGGCGGCGGTGTCGCCCGACGCGTCGCTCTCGGATTCGTCGCCCGGCGCGTCGCCCCCGAACGCGTCGTCCGACCGCTCTCCCCGCGGTTCGTTCCCTCCACCCATCGAAGTCAGTTACGCCGCGACTCGTGGTAACAGTTCGGGTGCGAGAGACTCGGGAACCGAGGGCGACGACGGGGAGATATTTCCGTCTCAGTCCAGTAGAGTCACGCATGTACGACCGGATTCTGGTCCCGACCGACGGCAGCGAGCAGCACCCGGTGGTCACGCAGGCCATGAACGTCGCCGAACTCGCGGACGCCACGGTCCACGCGCTCTACGTCGTGGACGAGCGAGCGCTGGATTACCAACCGTCCGAGTCCGGCAGGCAGGAGACCCGGGACGCGCGCCGCGAGGAGGGCGAGGAGGCGACTCAGCACATCGCCGACGCGGGCGCGAACCGCGGCGTCGAAGTCGTCACCGCCATCCGGGAGGGGACGCCCGCGACGACCATCGTGGAGTACGCCGCCGACGAGGACGTTGACATGGTCGTGATGGGGACTCACGGCCGGTCGGGCGTGGACCGTTACGTCCTCGGGAGCGTGACCGAGCAGGTCGTCCGGACCAGCGACGTGCCGGTGCTGACTGTCAACCTCGCGCGCCAGCGCCGGGCGGTCCGCGACGACGAGACCGCGATCGAACGCGCAAAGCAGGTCCTCGCGGACGAGGGCCACGACATCGCCGACGTGCCCGAGGACCCGTACCGCGAGAGCAACACCTGGATAGTCCGCGTCGAGACGGCCGACGGCGACACCTTCAACGTCCACATCGACTCGGCCTCCGGCGAGGCGCGGCTCGCCCGAATTCGGAGCGAGTGAGTCGGTCCGAGCGAGTCGGTGATACGTTGCGACGTGCGGCCTCGTCGGTCCGTCGGCGGTCCACGCGACGTTCTGGAACGTCCGACTCAGTCGAAAGCCAGTGGCTCTGGCAGGGGTGCAACGGACGATCGGAGGCCGAAATATGCCGAGGCCGGATAGCGACAGTCAGCGGACTGCCGTTTTCCTACCGGTTCTCCTCGAGGACTTGGTTGATCTCCTTCGCGGCCTGCGTCGTCGCTTCGTTGACGGCCTCGTCCAGTCCCGTGCCGCGCCGCAGCATCTGCGAGATGCGCTGGTGCATCTTGCGCGGGATGTCGTAGGTCACCGCGCTCGCGCCCGGCACCGCCGGAATCACCGCGGGCTGGAACTCCTTGAGCGTCCCGAGACACGCACCGCGCCAGAACTCCGTGTGGGCCTGGGTCTGCCCGAAGAAGTCCTCCTCTTGAATCGTCTGGGGCGTGACCGGAACGAACCCCAACTTCTTCGAGTTCTGGACCGCACGCTGGTCGTCACCTATCCACCACTCGAGGAACCTGACCGCGGCGTCTTTCTCCTGTTGGTTGCTGAATCCGTCGGCGATGAATCCGAGCGACGGCAGCCACGCCAGTGCCGCCTTGGTGCCGGCGTTCATCGGCAGCCCCCACGTGTAATCGCCGTTCTTCATGGCTTTGGGTTGTTCTTCGAGGTAGTCACCCCACAGGTCGGTCGAGTCCTGCAAGTGGTTGACCGCGGTCTTCCCCGACCAGTGGAGCGTCGTGGACTCCTCGTCGCCGTGGTTGATGGAGTTCTCGTGGAACAGCCCCTCGTCGATGAACTCGAACTGCATCTTGATTGCGTTCCGGGCCGCCTGACTGTCGATGGTGGCCTCGGTGCCTTTCACGTTGACGACGCCGGAGAGCGACCCGCCGTGCTGGGGGATGTACAGCGAGAGGTACTCCTCGTCGCTCTGTTTCATTCCGGTCGTGTCCGGGTAGAACCCCTGCTGCTGACCCAACTGCGTCTGGTTGAGGCGCTCGTAAATCGGTTTGATGTCGTTCTGCCAGTGGAGGCTTCCGGCCTTGTAGTTGACCTCGCTCGGATCGATGTTCGCCTGGTCGAGCCAGTCCTTCCGCCAGGCGCTGAAGTACGGCCTGAACCCGAGCGGGAAGGTCACCAAGTTACCTTTCTTTCCCGTCGACTGGGCGCCCCACACCTTGTGACCCTTCATGATCTTCTCGGCGGTCTTGTCGGCGAGTTCGGAACTCTGCCAGAGGTCGTTGACGATTAGCCCCGCATCGCCAGCGAGGATGCCGGGCCGGGTCATTACCTCGACGAGGTGCGGAACGTTGCCGGCGGCCCGCGCCGACCGGAACTTGGTGACGATGTCCGTGTACGGAACCCCCGTGATGTTGATTCCGATGCCGGTCTGGCTCTCGAACTGGTTGACTATCTTGTCGGTGTACGCCCGTTTCGTCTCGCCCTCGGTGTAGTACGACAGCCAGATTTCGAGCGTCGGTTTCCCCTGGAACCCGACGTACCCGGGTAAACTGGTGGCCGCAGTACCCGCCCCGGCGGCTTTCAGGAAGTCCCTCCGATTGACTGGTCTATCGCCGGTCTGGCTGTCGGTGCCGTCCGCCCGTTTTGTCATTTGGTAACTACCCCCAATTGATTTGAGAGGCCATCCATAACGACGCTTGCGGTTTATTCCTCGGCGGAGCGGAATCTTTTTAGTGAATCGTTGGCGAACCCCGATCCGTACCGGGGATTCTGGCCTCGTATCGGAGGAGTACCGCCCGCGGTCGGTGACTGCGCTTCGACCTGCGCGAGCGACGCCCCGGAGTATTTCACGCTGGCAACCGAACCCTGCGGCATGCCCGCCGGAGTCGTCCTCGCGGGCGGTCGCTCGACCCGGTTCGGCGAGGGCGACAAGGCGGTCGCCGACCTCGCCGGCGTGCCGATGATTCGCCGAGTCGCCGACCGACTCGCGCCCGTCGTGGACGTGCTGGTGGTCAACTGCCGGGCCGACCAGCGCGAGGCCGTCGCCGACGCGCTCTCGGGGTACGACCGACCCGTGCGGTTCGCAACCGACCCCGACCCCGACGAGGGACCGATGGCCGGGATTCGGACCGGACTCCGCGAAGTCGAGGCGACCGACGCGGCGTACGGGTTCGTCGCGGCCTGCGACATGCCGTTTCTGGACCCGGACCTCGTGGCGCACCTGTTCGAGCGCGCCCGGGGGACGGACGCCGCGGTGCCGCGGCCGACCGAGTGGTTCGAGACCACCCACGCGGTCTACCGGGCGACGGCGATGGCCGACGCCTGCGACGCCGCGCTGGCGGCCGGGGAGCGCCGAATCGTCGAACCGCTGTTCGAGTTGGACTACGTGGTCGTGGAGGGCGAGGAGTTGGCGCAGTTCGACGCGGCGAGTTTCGCGAACGTCAACACCCGCGAGGAGTTCGAGGACGCCGAGAGGCGTCTGCGGGAGTGAGCGGTCGCCGGCCGGTCCGAGAACACGGGAACGCGCTCCTCACTCCACCACGGCGACCACCGGGTCGTCGGCGACCATGCGCGTCAGGACGACGCGGGGAACGTCGGGAGCGCGGTCGAGGACTCCGTCGGCGATTTCGCGCGCGGTCGCCTCCAACTCGGGCGAGTCGACCATGTTCACGACCGGAATCGCGGTCGCGCCCTCGGGGACGCCCTTCAGGCCGCCCGCCTCGCCGGCGAGGACGGCCGCCACGTCCGCGGGGCGAATCTCGTCGCCGACCTCGCGGCCCGCGACGGCGGCCACGCGCTCGGGCCGGTGGACGCGTTCCTCCGCGAGCGACTCGCCGACGACGCGGGCGCTGGCTATCGGAAGCACGGTGTCCGCCGTCGCGGGAATTTGAGGTTCGCGCTCGTTCGGTGCCTTGAGCCACCGCGTCCGCGCGCCGTCGGCCTTCACGAGGACCGGCCCGTCGTGGGCGTCCGCAATCTCGGTTACCGTCTCGGGGTCGTAGCCCCGGTAGCGGTCGTCGCGCTCGCGTTCCGGCACGAGTCCGAGGGGAAAGCGGTCGGGAGCGTCTGCCTCGCGGAGCGCGGCCACGGGGTCCTCGGTGACGACGACTTCGGCGACCGACGCGTCGAAGACGGGGATGCGGACCGTCGCGGTCACGACCGGCCGACTCCGGGGGTCGGCCGGGCCTCGCTCGCGGAGTCGGTCCGCCAGCGCGTAGAGCGTCGTCTTCTTGCCGCCCGCGCCGACGACGCAGGTCAGGCCGGTCTCGGCGTCGAGAGCGGCCGGGAGGTCAGGCGGGGTCATCGTTCTGCCGCGGGCGTCTCCCGGCCCGCCTCCCGGTCGTACAGTTTCGCCATCCGGTCGACGAACGCGAGTTTCAGCGCCATCGTCAGCGCCGTGAACACCGCGGTCTGGGCGGGCCGCCGCCGGACCGCCGCGTACACCGCCCAGAGGAACACCGGCACGTTGACGGCGTTCAGGAGGCCCGCCCGGCCCGCGTCGGCCCCCTGCACCCACAACCGCTCGCCGCGGACGCCGCGGGTCATCCAACTCGCGTCGGCCTCCGGACCGGGTTCCGGAAAGAGGACGGGGTTGAGCGCGACGAACGCCGCCGTCGCACCGAGCAGTCTCCAGTTGCGAGCGTAGACGGCGTACAGCAGTAGCGGTCCGGTCGGCACGCGCGACCACCCGCTCGCGGGGTTCTCGTGGCGCTCCCAGAAGTCGGCGTCGGCGAGGCGTCGGCGGAGGACGGAGAACATACCGCGGCGTACCACGGGAAGCCACAAAGCATTCACGTCGGAGAGGGAACAGCTCCGTCCGAGTAATCGCACCCTAACCAGTAGCGGTAAACCGACCAACGACGATACCAGAATCCATGCAAACGACCTCTCGGCGGACACTCGCCGCCGCGTTAGCCGTGCTGTGTAGCCTCTCGATGGTAGCGCCCGTCGTGGCAGGCCCGAGCGCCACCGGTCCGAGCGCCGGCGTTCCGGCGGCCGCGAGCGCCCAGAACGCGACGGACGAGGCTCCGAACCCCTGCGTGGGGACGATGGCCTCGCCCGCGAACGGAACGACCGTCATCAGCGTGCAGGGCTTCCAGTTCGGGAAGAACGGCGGCAAGCGCCCGGCGAAACTCGTCGGGGTCGGGCCGAGCGGCGAGATACGGTGGGTCCACCAGAGCGCCGAGAAGTACGGCGTCGTCTGGGGCTACGACGTGGACCCGATGGACAACGGGAACCTCTTCGTCACCGCCACCCTGCAGAACCACACGACGCTCGTCTACGAGTTCGACCCCGAGACCCAAGAGCAGGTCTGGTCGAAAACTTTCGACCTCGGCGACACCCACGACGCCGACCTCATCAACAACGGCAGCGAGATTCTGCTGGCGAACATGCGCAACTACAACGCTACCGCCGGGCGCAACGACGACCGCATCTTCGTCTACAACCGCACGACCGAGCAGATAGAGTGGGAGTGGCGCTTCGACGACCACTACGACCGCCGGAATCTGGAGGAGAACTACACCGACGACTGGACCCACGTCAACGACGTTGACAAGATCGGCGACGGTCTCTACCTCGCGTCGCCGCGGAACTTCGACCAAGCCATCGTCGTGAACCGCTCGACGAACGAAATCGTCATGAAACTCGGCGAGGACGGGAAGAAAGGCATTCTCGCCGAGCAGCACAACCCCGACTACCTCGAAAGCGAGAACGGAACGCCCGCGCTCCTCGTCGGCGACAGCGAGAACGACCGCATCGTGGAGTACGCGAATCCGGACGGCGACCTGACGAACGGGAGCGGATGGACCCGGACGTGGACGCTGAAGGGCGACCTGAACTGGCCCCGCGACGCCGACCGACTCCCGAGCGGCAACACCCTCGTCACCGACTCCAGCAACCACCGCGTGCTGGAAGTGACGCCGAACGGAACGGTCGTCTGGGAGTTCTACGCCCCGTGGCTGGTCTACGACGCGGCCCGCATCCCGGCGGGCGAACACGGCGGCCCGACCATGACCGACCTGAACGCGACCGGCACCTACCAACTCCGCGGCGACACCGACCGGAACCGGACCGAGTTGCGGCAGTGCCACCGGGTTCTCCGGAACGTCAGCGGTCTCGCCGACGGTCGGACGCCGTCGAACGCGAGCGACGCCGGAGAGACGACGGAGGGCGCGATGGACGACGAGTCGAGCGAGAGCGACGGAAGCGACGCGCCGGGGAGCGGAGAGGAAACGACGAGCGGCGACGGCGAGTCCGCCAACAACGGAAGCGACGCGACGACCGGCGAGGGTGACGCGACGAGCGACACCGCTTCGACCGGAGTCCCCGGGTTCGGCCCGCTCGCGGCGCTCGCGGGCCTGTTCACCGCGTTCGTCGCGCTCGGCGTCGGGACTCGTCGGAGTCGGTAGCGAAGTCGTCTTTCTGACCTCCGTGAAGTCCTCCGCGACAGACAGATAGAGTGGGTTACTAATCAATACAGAGCGTGTTCAAAGCAGAGCCTGTTCGCTATTTTACCTCGTAGACGTCCACGACTCGACTGGTGTCACACTCCGTATGTACTTCGAGGATGAGTATCTCGCCCGGTTGGAGAACGCGAACAGTTACCGAGTCTCCGACTTCGTCCAGCGAAGCGTACTGACCATGTCCCTCAGCGTACGATTCGTGGACCGAAACGTGGGACGCATCGCTGAGTTCTGTGAGGTTGATAGTGAGTCGGTGACTGCTGCCGTCCACGGACTGATTGTATTCGACGTTTGCGCTCGGCTTTTCACAGCATCGTTCCGAGTCGAATATCCCTGACACCACACCCAGTCCGGCAACGCTCAAGACACTGAGGAGTAGAATACTGCTCCCAACGATGCGGACGGTACGCGTCGTTTCCATACTCCGAAACAGTCTAAGTAGATAATAAATCCCGTTCATATTGAAAACAGGTTCACGAGAGGTTCGTACCGCGAATTAGTCGATGCGACTACTGTCGTTCTCGACGGATTTCGACGGGACTGTCTTTCCGCTCTCAAAGCTCGTACTGCTCGCCGTCCACGGCCAGCGGTTCCTCGAAGGCCTCCTCGACGGGGTAGTAGTGAGCGAGGTGGACCAGTCGCGTCTCCGCGGCGTCGAGTTCGTCGGCCAGCGCCAGCGCGCCCTCCCGGGTCATGTGCTTGGTGCCGAACGTGCGGGGGACGCCCTCCTCGTCGTGGTGGTCGCCGCCGAGCGGGTGGTGTTCACAGAGGTGTGCGGGGACGATACCGTCCGCGAGCAGGAGGTCGGCGTCGGCCAGAACCTCGCGGCTGACCTCGGGCACGTCGTAGTTTGTGTCGCCGGTCAGCGAGAGTTTCGCGCCGGTCTCGGGGTCCTCGACGGCGACGCCGTAGCAGAGCAGCGGCGGGTGTTCGACCGGGACCAGCGTCACCTCGAACC
This sequence comes from Halorussus limi, assembly GCF_023238205.1. Lineage (NCBI taxonomy): Archaea > Methanobacteriati > Methanobacteriota > Halobacteria > Halobacteriales > Haladaptataceae > Halorussus > Halorussus limi. Next base: position 923,960 of record NZ_CP096659.1, read on the forward strand.
CGCAGGTCTCGAAGGGTTCGAGCGGCGCGTGGTCGCGGACCGTCACCCGGTCGAGGTAGTCGTACTTCGAGCGGACGGTCCCGGCGACGCTCTCGCCGGTCAGGGGGTCTACCTCGCTGGCGGCGTGGACCGGCAGGTCGTCGAACAGGCGGTAGGCGTTGCCGAGTCCGTCGAGGTGGTCGAAGTGAATGTGGGAGATGACTGCCTCGTCGGGCAGGCCGACTTCGTGAGTCAGAAACTGGTGGCGGAAGTCGGGGCTGGCGTCTATCAGGAGCGCCTCGCCGGTGCGCTCGTTGCGGACGTGGACCGAGAACCGCGAGCGCTCGACGCCGCGACTGCGGGCCTCCTCGCAGGTGTCGCAGTCGCAGTCCGGCGTGGGCGTGCCGGTCGTGTCGCCGGTTCCGAGCAGCGTGACCTGCATTTGCCGGAGGTAGTCGCTTGGGGTACAAAGCTTCCGGGGACGGACGCGCCGCCCGGCCCGCAGTTCCATCACGGTGGAGGACGAACGACCGATGTTCGCATGAGTACGCCAGAGCAGAGCTTTCAGACCGCGATGGACGAGTCGAGCGACGACGAGGCCCGCGAGGAAGCCATCCACCAACTCGAAACCGCCAACGAGTGCGGCATGCTGGCCGACCTCGCCCGGTCGGACGACATCGCCAAGCAGTACCGAGAGCGGGCGCTGACGGGACTGGCCCATCCGCAGTGTAAATCGGTGCTCGAAGACCTCACGGAGGGCGAGAGCCTGTCGGATTCGCTCCGAGAGCGCGCCGAATCGCTGTTGGACGAGACGCCGGACAACTCGGGGGCGGGACCGTAAGCGGTCGAGAACTCGCGGGAACCGCTCAGTGGTCGTGGCTGTGGCCGCCGTCGGCGCTCGCGCCGCCGGACCCGGAGATGTCGCCCCCGGCCACCAGCGCGTCGTGGTCGCCCTCTATCATGTCGAGGTCCTTGAGGTTGTCCCGCTCCTCGAAGTCCTTTATCGCGTCCACGAAGTCCTCCTGCGTGAGCGCGGTCCGCTCCTCTGTCAGGGCGTCCAGCACCGCCTCGCGCAGGACCATCCGGAGGTCGCTGCCGGTCAGGCCCTCGGTCTCCTCGGCCAACTCGTCGGGGTCGAAGTCCACGATGTCCATCGGCCGGGTGATGAGTCGCAGGATGTCCGAGCGCATCCCCTGGTCGGGTTTCGGGAAGTTGACGATTTCGTCGAAGCGCCGCCACGCCGCGGCGTCGAGTTGGTCGGGGTGGTTGGTCGCGCCGATGAGCAGCACGTCGTCCTGAATCAGGCTGATGTTGTCGATGGACTTCAGGAGGGTGTTGACCGCGCGCTTGATGGCGGCGTGTTCGTCGCTCGCGCGGGTCTTGGCCACGAAGTCGAACTCGTCCATGAACAGGATACACGGCGAGAGCCGTTTCGCCACCTCGAACACCTTCTCGACGTTCTTGGCGGTCTCGCCGAGGTACTGGCTCGTTATCATCGAGAGTTTGACCTCCACGAACGGGAGGTCGAGGTCGTAGGCCAGCGCCCGAGCGGTCGAGGTCTTGCCGGTCCCCGGCGGTCCGACGAACAGGAGTTTCCCGATTTCGCGCAGGCCGATTTGGGCGAGGTACTCCCGATGTTCGATGGCCTTCACTATCTTGTGAATCTCGGACTCCTGGTCCTCGGTCAACACGAGGTCGTCCAGCGTGGTCTCTATCTCCTCGGGCGCTCGGATGTCCACGAGGTCGAGCATCTCCTCTTCCTCCTCGTCGGCGAAGTACTGGGCGAGCAGGCCGTCTATCCACGCGCGGTCGGCCTGTACGGGCCGGTTGGCCTCCCGGGCCGCCTCGTAGTCGGCCTCGGCCACCTCGTCGGCGAAGGCGTGGGCCAGCACCGGGTTGTGGAGGACCCGCTCCTCGCCGCGGTCGAGGAACCACTCCTCGGCCATCTCCTGCTGGGTGAGTTCGAGCGACCCGGAGAACTCGTCGCGGTCGCTGAACATCAGCCCCGAGATGGCGCTCCACGGGTTCTCGACGCCGGTGGCTCGCCGCGCGGTGTCGATGGTCGCCCGAATCGGGCGCTCGATACCCAGCGGCGAGTCGTCGCTCCCCGGTCGGTCCGGGCCGTCGTCGGCGGTGCCGTCGGGCCAGAACACCTGTCGGTAGCGCGGGGGAAGGTCGTTCTCGTCTAACTCTCGATTGTCGTTGTAGAGGCTCGCGGTGAGCAGAAACTCGACGACGTCCAGTGCCGCGTCGCTCATTCCCCGGAGTTTTGACGCCAAAGGTGCTTAAGCGCGTCGAAGGCTTCGCCCAGTCGGCGGCGGTCGGCGGGCAGGTGGTCGCAGGAAGATGGTCGCGAGTCAGCGGTCGCGAACCGAGCGCCGTCCGAGGAGGTCAGCCCTGCGTCGCGTTCTCGTTCACGTAGATGACCGTCGTGCTGATGACGCAACCGCTGTCGTGGAGGTACCGCTGGACCTCGTGGCGCTCGTAGCCGTCCATGTACTGGTCGATGTCACCGGCGTTGTCGTAGTCGTCCGAACAGGAGTCGGTCTGGCCGAGCGCGATGACGACGGGCGGCTTCTGGCCGTCCTGCAACTCCTCTTGGACGAGTTCGGCTTGGTTCACGCTGTCGGTCTGTGCGCCGTACATCTCCATGTACCACGCGAACGGCAGGCGGGCGAACCAGCCGTCGCCCGCGGGCGGCGTGTCGTGGGTCGAAGGGTCCGGCGCGTAGAAGTTGTCGCCGTCGAAGTCGGGGTCGTCGCCGTAGTACATCACGTCCACCCCCTCGTTGCCCTTCGCGGCGTCGCGAATCTGGCGGAGGACCGGTTTCATCTCGCTCGACGACTGGGCGTACTGGACGAGTTCGTTGTCCTCGCTCTGGGCGTCGAGGTACGAGGTGCCGACCGCCGTCGCGCCGACCTGCGCGACGACCAGCAGGACGACCAGCGCGGCCGCCGTCGCGGAAACCGCGTCGCCGTCGGTCACGCTCTCGACGCCGAGTCGGGCGACGAGCGCCAGCCCCACCGCGGCCGGAATCGCGAGCGGGACTATCATGTGGATGACCTCCCACGGGAAGGGGTTGTCCACGATGACGGGGTAGCCCAGCACGCTGGCGAAGCCCCAGTAGGCCGCGAACGACACCACGTCGCTCGGGCGCTCGCCGACGTAGCGGTCCACGACGAACCCGAGGACCGCGAGCACGAGCAGGACGATAGCGCCCGACTCCAGCACGGGCCAGAGCGACTTCAGCGCCGAGAGGTACGACTCCTGATTGCCGCCGCCCCACTGGCCGACGAAGTCGTTCCACGACCCGAGGGTCGCGTGTTCGATAACCGCCGGGAGCAGGACCGGATTGGCGAGCGCCTCGTAGAGGCCCGGCACGTCAACGCCGGGGATGCGGTCGGTGTTGCGCGGCGCGTAGAAGAACACGACGATTGCGAAGAGCTCGAAGACGGCGAGCGTGAGGTGGGGCCACCAACGCGCGAGGCCGCGCCCAGTCACGCGGAGTCGGTCCGCGACGGCCGAGAGCAGGCCGCGCTCGCCGGCGCGCTCGACGAAGAGGCGGTGGTCCCAGAGCAGGGCCGTGGCTCCGAGCCAACAGACCGGGTACACCAGCGCGTTCTCCTTGGTCGTGAACGCCAGCGCGAACACGGCGGTTCCGGCGTAGAGGGCGGCGGGCCGCCGGTGGTCGTACGCCCGGACGAAGAAGCCGAACGCGACCAGCATGAACCCCGCCAGCAGCAGGTCGTTGCGGTAGAACCGCGAGTAGTAGAGCAGGACGGGGTTGAACGCCAGCAGGAGCGCCAGCGCGACCGTCTCGGAGTCGCGCAGTCGCTGGCGGAACAGGAGCGCCGCGAGGGGGAGCAGACCCCCGACGAGGGCGACGACGAAGCGCATCGTGAAGTCCGAGGCCCCGAACAGACCGAAGAGGTAGCCGTCCACGATGGTCAGGAACGGGCCGTGGACGATGGGTCGGTACTCGTAGACCCCGGTCTCCATGAAGCGGTAGGCCCAGTAGGCGACCCGCGCCTCGTCCTGATGGGCGACCCGGGCCCCGAGTTCCACGAAGCGCGCGAGGAGGGCGACGACGGCTATCGCGGCCACGACGAGTTGGGTTCGAGCGGCGTAGTCCGTCAGCGTCTCGCGGGCGTCCGCGGTCGAGACGGAGCTTTCGGAGGTTTCAGTTTGCGATGCCATGGCTCGGCGGTCGGTGGGGGGCAGTCGGTCTGCGAGCGACGCGAGCGGAGGAAGTCATTGCACAGTTATAGCCGCGGGTTCGGACAAATAGTTTCTGGACCGATGCGTTCGGCGGACGGCTTCGCGGACGGCCGCGGTTCGCGTCGCCCTCGACGCCCACGACGCCCTCGCGCGGTCGGCCCGACAGGAGGTCGTCCGGAAACTCCGCGCCACGGGGGCCGAGTTCTACTGTCATTTAAGACCATAGAGAACCCATACGGAGGTATGGGAGACGACACCACCCCAGTCATCGCCAAGGCGGTCCGAACGCCGCAGGGTAAAGAGGACGGCGTCTTCGCCGACACCCGGAGCGAAGACCTCTCGGTGCCGCTCATCGACACCATCCTCGACGAGACGGGTCTCGAAGGCGAACACATCGACGACCTGATGTGGGGCTGTGCCCAGCAGCGCGAGGAACAGGACAACAACGTCGCGCGGGTCATCGCCCTCCTCTCGGAGTTGGGCGAGAGCGTGCCCGCCACGACCATCAACCGCTGGTGCGCCTCCTCGATGCAGGCCATCATCAGCGCGAGCGACGCCATCCGGGCGGGCCAGCGACGGGCCATCATCGCGGGCGGCGTCGAGAACATGAGTCGCGTGCCGATGAGTCAGGGCTACGGGAACGTCCACCCCGGAATCGCCGATATGTACAACGTCGGCGAACTCTCGATGGGGATGACCGCCGAGAAGGTCGCCGAGGAGTACGGCATCACCCGCGAGATGCAGGACGAGTACGCGCTCCAGAGCCAGCAGCGGGCGGCCGAGGCGTCCGAATCGGGGCGGTTCGACGACGAAATCGTCCCCATCGAGACCGACGAGGGCCTCGTGGAGGAAGACGAGGGCATCCGACCCGACACCGACTTGGAGACGCTCTCGGAACTCCCGACGGTGTTCAAGGCCGACGGGACGGTCACGCCCGGCAACGCCTCCCAGATTTCGGACGGCGCGTCCGCGACGCTCGTCACGAGCGAGGCGTTCGCCGAGGAACACGACCTCGAAATCTTGGCCCACGTCGGCGACAACAACGTCGCGGGCGTGGACCCCACCGTGATGGGCATCGGGCCGGTCCCGGCGACCCGCGGCCTGTTGGAGCGCACCGGCCAGTCCATCGAGGAGTTCGACCTCGTGGAACTCAACGAGGCGTTCGCCAGTCAGACGGTCTACTCCCGCGACGAACTCGGCGTCGACCCCGAGAAGTTCAACGTCAACGGCGGCGCAATCGCGCTCGGCCACCCGCTGGGGGCCTCGGGCGCTCGCCTGCCCGTGACGCTGATTCACGAGATGCAGAAGCGCGACGCCGACAAGGGTCTGGCGACGCTCTGCGTCGGATTCGGTCAGGGTGCGGCGATTACGTTCGAGCGGAAGTAGTCCGACCGCGGTCGTTTCCTCGGCGTTTTCTCGCGTTCGGTCGCTCCCGTCCTCGCGGACGTTGCCCGCTCGGACTTCGGGACGTTCGCGCCGCCCACCGTTCGCCACCGACTCGAGAAGTGTAGAACATCTTTCGCGTTGCGGCGGCGGAGGCGCCGAACACGGGGACGGCGGCGGCTGACTTTACCCCAGAAATATCCCCTTTTTCACGCTATAGCTCGGGGATACCCTGCGAACGCTCGCGTTCCACTCGACCCTCGCCGTAGTAATTCCCACTACTCGCGGGAAAGCCGCTCCCGCGAGGGCGAACTATCGCGTTCCCTTATCCCGATGGGTCCCGACCCGATTCGAGGGGTTACCCATGAGCGATAACGACGAGAACCGAATCGACGACGCGAACCGAACGGACGAACAGAACCGAGCGAACACCTCGCGCCGAACAGTACTGCAGGGGGTCGCCGCCGGGTCCGTAGTCGGACTGGGCGGACTCGCGGCCGGACGGGACGGCGGGGACGCGGCGGCCGGACAGGAGACGACGACGCAGCAGGGCGGACAGGAGGGCTTCTTCGAGCAGGGAACCGAAGTCGGGACCCAGATGGTCGCGAACGGCGACCTGACCGCGCCGACCGACTTCGCGGTCGCGCAGGGGCAGAACCAGCGCCAGTACGTCACGGACCAGACCGGACAGGTGTACGTCATCACGGAGAACGGCCTCCGGGACGAACCGTTCATGGACGTCACCGACCGGATGGTCGAACTGGGCCGGTTCTACGGCCTGTACGCCGACGCTCAGCAGAACTACGACGAGCGCGGACTGCTCGGCATCGACTTCCACCCGAACTTCCAGGAGAACCGGAAGTTCTACCTCCACTACAGCGCGCCGCCCACCGACGAGTTGCGGACCATCAACTGGGACCACATCGAGGTCGTCTCGGAGTTTCAGGCGACCGAGGACTTCTCATCCGGCGACCCCGACTCCGAGCGCCAACTGCTCCGTATCCCGTCGCCCCAGTACAACCACGACTCCGGACCGATGGCGTTCGGACCGGACGGCTACCTCTACGTTCCGATGGGCGACGGCGGAGGCGCGAACGACAACATGTACGGCCACGTCCCCGACTGGTACGACCGCAACACGGGCGGCAACGGACAGGACATCGTCCACAACCTGCTGGGCGACGTTCTCCGCATCGACGTGGACAGCGAAGGCGAGGACACGCCGTACGGAATCCCGGAGGACAACCCCTTCGCGGGCGAGGCGCCGGGGCGAGACGAGATATGGGCCTACGGGTTCCGCAACCCGTTCGGCATCTCGTTCGACAGCGACGGGAACTTGTTCGTCGCGGACGCCGGCCAGAACCTCTGGGAGGAGGCCGACGTGGTCGAGAAGGGCGGCAACTACGGGTGGAACATCAAGGAGGGTACCCACTGCTTCAGCACGGAGCAACCCAGCAGTCCGGAGGCCATCACGGACTGCCCCTCGAACGCGCCCGACCAGCCGTACGGCGGCGCGCCGCTTCGGGACCCCATCGTCGAGTTCCCCCACGAGTACGGGGGCGGATGGGTCGGCATCACCATCATCGGCGGCCACCGCTACGAGCAGTCGACCATCTCCGGCATGCAGGGCAAGTACGTCTACGGCATCTGGACCGAAGACCCGACGCGGGAGGAACCCGCCGGCCGGATTCTGACCGCCGACCCGCCGGAGAGCTTCGGACAGGGCGGCGGGACGCAGACGACTGCGGCGGGTGAGCAGACGACCGCGGCAGGCAACCAGACGACTGCGCCGGGCAACCAGACGACCGCGGCGGGCGAGACCACCGCGGCGGGCGAACAGACGACCACACAGGAGGGTGCGCTTCAAGACGAGACGACCACGACCGCCAACGAGACCGGCACGCCGACGGTGGAACCGGCCGAGACCGAGAACGTCGAGAAGGCCCCGGCCGAGACCGGCACGCCGGGCGACGTGACGACCACGGCCGGTGGTGGCGAGGACGACGTTCCGCCCCAAGGCCCGCAGGTCGTCCCGCGCGACGAACTCTGGGAGATGCGCGAACTCCAGATAACTGGCGGATTCGACTGGTTCGTCCGCATGTTCGGTCGGGGCGCGGACGGCGAAATCTACGTCCTCGTGAACAAGCGCGGCGTCCCGGAGGGCGACACCGGCGCGGTGCTGAAGTTGGTGCCGCCCGGACAGGGCGACGGCGGGCAGACCACGCAGGCGGACGGCGAGACGACGGACGGAGCAGAAGGGACCACGACCGTCGGGAAGGACCCTGCCGGAACCGAGACGCCCGGTGCCGAGACGACCACTGTCGATACGGACGAGACGACGACGGCCGCGCAGGACCGCTGAAGCGACGGTCCGCTCGCCCGTTCGCCGCTCGTTCTCTGGGCCCGAGTCTGGGTAACTATACCTATTTTAGAGAATGGAAAATGATTGAGAGGGAATCAGACAGTTAGTCGTCCGCGCTCGCCGCGTCCGAACCGCCAGAAATCCGACTCTGGGGCACCGTCCCGTCGTCGTTCCAGCCCCGGACCTCGTAGTACTCGTCGAGCGCCGACTCGAAGTTCGGCAGGTCGTAGGGGAGGCGGTCGGCGTCCCGAGCGACCCCCCGCTGATTGTTGAAGTGGCGTTCGAGTTCCACGACGCGGCCCCCTATCTCGAGCAGGTCCTCGAAGTCGGCGTCGAATAGCGTCTCGTAGCGGTCGGGACTCATGAAGTCCCGGGAGAACTTGCAGACGATGCCGGCGTCGTTGAGCGCCATCAGGTTCTCGCGCTCGACCAGTCGCTGAGGCTTGCCCTCGAAGCCGGTCGGTTCCATCGCCTCCTCCTTGCCGACGAGGGGGTACTCGACCGAGTAGAAGGTCGCGTACATGTGGTCGGCCCCGCGGTTGGCGACGGCGTAGCTCAGCCCCTGCCCGTGGAGGACCCGGCCCTCGTGGGCGGCGAAGTCCATGCCCTTGACGGTCCAGTTCTCGACGCCCAGTTGCTCGTGGGCGCGGTCGATGCCCTCCGCGAGCAGGTCGCCGACGCCTTCTCGGTGGGCGATTTTCTCGACCAGGTCGAGGACGAGGTCCTCGTCGCCGAACTCGTCCTCGCTGGCGAGGTACGCCGAGACGGTGTTGCCACAGGAGATGGCGTCGAGACCGTAGCGGTCGCACAGTTCGTTGGACTTCATCACGTCCACGATGTCGTCGATGCCGGCGTTCGACCCGAACGCCATCGCCGTCTCGAACTCCGGTCCCTCTGTCTCGACGCCCGCCGCCTCGTCTCTGGTGGGAAGCTTGCAGGCGAACGCGCAGGCCGAACAGGTGCCCTTCTTGTACTTCTTCTCGGCGACTGCGGCGCCGTTGATGCCCTCTGCGCCCTCGAACGACTGCTCGGAGAAGTAGTAGGAGGGGAGACCGTCCATCTCGTTGGCGAGGTCCATCACCGCGACGGTCCCCTGTTCCTTCATGATGTGGTCGGCCGTGGCCGCCTCGCGGTGAATCTCCATCTGGTCGGCCGGAATCTCGACGTCCGGCCGGGAGTCGCCCGCGAAGGTGACGGCCTTGACGTTCTTCGCGCCGAGCACCGCGCCGAGTCCGCCCCGACCGAAGGCGCGCTCCTCGGTGGTCATCACGGAGGCGAACCGGACCCGGTTCTCGCCCGCCGGGCCGATGCAGGCGACGTGCTCGGAGTCGAGTCCGCGCTCGTCCTCGACGTACGCGCAGGTCTCGGGCACCGTCGCACCTTCGAGGTCGGGCGCCTCCTCGAACTCGACGCCGTCGTCCGTGACGTGGACGACGAGGAGTTCCTCGCTCTCGCCCGCAATCTCGACCGCGCCGAAGCCGGTGTCGGCGACGTGCCGGGACATGAACCCGCCCGCGTTCGACGACAGCAGGCCGCCGGTGAGCGGGGAGACTCCCGTCAGGTTCGTCCGGCCGGTGAAACTCATGTTCGACATCTGCATCGGTCCGGTCGTGAAGAACAGGCTGTTTTCCGGGCCGAAGGGGTCGGCGTCGAACGGAACCCGGTCGTGGGCCAGTTTCGTGGCGACGCCGCGGCCGCCGACGAACGATTCCAGCACGTCGTCTATCTCCTCGGTGCGGGTCTCGCGTTCGCCTACGTCGATGGTCAGAAGCGGTCCTTTCGCGTGTTTCATGGTCGATGATTTCTGTTTTCAGCTAATAAAATTGTGTCACCCGACAGTGGGGGTCGGTGCGGTCGGCGGGTCACTCCTCGGGCCAGCGCTCGATGTACACCGTCTCGTCGGTGTAGAACCGAATCATGTCCTCGCCCTGCGCGTGGAGGTCCCCGAAGAACGAGTCCTTCCGCCCGCCGAAGTGGAAGAACGCCATCGGGGCGGCCGTACCGATATTGACGCCGAGGTTGCCCGCCTCAGCCTCGTGGCGGAAGCGCTTGGCCTCGCGGCCGCGCTCGGTGAAGAGGCTGGCCGCGTTGCCGTACTCGCTCCGGTTGAGAATCGACAGGGCGTCGTCGAAGTCCTCGGCCCGAATCAGCGCGAGCACGGGGCCGAAAATCTCCTCTCGGGCCACGGTCATCTCGGGGTCCGTGTCACCGAAGACGGTCGGCGCGAGGTAGAACCCCTCGTCGGGGAGGTCGGAGTCGCGCTCCCGACCGTCGAGCAGGAGCGTCGCGCCCTCCTCGACGCCGGTCTCGACGTACTCGCGGACCGTCCGCTCGTGGTCGGCGGTGACCAGCGGTCCCATCTCCGTGGCTTCGTCGAGTCCGTCGCCGACTTCGAGGGCGGCGGCGCGCTCGACGACGCGGTCGGCGAACTCGTCGTAGACGGCGTCGTGGACCACCGCGACCGGATTGGCGAGACAGCGCTGGCCCGAGTTGGCGAACGCCGAGGAGACGGTCTGTTCGGCCGCGAACTCGAGATTGGCGGAGTCCGACACCACGATGTGGTTCTTCGCGCCGCCCTGCGCCTGCACGCGCTTGCCGTGCTTTGCGGCGGTCTCGTAGACGTGTTCGGCCACGGGCGTCGAACCGACGAACGACGCGCCCACCACGTCGTCGTGGGCCAGCAGCGCGTTCACGGTGTCGGGACCGCCGTGGACGAGGTTGACCACGCCGTCGGGGAAGCCCGCGGCGTCCACGAGTTCGAGGATTCCCATCGCGGTGAACGGGGTGCGCTCGCTCGGTTTCAGCACGAACGCGTTGCCGGTCGCCACCGCGTAGGGCAGGAACCACAGCGGAATCATGCCCGGGAAGTTGAACGGCGTGACGGCGGTGAACACCCCGAGAGGCTGTCGAACCGCGGTCTCGTCGATGTCGGGCGCGGCGTTCGGGAGGTGGCCCGCCTGCATCATCGAGGGCATCCCGCACGCGACCTCGACGTTCTCGATGCCCCGCCGGAGTTCGCCCTTCGCCTCCGCGAGGGTCTTGCCGTGTTCCCGGGCGAGCGTCTCGGCGAGGTCGTCCTGATTCGCTTCGAGGAGGTTCTTGAGTTCGAACAGGGGCTGGATGCGCTCCTCGACGGGGAGCGCCGACCAGTCCTCGAACGCCTCGTCGGCCGCGGCGACCGCTTCGTTCACGCCGGTCTCGTCGCTGAAGGGCGTGACGCCGACCGGTTCGCCGGTCGCGGAGTTCACCACGTCCTGCTCGCCCTCGCCGGCGGGGTCGCGCCACTCGCCCGCCACGTAGTTCTTCGCTTGCTCGGCGGACCGAGCGAATGAGATGTCAGTCATGGCGTTACGTGAGCGTCGAGGGGTCCGTGAGCGTCCGTGCGCCTCTCGTGAGTGTCTCGTGTCGGGTTAGCGTCATCGGTATCACGCCACCTCGGTCTCGACTATCTCGATGTCGCGCTCGGCGAGTTCGTCGATGAACTGCGCGGGGTCGAGTATCTCCTCCGGGGGTTTGGCCCCGGTGTCGAGCGCCTCGCCGCGGCCGACGAGGTCGGCCGCGATGCCCATCGGGACGCCGGTCCAGACCGCCGTGGCCTTCAGTCCCCAGTCGTCGAGGCGCGACTCCACGACGACCTCGTACCGGTAGTGGGCGTCTTCGCCGCCCTCCTCGCCCGTCACGTCCACGCGGAACGACTTCCACTCCTCGACCGCGCCGGGCTTGGGCTGGCGGTCGAGGTGCCAGTCGAGGAACTCCCGGGGGCTGAACTCCGCGCCCTCGAACTCGACTTCCTCCTCGCTGGTGAGGTTCAGGCCGATGAGCACGTCGCAGATGTTGACGAGGTCGGGCGAGAACGCCACCCGGAAGTCCACCGTCCGGACGCCCTCGAAGGTGTAGGGCATCGTGGCGAGTTCGGAGTGGATGCTGTGGAACCCCTCCACCTCGCCCACCGGGTCGGGCATCGTGTAGGTCTCCCGGCCCGAGAGCGGTTCGAGTTCCTCGTACTCGCCGTCCTCCCAGACGATGGGGTTCATCGTGAGTTCGTCCAGAATCGTCTTGGCGGAGTAGGCGAACCCCTCGCCGCCGCCCTTCGCGCCGGTCCGAATGTGGACCTCGTCCACCCGGTCGAGATGGCTCGCGCCCTGCGCGGCCGCGACGTTGGTGAGGCCCGGACTCGCGCCGATGCCGAGGACCGCGGTGAGTCCCGCCTCGTCGAACTCCGCGTCGAGTTCGAGTTGGTCCTGCGTCTTGTGGTAGAGACCTCCGAGGTCGAGGTAGTGGGCGTCGGCCTCCAGACACGCCTCCATCACGTCCACGTTGAAGGCGTAGGGAAGCGCGTTCGCCACCACGTCGGCGTCCGCGAGCAGTTCGACCAGCGCGTCGTGGTCGGTCACGTCCACCTCCGCCACCTCCACCTCGCCGGGGAGGTCAGCCGCGAGTTCCTCCGCGGCCTCCACGTCGGCGTCCGCGATAGTCAGTTCCGCGTCGCTGTTCTCCGCGAGTTCGTGGGACGTGGCGCGACCCATCGCGCCGCATCCGCCGAGTGCGATAACGTTCATGTAATTATCTGTAGTGGTTCAGTAAGCTCAGTAGTCCTTGTAGTTCATCATGACCGCCTTCGTCTGGGTCATCGCTTCGAGGTGCCACTTGCTGCCGTACCGGCCGCCCGACCCGCTCTCGCCGTAGCCGCCGAACGGGAGGAGTCGCTCCCAGTAGTTGTTGGTCTCGTTGACGAACACGCCGCCGGCCTTGAGGCGATTCGCGGCGTCGTGGGCGCGTTCGAGCGAGTCGGTGAAGATGGCGGCCTGGAGGCCGAACTTCGAGCGGTTGGCCACCTCGATGGCCGCCTCGTAGTCGTCGACCGAGATAACGGGCGTCACCGGGCCGAACGTCTCCTCGCGGGCGATGTCCATCTCCTCGGTCACGCCGTCGATGACCGCCGGGTCGAAGAACAGGCCCTCGGTGTCACCGCCGGTCAGCAGGTCGCCGCCCTGTTCGACCGCGCCCTCGACGTGGTCGACGACCTTCTGCTGGATGCGCTCGGACACCATCGGTCCGACGTCCGTGCCCTCCTCGAAGGGGTCGCCGAGTTCGAGGGCCTCTGTCTTCTCGACCACCGCGTCCACCAGTTCGTCGTGAACGCCCTCGGTGGCGATTACGCGCTCGGTGCCACAGCAGACTTGCCCCGCGTTCCAGTTGCTCCCCATCACGATGCTCTCGGCGGCGTGGTCCACGTCGGCGTCGTCGAGCACGAGGATGGGGTCCTTGCCGCCCATCTCCAGCAGACACTGGGCGTTGCGCTCGGCCGCGGTCTTCGCTATCTGCTGGCCGACCTCGGTGCTGCCCGTGAACGCGATAAGTCGGATGTCCTGGTGCTCGACCAGCGCCTGTCCGGTCTCGCCCGCGCCCGTGACGAGGTTGAACGCGCCGTCCGGGAGACTCGACTGGTCGAAGGCCTCGGCGATGTGGTACGCGGTCAGCGGCGTCTCCTCGGCCGGTTTGAACACCACGGGGTTCGCGGTGGCGATGGCGGAGTAGATGGACCCGCCGGGCACTTCGAGGGGGAAGTTCCACGGACTGATGACCGCGCACGGGCCGTAGGCTTCCCGCTGCGTGTAGGCGAACCGACCCCGGAACTCCGAGGGCACCACGTCGCCGAACAGTCGGATGGCGTCGTGGGCGTAGTCGTCGCTCGACTCGATGACGTACTCGGTCTCCTCGTAGGACTCGTGGAGGGGCTTGCCCTCCTCACGGGTAATTCCCTCCGCGATTTCGTCCTCGTGGTCCTCGAAGTAGTCGGTCACCTCGTCGAGCACCGCGGCGCGCTCGAACGCGGTCATCTCTTCGAGTTCGCGCTGGGCGCGGCGGGCCGCCTCCACGGCCTTCCGTACGTCCTGGGCCGACCCGGCCGGCACGGTGTCGATGACCTCGCCGTCGACGGGCGAGTCGACGTCGATTCCCGTGCTCGCTTCGGCGTCGACCCACTCGCCGTCTATGTAGAGCTGTCTCATGCGTGAGTCACTCTATCGAATGGTGAGGCGGGCCAAAAATCTTTCTGAAAAATCGTCCTTTATCCGCAAAGACTTCGAGAATCGGGGCGCGAACTCGAACCGCCGAGAGTTCACCCCCGGCGGAGCGCGGACGACCGGCCCTCTCAGAGCGACGGGTCGTCGAGCGCGAGGTGGACGGACTTGCTCTGGGTGTACTCCGCCAGCGCCTCCTTTCCGCACTCCCTGCCGATGCCGGACTGCTTGAAACCGCCGAACGGCGTTCCGGGGACCGTGCCGAAGTACTGGTTCACCCAGATGCTCCCCGCCTCGACGTCGGCGGCCGCACGGTGGGCCCGGGAGGCGTCAGTCGTGAACACGCCGGCCGTGAGACCGTACGACACGTCGTTCGCGATGTCGATGGCCTCCTCGTACGTCGAGAACGTCGTGACGAACTGGACCGGGCCGAACACCTCCTCCTGAGCGATGCGCATCTCCGGGTTCACGTCGCCGAACACGGTCGGTTCGACGTAGTAACCCTCGTCGAGTTCCGCGTCGTCGGGGCGGCCGCCGCCCGCGAGTACGGTCGCGCCCTCCTCCTTCCCGAGTTCGACGTACTCCTCGACCTTCTCGCGGTGGGCCGCGTAGCAGAGCGGCCCCTGGTTCGCGTCCTGCAAGGGGTCGCCGACGGTTCGGGACTCGACCGCGTCGAGGTAGTGGTCGAGGAATTCCTCCTCCACGTCTTCGTGGACCAGCAGGCGAGTTCCCGAGTCGCAGGACTGGCCGTTGTTGTAGAGTCCGGCGACGGCCGCGGTCTCGGCCGCCGATTCGACGTCGGCGTCCGGGAAGACCACGAAGGGGTTCTTCCCGCCGAGTTCCAGCGTGACTGGCGTCACGTCGTCGGCCGCCGCGCGCATGACCTCGCTGCCGACGGGCACCGACCCCGTGAACGAGACCTTCCGAATCCCGTCGTGGCCGGAGACGGCCGCGCCGGCCTCGTCGCCGAAGCCCGGGACCACGTTCAGCACGCCGTCGGGCAGGATGTCCTCGGCGAGTTGGGCCGCCCGAATCACCGCGAGCGGAGCCTGCTCGGCGGGTTTCGTCACCGAGGTGTTGCCGGCCGCGAGCGCCGCGCCGACCTTCCACCCCATCAGGAGGACCGGGTAGTTCCACGGGAGTATCTGGCCGGTGACGCCGTAGGGTTCGCGCCGGACGTAGGCGTGCGAGTCGTCGCCGACGTCCGGTACCGACCCTTCCTCGCCCGCCGCCGCGGCGGCGTAGTACTCGAAGAAATCGATGCCCGTCTCCACGTCCGCACGCGCGGCGTAGAGCGGCTTACCGACCTCCAACGTCTCCAACAGGGCGAGTTCGTCGAGATGGTCCCGGAGGACGGTCGTCCACTCGCGGACGAGGTCGCCCCGCTCCATCGCGGTCATCTCGCCCCACTCGCCGTCGTAGGCCTCTTCGGCCGCCGACACCGCGGCGTCGACGTCGGCCTCGCGTCCGCGGGCCACGTCGGCTATCGGTTCGCCGATAGCGGGGTCTTCGGGCGCGAACGTCTCGCCGTCGGCCGCGGCGGTAGTCTCGCCGGCGACGACGGCGCCGAACTCGACGCCCTCGGTCGCCTCTTCGATCGCCGATTCGTGATTCGCTCTGAGTGAGTCGTCGTAGCCTGTCATGGGAAAAGGATGTCGTCTATCGGTTCGATGAGGGAGTCACCGGGTCAGCACGACCACGTTGTCCACGGACCAGCCGACGGTCACGGTTCGGCCGGTCGAGAGGTACTCCCCGCGGTCGGTTATCTGCATGTCCACGGTCAGCGTCTTGCCGTTCTCCAGTTCGACGACGAACTTCCCGAGGTTGCCCTTGTAGATTTCGTCGACGACTTCGGCCTCGAACGCGTTGTCGAGCCCCTGCGCCTCGGAGCCGAGCCGTATCTTCTCGGGGCGGACCGCGAACGAGACCTCGCCGTCGGCCGCGGGTTCGCGGGGGACCCGGAACGACAGTCCGTCGCTCTCGACCACGGGCCCCTCCTGCGTCTCGGCGTACGCGCCGCGCACGAGGTTGGTCTCGCCGATGAAGTCGGCGACGAACTCGGTCTCGGGCTGTTCGTAGATTTCGGTCGCCGTGCCCAACTGTTCGAGGTGACCGTCGTTCATCACCGCGATCTCGTCGCTCATCGTCAGCGCCTCCTCCTGGTCGTGGGTGACGTAGACGAACGTCGTTCCCAGTTCCTCCTGGAGGTTCTTCAGTTCGACCTGCATGTTCTTCCGGAGCTTCAGGTCGAGCGCGCCGAGCGGTTCGTCGAGCAGGAGCACCGTCGGCTGGGTCACCAACGCCCGCGCGAGTGCGACCCGCTGTTGCTGACCGCCCGAGAGTTCGTCGATCTCCCGGTCCTGATAGTCGGGGAGTTCGACCAGTTCGAGTATCTCGGCCACGCGGGCGTCTATCTCCTCGCTGCCCGTCCGCTTGGCGAGGCTCTTGAGTCCGCCGCCCGAGGAGCCGCCGTCCGCGCGCTCGTCGGGGAGCCCCTTCATCTGGAGGCCGAACGCGACGTTCTCTCCCACGGTCATGTGGGGGAACAGCGCGTACGACTGGAACACCATGCTGGTGTCGCGCTCGAACGGCGGCACGTCGGTCACCCGCTCGCCGTCGATGTACACTTCTCCCTCCGTCGGCGTCTCGAAGCCGTCGATACACCGGAGCAGCGTCGTCTTGCCACAGCCCGACGGACCCAGCAGCGTGAGGAACTTCCCCTCCTCGATGTCGAGGCTCACGTCGTCCACCGCGACCACGTCGTCGAACCGCTTGGTGATGCCGTCGAGCTGAACGTCGTAGCTCGTCATCGTCTACGCGTTCTGAATCTCGGTCCACGCCCGGCTGTACGTCTGGGTGGCCTGACCGAGGTTCTGGATGTACTCCAGCTTCTTCATCGTCGAGGAGTCCGGGTAGATGCTCTTGTTGTTGAGGATGTCCTCGCTGATGTGCTTCTCGGCCTGCTCGTTGGGGCTGCCGTAGTAGGTCCAGTTGGTGATTCGGGCGCCGATCTTCGCGTTGAGGTAGTAGTTGATGAACGCGTGCGCGGCGTTCGGGTGGGGCGCTTTCTTGGTGACGGCACCGTTGTCAACCCAGATGACGCCGCCCTCCTTCGGAACCGCGTAGGCGATGGGCGAGGAGCCGTCCTTGTACGTCTCCCAGTAGGCCTGGAACACGCCGCCGGACCACGCGTGGACCGGGCTCGCCTGCTTGTTGATGAGGTTGGTGGTGAAGTTCGACGAGTCGTAGGTCTTGAGGAGGCTCTTCTGGTTGATGAGCATCTCCTTGGCCTCCTCTATCTTCGACTCGTCCTTCGTGTTGAGCGAGTAGCCCAGGCGCTTGAGGGTCGCGCCGATGGTCTCGCGCATGTCGTCGAGCATCGTCATCTGGCCCTTCCACTGCTCGTTCCACATCGCGTCCCAGGAGTTGATGCTCACGTCGCTCCCGAGCATCTCCTTGTTGTAGCCGATGCCCGAGGTGCCCCACTGGTACGGCGCGGAGTACGTCCCGGGGTCGGGGTCGTACGGCGTGTCGGTGAACTTCGACCCGAGGTTGCCGTAGTTGGGAATCTTGCTCTTGTCCAGCTTCTGGAGCATCCCCTGGTCCACGAGGACGTTGATCATGTAGTCGCTCGGGAAGACGAGGTCGTACTGCTTGAGACCGCCCGCCTTCAGCTTGTTGAACATCTCCTCGTTGGAGGCGTAGTTCGAGACGTTGACCTTCACGCCGTAGGTCTTCTCGAAGTCCTGAACCGTGCCGTCGGGCCAGTAGTCGCCCCACTGGAAGATGTTCAGCTTGTCCTCCAGTTCGTAGTCGAGTTCCTTCAGCCCGTACTTCTCGCGCGGGTTCTTGGACGCCGCCGTCGTCGTATCGGAAGCCGTGGTCGTCGTGGCCTGTCCGCCGCCGTCGCCACCGGTACAACCTGCGAGTCCGGTCAGCCCGATAGCCGTGAGCGAACCGGTCGTCTTGAGGAAGCGCCGCCTGTCGCCGTCCGTCTTTCTTTGCTTGACCATCTTTATCACACCGACTCTTTTCGGCTAAAGGGGTGTATATGGCATAAAGATTGGGGATAAAGTCTTCACGTGCCGAACTTTTTCCACCCCTCGAGCGGCCTGAAACCGGCGGTTCGGGGCTACCAGATGGGGCCCTCGAACCACTGCGCGATGCCGACGACCCCCATGGTCACGACGATGATGAGCGCCGCGACCACGTTGACCCCCGGCGTGATGCCCTGGCGCACCATCGAGAAGAAGAAGATGGGCAGCGTGTTCTGATTGCCGATGATGAAGAACGTGACGACGAAGTCGTCGAAGCTCATGGCGAACGCCAGCAGCGCGCCCGCGACGATGCCGGGCTTGAGCATGGGCAGGGTGACGTACCGGAACGTCTCCAGTTCGTTCGCGCCGAGGTCCTTGGCGGCCTCCTCAAGGGTCCGGTCGAACCGCTGGAGACGCGCCAGGACGACGATGGTCACGAAGCTGATGTCGAACGCGATGTGACCGATGGCGGCGGTGTGGAGTCCGAGCGACATCCCGACGATGTTGAAGAACAACAGCAGCGAGATGCCCATCACGATGCTCGGGATGATGATGGGCATGTAGACGATGCCCGTGAACAGTCCCTTCCCGGGGAAGTCGTAGCGGTCGAGCGCGAAGGCGAGCATCGTCCCGAAGACGACGCTCGCGACGACGGTGACGAGCGCGATCTCGACCGAGTGGACCAGCGCGGAGAACGCCGCGGAGGGGTTGACGCGTGCGACCGTCTCGCCCGCCAGCAGCGCTTCGTACCACTCGGTCGTGAACCCCTGCCAGACGAGCGCGTACCGCGAGTCGTTGAACGAGAGCGCGATAAGCACGACGATGGGAAGGTACAGGAACAGGTACACCAGCGCCGCTTCGACCGCGAGCAGCGTGCCGCCCCACTCGAAGATTCGGGACCGGAGGCGGGCGAACGGACTGCGATTTCGCGACCCGGTGCTCATGCGATATCAGCGCTCCCGTACTTCTGGTAGAGCGCGATAGCTAGCAGCATGATTCCCATGAGCGTGAACGACCCCGCCGCGCCGAGCGGCCAGTTGCCCGCCGCGCCGAACTGCGCGGCGATGAAGTTGCCGATCATCTGGCTGTTGGTCCCGCCGAGCAGGTCGGGGATGACGTACGCGCCGGTACTCGGGATGAACACCAAAAGGCTCCCCGCGACGACGCCGGGCATCGACAGCGGGAAGATGACCTTCCGAAACGCCTGAAGCTTGTTCGCGCCGAGGTCCATCGCCGCCTCCTGGAGCGTGAAGTCTATCTCCTCGATGCTGGCGTACACGGGGAGGATCATGAACGGAATCCAGATGTACACCAGTCCCACCATCACCGCGAACTGCGAGTTCATCAGCGACTGCCCGGCCTCGTAGAACGGGAGGAAGCCGAGCGCGTTCGTGAGGACGCTGTTGCCCGACAGCAGTATCTGAATCGCGTAGATGCGGACGAGGAACGACGCCCAGAACGGGAGGATGATGAGCACCAACAGCAGGTCCTGGTACTCCTCCGGGGCGATGCGACCGACGTAGTAGGCGACGGGGTAGCCGACGGCGAACGACACCAGCGTCGCCAGCAGTCCGTATCCGATGCTCTTGAGCGTCAACTGGACGTACGGAGTGGGTTCGCCCGCGGCGAACTGAAGGTTCGTCGGCACGATGGCTTCCAGCAACCACGCGACGGTCCACCAGATCGCCTGAAACACCGAGGCGTCCTCCGGGACGAAGAACAGACGATACTGCTGGAGACCGAGGTACTTCGGGGCGACGAGCACCTCGCCGAACGCCCCTCGCTGGCCGAAGCTGTAGTAGAACATCACGCCCAAGGGCACGAGGAAGAAGACGAACAGCCAGAACGCGCTCGGGGTGACGTTGACCGCGAACCCCGTCCACCGGCTCCGCCGGATCCGCTGGCGCAGGCTCGGACCCGACTCGACGTCTCGTTCCCGCGACTTGTGTTCACTTGCCATGCGTTTCTGTGTCTCATCGTCGTGGCCCCCCGAAATAAGTTTTGCTCTGTTCCGACATCGTCCGATGATTTTCCCGCTCATTCGCCCCCATTCAGACAAAGTTTTTGTTACTGTGCCTCAATACGTTCATCAGCATGAGTGCGGACCGCGGAACGTTCGACGTCGCCCTCTGCCAGTACGAGTTCGGCGGGTGCGAGTCCGTCGAGGCGCTCGGCCGACGAGTCGAGCGACTGTTCGACCGGGCCGGCGAGGCCGACTGCTACGTCCTCCCGGAACTGTTCGCCAGCGACTGCCTCCCCGCCGACGGGGACCTCTCGACCCTCGACCCGTCCCAGCGGACCGCACTCCACCGCGCGCTCGCCGACGCGGCCGACGACCGAGAGGCGGTCGTCGTCGGGGGGTCGTACAACGTCACCGAGAACGGGTCGGTGTACAACCGGTGTCCCGTCGCGGTCCCGGGCGAACCCGTCGAGACCTACGACAAGTCCCGCCTCATCCCCGAAGAGCGAACGGCCGGGAAGCGTGCGGGCGATGCGCGACCGCCGGTCGTCGAGCACCGCGGCGTCGGGGTCGGCGTCGCGGTGTGCTACGACGTGGAGTTCCCCGAGTTAGTCCGGGACCTCGCCGACCGCGGGGCCGAGGTCGTCGCGGTCCCCTCGTGGACCGCCAGCGAGGCCGGTTTCCAGCGCGTCCGCCGGTGTTCGGCGGCCCGGGCGGTCGAGAACCAACTGTACGTCGCGCAGGTCAGCGTCGTGGGCGAGCGGTCGGCGGACCTCCGAGGGACGGGGCGGTCAGCGGTGTTCGCCCCCTGTGACGACGTCGTGGGAGCGGGCGGCACCCGCCTCTCGCTCCCGCGCGACGAACGCGCGGCCGCGACGTGTTCGGTGGACGTGGACGCGGTGCGGCGGTCCCGAGCGGACGCGTCGGTTCGGCCCTACACCGACGCGAGACGAGGCGAGGAGTGACTCTTGATGAGAAACAGAACGAATACGGAAACGCGGACCGAACCTTCCACCATGACTATCGACGAAATAGACGCGAAGATACTCAAGATACTACAGGCCGACGGTCGGACCGCCCTGTCGGAGATCGCCCGACGGCTCGACATGGGAAGCGCGACCATACACGAGCGAGTCAACACCCTCGAAGAGGAGGGGTACATCCAGGACTATCGGGCGGTGCTGGACTCCGAACTGCTCGGTCTCGACAACGTGGCGTTCATCCGGGTCCAGACCGACGCGGGGCGGTTCTCGGAGGTGGCGGAACGGCTCGCCGAGGAGAGCGCGATTCAGGAGATTCACGAACTCACCGGCGAGACCGACCTGCTCCTGAAGGTCAGGGTCGGCAGCCGCGAGGACCTGACCGACTTCCTGAGCAGTATCGGCAAATACGAGGGCGTCGTCTCGACCAAGACCGACGTTGCCCTGCGCAGCGTGAAGGAAGAGAATCGGCTGAACGTTCCGGAATGATGACCGGCTGGGACCTCTCGCCGTCGGTGCGGAGCGAAGTCGGGCGACTGGAGCGCGTGCTGGTCCACGAGCCCGGACCGGAGTTCTCGACCGTGGTGGACCCAGACGCGTGGGAGTGGGACGGACTCCCCCGACAGGAGACCGCGGCCGAAGAGCATCGGGCGCTGGTCGAACAACTGGAGAGCGACGGCGTGACGGTCGACCGACTCGGCGGCGCGTCCGAGGGACTCGCCGAGTCGCTGTTCGTCCGAGACGTCGGACTCGCCGTCGAGGGCGGACTCGTCGTCGGAAAGATGGTCGAGGAGACGCGTCACGGCGAGGAGCGTCGAGTCGCCGAGCGCGCGCTCGAACTGGGCATCCCCGTCTACCACACAGTCCACGGCTCCGGCGGATTCGAGGCCGGGAACGTGGTGTGGATAGACGAGACCACCGTGGCCGTCGGCCGGTCCCAGACCACGAACGCCGAAGGCATCCGGCAGGTCCGAAACGTACTGGAAACCTACGACATCGACGTCGTCGAGGTCCCCATCTTCGGAAGTACCGAGAGCACCGGCCAGACCCACCTCGCGCTGGTGTTCGCGATGGTCGCCGAGGACCTCGCGCTGGTCTACCCGCAGGCGATTCCCCCGGAGTTCCTCGAACTCCTCCACGACCGCGGGATAGAGACCATCAAGGTCCCCATGCGCGAACAGCGGAACCGAGCGACGAGCACCATCGTGGTCGAACCCGGCCGCGTGCTCCTTCCCTCGGGCAATCCCCGTGTGCGGGAGTCGCTCACCGAACACGGCATCGACGTGGTCGAACTCGACCTGCGCGAGATACGGAAGACCGGCGGCGGACTGAAGGGACTGGTCCTCCCGCTAGAGCGAAGCTAGCCGGTCTCTTTACTCTGAACGCGATAGAATTTCGTATCATTTTCGTGTTTACCATCTTTTTGCCAAAGATTTATTGAGTGCCCTTCCGTCGTGTCGGACGATGAGTCTCGGTGACAAAGAGCAAGAACGGGACCACGCAGAGCGACTGCGCGACCGAACCGGAAAGAGCAAGCAGTTCTTCGAGCGAGCGTCGGAGGTCACGCCGCTGGGCGTCGAGTCGAACGTCCGGGCGTTCGACCCCTACCCCTTCTACGTGGAGGAAGCGGACGGCTCGTACCTCTACGACATGGACGGCAACGAGTACCTCGACTTCCTGCTGGCGCTCGGCCCGATCATTCTCGGGCACGGCCACCCCGAGGTGAAGGAAGCCGTCAAGGAACAGGTCGACACCTGCGACCTGACCGCCACGCCCCAGCCAATCGCCGTCGAGTTCATGGAGAAGGTGGCCGAGATGACACCCAGCATCGAGCGGGTGCGCCTCGCCAACTCCGGCAGCGAGGCCACCATGCACGCGATGCGCGTCGCGCGCTCGTACACGGGCAACGACAAGATAGCGAAACCCGAGGGCGGCTACGCCGGCGCGCACGACTACGCGCTCCAGAGCGTCTACGCCAGCGAGGAGGCGCTCGGCCCCGCGGACGAACCTAACACCGTCTCCTACGGCACCGGCATCCCGGACGCCGTGAGCGAGACGGTAGTCGCGTTCCCGTTCAACGACGAGGAGGCGACCGAGAAGATACTCCGCGAGCACGCCGACGATCTGGCGGCGGTCATCATCGAACCAGTGATGTTCTCCTGTGGCTGTCTGAAGCCCGAGGACGGCTACCACGAGTTCCTCCGGGAACTGACCGAGGAACTCGGCATCGTCCTCATCTGGGACGAGGTGATGACCGGGTTCCGACTCGGCCCCCAGAGCGCGCAGGGCCGGTTCGGAATCACTCCCGACATGACCACCTTCGCCAAGGCGGCGGGCGGCGGCTACCAGATGGCCGGGTTCGGCGGGAAGGCAGAGATAATGGAGGAGATAGTCCCGCCGAGGAAGGAGGAGGCCTCGAAGTGGAACTCCTCGGCGTTCCACGGCGGCACCTACAACGGCCACCCGGTGTCGGCCGCCGCGGGGCTGAAGACCCTCGAAATCCTCGACGAGCGCGACGTGTACGACCACATCGAGGAGATGGGCGACCGGCTGTTCGGCGGCCTGCAGGAAGTCGCCGACGACGTGGGTATCGACGCCAACGTCCAGCACGTCGGGTCGATGGGACAGGTGTACATGACCGACGCCGAGATTCGCCGGTACCGAGACTCCTGGAAGGCCAACGAGGACCAGTTCGCCGACTGGTGGCTCGAAGCCGCGGGTCGCGGCGTCCTGTTCGGCAACCCGATGCAGGGCGAGCGGTTCTTCACCACCTACACCCACACCGACGAGCAGATCGACCGAGCGCTCGAAGTCGCCGAGGACGCCTTCCGCGCGGTGGACCACGACTACTGAACCATGAGCGAACAGGAACCGAACGCCGAGCGAGACGGGCAGGAGCCGACGACGAGTCCGGCCGAGAAGTACGACGAGTACGTCATGCCCATCACGAAGGGCTACGACCCGTTCACGGTCGAGCGCGCGTCGGGCACGACGATGGAGACGACGGAGGGCGACCAGTACCTCGACTGCTTCTCGGGCATCTCGGTGACGAACGCCGGACACAACAACCCCGAGGTGGTCGCGGCCGCCAAGGACCAACTGGACGACCTGATACACACCTGCTCGTACGTCTACCGCAACGAACCGGTGGCGGACCTCGCCGAGCGCATCGCCGAGATAACGCCCGGCGACCTCCAGAAGACGTTCTTCTGTAACTCCGGCACCGAAGCCGTCGAGGGCGCGATAAAGCTCGCGCGCAAGCACACCGGGAGCAAGGAGGTCGTCGCGCTGGAGATGGCGTTCCACGGCCGCACCCTCGGCAGCCTCGCGCTCACCGGCAACCACGCCTACAAGCACGAGATGGCCCCGACGATGAACGACGTGGTCCACGCGCCTGCGCCCTACCAGTTCCGGTCGCCGTACGGCGACTGCTCGGAGGAGGAGTTCGCCGCGCGGGCCGCCGAGGAACTGGAGCGAGTCATCGGCACCCACACCTCGACGGACCTCGCGGCCGTCGTCCTCGAACCCGTGATGGGCGAGGGCGGCATCGTCGTCCCGCCGAAGGGATACCTGAAGCGCGTGCAGGAGATAGCCCACGACCACGGCGCGCTCCTGATTCTGGACGAGGTCCAGACGGGGTACGGCCGGACCGGCACGATGTTCGCCAGCGAGCAGTTCGACGTGGAACCGGACATCCTGACGCAGGCGAAGGGTATCGCGGACGGCCTGCCCCTCGGCGCGTTCACCGCGCCCGCGGACATCGCCGACAGTTTCGAGGCGGGCGACCACCTCTCGACGTTCGGCGGCAACCCCGTCTGCTGTGCCGCGGCGCTCGCCAACATCGACGCCCTGCAGGACGGCATCGTGGAGAACGCGGCCGAGCAGGGCGAGTGGCTCGCCGAACGGCTCGCGGACCTCGAAGACGAGTACGACCTCGTCGGCGAGACGCGGGGCCGCGGCCTGATGTTCGGCGTCGAACTGGTCGGGCCGCTGGCCGAGGAGGACACCGACGCGAGCGACCGCGACGCCGGCACCGCCGAGGGCGAACCCGCGAAGAAGGCGGCCGACGCGGTCAAGGACTACATGCGCGAGGAGCACGGCGTCCTCGTCGGCGTCGGCGGCTACCACAAGAACGTCATCCGATTCCAGCCACCGCTGACCATCACCCGCGAGGAACTGGAGCGGGCGGTCGGGGCGCTGGAGGACGGACTCCGAGCGGTCGAAGCCTAACATGGAGCACGCCGACCTCACCTCGCGCGACGAGGTCCGCCCCGCCGAGGACGGCTACGACGCGATAATCGTCGGCGGCGGCGTCGTCGGCTGTGCGGTTGCCCGCGAACTCGCCGCCGACCGCGACGTGCTGCTCGTCGAGCGCGGCCAAATCGCCGCGGGGGCCACCGCGCTCGCCGCGGGCGAGATCACCATGTCCCCGTCGTACACCGACGAGTCGGCGGTCGCCGACCACGCCAACGAGTTCTTCCGCGAGTACGACGGCACCGGCGAGTTCTCGTTCACCGAACGGCCGAGCTTCGAACTCGTCCCGCCGGACCGCGAGGGCGAGGCCCGACGCCGCGTCGAGCGCCTCTCCGACGAAGGCGTCCGGGTGGCGTTCCTGAACGCCGACGAGGCCGAGCGCCGCCACCCCCGGTTCGACCTCTCGGCGTTCGCGGGGGCGGTTCGCCACGAGGAGACCGGCTTCGTCGACCCCTACACCTTCGCGGTCACGCTCGCGGAGGACGCGGAGGCGAGGGGCGCGACGGTTGCGACCGACACCGAGGTCACGGGCCTGCGGACGGCCGGCGGACGAGTCGCGGGCGTCGAAACCGAGGCCGGGGACTTCGACGCGCCCCTCGTGGTCGTCGCCGCGGGGTGGCGGACTGAGCGGTTCCTCCGCGAGCACGTCCGTCTCCCCGTCCGCCCCTACCGGACCCAGTGCGTGGTTCTGGACCCCGAAGCGGCGCTCGGCGCGGAGTTCCCGATGGGCTGGGTGCCCGGCGAACACGTCTACTTCCGGCCAGAACGCAACGGTGACCTGCTGGTCGGGGGCTGGTCGTTCGCGGAGGACGACCCCGAGGCCGCGAGCGAACGGGAGGACGAGGCCTTCCGCGACCACGTCGCCGACCTCGTTCCGAGTTTCCTCCGGGAGTTCGACCGGGCGAGGTTCGTCAACGGCTGGGCCGGAGTCGACGGCGCGACCCCGGACACGCGGCCCATCGTGGACGCCCCCGACGACGCTCCGGAGGGACTGGTCGTCGCCACGGGGTTCCACGGGCGCGGCGTGATGACGGCGCCGGTGGCCGCGAGCGCGGTTCGGGAACTGGTCGGCGGAGCGGCCGCGCCGTTTCCGCTCACTCCGTTCGCCCTCGACAGATTCGAGTCCCGGAGTCCGGACTTCGAGTTCTTCAGCATCAGCGCGGGCGACTGATACCGGCGACTCGGGGTACTCTAATCTCGAAGTAAACGCGTCGCGTTACTTTCGCACCATCGTTTCCGTCGGCGCGAGTTCGACGAATTACAGCCGACAGCGCGACGAGAGAACGGTTCGGCGAACGCGGAGTTACCGCTACCGGCTCACGTCGTCGGATGGCAGCGGTTGATGGCCTGATGGACCGACTCCTTCCGACCGAGGAAGGTGATGTGGTCGCCGTGCTGGAGAGTGAAGTCCTCGTTGGGCACCTCGCTCTCGCCGTTCCGGCCGACCAGCGCGATGAGGACGCCGTTCGGGAGTTCGTCGTCGAGTTCCGAGATCGTCTTGCCGACGAGGTCGTCGGCCGTGACCTCTATCTCCTGTACGTCGCCCGACCGGCCGAGTTCCGTCATCCAGTCCGACAGCGCCGGACGCTCGATGACGTTGTCGATTGCCCACGCGGTCGCCGACGAGGCGTCGATGGTTTTCACACCGAGGTCCTCGAAGGCGTCGACGTTGTCGGGGTTGTTGGCCCGTGCGATGACGGTCTCGGCGTCGAACTTCGAGTTCGACAGTTGCGCGACGAGCAGGTTCGCGTCGTCGTCGCCCGTCGCGGCGACGACTATCTTCGCGTTGTTCGCGCCCGCGCTCCTGAGGACCTCGGTGTCGGTTCCATCGCCGTGATGGACGGTGAAGTCCTCGCTTCGGGCTAGCTGTACCATCTCCTGGTCTCTCTCGATGATGACCACGTTCTCGCCACGGTCTTCGAGGCGTTCGGCGAGCGAGCGGCCCACCTTCCCGCCTCCTACGATGATTACACGCATAGGAATCACGTCCAAGTACTCCGCGATGTGTCGAGCGAACCCGCCCTCGAACACGACCGTCGCCAAGATGACGAGGAAGACGGTCCCGACGAGGACGTTCGCAGTCTCGTTCAGTCCCTGGTTCTGCAGTTGGACCGCGAACAGAGTGGCGACCGACGCCGGGATGATACCACGGGGTCCGACGGCGCTCATGAAGATGCGCTCGTTGAGGGTGTAGCGGTCTCCGGTCGTCGAGAGGAGAACGCCGAGCGGGCGGACGACCAGCGCCACGGCCACGACGACGACGAGGCCGCCGAGTCCGAGCGCCAGCAGGTTCTCGAACTGGAGCAGGGCCGCCAGCGCGATGAACACGAACGAGAGGACGAGCAGGGTGATGTCGCCCTTGAACGCCTCGATGTCCTCCTTGTACGGGATGTCGACGTTCCCGAGAACGATGCCCGCGGTGGCGACCGCCGCGATTCCGGCCTCCGCGGCCAGCGTGTTGGCGCTTCCGAACGCGACCAACGCGCCCGCCAGCGTGATGAGTCGCGCGTTCTGCGGGGCGTTGGTCGGCGAGAGGTCCACGTACCGGAGCAGGTACCAGACGATTCCGGCGACGACGAGACCCGCGAGAACGCCGATACCGAGGCGTCGGGCGAAGTCGCCGACGACCTCGTTGACGGTCGGGTTCTCGAGGACGACGACCTCGAACGTCACGACCGCCAGAATCGCGGCGGTCACGTCGTTGACGACGCCCTCGGTTTCGAGCGCAATCTCGACGCGGTCCCGGGCGGGAACCACTTCGAGGATGGGCGTGATGACCGTCGGACCGGTCGCGACCAGCAGCGACCCGACGAGCATCGCCACGTCCCAGGCGACCCCGAGCGCGAGTCTGACCGCGACCGCGGTGCCGACCAGCGCGACGACGGCACCGAGGGTCACGAGTTTGACCGTCTCCCGAGGGGCCTCGCGAAGCTTGTCGGTCGTGAGGTGGAACGCACCCTCGAAGACGATGATAGCGACCGAGAGGCCGACGATGGCCGACAGCGCGCCGCCGAACGCCTCGGGGGTGATTATCTGCAGGCCCTCCGGACCGATGATGATACCGGCGAGAATGAGAAACAGCACGCTAGGCACCTGAAAACGGTCGGCTAAGACCTGTGCTCCGACACCGAGACCGATGATTGCGGCGACGATGGGGACGAGTTGTGTGCCACCTTCTGCTGCCACTCTCTGTAATCCTCCGTACTGTTGTAAAGTGGGGACGGGTGTTTAAACCGGTCGGTAGCGGCCGGAGAGGAGGGTTGTTCGAGTTCGGACCGCCGAACCGAACCAGTATTTAAATAACCCGACCGCCCCACCGTAGCAACCACGACATGACCGACGCCGGAATCGTCGAGGGATGGGGCCGCGAGAGCGCGCTGTACGGGGAGTTCCGAGCCACGGCGCTCGACCTGCTGGCGACCGACGACCGGTTTCGGGACGCCCGGTCGGAGTGGGAGGAGTTCTTCGTCACCAGCCACGGCGACGCCTTCGCGGACGTGGACCGAGACAGGCCCAAGGACGAGTTGTTCGTGGACTCGCTGTACTACGACTTCGTGGTGGACCGCATCGTCGCCCTCGCCGAGCGCGAGTTCGACTTCCGACTCGTCAATCGGGAACCGCGAGCCAACACCGACGCGCTGTCGTTCGGGTTCCGGGAGTTACACGACCGAATCGCGGGCGAAATCGAGTCGCTCGACGGGAGCGTCCCCGACCCCATCGAGGCGGACCTCTCGAAGTCCGACCTCCGGACCGCCGACACGGGCTTCCTGCGGACGCTCTACGAGAGCGTCGTCTCCCGCGAGATTCGACTCGCGCTCGGCGAGTACCACACCCCGCGGGGCGTCGCCGAACTCGCCGTGGACGCGCTCGACGTGGCCGACTTCGAGGCCGCGACGTTCCTCGACCCCGGGTGCGGGTCGGGCGTGTTCCCCGCGGTCTGCATCGACCGCAAACTGTCGGCGATGAACGACACCCACTCGCCGGAGGAAGTCTTGGAGAACGTCACGTCCACCGTCGTCGGCATCGACCTGAACCCGGTCGCGGTCACGAGCACGAAGCTGAACTACCTGCTCTCGCTGTTGCCAGTCCTCGAATCGGCCGACGCGGACGCGGTCGAACTCCCCGTCTTTCTGACCGACGCACTCGGTCTGACCCGCGACGACGCGCTCTCGTTCGGCGGCGAGCGCTTCGACCCGACCGCCGACTATCTCGTGGGCAACCCGCCGTGGATTCCGTGGAGTCGGCTCTCGGAGGCGGTGAAAGCCCGCTGGCGCGAGGGGTACGACGGCCTCGACCTGCTCCCCCACGGCGGGGCCGCCTCCCGACTCGGCCACGCGAACGACGACGTGTCGCTGCCCTTCGTCTGGGTCTGCATCCGCCGCTACCTGACCGAGGGCGGCGGTGCGAGCTTCGTCCTGAAGCGCGCCGTCTCGAAGGGGCCCGCGGGCAAACTCCTCCGGACGCTGACCGTGGGCGACCGACCGCTCGCGCTCACCCGAGTCCACGACTTCAACCGCCTCCGACCCTTCGGCGAGCAGGTCGGCGCGAACGCCGCGATTTACGCGCTCCGGGCCGACGCCGACCACGAGTTCCCCGTCGAGACGGCGTCGTGGACCGCCGGTGAGGAGGAACCGGACTTCTCGACGGCAGCTTCGATGCGCCGGACCCTCGACCGCGAGGAGACCGCGCTCGTCCCGGTGGACGCCGATGAGCGCGCGTCGGCGTGGGTCCGCGAGGACGCCGAACGCGCCGCGCTCGGCGAGTGCGCCCACGACATCCGCCACGGGGTGAAAGACGACGCTCAGGACGTGTTCTCCATCAGTCGCGAGGAACTGGCCGAGATGGAGTCGGCGTTCGTCTACCCCTATATCAAATCGAAGCACGTCGTCAAGTACGGCCTGTTCGGTCACGAGTTGCGTCTGGTCCCGATGCGGAAGGCCAACGAGGACAACGAGGCGGAGTTACGGAATCAGTACCCCGAGACCTACGACTACCTGCGGAGTCACCGCGAGGCGCTGGAGGACCGCGCGTCTTCGTGGCTGGAGAAGGGACCGTTCTACAACGTCTTCGGACTGGGCGACTACACGTGGAGCGAGTACAAGGTGGTGTGGTGCAGGCTCGGGTTCAAACCCCACTTCGCGGTCGTCTCGACCGTCGAGGACGAGGACCTCGGCGAGAAATTGGTCGTCCCGGGCGACCACTACATGTTCGTCGCGGCCGGGAGCGAGCGGGAGGCCCACTTCCTCTGCGCCCTGCTCAACTCGGCGATATACCAGCGGTCGCTCGAGAACGTCGCCTCGGAGGGCAAAGCCAGCCTCTCGAAGACCGTGGTCTCGAAGCTCGAACTGCCCGAGTGGCGTGACAGCGAGCAACAGCGGCGACTCGCCGATTTGTCGATGGAAGCGCACGAAATCGTGCCCGAACACACAGACACGTCCAAGCGCGCTTACAACGCGAAGACGATACCCGAATTGGAGGCCGTTCAGGCCGAAATCGACAGTCTCGTCGAGAAACTGTTGGCCGACGACCGCGGCGCGGCCGGGGGTAGGTGACGGACAGTCGCGGGGACAGGCTAAGAGCGAGCGTAGAACAGTTGCGAGCGCGGTGCGGACCGGACGGCCGGTCAGGCTTCCTCGTACTCGCGGCCGTAGATTTCGTCTATCTCGTCGGCGAACCGCTCCAAGATGTTCCGGCGCTTCTTCTTCATCGTCGGCGTCAGCAGGTCGTTGTCCTCGGTGAACTCCTCGCCGACGACCCGGAACTGCTTGATTCGCTCGTGGGACTCGAACTGCTGGTTGACGCGCTCGACCTCCTCGTCCATCCACTCCCGGACCCGGTCGTTCCGGGTGAGGTCCCGGTCGTCGTCGGGCAGGTCGATGCCCTCGCTCTCGGCCCGCTTCCGGACGCCCTCGAAGTTCGGGACCACGAGCGCGGAGACGAACTTGTGGCCGTCGCCGACGACCACGACCTGTTCGACCATGTCGCTGGCCGCGAAGGCGTCCTCGATGGGACCCGGCGCGACGTTCTTCCCGGTCGAGAGGACCAGCAGTTCCTTGGCGCGCTCGCGGAACTCGATGTAGTCGTCGGGCCGGAGTTCCACGATGTCGCCCGTCCGGAACCACCGTTCGCCGGAGTCGTCCTCGGTGAACGCTCGCTCGGTCGCCTCGGGCATCTCCCAGTAGCCCTCGGTGACGTTCGGCCCTCTGACGAGGAGTTCGCCGACCTCGCCCTCGGAGTCGTCGAAGGTGTCCTGCGAGACCACCGTGCCATCGACCCGCACCTCCGCGTCCACCACCGGTGGACCGATGGTGCCGACCTTCGGTTCTTCGGACGGGTTGACCGCGACGACCGGGGACGTCTCGGTCAGGCCGTACCCCTCCAGAATCGGCATCCCCATCCCGTGGTAGAGCGCGCAGAGTTCGGGCGAGAGGCTTCCGCCGCCGCTGATGAGGAAGTCGATGTTTCCGCCGAGACCGTTCCTGACCTTCCGGAAGACGAGTTTGTCGGCGACGGCCCGCTTGGCCCGGAGCGCGAGACCCGGATTTTCGGTCTCGAAGTACTCCCGGCCGACTTCGGTGGCCCACTCGAACAGGCGCTCGGAGACCGGCGAGGACTCGGCCTGCTCGCGGATGGCGTCGTACATGCGCTCGTAGACCCGCGGGACGCTGGTCCCGGTGGTCGGTTCGACCTTCTGGAAGTCCTCCTGTAGGGTCTCGGGGTCCTCGGCGTAGGCCACGGTCGCACCCGCCGCGAACATCAGGAAGTGGCCCGCGAGTCGTTCGAGGACGTGAGCCAGCGGCAGGAACGAGACGGTCCGGGCGTTCTCGTCGATGGCGGGTTGGTCGCCCTTGTCGGGCCGGGGGCCGAACCGCTTGTAACACTGGTTTACGTTCGCCCGGAAGTTCCAGTGGGTGAGTTCGACGCCCTTCGGCTTGCCGGTCGTGCCGGAGGTGTAGATGAGCGTGGCGAGGTCCTCGGGGTCCCGCGCTTCGAGCCACGACTCGTACTCGTCGGGGTCGAACGCCTCGCTCCCGCGCCGGTATAGGTCCCCGAGCGTGTGGACCTCGAAGTCGGCGTCCTCCACGAGCGACTCACCGCCACTACTCAGTTCGTCCATCACGACCGCGAATTCGAGGTCGAGCGAGTCCTGTACCTGAACGACCCGCTCCAGCAGTTCGGCGTTCTCCACGACCACGCCGTCGGCGTCGGGGTCGCCCAGCAGGTACTCGACCTGATTGGGCGACGACCCCCGATAGACGGTGGTCACGACAGCGCCCGCCGCGAGCAGGCCGAAGTCTACCTGCGCCCACTCCATGCGCGTGTCGGCGAAGATGCCCACCCGGTCGTCGGCCTCGACGCCCAACTCGCGGAACCCGGCCGCGAGCGACCGGACGACGTCGCGCATCTCGGCGTACGAGAGCGACCGGAACTCCCCGTCGGCCGCCGCGGAGACCGCCGACCCCGCGAGCGACCGGTCGTACACCCCGCCCTTGTACTGCTGTGCCGGACGGTTCTCGTGCCGGGCCGCGCTCTCCTCGAACAGTCGCGGTATCGTGGACCGGCCGACCACTTCGCCGTCGTACTCCCGTTCGGCGTCACGCCACTCCATACCATTCAATCAGAAGCCCGTGACATTAAGGTACTCCCGAACTTTCGGAGCGTTCAATCGCGTTTATCGGGCGGCGCCCGGCGGGGCTACTCGGTCTCCTCGGCCTCGACGATTTCCTCGCGCGTCACCTCTCGGCCGAGTTCCGCCGACCGGTAGATGCCGTCGGTGACGACCATCGACTCCAGCGCGATGTCGGCGGTCGGCGGTGCCTCGCTGTGGCCGAGCAGGTCCGTGACCCAGTGGTAGAGCGGGTCCGCCCAGAGTCCGGCGTCGTAGGCCGCCCGGCCGCGCTCGCCCCGGAGGTACTGCTGGCGGAACAGGTACTCTTCGAGGTCGGCGCTGGCGCGCATCTCCACGTCGCCGACCGTGGCGAAGTACTCGAAGGGGTCGAGTCGGACGCCGCCCTGAGTGCCGACGAGCGCACTCGACTCGTCCTCCATGTAGCGCGACCAACTCGTCCGGACCGAGAGGACCGCCCCGTCCGCCAAGGTGACGAAGGCCACCGCCACGTCCTCCACGTCGTAGCCGGTCTCCTCGATTCGGCGCTGGTACTCGCTCCCGGTCTCGAAGCGGTCGGGGACGGTCCGGAACGTCTCGGCGCGCACGCGCTCGACGCGGGGTATTTCGAGGGCTGACGACCCGCCGGTGGACGACTCGCCGGCCGACGGTCCGCCGCCGGACGACGCGGCCGACCCGAGCAGGTAGAGCAGTTGGCCGACCGTGTAGCTCCCGAGGTCGAGGACGACGCCGCCGCCGGCCGACTCCTCGCTGACGAAGGCGGGCGTCCCGTAGCCGTCCACGTAGGGCGTCCCGCGGCGGCGCGCGCCGAGCGGAACCGCCTCGGGGTCGCCGTCGCCGCCGAACGCCAGTCCGGGCGACCGGGCCGCGGTGGCGTGGTAGACGTCGCCGAGCGCGCCCGCGTCGGCCAGCGCCTTCGCGGCCAGCGTCTCCTTGGTGTAGAGCAACTGGTTCTGGACCGCGAGCCGATTTCCGGTCCGGTCGGCGGCGTCGGCCATCCGCCGGGCGTCGGCGTAGTCGCCGGCCATCGGCTTCTCGCAGAAGACCGCCGTACCGGCTTCGAGAGCGTCCACCGCGATGTCGGCGTGGATGGTCGCGTGGACGCAGACGTTCACCGCGTCGAGGTCGGTCGCGTCGAGCATCGCGCCGTGGGTCGGATAGCTCTCGGCGGCGTACCGCTCGGCGAGCGCCTCCGCCTTCGGTTCGTCCACGTCGGCGACGGCGACGATTTCCGCGCCGGGGATTCGGTCGTAACGCGCCGCGTGGTTCCGGCCGCGGTTGCCCGCGCCGACGATACCGATTCGGATTGGCTCGGTGAGGTGCGCTCCCATCAGAATCAGACAGTCGTGCGACGCGGACCCCTAAACCGCTGATGGTCGCCGCGACCCGAACCCCAGTCCGGCCGGTATCGGCAGCCACTTCCTGATTTCTCGACCGTAACGCGGCGTTCGCGGGGCGTTCCGCTCGCCGACCGACTGTTCCGAGCGGCGCGGCGTTTCGGCGGCCGCGGGTTCCGATTCGCGGGACGACGAGGCCATATCTCTGGCTTATCGCGAGAAACCGCTTCGTGACGACTGAAACGTGCGATACCACTTTTGTACGTATAGCCGTTCCTACGGACGCAGCGAGGCGGATGCCGCCGAGAGACGGCACGCGGAAACGGAGAGTTCAATTCATGACAGACGAACGCGACTACGGCGGAAACGAGCGAATCGAATCGCTGACCAACGACCTCGGAAGCGCCTTCGAGTCCCGGCGAGGGTTCCTGAAGAAGGGAGCGACCGCGTCGGCGGTCGGTCTCGGACTTTCGGCGGGCGCCGGCAGCGCCGTGGCGGCCGACGACGAAACCACGACGGAGGGCGAGGGCAGCCAGAAGTACGTCGACACGCTCAACTACGCGCTCACGCTCGAACGACTCGAGGCGACGTTCTACGTGGAGGGGCTACAGAAGTTCAGCGAGTCGGAAATCGAGGACTCGGAGATCGGCCAGAAGTTCGGAGACAAGGTCCAAGCGTCCATCCAAGAGCAACTCGCGACGATTCGGGACCACGAGAAGGCCCACGTCGAGACGCTCGTGAAGACGATAAACGACCTCGGCGGCGACCCCATCGGCGAGGACGAACTCGAGTTCCAGTTCCCGCTCGAAAGCCCCGAGGGGTTCATCGAAACGGCCCAGACGCTCGAGACAACCGGCGTCTCGGCCTACGACGGTGCGATAAACCTGCTGAGCGGGAGCGACCAACTGCTGACCGCGGCGGCGACCATCGCTACGGTCGAAGGCCGCCACTCGGCGTATCTCAACGGACTGACCGGGAAGTCGCCGTTCCCGCGAGCGTTCGACGAGGCGAAACCGCCCGAGGAGATTATGAAGGCCATTCAGCCGTTCCTCGCGTCCGAAAACTGACCGTCGGCGTGACACTCAGCTGGATATTTCTATCTACGAGGTCGGGAGACCCGCCGAGGTCGAAGTTCGACGGGTGACGACCGGGTACGCGTCTGATTTCGGATGGAGTGGTCCGAAACGCGCGAGTCGGTGAAACGTACGTTTCACTCTTGCGACGATATTTATCCGTTCGGTGCGCAACGACGCGACGTGAAACGTCGAACGTATCTCGCCTCTATCGGTGTCGGTGCCGCCGCGCTCTCCGGCGGTATCGTGCTGAATCGGTCCGAAAACGGCTCGGAGAGTCTGGAAAACGAGAACGCGCGCGTCGTCTACGAACACGAGGACCTCCGACTAGAGACGCTTCGGGACAGCGTCAGACTCGGAGAGACGATACGGTTCGAGGTCACCAACACCAGCGATTCGACAGTCGTCCTCGGATGCGACAACGCGTGGATCGTTCAGACGTATTCGGACGGTGAGTGGCGAGACGTTACGGACACGCCGCGGAGTCACTACCAGATGTGTGCGCTCGAACTACCGCCCGGGGAGTCCCGCGTCGAGAGTGCAACGATGTCCAAAGAGCGACTGGAGACCCAGACTGGGGACCTCCTCGGAGAACTGCGTCCCGGTCGGCATCGGTTCGTCCTCCTCGAAAGCAGTCCTCGTCTGGCCGCGGACTTCCGGATTATTCCCTCCGAGTGACTGTCCAGATAGCTCTCTCCAAGTGACTGTCCAAATGACTCCATCCGAGTGACTGGTCTTGCGAGTCAACTGCGTGTTGACGAGCGAAGTCACACTCCCGACCGCTTCGAGACGTTTGGCGAGCGCAGGCGGAGAGATTACTCGTCGTCGCGGTAGTCCAGATACGTCACGACGCCCCGGACGTTTAGCCGGGCCTCCTCACTGGCCTTGCGTTCGCCCCACACGTCGACCATCTCGGCGTTCTCCACGAAGTAGTCCTCCACCTCGTCCGCGTCGCCCAGTTCCTCGTACTTCTCCTCGACCGTCTCGACCCACTCGCGGAGGACATCGGCGTACTCGTCCATGACGCCCTGCTCGTACTCTCGCGGGCCGAAGTGGGGGTAGAGCAGGGCCTCGGGGTCGAGGTCCCGGATGGTTTCGAGGTCGGTGAGGCACTGGTCGAGGTCGAAGTTCGAGGGCGGCGACGTCTCCCGAATCGTCTCGACCGAGGGGACCCAGATGCCGGCCGCGTCGGCGGTGAACACCGAATCGTCGTCCCGGTCGTGAAAGAGAACCTGATGGGGCGCGTGGCCCGGCGCGTGGTACACGTCGAGGTGGTGGTCGCCGAGTTCGATGGTGTCGCCGCCGTTGAGTTCGACCACGCGGTCCTCTGGCACGGGTTTCGGTTCGACGTAGAACTCCCACTGGTCGCCGACCGCCGCCTTCGTCCCCTCCACGAGGCGTTCCGGGTCCACGAGGTGGGGCGCACCGATTTCGTGGACCATCACCTCGGCGTTGGGGCAGGCCTCGGCGAGGAATCCGGCACCGCCGGCGTGGTCGAGGTGGACGTGCGTCGGCGCGATGACCGCCACGTCCTCGCGGGCGATGTCCAACTCGTCCAGCGCGTCCAGAATCAGTTCGTGGTGGGTCCCGATTCCGGTGTCGACGATGGCGGGCCGAGCGGCATCGTAGATGTAGACCGCGCCGTACTCGTCGGTGTCGTACATCCCGGTGTCGAGGTAGTAGAGGTCCGAACAGTCGCCGACCGTGACCTCTCGGAGGTCGCCTCTTGGCATGTTCGTTGGTGGGTCGCGGCGGGGTAAAAGGTGTTCGCCCGCGGAAAGGTCGTACGCCGTCTCCGAATCACGCCCCTGTCAACCCCTGCCCCACGAACGATACGGTTTTTTGCCGGGAGCAGAATTGAGAGAGTAGGAATGCTAGACCGGAACTACATTCGGGACAACCCCGAGGAGGTCCGCGAGGGACTCCGCGAGCGCGGGGCGGACGTGGACCTCGACGTGATTCTGGAGAAGGACGAGGAGTGGCGCGACCTGAAGGCGCGCGGCGACGACCTGCGCCACGAGCGCAACGAGGTCAGCGACCGCATCGGCGAGTTGAAGCAGGCCGGCGAACACGACGAGGCCGACGAGGCCATCGAACGGTCGCAGGAACTCAAGGCCGAAATCGAAGAGGTCGAGGAGCGCGCCGCCGAGTTAGAGGAGGAACTGGAGGAGGCGCTCCTGCGCGTTCCCCAAGTCCCCCACGAGAGCGTCCCCGAGGGCGACGACGAGGACGACAACGTCGAGACCCGCCGCGAGGGCTTCGACGACCTGCGCGACCTGCCCGACGAGGTGACGCCCCACTACGACCTCGGCGAGGAGTTGGACATCATCGACGAGGCGCGGGCCGCCAAGACCACCGGAAGCGGCTACTACTTCCTCAAGGGCGAGGGGAGCCAACTCGAACACGCCCTGATGCAATTCATGATGGACGTCCACCGCGAGCAGGGGTATCAGGAGATATTCCCGCCCATCCCCATCAACAGCGAGTCGATGACCGGGACGGGCCAGTTGCCGAAGTTCGCCGACGACGCCTACAAACTGGAGGACGAGGACCTCTGGCTCTGTCCGACCGCGGAGGTGCCGGTCACGAACATGTACCGCGACGACATCCTCCTGAAAGACGACCTCCCGCTGAAGCATCAGGCCTACACGCCGAACTTCCGGCGCGAAGCGGGCGAACACGGCACCGAGACGCGGGGCATCGTCCGGGTCCACCAGTTCAACAAGGTCGAGATGGTCAACTTCGTGGAACCCGACGAGAGCTACGACCGCCTCCGCGAACTGCTGGACGAGGCCGAGGAGGTCCTCCGACGCCTCGACCTGCCGTACCGCGTCCTCGAACTCTGCACGGGTGACCTCGGCTTCAAGGCCGCCAAGCAGATAGACCTCGAAATCTGGGCGCCCGGCGACGACATGGACGACGGCCCCGAGGAGGGCGGTCGGTGGCTCGAAGTCTCGACGGCCTCGAACTTCGAGGACTTCCAGGCCCGGCGCGCCGGCCTGCGCTACCGGCCCGAGCGCCACGAATCGACCGAGTACCTCCACACGCTCAACGCGTCGGGATTGGCCCTGCCGCGCGTGATGGTCGCAATCCTCGAATACTACCAGAACGACGACGGCACCGTCACGGTGCCCGAGGCGCTCCGGCCCTACATGGGCGGCAAGGAGGTCATCGAGGGCCACGAACCGGTCGGCGAGAGCGCGCTCGGCGCGGGCGAGAAGGACTAACTCGTCGTCAGGTAGACCCCGACGGCCGCCAGCACGATTCCGAGGGCCTTCTTCGCGGTCAGCGGGTCGTTCAGAAACACGACGCCGAGCAGCGAACTGCCGACGAGGAACATGCCGAAGATGGGGACCACGACGCTGACCGGGCCCGCTCCCAGCGCCTGATAGTACGCGATGATGCCGACGCTCAGGAAGACTCCCGCCGCGTACATGTAGACCGCGTTCTCGCCCGCGAGGTACGGCGCGACCGACTCGTTCCGGTAGACGATGACGACGGCCGCCGACACCGCGAGCATGCTGTTGGCCACCAGCGCGACGACCGTACTCGGAATCTGGTTGGTCGCCAGACTCGCCAGCGGCGTGAAAATCGAGTAGCCGACCAGCGCGACGACCGCCCACGCGATGTAGTTCATGGCGGCCCATTGGAAACTGCCGCACGTATCGGTTGGGATTCCGGAACGCGTCCCGTCCCGCGACCGGGACGCGCCGGCGACGCGTCCGCCACGTACGGGCGACCGACTGCCGGCTACCTCACTCGCTCAGCGGCGTCACGTCGAAACTCCCGCACTCGGGGCACGTCTCGCGGTCGGAGAAGAACCGCTCGCCGCAGTCCCGACACTCGTGGCTCGCTTCCTCGTCGGCCGCGGCTTCCGACGCCTGCTTGAACTTCTCGACTTTGTTGCCGAGGTCTCTGAAGAGGCCCATAGTAACTAGAGAAGCACAGCCGAGGGATAAGCTTTGGCAGCGAGTGGCATCCGTAGCTACCGGGCGTCGGTACTTACCGGGTGTAGGTCCGGATTCGAGCGATGCTCGGACGTCCATCACCTCGACCCGCGTCCGCCTCGCTCTCGTCGGGCGCGTCCTCGACGTCGAAGCTGTCTACGAACGCGAACATCTGAGCGCCGTCGGCGTCCAGCAAGCGACCCTCGACCGCCACCCCGTCGCTCGCGGCGAAGACGGTCCGGACCTCGTGGGACGTGTCCTTGTTCGGCCGGTCGTCGCGCATGAACCCCACGAGCGTCTCGCGGCCCTCGATGGTCCGGTCCGGGCGCTCGTGGACGACGTCCGGCGCGAGCAGGTCCTCGAATCGGTCGTAGTCGCCCGCGTCGATGGCGTCGTAGTAACTCCGGGCGAGGTCGGTCGGGTCGGTCACGTCGGGACCGACGGTCGTCGGCCGTATCAACCCATCCGATTCGTCGCGTTTATCGGGGTCGGCCGAAATGGGGCGAGTATGAACCCGCTTCACGCCCGGTACCCGTTCCTCGCGGCGGCCCGCGAGAGCGTCCGCGAGGCCGACATCGGTCTCGTCGCCGTCGTGACGGGCGACGAGCGCCACCCCGCCGTCGAGCGCGGCGTCGAGCGGGTGCGCCGCGCGCTCGTCGACGGGACGGTTCGTCCCGACCCGGACGGGGAGCGACGCTGGAGCACGCGCGCGGAACTGCTCTCGTATCCGGTCGCGCGCGTGCTGGTGTCGCTCGTGGACGCGCCCGGCGCGGTCGAGAAGTACGCCAGCGCCGAGGCCGACACCGCCTACGAGCGATTCACCGACGACTTCGAGAACCCCGACGACGGCCTGAAGTCCACGGCCGACACCGCAATCACGCTCGACGCGCTCCTCGCGGAGTTCGACCTATCGGACGCGGTCCGGGAGACCGCCGCGGGCGACGGCTACCGCGTCGCCGTCGGGCGCTATCTCGCGCTCTCCTCGAACCTCGACGGCGAGTCTTGGACGCTCGCCACCCGGCAGTTGGCCGACGGGACCGTGAAAGTCTCCGAGGCCGAACTCCACGAACTCCTCCGGGAGGCGGTCCGCCAGCGCGTCGCCGCGGGCCTGCCGACCGACGTGCCCGACGAGATTCGCGACGGTCTGACCGACGAGGTGGCCGAGTTGCAGGACACCTTCTCGGAAATCGACATCTCGCGGGACATCGACGTACTCGCGCCCGACTGCTTCCCGCCGTGCGTCGCCTCGCTGGTCGAGCGAGCGCAGGACGGCGAGAGTCTGGACGACCCCGCGGAGTTCGCACTGGTCGCGTTCCTGACCAGCGCCAACGCCGACACCGACGAACTGCTGGCGCTCTGCGGCGTGGACAGTGACACTCGCGCGAAGGCGGTCCGCTACCGGTCGAATCGGGTCGGCGACGAGTCGGGCGCCCAGTACGCGCCGCCATCCTGCGAGACGATGGCGGCCTACGGCGAGTGTCCGGTCGCCGACGAGGCCGACCCGACGACCGACGCCCGCTGTGACTCTGTCTCCCACCCACTGGCCTACTACGAGGACGCACTGGCCGCCGCTGAGAGCGCCGGAGACTGACGGAGTAAAAACGGGGGTGCGGAAATCGAAAGCGAAGACCGCGAAACTCGGTTAGAATTCAGTACTGCCGCGACATCCAGATTCCGACGCCACTCATCAACAAGACGAACAAGACGATGACGCCCACGACCGCCAACGCTCCCGTCTGCGTGAGGCCGCCGTTGCCGTACGTCATGCCCACGCCGACGAGGAGGGCGATGAACAGGCCGACGGACCCCGCACCGACGAGAATCTCGCGGCGCGTCTCCTGGTCTACCATAGCGGTGGCTTCCCATGGTATCGGCAAAAGGGCTTCGATAACCACTCTTTCCAGCGGTCGCGCCGCAGGCGGCGCTCCCTCGCGAAAGCGTGGTGAGAAACCGCGGCGTCACTTCCTCGCTCGGTCCTCTCCGTTCGGTCGCTCCGTCAAGGGGTTTCGTGGTTCGCTCGCGGTCGAACCGGCGGCGTGCGAGCCGTCGGCCCGGTGAAACGTGTCGGTCGAGTTAGGCGCTTTCTCGCCCCCAATTCATTCATCTCCTCGTCCCTCGAATTTACGCGTTATTGAACCATTACCGTCCTGTCTCGCACTTCTAGCCGTACTGGTAGATGCAACACTTAGGAGCGTCCAGCACCTACACATTCGTACGCGGAACCGACCGAGGGAGAGAGGAGGAGGGGTGGAGACGCCGATTTTGCGGACCGTCGGTCGGCCGCACACTGAGAGGGAAGCCCATGGAAAACACAACAGCTTCCGAACGAACGCGAGCATCGCTGCCTCCCGCGGACGGCGTGACCGACCTCCGGTCACAGCGCGCCCGCATGGAGCGCATGGCAGTTACGGCGCTCGGCGGCGGCGTCTACGAAGTCGAGAGCCAGACTGGCAACACGTACTCCGTGGACCTGCTCGGCGGGCGGTGTACCTGTCCGGACCACAACTTCCGGCACGTCAGGTGCAAGCACATCCGACGGGTAGCGATGGAGGTCACGGCGGGACTCGTCCCGCCGCCCGGCAAGCGGGCGGTGGCCTGCCGAAACTGCGGCGACGAAATATTCGTGGACGAGACCGAGTCGGGGCCTCACTTCTGCGAGGAGTGCAACCTCGAACCCGGCGACACCGTCGTGGACCGCGAGACCGGCGACCTGCTGGTCGTGATTCGGACGACGAACCGGCGGGCTGACGAGGTCGAAATCACCGGCCACGACTGCACCGTCGCGGCGTACTCGACCAACGAGGGCTACCGCGACGACGACGTGGTGGTCGAAGCGATGTACCCGGTTCCGGCGGGCCTCGGTCCCGACGACCTCGAACCCACGCACCTCCGGCGCTACTCGTTCCCGCGCGGGCGACTCGCCCGCAGGCGCGAGGACGCCCGGCCGGCCGACCGCGAGGACCAGTCGGCGCTCGACGACTTCGAGGCGTCCGTCTGAGGCATCGGGCGACCGTCCGAGACCGTCGAAGCGGAGAACCGGAACGCCGCGAGAGCGCGGAGACCCGTACTACTCCAGCATCGAGGCCGCCTCGTCCGGCGAGAGAACGCCTTGTTCGACCGCGTGAAGCACGTCGCGGATGTCGTGGCCGTCGTCGTCGTCCGAATCGTCGTCGGTCGCTCTGAGCGCGTCCATCGGGTCGCCGTCTTCGAGCGCCGTCTCCTTCTTGACCCGGTAGTTGCCGCCGTCGGTCTGGTGAATCTCCGCGGGGTGGAAGAAGTACCAGTCCTCGCGGTCGAACCGGACCCCGATTTTCGGCTTCGCGCCGAAGTTCTGCGAGAAGTAGACCAGCGCCTCTACCTCCTCGCCGGTGAGGTAGATGGGGTCGCCGGAACTCGACTTCGCCTCGATGGCGTAGAAGGCGACGCCGTCGCCCGCCAGCACGTCCGGGAGTTCGCGTTCGGTGGCGCTCCCGCTGGCGGGTGCGCGCATGACCGCGAACCCGGCCTCGTCGAGTCGGTTGACGAGTTCGCGCTCGCGCCTGTCGCCCTTCGCGTTGGACATCACGGCACCCCCGGAAGACCCGTCGCGTCTGCCATGTCTGGTACTCTCGCCTTCCCCGTGTTAAGTCCCTCGGGAGCGCGGTGGAAGTGAAGCGCCCGGCCTCGACGCGAGCGTCCGCCTCTCGGGCGGCCAGACCGCTTTTTGTCGAACGGTCCGACGCTATCGGTAGTGGCGAAGGAAGAACTCGACCGGCGAATCGAGACCGAACCGCCGGGTCAGGGCCAGAAGTCCAAGCAGGAGATTCTGGCCGAGGAGATTCAGGAGGGACTGGAGGAACTCAGACGCCCGGCCGACGGTCTGTTCCTGTCGGGCATCTCGGCCGGACTCGACATCGGGTTCGGTCCGCTGTTCATGGCGGTCCTGCTCACGATAGTCGGCAAGGGATGGGGCGACCCCCTGACGCGAATCGTCGTCGCCAACGCCTACGCGGTCGGATTCATCTTCGTCATCGGCGGCCGGTCGGAACTGTTCACCGAACACACCACGCGCGCCAGCCTCCCCGTCTTCGACGGCCGGGCGAGCGTCGGCGAACTGGCCCGGCTCTGGGCGCTCGTCTACGGCGGGAACATCCTCGGCGGCAGCGTCTTCGCCGTCGCGATGGTGTCGTTCGCGCCGGCCTACGGTATCGTCGAGCCCTCGGCGTTCACCGAAATCGCGTCGAACCTGACGTCTCACGGCCCGTGGCTCCTCCTCGCTGGCGGCGTGGTCGCCGGGTGGCTGATGGGCCTGCTCTCGTGGCTTCTCACGGCGGCCAAAGAGAGCATCTCGCGCATCGCGGTCGTCTGGCTGGTGACGACCGGCATCGGTCTCGCCCACCTGCCCCACTCCATCGCGGGCAACGTCGAGGTGCTGGCCGGGACGCTCGTCTCGCCGCGCATCTCGTTCGCGCAGTACGCCGGGTTCCTCG
This sequence comes from Halorussus limi, assembly GCF_023238205.1. Lineage (NCBI taxonomy): Archaea > Methanobacteriati > Methanobacteriota > Halobacteria > Halobacteriales > Haladaptataceae > Halorussus > Halorussus limi. The sequence goes on from NZ_CP096659.1 coordinate 967,609, forward strand.
CGCTCGCCACGGTCGGCAACGCCGTCGGCGGGTCGGTCTTCGTCGCCCTGCTGAAGTACGGCCACGTCGTCCGCGGTGGCGGCGAGTCCGAGACCGGGTAGCCGTTCGGACGAAGCTACTCGGGACCGACCTCGCCCGTCAGAAACGCCACCGCGGCCTCGACGGCCTCGTCGTCGGGTTCCATCCACGGCATGTGGCCGCGGTCCGACAGCGTCACGAAGTCGGCGTTCGGCATCGCTCCCGCGACCGGCCGACCCACCGACGGCGGCCAGAAGTAGTCCTCGGTGCCCCAGACGAACCGGGTCGGGAGCGCGAGGTCCCGGACCTCCTCGCGGAGGTCGAACTGGGGTCGCATCCCCCGCATCGTGCCGAGGGCCTCCAGCAGCGACCAGAGGCTCTCGCGCTGGCCGGGCAGGCCCTCGCCGACGACGCCGGGCCGGAAGTAGGCGTCGGGAATCGCCGCGTCGTCCTCGACGTTGATGCGCCGGAACTCCGCGCGGGCCTCTGGGACCGTCTCGGCCTCGAAGTAGTCGAACAGCCAGCGCCCGACGACCGGCAGGTCGAACAGGCGGAAGAGAAACGGGATGTCGAGCGAGAGGCCGGCGGGCGCGCCGACGAGGCAGAGTCGCTCGACGCGCTCGGGGCGGTCCACCGCGAGCGCGAGCGACTGGAACCCGCCGAGCGAGTTGCCCATCACGGCCGTCTCCTCGACGCCGACCGCGTCGAGGAAGTCGGCGACGTACTCGACCGCGAACTCCCGAAAGCCGGTCTCGCGGTAGTCCACCGCGGTCGAGAGACCGCGGCCCGGCCGGTCGGGCGCGTAGACGGTGAAGTGGTCCGTCAGGGCGTCGAACATCGGCACCCACGTTGCCCCGTTGGTGCTGAGTCCGTGGAGGAGCAGGAGAGGCGGACCCTCGCCAGCGGTCAGGTAGTGGACCCGGCCGGCGGGGTCGGGGAGGTCGGCGTATCTGGATTCGGCGTCCGCGTCGTAGTGGTCGCAGACCTCCGCGAGGGCTTCGACGTAAGGTCGCGCCGTCTCGCTCGGGCGGTGGTCGTACTGAAGCGTCACGGTTCCGATTACGCGCTCGGGAGGAAAAGCGTTAGCGACCGCGGAAGGCGAGAGCCGCGTCCGGCGGTCAGAGCCGGGGCGAGACCTTCATTGGCTGTCGATGCGCCAGCCGTCGGCGGCGTCAAGGAACCTCGCCTCCACGGTCTCCCGTCCGAAACTACGGCCGTCCGCTGCCCAGTCGACCGGGCTTACGTCCCGTGCTGCCAACTGCTCATGTACTCGGCCTGTTCGTCGGTCAGGTCGTCGTACTCGACGCCCTCGGCGTCCAGCTTGATTTCCGCGATTTCCCGGTCCAGTTCGTCGGGGACCTCGTGGACTCCAGCGTCGTACTGGTCGCCGTTCTCGACCAGTTCGCGGACGCAGGCGGCCTGCACGCCGAAGCTCTGGTCCATGACCTCGACCGGGTGGCCCAGCGCGATGGGCGAGGCGAGGTTGACGAGGCGGCCCTCCGCGAGGACGTTGAGGCGGCGGCCGTCGTCCATCTCGTACTCGCGGACGCCGTCGCGTGCCTCGCGCTCGTTCACGGCGAGGTCAGAGAGGTCGTCGAGATTGACCTCCACGTCGAAGTGGCCGGCGTTGGCCAGCAGGACGCCGTCGTCCATCTTCTCGAAGTGGTCGCGGGTGACGACGTTCTTGTTCCCGGTCGTGGTGAGGAACACGTCGCCGACTTCGGCCGCCTCGGCCATCGGCATCACGTCGTAGCCCTCCATGTGGGCTTCGAGCGCGCGCCGGGGTTCGACCTCGGTCACGATGACGTTCGCGTTCTGGCCCGAGGCCTTCTTGGCGACGCCGCGGCCGCAGTCGCCGTAGCCCGCGACGACGACGTTCTTGCCCGCCCACGAGAGGTTCGTGGTCATGGCGATGTTCGCCAGCGACGACTCGCCGGTGCCGTGGACGTTGTCGAACAGGCGCTTCATCGGCGTGTCGTTCACCGCGAAGACGGGGTAGTCGAGTTCGCCGTCCTCGTCCATCGCGCGCAGGCGGTGGACGCCCGTGGTGGTCTCCTCGGCCCCGCCCACGATGGAGTCGATGAGTTCGGGGTAGTCCTCGTGGATGGCCGCCACGAGGTCCATGCCGTCGTCCACGGTGATGGTCGGTTCGTGGGAGATGACCGCCTCGATGGCGGCGTAGTACTCCTCGTCGTCCACCTCGCGCTTGGCGTAGGAGGTGATGTTGGGGTGTTCGTCGAGCGCGGCGCTCACGTCGTCGTGGGTCGAGAGCGGGTTACAGCCGGTGATGGCGACTTCCGCGCCGCCCTCGGCGAGGGTCTCGACCAGCACCGCGGTCTTTGCCTCGACGTGCATCGCCATCCCGATGCGCTGGCCTTCGAATGGCTGGTTCGCCTCGAAGTCGCCTTGCATCGCGGTCAGAATCGGCATGTGTTCTCGCGCCCAGTCCATCTTGCGATGGCCCTCGGTGCGAGCAGATTCTACGTCCTCGACCTGCTCGCTTATCGTCGGATAGTCTGCCATACCCGAGCAAAGGGCCACCGCGCCCAAAACGCTACCGAAGGTCGACGCGGCGGCGTTTCGGTGAGCGGTTTCCCCGTCCAGTAATTACCGACACCGCTACCTTCGAATGTGGTCCCGTCACTCGGCGACGACCGACTTGCAAGAAAAGTCACTGAGGGAAAAGTCCGCTAACGAACCGGAGCGTCGAGGGCCGAAACGTCGAGCGGGCCGAACGCCGCGAAAAACGTCAGCGGGGACGGAATGTCAGAACGCGTGGGCGAGTTCGGACTACTTGCCGTTGCCCTTACTCTTCCCGTTGCCGTTGTTGCCCTTCTCGGAGTCGTCTCCGCCGGAACCATCCTCACTAGTGCTGCCGTCGTCGTTACCCGCGCCTTCGGGCGGGCCCTGCGAGTCGTCGCCGTCCGTGCCGTTCTGCGTGCCCGCGTCGTGCTTACCTTTGTCGCCGGACTTACCGGCGTCGTCGGGCTTCCCCTTGTCACCGGATTTGCCAGCGTCGTCGGGCTTTCCGGCGTGGTCGGGTCGCTTCTCGTCGGCATTCCCGGGGTTGTTCTCGGTCACGAAGTCCGAGATGACCTGTCCGATGGGGCCGCCGTCGTCGCCCGCGTTCATCATCTCGTGGACGAACGAGGAGACGAGGTCGCCGAAGGAACCGCTCTTCTCACTCTCGGAAACGGTCAGCGTGGCAGTCGCCGTTCCGGTCGCGTTCCCCTTCTCGGCGGTGATTTCGACGGTGACGTTCTCCGACGGGGCGGGCAGGTCGACCGTGCCGTTCGCGTCGGTCGTGTAGTTGCCGGCGCCGTCGTAGGTGGCGTTCTCGTCGGTGACGCCGACCGTGACGGCGGCGTTCTCGACCGCAGAGCCGTTGTGGCTCACCGTCACCGTGGCACCGTCAGTCTGGTCCACCGAGACCGCGAGCGACCCCGAGAGCGGTTCGTCGCTCTCGGGCGCGGTGGTCAGGGTGACGGTCGTCGTGCCGGTCGCGTTCCCCTTCTCGGCGGTGACCGCGACGGTCACGTTCTCGGCGGGTTCGGGGAGTTCGACCGTGCCGTTCGCGTCGGTCGCGTAGTCACCGGCACCCGCGTACGTGACGTTCTCGTCGGCAACGCCGACCGTCACGGTGGCGTTCTCGACCGCCGACCCGTTCTGAGTTATCGTCACAGTTGCGCCGTCGTTCTCGGCCTGTTCGACCGTGACCGACAGCGAATTCGCGGTCTCGCTGGCTGTCGCGCTACTCGCCGCGCCCGCGGTCGCGGCGCTCGACAGGAGCAAGGCTCCGACGAGAGCGACCGCGAGGGTGCGATGTTTCGAGTTCATGCACTCGTTCAGAGGGGAAATGGGAGATTAAACCCCGCCTGCCGTCCAATCTGTTTTCGCAGTTCAATATGACCGATAGAAAGGCTCAGAGCATCCGATAAAGTTTAAGACTCGTTTTAACCGTTCAATTGAAACGTTCAACGTCTCGTTTCCGGAGCGAGAATGCGAGAATTAGCTCGGAGTTCCGACAGACGGGACGACCGGGCCGCTGTGCCGACGGTCAGGAGAGACGGTCCGGCGCTCTACACGTTCGACCGCGGTGGCGGCGCGCTACTCTGCGCGTTCGACCGCGGCGGCGGCGCGCTCCTCTGCTTGCTCTCTGACCGCCGCGGCGTCGAGGGGCAGGACCTCCCGGTCGCGCATCAGGACCGCGCCGTCGCAGAGCGTGTGGCGCACGTCCGACCCGCGGGCCGCGTACACGAGGTGGCTCACGAGGTCGTGATGGGGCGTAAGGTGGGCGGCGTCGAGGTCCACCACGGCGAGGTCGGCGTTCGCGCCCTCCTCGATGCGGCCGCTGTCGAACCCGAGCGCCGACGCGCTACCTTCGGTCGCCATCCGGACGACGCTCTCGGCCGGGACCGCGCTGGCGTCGTCCGCCGCGAGTTTGCCGAGCATCGCGGCGTCGCGCATCTCGTCGAACACGTCGAGGTCGTTGTTCGACGCCGCGCCGTCGGTGCCGAGACCGACCGTCACGCCCGCGTCGAGGAGTTTCTGGACCGGAGCCATCCCGCTGGCGAGTTTCATGTTCGAGGCCGGGCAGTGGATTACGCTCGTGCCGGTCTCGGCCAGCAGGTCGATTTCTGCGCCGTCGAGGTGGACGCCGTGGGCCACGAAGTCCGACCCGTCGGTCATGTCGAGGTCGCGGGCGTATTCGAGGGGACGCTCGCCCTCCTCCTCGACGATGGGGTCGACCTCGTCTTCGGTCTCGTTGGCGTGGTAGTGGAGCGGAATCCCCTCCTCGCGGGCAGTTGCGACGTACTCCCGGAGGTACTCCTCGCCGACGGTCGTGAGGCTATGGGGCATGAACGCTGTCTTCACCCGGCCGTCGGCCGCGCCGTCGAACTCCCGCGCGACTTCGAGACTCTGTTCGCAGTCGTCGCGTGCGCCCGCCTCGTCCTTCCCGACCGTGACGATGCCGTAGCCGAGTCGGGCGCGCAGGCCGGCGTCCTCGACCGCTTCGACGACCTCCTCCTCGTGGAAGTACATGTCCGCGAACGCGGTGGTACCCGACCGAATCATCTCCAGCAGACCGAGTTCGGTCCCGGCGCGCACGTCCTCGGGCGTGAGTTCGGCCTCGACCGGCCAGATGTCTTCCTGCAACCACGCGTCGAGTTCCTTGTCGTCGGCGTGCCCCCGCAGGAGCGTCATGGCGACGTGGGTGTGAGCGTTGACGAGACCGGGCGTCACCAGTCCGTCCTCGGCGTCCAGCGTCTCGTCGCCCTCGGGCACGTCGTCGGGGTCCCCCACCGCGGCGATGTCGCCGGACTCGGAGTCGACCAGTACGTCGGCGCGTTCGACGGTCGCGTCGGGACGGAGAACCTGTCCGCCCGCGATTCGGAGTTTCGTCATGACCGAGGGTTTTCCCCGAGGGTGCCTGAAACCTCCGGCTTCAGTCCAGTTCGAGACCCGTCGCGTCCGCGATTGCGTCCAGCGTCGGTTCGACGGTCGGCGACTCTCCGACCGCGCTCGCCGTCTTCTCGGGCCACGCGACGCCCGAACCCGTCCCGACGGTGACCACGGTGTCGTCGGCACCGACCACGCCGTCGGCGACCGCCTGCGAGACCACGGCCGGCGCGAGCGCAGAGGCCGGTTCGAGGAAGACCCCGTCGCGCCCGGCGGTCCGAATCGCCGCCTCGACCGCCTCGCGGTCGGCGGCGTAGGCCGCGCCGTCCGAGGCCCGGACCGCGGCCAGCGCGTGGTCGCCGGAGGTGGTGCCCATCGTGGAGGTGCTGAGCGGTTCCGGACCGTCGTCGCGCCCGACCGACTCCGCGCCCGCCTCGAACGCCGCCGCGAGCGGGTGGCGCTCCGCCGATTCGGCGCTTATCACGCGGGGCTTGTCGGCGACGACGCCGCGGGCCGCGAGTTCCCGGAAGCCCTTCCAGATGCCGTAGAGACCGTCGCCCGCGCCGACCGGGACGACCACGGCGTCGGGGACCTCGCCCAACTGCTCGACCAGTTCGTACGCGATGGTCTTGTAGCCCTCGTAGACGTAGGGTTGGCCGGTGTAGCGGTCGTCGAGGTCGTACGCCGCGAACCACCCCCGGTCGGCGAGTTCGCGGAGCAGGCGCTTGCGCTCGCCGTAGTCAGTCAGGCCGAGCGCCTCCCCGCCGTAGGCCCGAATCTGCCGGTGGTGGGGCGGTTCGCTCGACGGCGAGAGGAACGCGAGGACTCGCTCGACTCCGGCCCGCGAGGCGTAGGCCGCGATTGCGCTGGCGTGGTTCCCGGTCGAGGCGGTGGCGATGCGGTCGGCGCCGTCGCGGTCCGACGGGCCTCCGGCGACCGCGTGGGGCACGACCACCGCGGCGAGGCGGTCCTTCCACGACCACGTCGGGTTGGTGGTCTCGTTCTTCAGGTAGCAGTCCGGCGTCGCGTCCTCGAACTCGGCGGCCGCGGTCGCGACGAGTCGCGGCGTCTCCACCAGCGGAGTCCACCCCTCGCCCATCGACACCGGGGCGTCGACGCTCGACTCGCCGAGCGAGGGAAGCCAGTCGGCGTAGCGCCGGAGGTCGGTCCGGTCCGAGTCGGGGAGGGCGTCGGGAAGGTCGTCGTGGGCGACTTCGAGCGGACCGCCGCACTCGGGGCACCCCGCGGGGCGCTCGTCGGGGTCGGTGGTCGCGCCGCACGACAGGCACTCGAAGGCGTGTGTCATGGTCGTCGTGTTGGTTCGGCGGACGAATAGTGGTTCGGGAATCGGCGATACGGCGCGCTACGAGCGGCGAGTCCGGCCGCGGCGACGGCCGCTCTCGGTCGGGTCGGTCCCGCAGGACGCCGAGAGTGGCGCGCACCGACGGGTATCGGCGAGGCTTGCGGGCGGACGAAAGCTAGTTCCGCCGCGAACGCCAACCCGGAAACGACACATGAGAATCGCCGTCCCGAACAAGGGCCGACTCCACGACCCGGCGATGGAACTGCTCGAAAGCGCCGGACTCCACGCCGTCGACGGTGCCGACCGGAAACTGTACGCCGACACGGTCGACCCCGACGTGACCCTGCTGTTCGCCCGTGCGGCCGACATCCCGGAGTACGTCAGCGACGGCGCGGCCGAGGTGGGCATCACGGGCCTCGACCAGGTCCGCGAGGCCGACCCCGGCAACGTCGAGGAGATGCTCGACCTCGAGTTCGGTCGATGCCGACTCGTCCTCGCGGCCCCCGAGGACGGCGACATCGAATCGGTCGCGGACGTGGCTGGCAAGACGGTCGCGACCGAGTTCCCCCACATCGCCGAGCGGTACTTCGCGGAGAAGGACGTGGAGGCCGACATCGTGGAGGTCAGCGGCGCGACCGAACTCACCCCGCACGTCGAGATGGCCGACGCTATCATCGACATCACCAGCACCGGGACGACGCTGAAGGTGAACAGTCTGGCCGTCGTGGACGAGGTGCTGTCGAGTTCGGCGCACCTGTTCGCCCGCGACGACGTGGTCGAGGACTCGAAGGTCCGGCAGGTCGTGATGGCGCTCCGGTCGGTCCTCTCGGCCGACGGCAAGCGCTACCTGATGATGAACGCGCCGGAGGACCGTCTCGCGGAAGTGCGCGACGTGATTCCCGGGTTGGGCGGCCCGACGGTGATGAACGTCGAGGACAGGGAGGACGGCGAGAGCGAAGACGACGGAACGGTCGCGGTCCACGCCGTCGTGGACGAACGGGACGTGTTCGAGACCATCAACGAGTTGAAGTCGGTCGGCGCGAGCGGGATTCTCGTCACCGAAATCGAGCGACTGGTGGAGTAGCGGGTCCGTCCGCGCTTACACCGGCGCGGTCGAGAGCAGACGGACCAGATTGAAGATAGTGATGCCGGCGAGCGCGCTCACCGTGTAGTGAGCCATCGCGACGACGACCGCGGTTCGGTACTTCAGCCGGTACACTGCCCGAATCGTGAAGAAGTCCGCCGTGGCGCTGACGAGGATGACGACGCCCGGATGGTAGGCTTGCAGCGCGAACGAGATGATTGCGGGGACGACGCCGACGACGAACGCGCGGAGTATCGGCACGTCGCCGAGGACGTACCGGGCGGCGATGTGAGCCGTAACGCCGTAGAACAGTACCGCCAACAGGAACGTGCCGACCAGCGCGACGATGGGGACCGCCATGTGGGCCACTCGGGAGGCACGGGCCAAGGAAGTAGCGATTCGGGGCGACGTGAACCGGAGCGTCGGACCCGCCGCGCCGGAAAAACGAAGTACCGGCCGTTCCGTCGTTCGACCGCGCTATTCCAGCAGACCGAGTTCTTCGAGTCGAGAGACGATCTTGTCGACCGCCTGCTCGGCGTCTTCGGGTTTCTTCCCGCCGGTGATGACGAGTTTGCCGGAACCGAACAGCAGCGCGACGACCTCGGGTTCGTCGAGTCGGTAGACGAGACCGGGGAACTGCTCGGGTTCGTACTCGATGTTCTCCAGTCCGAGACCGATAGCGATGGCGTTGAGGTTGAGATTACGCCCGAGGTCCGCGGACGTGACGATGTTCTGGACGACGATTTCGGGGTCCTCGTTCACGTCGATCTGGAGTTCACGGAGTTTGTCGAAGACGATTTCGAGACTCTCGTGTACGTCGGCCGTGCTCTTGGCGCCGGTACAGACGATTTTGCCGGACCGGAAGATGAGCGCCGCGGACTTGGGGTTCTGGGTCCGGTAGACGAGACCGGGGAACTGCTCCGGGTCGTAGTCGGCCCCTTCGAGGTCCATCGCCACGCTCTGCAGGTCGAGTTCCTGCCCGATACCGGTGGAGGCGACCACGTTTTCAATGTTGATGGTCTCCTTTGGGTCGGTCATATGCGACTTAAATGTCGTATTTAAGGTTTATAAAGGTTGGTACTCCCTCCTGACAGATGCCGTCGCGGTTTTAATACGGATGCGCCCGCCGTGAGGGAGTCGCCCGACGGAGGCGGCCCGGACGAGCGCGGCGCAGACGAAACCCCCAAGAGCCACCGCCGAGTCCGGTACACCGTGTACGCGCTCGAACTCGGCGGAGAGGACGACCGATTCGCGGCCGCGGAGGCGGCGAGCGCCGCGACCGGCGTCGAAGTCGTCGCGCCCGGACTCGCCACCGCCAACGCCGTCACCGACCGCGTGCGGAATCTGGCCTACACCCACCGCGCCAGCGAGTTGGTCGGGACGACCGACGCGAGCGTCGAATCCGCGCGCGTCCTGCTCGAAGCCGGACTCGACCGCGAGGAAACCGCGTCCGACGCTGCGCCCGACCGCGAGGGGACCGTGGCTGTCCGCGCCCGCGACGTGCGAGAGACCGCCGGAATCGACACTCAGCGCGCCGAGCGCGTCCTCGGCGGAGTGCTGACCGACTGCGGCTTCGCGGTGGACTTGGACGACCCCGACCACGAGCTCCGAGCGCTGTTCTCCGACGATACCTGCCTGCTCGGCTGGCTCGAAGCCGAGAGCGTCCGCGACTTCGGCACCCGGAAGCCGACCGACCGGCCCTTCTTCCAACCCGGCGGGATGGACCCGCTGCTGGCCCGCGCACTGGTCAATCTCGCGGGTGCCCGGCCCGGCGCGACCGTACTGGACCCGATGTGTGGCACCGGCGGCGGCCTCATCGAGGCCGGACTGGTCGGTGCGAACGTACTCGGCGCGGACGCCCAGACGAAGATGGCCCGCGGCGCGGCCGAGAACCTGTCGCGCTACCTCGACGGCGAGGAGCGAGCGACGGGCGAGTGGGCGACCCTACTGGGCGACGCGACCCACCTACCGTTGCCCGACGACTCGGTGGACGCCGTGGTCTTCGACGCGCCGTACGGCCGCCAGTCGAAGATAGCGAACCTGAACTTGGACGACCTCGTGGCGGGCGCGCTGGCGGAGGCCCGCCGGGTCGCCGACCGGGCCGTCGTCGTCGGCGACCGGTCGTGGGGCGAGGCGGCCCGCGCGGCGGGGTGGACCGTCGAGGACGAGTTCGAGCGCCGAGTGCATCGGTCGCTCGTGCGCCACATCGCGGTGTTGGACGCGAGCGACGGGTCGTCGCCCGACCGAATTGGCGACTCGATGGGCGTCGAGTGATTCAGTTTTCGGCCTCGCGGGCGGCCTCGCGGAGTTCTCGCTCCTCGTCCGTCTCGACTGTCAGTTCGGGCACCGGTACCGGCTTTCCTTCCTCGCCCAACGCGACGAAGGTGAAGCTCGACCCGGTGGTGCGCTCGGTGTCGCCGGTTCGGGGGTTCTCGCGCCACGCGCGGAGTCGGACCTTGACGCTGGTCCGACCGGCGTCGTAGACGTAGGCCTCTATGAGCGCGACTTCGCCGACCGGGACCGGGCGGTGAAAGGAGAAGTCGTCGACGCCCGCGGTGACGCAGGTCTCGCCCGCGAAGCGCATCGCGGACATCGCGCCGAGTTCGTCCATCCACTTCATGAGTTCGCCGCCGTGGAGCGTCTCGTAGTTGTTGGCGTCGTTCGGTTGGACGCGGTAGCGGTTCTGGATGCGAGTCTCCGAGAGCGTCGGCATGGCCGTGGCTTCGCGGGCGACGCTGAAGAAACGTGGGTCGGCGCTCGCTACGCCTCGCCCGCGCCGAGTTCCGCGAGCAGGTGGCCGATGTGGACGCGGTCGTTCGCGCCCTCCGCGAGGTCAGCGTCGATTTCGCCGGCGAGGCGGGTCAGTTCCGCGAGTTCGTCGCCGGTGTACCGGCCGGAGTGGGCCACGTCGAGAATCTCCCGTAGCACTTCCTCGCCGCTGTACCCCTCGTCGACGAGCAGGTCGTCCAAGGTCTTGCGGGCGTCGCTGAACTCGCCCGCCTCGGCGTCGTCCAGCATCGACTCGATTTCGGCCGCGACGCCCACCTCGCCAAGCACCTCGTAGGCGGCGTTCATCGTCACCTCGCCCTCCTTCTGGGCGGTGGTCTGGGCGCTCAGAATCGCCTTCCGGAGGTCGCCGCTGGCGTACCCCGCGACGTATTCGAGGCCGTTGTCGTCGTACTCGACGCCCTCCGCCTCCACGATGCCTTCGAGCACCGCGACGATTTCCGGCACCGAGGGCGCGCGCATCGCCACCGGGAAACACCGCGAGCGAATCGGCGGGATGAGTTTGGTCGGTTGGCGCGTCGTGATGACGAACTGGGTCGCCTCGTGGTGGCGCTCCATCACCCGGCGGAGCGCCTGCTGGAAGTCCTCGCGGATGGCCTCGGCGTTGTCCAGCACGACGGTCTTGTACGTCCCCGAGACGGGTGAATAGCTCGCCGACTCCTTGAGGACGTGGTTGATGAGGTCGGCCTTCGAGGAGTTGCGCTTGCGCTTGCTGTCGATGAACGACGAGAAGCGCGGGTCCGATGCTATCTCCTTTTTCGTCATTCCGAAGAAGTCCGCGACGTTTATCTCCACGAGGTCGTTGTCCGGGTCGTCGTGGGCTTCGCGGGCCAGCGCCCGCACTGCCGCGGTCTTGCCCGCCCCGGCCGGGCCGTGAATGACGAGGTTGATGGGGTCCTCGACGGCCTTCTGGAGGTAGTCGCGGACCTCTTCCTGCGGGAGGTCGGCGAGGTCGGGGGCGTACCGTTCGGTCCACAGCGGCGCGTCCATTACCGGTAGGTAGGGAGTCGGCGGGTAAGAATCGGTCGGTCCGGTCCGAGCGTCCGCGCTCGGACACGCCCGCCGTGACACCACTGCGGGAATTTTAGACAGCTATAGTCACGTCTAAGACGTGAAGTTCCACTCGAAAGAATCGTGTATATTGTTTTACAGCCTACACACGCGAGTACGGTCGTCGGGTCGCGGCGTCAGTTCCCGCCGTCGCCCCGTTCACCGTTCCCCGTCTCGCCACTTCCCGTCCCGTCGTCGCCGGACTCGAACTCGGTTTCGAGTTTGGCCGACCCGTTCTCGGTCTCGATTTCGACTTCGAGTTCGTCGGCGTCGGGCACCGCGAACGTCAGGGTCCCGTCGGCGGCCGTCCGGCCGACGGTCTCGCCGTTCACCGCGACCGTCGCGTTCGCCGCGGCGCTTCCGTTCTGCGCGACCGAGACGGTGGCGTTCTCGCCGCGGGTGACGTTGCCGACGAACGTCGCGTTCAGCGCGGCCTCGTCATCCGCTGTCGTCTCGTCGTCCTTCTCGGCCTTCTCGTCGTCTTTCGCGTCCTCGTCGCCTTCGCGCTCCTCACGCTCGTTCTTGTCGTCCTCGTCGTCCACCGACTCGATTTTCTTGTCGGTCCCCGACTCGCTGATGACCGGCTTGAGGATGTACTTCCCGCTCTTGCCCGCCTTAAACACGGAGGTGTCGAAGACGTAATCGACCGACTGGTTCGCGCCGACGGTGAACGACTGGTGAATCTGAAGCTTCTGGCTCGGCAACTTGACTCGGACCTGCTCGCCGTTCGTCAGCGTCCCGTTCACCTCGGCGATGTGGACGAACACCGTGTCGTACGTGCCGTTGGACGCGTCGAAGGTGCCGAGTCGGGTCGCGTTCGCGCCCGTCAGCGTGGTCAAGTCCACGGTGCGGTTGTCCACGTCGTAGTTCGTCCACTTACCGTCGGCGCGTTTCATTCCGACCTTCGAGACGGTGACGTTCAGATGCTCGAAGTCACCCATCGCGTTCCGTTCGTCGCTCAGGTAGAAGTTCACCGCGCTGGCGTCGCTGGTGGTTTCCCCGCCGCCGGTCGCGCCTCCTCCGGCGGTCGTTCCGGCGACCTCCGTCGTTTCGGCGACTGTCGTCGTTTCGGCGTCGCCGGGCGCGGGCGACGTCGTCGTTCCTCCCTGCCCGCCGACACATCCGGCGAGCAGTAGCGCGACCGCGAGACAAACCGCTGCGTATCGACTCATGACGGTTCGTTCGGACTCAGCACGGGTTGATAAATCGTCGTTCTCGTTCGTATCCGTTTTCGACCCGCCGTTGTCTTGCGTTTCAACGATTTTGAACGGCGAAAATAGTGAGAAATTTGAGTCGTCCGCGTCGAGTCGCCGGCGTCGAGATTACGCGGCGGCCGTGGTCGTCTCGTTACCGGGCGTCTCGGTCTCCGCGGCGGCGGTCGTCTCTTCGCTCGGTTCCTCTATCACGATGACCCCGAGTTCACCGAAGTCGCGGGTGTACACCCCGTGGATGTACTGACCCGCGGGCACGCCTTCGGTGCCGACCTCGAACTCGACGGTGGTCTGTTCGCCCGCGTCGAGCGTGACGTTCTGACGCGCGACGACGGTCCCCTCGAGCCGGAACGCGACCTGCTGGGTCGCCTGCTGGTCGTTGGGGTTGCTGACCGTGGCGCTCACGGTGACGTTGTCGCCCGCCGTTGCGCTGTCGGGCGCGTCGAGTTGCGCGACCTCGAAGGACTGGACGCCAGCGGCCGTGCCCTGACCCTCTTCGGTGGTCGTGGTTTCACCGACCACTTCCTCGGTCGTGGTGGTCTCCTCGACCTCTCCTTCGGTGGTCGTCGTTTCCTCGGCTTCCTCCTCGGTGGTCGTGGTCTCCTCGACCTCTTCTTCGGTGGTCGTGGTCTCTTCGACGACCTCCTCGGTCGTCGTAGTCTCCTCGACCTCCTCCGTGGTCGTAGTCTCGTTAACTACGTCCTCGGTCGTGGTCGTGGTCTCCTCGACGACTTCCTCGGTCGTCGTCGTTTCCTCGACCTCTTCTTCGGTGGTCGTGGTCTCTTCGGGTTGCGCCGTCGTGGTCGTCATCGGCGGCTGAGGCAGTTCGATGTCCTCGGGAGCCGTGACGACGAACGTCACGTTCTCGATGGTGACGTCGCTGATGACGTAGCGGACGGTCTGAAGGTCCTGCGAGAGGTTCTCCTCTATCATCTGCTCGGCCTTCTCGGGACTCACGGTCGTTATCGGTCCCGCCTGCTGCTGGGCCGCGGCGCTCTGCTGGAGAACCTTGGTCAGGTTGATGGTGACGCGCCGGTCGGTGATGGTGACGTTACTGATCGTCTGCGTCCGGTCGGGCGTCTCCTCGTCACCGATGACGAAGGACCATCGGTCGATGTTCATCTGCTCGATTTTGAAGACGAACTGCTCCATTCCCTCGGGAGCCTCGGCGGTCGTCGTCTCCTCGACCTCTCCCTCGGTCGTCGTCTCGTCGACTACTTCTTCGGTGGTGGTGGTCTCCTCAGCGTCCGCCTCGGTCGTGGTTTCCTCGACGTCCGCTTCGGTGGTGGTGGTCTCCTCGACCTCTTCCTCAGTAGTGGTCGTCTCCACGACGTCCTCCTCGGTCGTCGTGGTTTCCTCGACTTCTTCCTCGGTGGTGGTGGTCTCCTCGGCTTCCGCCTCGGTGGTCGTCGTCTCTTCCTGCGCGACGGTCACGTTGGCTTGGTCGACGAGAACTTGGCCGTCGGTCGTGTACGGACCGTCGACCTCACCGGTCGAGAGAACGAAGTCGTAGACCTGGTTGTTGTTCGTGTCGAAGTGCGGCATCGCGACGAGCGTCTGGCTCTCGGTGATAGGCCGGGCGAGCGTGATAGTCACGTTCTCGTGAGTGCCCGGTTCGAGGTACACCGAGTTGCCGAGGACGCTCGCGAGCGGAGCCTCGGCGACCGACGAGTCGTGGATGGCGATGAAGCCGCCCTCCGGGAGGGTCGCCGACTCGACGACGATCCGCTCACCGTTGGACTGCTGCTCGTTGATCGTCACGTTCGCTCCGCCGTTGGCCGGTTCGTCGGCCTGTCTGGTCGTCTCCTCGCCGTTCTGCGCGGTGGTCGTCTCCTGAACCCCCACGGCGTTCGCACCTGCGTCTGCTGTACTCCCCGTCACGGCGAGCGATACCGCTGTTCCGCTCGCCAAAACCAGCAACACCGCCATGAAGACGGCGCTAAGTGTCTTTTTGTCACGTGTCATGTGTAACCCCCAATCGGCAGAGTAAGCGACGGCGAGGCCGCGAATAAACGGGCGCGACCGTTCACGGCCGTAACAGGCTGATACGCCGGTTTAGGCCCGGACTATCCGATGATTCTCCGATGCGTCTTCGAGTCGTAACCCGCTGTTTCCGCGTTAGTAACGCAGCGTACCGCGCTCGGGATTTCGAAGGCGCTTTCCCGCGCGCTCTCCGAGTCTCTCTGAGATGTCGATGCGCGTTACCTTTCTCGGAACCGGCGGGGCAGTGCCAACCACAGAGCGAAACCCGAGTTCGGTGCTGGTCAACCGCGAGGGTGACCGGTTGCTGTTCGACGCGGGCGAGGGCACCCAGCGCCAGATGATGCGCTTCGGCACGGGGTTCACCATCTCCGAAATCTTCGTCACGCACCTCCACGGCGACCACGTGCTGGGACTCCCCGGACTGGTTCAGACCCTCGACTTCAACGACCGCGAGGAGGCTCTGACCGTCTACACGCCCGCCGGAACCGAGGAGGAAATCGACGCGCTGATTCACGCCGCCGACAACCGCCCGTCGTTTCCGGTCCACGTCTACGGCGTCGGACCCGACGAGGCCGCGGTCCGGCGCGACGACTACGAGGTCCGGACAGTCCGGACCGACCACGACACCAACTCGCTGGGTTACGTACTCGTCGAGGACGACCGCAAGGGCCGGTTCGACCGCGAGAAGGCCGAGGAACTGGGCGTCCCGGTCGGCCCGAAGTTCTCGCGACTCCACGAGGGCGAATCGGTCGAACTCGACGACGGCACGGTCGTCGACCCCGAACAGGTCGTCGGCGACCCCCGACCCGGCCGCCGGTTCGTCTACACCGGCGACACCCGGCCGAGCGCCGAGGTCGCGGAAGTCGCCGACGAGGCCGACCTGCTCGTCCACGACGCCACCTTCGCCGAGGACCGGGCCGACCGCGCGAGCGACACCGGCCACTCGACCGCTCGACAGGCCGGAGAAATCGCCAGCAGGGCCGACGTTCGGCGTCTCGCACTGACCCACATCTCCTCGCGGTACGCGGGCGATATCTCCGACCATCTCGCAGAGGCCCGGGAGGTCTTCGACGGCGAGGCGTTCGTCCCCGACGACGGCGAGACGCTCGACGTTCCGTACCCCGACGAGTAATCCGCACTCCCCGGTGCGCGGGTTCATTTCGAGGATAGTCGCAAAAACCATTACTGTGACATCGTTTGACTAATTATCAGGAAATAGCTGGTTTTATTCTGAGGTTCTCCGATTGGCCGAACGCATGCGCAAATCCGCAACGTTGTTCCTGATTCTCTCTCTCGTCGTCGCGGGTGCGGTGCCGCCCGCCGCGGCGAGCGCCTCCGATTCGCACAGCACGACCGGGACCGCTGCGCCCGCACCGACCGCGGCGCAGACCCCGACGAACAACACGTCCGACGGCGCGACGACGCTGACCATCCTGTCGTACAACGACGTGCAGACCGCGGCCGCCCAGAACGGGACTCTGCCGCGGATGGTCACGCTCATCAACCAGCGCCGCGCCGCTCACGACAACCCGACCGTCGTGGTCGGCGGCGGTGACGAAGTGAGTCCTCACTCGCTCTCGCCGCTCACGCAGTGGCGAACCCCGGTCGAGGTCCTGAACGTCCTCGACCCGGCCGCCGAGGTCATCGGGAACCACGACCTCGACTACGGCTTCGACGCCGTGGCGAACTTCAGCGAGAACTCGGAGTTCCCGTGGCTGATGGCCAACGTCGTGGACGAGGAGACCGGCGAACCGATTCCCGGCACGAAGCCCTACACCGTCGTCGAGCGACGAGGCGTGAAGGTCGGCATCGTCGGCGTGGCCGACCGGAAGATCAAGTCCAAGACCTCGGTGGACTTCGACGAGCAGGGCTACGAACTGAAGAACTACTCCGACACCGCGAGCGAGTACGCCACGATGCTCAAACAGGAGAAGAACGTCGACGTGGTCGTCGTCTCGGCCCACCTCGGCGTTCCCGTGGCGAAGACCCTCGCCAACACCACCGAGAACGTCGACGCCATCGTGGTCGGCGACGACGAAATCGAGTACCCGCCCGCCGAAACCGGCGGCGCGGTCATCATGGAGGCCGAGGCCCGCGCGGAACACGTCGCGGAACTCAACCTCACCGTCGAGAACGGCAACGTGACGGGGTGGAACGGTCGCCTCCTCGACGTTACCGAGAACGTCTCGAAGAACGAGACCGTCTCGAACATCGTCACCGACGCCCGCAAGGCGGAACTCTCGAAGGTCGCCGGGCGGACGACGGTCGAACTCGACGCTCGGTTCGCCTCGAACTACCACGACGAGACCGCGCTCGGGAACATGATAGGCGACTCGTTCCGGGCACAGACCGGCGCAGAGGTCGCCATCACCAACGCGGGCGGCATCCGCTCGAACGGCGTCTACGGACCCGGCAACCTGACCGTCGGTGACGCGTACAACATGCTGCCGTTCAGCAACACGCTGGTCACCGTCGAACTCACCGGCGCGCAACTGGAGCAGTTGCTCGCCAGTCAGGTCGTCACGCTCGAAAGCGAGGAGGGCCAGCAGTACGGCGCGGAGTCCAAGTTGCAGGTCAGCGGCGTGACCTACGAGTGGGTCGGCCACAACGGCACGGACCGGATTCGGGACGCGTGGGTCGGCGGTGAACCGGTGAGCGACGACGAGACGTACAACGTCACGGTCAACTCCTACATGGCCGGGTGGGACGACTCGGTGCTCCAGAACGCCACCGTCGTCAGCGAGTCTCACATGCTGTACGGGACGGCCCTCGTGAAGTACGTCCGGTCGAACAGCCCCGTCTCGCCGACCGACGAGAACCGCATCCGGCGCGTCGACGCCGAGGTCGAGACGAAGTCCGTGACCGCGAGCGAGAGGACCGCGACGGTCGAACTCGCCGCGCCGAACGGCACCCAGAACCTCAGCGAGTTCTACGCGACGACCGGCGACGCGAGCGACCGCCTCGCGGCAGAATCGGTCTCGCTGTCGAACGGCACGGTGACGGTCGCGTTCGACATCGCCGAACTCCGCGAACTGTCGAGCGGCGACGCCGTCCAGATTTACGGCGGGTACAACACCTCGGCCTACCAGCGCGTCTACTTCAACAACTCCGTGCTGAACGCCGAGGTGTCGGCCGACGAGTTCGGCGCGGAGACGACCACGGCGACCACCACGGAGCCTGCTACCACGGTCGACACCACCACGGCGACGACCCGGGAGGCTCCGGTCGAGGACGGGACCGAGACGACGACCGGCGAGACCCACACCGACATTCCCGGCTTCACCCCGGTGACCGGCGTCGTCGCGCTGCTCGCGGCCGTGTTCGTGGTGCTGCGTCGAGTCTGACCGACGCCCGTTTTCTTTTTCTCGCGCTACGTCGATGGTCGTCTCGGACGGTTCCCCGGCGTCGCCTCGTGCCGGAAATCGAGACCCCCGCGTCGGATTTATATCCGCCGACACCCTACTCCGGAGCGTGAACGCCCGCACGAGTGCCCTCGACACGCTCGTCTTCGGCGTGGACGTCCAGAGCGGGGACGTCCGCGGCGACGCACCCTCCTACGCGCTCGTCGCGTTCGATGGCGAGAACATCGACCGCGACGTGGTATCTCACCGAAAGCTACGGCGACTCGTCGAGCGCGAAGAACCCACCCTCGTCGCGACCGACAACATGTACGAGTTGGCGTCCGACAAGGACGCGCTCGTCCACTTCCTGCGCGACCTCCCGGACGGGACTCGTCTCGTCCAGGTCACGGGTGCCGAGCGCCCCGAACCACTCTCGCGGGTCGCCTCGCGCCACGGGGTCCCCTACGGCAAGAAGCCGATGAAGGAGGCCGAGGCCGCCGCGCGACTCGCGGCCGGGAACGTCGGCTACGAGGTCGCTGCCTTCACCAACACCACCGAGATAAAGGTCTCGCGGGGGCGCTCGACCGGCAAGGGCGGATGGAGCGAGGACCGATACACCCGCCGGATTCACGGCGCGGTCCGGAAGCGAAGTCGAGAAATCGAGAGCGAACTGGACTCGGCGGGCCTCGACTACGAGCGCGACGCGACCGAGAAGTACGGCGGGTTCTCGAACGCCGTCTTCGAGGTCGAGGGCCGCCCCGAGGACATCCCGGTGTCGAACGAGCGCTCGGGCGACGTGCGCGTCGAGGTCGAACGCCAGCGCCGAGACGGCATCGAGTTCGAACCGCTCGCCAAGCGCCGCGACCACGTGCTGGTCGGCATCGACCCCGGAACCACCACTGCGGTCGCGGTGGCGGACTTGGACGGGAACCTCCTCGACGTGCTCAGCACGCGGACCGCCGACACCGCCGAAGTCATCGAGTGGATAATCGAGCGGGGCCGGCCGGTCGTGGTCGCCGCCGACGTGGAACCGATGCCCGAGACCGTCGAGAAGATTCGCCGAAGCTTCGACGCCGCCGGGTGGATTCCCCAGTCGGACCTGCCGGTCGACGAGAAGCAACACCGGACCCGCGACGACGACTACGACAACGACCACGAACGCGACGCGATGGCGGCCGCGCTCTTCGCGTTCGACGACCACGAGGACCAGTTCCAGCGCATCGCCGAGAAGGTGCCCCCGCGGATGGACCGCGGGGAAGTCACCGCGCGCGTGGTGGCGGGCGAAGACTCGGTGGAGACGGCGCTGGCCGCGCTCTCGGACGACGAGGAGACCGAGGAGGAGGAGACCGAACACACGCCCCGGGAACTCACCGCCGAGGAGAAGCGAATCAAGCAGTTGGAGGCCCAAGTCGAGCGCCTCGAAGACCACGTCGAGGACCTGAACGACACCATCGAGAGCAAGGAGGGCCGCATCGGGCAACTGGAGGGCGACCTCGAAGCCGCCAGAAGCGAGGAGCGCAAGGACGTTCGCGAGCGCCGGGAGGTCTCCCGACTCGAACGCGAGAACGACCGACTGGAGCGCGAACTCGACCAGAAGGACGAGCGCATCGAGGAACTGGAGGGCAAACTCGCGCGCCTCAAGGAACTCTGGAAACTCGACCACTCGAACTTCAGCGACGTCTCCGAGAAGAAGGCCGGACTCACGCCGGTCAAGCCCGTCGAGAAGTTCACCAAGGTCGCGATAGAGTCGGCCCATGAGAGCTTCGGACTGGCGACCGACGACATCGTGTACCTCCGGGACGCCTCGGGGGCGGGGCGCTCGACCGCCGAGCGACTCGCCGAGGTCGACCCGAAGGTCGTGCTAATCGGGGAAGGCGGACTCTCCGACGCGGCCGACCGCGTCCTCTTCGAGAACGAGATTCCGGTCGGTCCCGCCGACGACGTGACGATTCAGGAGGTCGACGAACTGGCCGTGACCCGCGAGCGGGAGGTCGAGGCGGTCATCGAGGACTGGGAGGAGGACGCCGAGAGCCGCCGAAAGGAGCAGAAGGCCGAGCAGTTGGACCGACTCATCAGCGAACACCGTGCCGACCGAAAGTACGACGCGGGGTCGGAGGCCAGCGGGCAGAGTCCGTGACGTAAATTTCGTCTTTTATTCGAGAAGAAATACCGCGAGAACCGCCGACGCGTTCTCGAATCGTTGGCACAGTCCCGGAACGCTAAAGCCGCGCGCGAGACACAGGTCGCGTATGGACGCCTACGAGTTGATTTCGCGGAACACCGAGGAGGTCGTGACCGAGGAGGAGGTCGAAGCGCTCGCCGAGGACCCCGAAGGCAAGCGCGTCTACGTCGGCTACGAGCCGTCGGGTGTCCTCCACATCGGGCACATGCTCACGGCGAACAAACTCATCGACCTCCAAGAGGCGGGGATGGAGGTCGTCATCCTGCTGGCGGACGTACACGCCTACCTCAACGGGAAGGGCACCTTCGAGGAGATAGAGGAGACCGCCGAGAAGATGCGCAAGCAGTTCCTCGCATACGGACTCGACGAAGACAAGACGGAGTTCGTCTACGGGTCGGAGTACCAACTGGACGACGACTACGCGCTGGACCTCCACAAACTGGAACTCGACACGACCCTCAACCGGGCCCAGCGCGCGATGGCCGAGATTCAGGGCGGCGAGACCGCGAAGGTCAGCCACGTGGTCTACCCCCTGATGCAGGCGCTGGACATAGAGTACCTCGATTTGGACCTCGCGGTGGGCGGACTCGACCAGCGCAAGGTCCACATGCTGATGCGCGAGGAGTTGCCCGAAATCGGCTACGAGGCGCGGCCGTGTCTGCACACGCCCATCCTCGCCGACCTCGGCACGGGCGAGGGCAAGATGTCGAGCAGTTCGGGCGTCACCATCTCGATGGAGGACTCGACCGAGGACATCGAGGAGAAGGTCAACTCGGCGTTCTGCCCGCCGACCCGCGACCCCGAGGACGACCTCGAGAACCCGGTCCTCGAAATCTTCCAGTACCACGTCTTCCCGCGGTTCGAGACCGTCGTGGTCGAGCGACCCGACGAGTACGGCGGGAATCTGGAGTACGACGACTACGAGGCGCTGGCCGAGGACCTCGAGAGCGGCGAACTCCATCCGGCGGACGCGAAGGGCGCGCTGGCGAACTACCTCGACGAGTTGGTCGCGCCGGGCCGCGAGAAGTTGCGAGAGATAGAGCAGTAATCGCCTCGTTCTCTCTCCAATCGAGCGGACGCGTCGAACGATATTCTTCGTTCGTCAGTCGGCCAGAGTCGGTCGGACAGAAGTCGTACCGCGAACGGTTCTACTGGAAGCCACCGCCACCGCCGCCCATCATCCCGCCGAGACCGAAACTCGACATGAGGCCCGAGACGAGGCCCCACGCCGTGAGGACGAATCCGAGGACGACGAGTCCGATTCCGGCCGCGATGATGAGGTTCTGGAGTGCGATGACTGCGATTCCGCCGAGCAGGAGCAACACCCCGACGATGCCTTTCGCGCCGAGTTTGTCGAACATACGTCGGGGTGGGTTCGGGCGTAACTTAAACTCCCTTGCTCCGGCGGCGGGACGACGAACGACGGCGGATTTAAACCTCCCCGTCTCCAAACCGGAAATATGAGTGACAACGACGGCGGACGGCGGAAGAACCTCCGCATGCCCGACGACGACGAGGTTTTCGCCACTGTCACGAATATGCTCGGGGCGAACCGCGTAAAAGTACGATGTGCCGACGGAACTGAGCGCACCGCTCGGATTCCGGGCAAGATGCAAAAGCGCATTTGGATTCGAGAGGACGACGTGGTGCTGGTCGAACCGTGGGACTGGCAGGACGAGAAGGCCGACATCAAGTGGCGCTACGACAAGCAGGAAGCCGACCAACTCCGCGAAGAAGGCCACATCCAGTAGAGACGCGGGCCGTCCTCCGGCGCTCTCGCTCGCGGGAGAGCGACCGGTCGGACGACGTTCGGCCGCTTCGCCCGAACGGCTCTGACGCTACCTCCGACGGAAGTAGTTGGACTTTTTCACCGACAAAGTAACGTCGGCGTCGGGTGGTTACGTCTGTGTCAGGGCACCAGACCCCAATAGGCAAGAACGCGGGATTGCGATTACCCGTTAAGTGTTTAGTCCCTACTGTTCGGTATGTCATCACAGCAGTCCGAAACCGACGACCCCGAGGTAGCCCACGACGAGGAGATTCCGACCGCAATCGAGGCCATCCGGTCCCGACGGTCGGGTCACAACTTCGACCCCGACGCCAAGCTCGACGACGAGACGCTCGAAGCGCTGATTCGAGACGCCGCGCTCGCGCCCTCGTCGTACAACCTCCAGCCGTGGGAGTTCGTCGCCGTGCAGAACGACGACGCGCTCGACGAGGTCGTGGAACTGGCTTACGGGCAGGAACACGTCAAGGAAGCCGGCACCGCGATTCTGGTGGTCGGCCACACCGAACCCGAGACGGCCGACCGCGTCTTCGAGGAGTGGGTCGAAGCGGGCCGCTTCGACGCGGAGACCGGCGAGCAGGTCAAAGAGCAGACGGTCGCCGGCTACCAGAGCGAGCAGGCCGGGCGCGACTACGGCATCCGGAACGCCAGCCTCGCGGCCCAGAACCTGCTGCTGTCGGCCCACGCCCGCGGCCTGACCGCCACGCCGATGAGCGGTTTCGACTTCGAGGGGATGGCCGAGTTCCTCGACCTGCCCGAGGACAAGATTCCGGTGATGCTCATCGCCGTCGGACCGAGCGGCGGCGAGGAACCCGAGCGACTCCCGCGACGCGACGTCGAGGAGATTCTCCACCGCGAGACGTACTGAAGTCTACTCCCTCGTACCGAAGCCCACCCTTTTATCGCTGGGCGCGCTAGGTCCGGTCAGATGACGGAGGAGCACAGCCTGCTCGAACCCGAGAACGTCGAGGGCGTCGGGGACGAGTGGGAGGAGATAGACGTATCCGACACCGAGGCCGACAAAGTCCAGCGCCAGCGCGACCGGGAGTTCAACGAGTTCCGCGAGCGATTGAAGAACACCGAACAGTTCAAAGTCGAGCAGTCGGTGTTCGACGACGCCACGCTGGCGGCCCTCTACAAACTGGTTCAGGACGGCTACGTGCAGGCGTTCGGCGGCCCCATCTCCTCGGGGAAAGAGGCGAACGTCTACACCGCACTCGGGAGCGAGGAACGCGGCGAGGTAGCGGTGAAGGTCTACCGCATCAACGCCTCGGACTTCCGGGACATGCGCGAGTACCTCGTCGGCGACCCCCGGTTCGAGGAGTTGGGCGGCAACAAGAAGCGGGTCGTCCTCGCGTGGACCCGCAAGGAGTTCGCCAACCTCAAGCGCGCCCGGAAGGCCGGCGTGCGCGTCCCCGAACCCATCGCGGTCCAACGGAACGTCCTCGTCATGGAGTTTCTGGGGTCCGACGGCGAGCGCGCGCCGACCCTCGACGACGCCCACCTCGAAAATCCCGAGACCACCTTCGAGGTGGTCCGCGAGTACATGCGACGACTCTACGACGCCGGACTGGTCCACGGCGACCTGAGCGAGTACAACATCATCGTCCACGACGGCGAACTCGTCATCATCGACCTCGGTCAGGCCGTGACGATTCACCACCCTAACAGCGACGACTTCCTGACGCGGGACTGCGCCAACGTCGCCTCCTTCTTCCAGCGACAGGGGATGGACGTTCACGGCGACGAGTTGGAGGCGTGGATTCGGGAGAACGCCGACCCGGACAAGTGAGTCGGAGCGTCGGCCGGGCGAGCGGTCGGCGAAACGCTGATACTCCCGGAGCGGCTACGTGAACTCGATGGAGTCCGCTCTCCGCACTTGGCGCTGGCAGTCGCCCGGAGAGCGGACAGTGTCGTAACCGAGGGCGCACCGGCCTTCACCGGGCGTCCGAGGCGGCGGCGCTCACTCGCTTTCTCGCGCATCGACTTCCGAGCGCCAGCCACCCGTATCCAGACACATGGCAGAAGACACCACGACAGACGACACCGCAACCGAAAACGCCGCGACGGACGACGCGACGCGAGACGCCGAGTTCACCGTCACCCCCGACACCGTCGAGGGCGACGTCGACTACCGCGAACTGCTCGAACGCTTCGGCGCGGACGAACTGACCGACGAACAGGTAGCCCGCTTCCCCGACCCGCACCCGATGGTTCGCCGGAAGGTGTTCTACGCGGGCCGGGACGTTGACAGGTTCCTCGACGCCGTAGAGCGTGGCTCTGCAGGCAACTCGACGCAGGTCGACGAGGCCGCGGAGTCGGGCGAGACCGTCTCGCTCGTGACAGGCGTCGGCCCCTCGGGACCGATGCACGTCGGCCACGCGATGCACTTCTACCACGCCAAGCACCTCCAAGAGCGGACCGGCGCGCACGTCTACGTCCCCGTGTCGGACGACGAGAAGTACTTCGGGAAGGACCTCTCGCTGGCCGAGGTCGGCGAGTACGCGCGCGAGAACCTGCGCGACCTGCTGGCAGTCGGCTTCGACCCCGAGCGAACCCGCATCGTGGTCGATACCGCCGACGCTGACGTGATATATCCGCTCGCGGCCCAGTTCGCCAAGCACGTCACCCAGTCGACGATGGAGGCGACGTATGGGCGACCCGACAACGTCGGGGCGTCGTTCTACCCCGCCGTCCAAATCGCCCATCTGCTCTTGCCCCAACTGGTCCACGGGCGACACGCCAGCCTCGTTCCCATCGCGGCCGACCAAGACCCCCACGTCCGCCTCGCGCGCGACGTTGCGGGGAAAGAGCGCTTCGACGTGGACAAGCCCGCGGCCCTGCTGAGCAAGTTCCTGCCGACGCTCGACGGGCCGGGGAAGATGAGCAGTTCGGACAGCGCGCCCGCCATCTACCTCACCGACGACCGCGAGACGGTCGAGGAGAAGGTCCAGACCCACGCCTACTCCGGCGGACGGTCGAGCCTCGACGCTCACCGCGAACACGGCGGCGCCCCCGAGGTGGACGTCGCCTACCAACTGCTCGCGTTCTTCTTCGAGGAGGACGACGCGACCCTCGATAGACTCGCTCGGGAGTACCGGGCGGGCGACCTCCTCAGCGGGGAACTCAAGGCCTACGCCGCCGAGAAAATCGGAGACCTCCTCGAAGGCCATCGGGAGCGCCGCGAGCGCATCGACGACCTCGAAGCCGAGTTCGAGAAGTACCGGCTCACCGACGACGAACGCGAGCGCGCGCTCCCGGAGGGCGTCGGTCGCTTCGACTGACCAGTGGCGGTTTTTCTATTCGTTCGCACGCGGACGAAGGCTTAAAAGACCCCGAGCGAGTACGTATTCGCATGCAACACGTGAAGATTCCGCAGGACCGAATCGGTGTTCTCATCGGCGAAGGAGGTGAGACGATGCGCGAAATCGAGAGTCGCGCGGAGGTGCGACTCGACATCGACTCCGAGAACGGGAAGGTCGAGATCGAGAAGAACGGCGACCCCATCCTCGGCCTCAAGGGACCGGAGATCGTGAAGGCCATCGGCCGCGGGTTCGCGCCCGACGAGGCGCTCACGCTTCTGGACGACGACATGATGATGTTCGACATCATCGACATCGACGCCGCCGCCCGGAACAAGAACGACCTCGAACGCCAGAAGGGGCGACTCATCGGCGAGAACGGCCGGACTCGGGAACTCATGGAGGAGTTGACCGGCGCGAGCGTCGTCATCTACGGCACCACGATGGGCGTCATCGGCAGTCCCAAGCAGGTCGACGTCGTCCGGAGCGCCGCCGAGATGATTCTCGACGGTGCGCCCCACGGGTCGGTGTACTCGTTCCTCGAACGCAAGCGCAACGAGATGAAGCGCGAGGGGATGGAGTTCCACCAGTTCCCCGGATAGGCGTCCTCTTCTTTCGGAGCGTTCGGCAGTTTCGGCTCGGGGTTTCGTTGTCACAGCGGTATCGTCGAGCGTTCCCTCAGTAATGTTACTCTTCTAATATGTAGAGAAGCGATGAAATACAGAGACGCCCGTCTCGGAATCGAAATCGAGTGCGTCTCTGTCCGAGCCGACGGTTCGCACCATAGTATATAAAACCCGATGTGATAACCATTCCCATATCATGTGTCGGCTTCTGTGCATGGCGTTCTCACGGCGTTTAGGGAAAGGTTTATGTAGAATGGCAATCAATCATTGCAACGAACATGGCACAACGAATGGGCAACCAGCCGATGATTGTACTTTCCGAGGACAGCCAGCGCACCTCCGGGAAGGACGCGCAGTCGATGAACATCACCGCCGGGACCGCCGTCGCCGAGGCCGTTCGGACGACGCTCGGTCCGAAAGGGATGGACAAGATGCTCGTGGACTCCACGGGCGAAGTCGTCGTCACGAACGACGGCGTGACCATCCTCAAGGAGATGGACATCGAGCACCCCGCGGCCAACATGGTCGTGGAAGTCTCCGAGACGCAGGAGGACGAGGTCGGCGACGGGACGACCAGCGCGGTCGTCGTCGCCGGTGAACTCCTCGAAAAGGCCGAGGACCTCCTCGAACAGGACATCCACGCGACCACGCTCGCGCAGGGGTACCGTCAGGCCGCCGAGAAGGCCAAGGACATCCTCGAAGAGAAGGCCATCGACGTGGACGCCGACGACACCGAATACCTCGAGAAGATCGCGTCCACCGCGATGACCGGCAAGGGCGCGGAGAACTCCAAGGAGTACCTCGCCGAACTCGTCGTCCGCGCGGTCCAGAGCGTCGCCGACGAGGACGGCGTCGACACGGACAACGTCAAGGTCGAGACGGTCGTCGGCGGTTCCATCGACCAGTCCGAACTCGTCGAAGGCGTCATCGTGGACAAGGAGCGCGTCCACGAGAACATGCCCTACTTCGTCGAGGACGCGAACATCGCCCTGCTCGACGACGCCCTCGAAATCAAGGAGACCGAAATCGACGCCGAGGTCAACGTCACCGACCCCG
Source organism: Halorussus limi (assembly GCF_023238205.1). NCBI lineage: Archaea > Methanobacteriati > Methanobacteriota > Halobacteria > Halobacteriales > Haladaptataceae > Halorussus > Halorussus limi. The sequence goes on from NZ_CP096659.1 coordinate 994,738, forward strand.
ACCAGCTTCAGCAGTTCCTCGACCAGGAAGAGGAGCAGCTCCGCGAGATGGTCGACAAGCTCGAAGAGGTCGGCGCCGACGTCGTCTTCGTGGACGGCGGCATCGACGACATGGCCCAGCACTTCCTCGCGGAAGCGGGCATCATCGCGGTCCGCCGCGCCAAGTCCGACGACCTGAGCAAGCTGGCCCGCTCGACCGGCGCGAACATCGTCAGCAGCGTCAAGGACATCGAGGCCGACGACCTCGGCTTCGCCGGCTCCGTCGCCCAGAAGGACGTCGGCGGCGACCAGCGCATCTTCGTCGAGGACGTCGAAGAGGCCAAGTCCGTCAGCCTCATCCTCCGCGGCGGCACCGAACACGTCGTGGACGAAGTCGAGCGCGCCATCGAGGACAGTCTCGGCGTCGTGCGCGTCACGCTGGAGGACGGCAAGGTCGTCCCCGGCGGCGGCGCGCCCGAGACGGAACTCGCGCTCGAACTGCGCGACTACGCCGACTCCGTCGGCGGCCGCGAACAGCTCGCGGTCGAAGCGTTCGCCGACACCCTCGAAGTCATCCCGCGCACCCTCGCCGAGAACGCGGGTCTCGACCCCATCGACTCGCTGGTCGACCTCCGCAGTCAGCACGACGGCGGTAACTTCAACGCGGGTCTCGACGCCTACACCGGCGACATCGTGGACATGGAGGAGGACGGCGTGGTCGAGCCGCTCCGAGTCAAGACGCAGGCCATCGAGTCCGCCACCGAGGCGGCCGTCATGCTGCTCCGCATCGACGACGTCATCGCCGCGGGCGACCTGAAAGGCGGTCAGGTCGACAGCGACGACGGCGGCGACCCCGGCGCTGGCGGCCCCGGCGGCGGTATGGGCGGCGGCATGGGCGGCATGGGCGGTATGGGCGGTATGGGCGGCGCGATGTAAGCTAGGCCCACCGCCTCGCTTCACCGCTCCACCGACGCTCGACCGCACCGACCGACCATCCGATTCAGTTGCGCGCTGTCGTCTGGCACCGCGTCCCGGAACCCATTTCGTTCTGCTTTCTTCGCGTCCGCCGACCGAACAGCGTTCGCTGCGGGCGGCGCAGTCGAATCTGGCGGCCGACCGTCGGTGGCATCCGAACGCCGACCGGTCAGTCGTCGGAGTCCTCGGTGACGTCGAACGTGTCGTCGTCCGCCACGAGGAGACTCCGGAGCAGGACGAGGACCGGGAACACTTCGAGTCTACCGGCCCACATGACGACCACCAGCGTCAGCTTCGCCGACCCCGGCATCTCCGCGCCCGTGATGCCCGTCGAGAGTCCGACGGCGCTGACGGCGCTGGCCACGTCGAAAACGATTCGCGCGAGCGGAACCGAGTCGGGCATGAGTATCGCGAGGGCGAGGACGCCGAAGACGAACGTTCCGAACCACAGGACCGTCACGAACGACGCGTCGTCGTAGTTGGTCGCGGCGTGTCGGGTGACGATGGAACCGATGTACGACGACTCGCTGGCCGCCGCGTCCCGGTACCCGGTGTCGCCGCCGGGAAAGAACACGTTCGTCACCCTGTGCCACGTCCCCTTGACGAGGCTGAGACCCCGAATCACCTTGATGCCCGCCGCGGTCGAACCCATCGCGCCGCCGACGAACATCCCGAGAGTGACGACGACGAGCGCCGAGGTCGGCCACGAACCCACCGAGGCAGTCCCGAACCCGGCGCACGTCATCGCCGACACGAACTGAAACGTCCCGTACAGGGCGGCCGACTGGGCCGACGGGTACGTCGCGTCGAACGCGAGCAGTCCCGTGACCGCGACCGACCCGACGGCGAGCGACACCCACAGCCACCGCGACTGGAGGTCGACGTAGAACTCCCGGAGGTCGCCCCGGAGCGCGAGGTAGTACACCGGAACCGGGACCGCCCCGACCACCATAATCGGCATCAGCGCGACCTGCACGGGGGCACCGTAGGCCGCCGCGCTCGCGTCGGTTACCGTGAACCCGCCGGTCGAGATGGCGGACAGGCCGTGGTTGAGGGCCGCCCACGCCGACATCCCGACCGCCCAGAGGACCGCAATCGACGCGAGCGTGGCGACCGAGAACGCGAGCAGCATCGCGCGAGGTTCGGCCGGTCGCGACTTCATCTCGCCCACGGGAATCTCGCTCTCGTAGTAGTGGGCGAGCGGTCCGGCCGACTCGAACACCGACACGACCAAGACGACGATGCCGACGCCGCCGACCCACTGGAGGAGCGACCGCCAGAACTGGAGCGTCGCCGGAAGCCGACTCTCGTGGCGGGTCACCGTCAGACCCGTGCCGGTGAGTCCGCTGACCGCCTCGAACAGCGCGTTCGTCGGCGAGCGGAACGCCGCGAGGGTCGGAGAGAGCGGCGGGGCCGACGCCAGCGTCGGCTCCAGCGCGACCGTCCACGCCAGCGAGAGGAAGGGGAGCGCGCCGAACGCCCCGACCACCAGCCAGACGGCCGCGGCCGACGCGTAACTCAGCGCCTTGTCGCGGGTCTCCGAAGGAGTGCCCGCCCGCTTGAACCCGACGCCCGCGAGGAACGTCGCGAGGGCGGACCCGAGAACGCCGGGCACGGCGTAGTACTCGCCAGCGGCGAGCGAGACGGCGACCAGCGATGCGGTGATGCAACTGAAGTACTCAAGCGCCCGGCCGACGTTCCAGAACGTTGCGCGCCGGTCCCACTCCATCGTCCCTCCGGAGTTCGGGTTTGAGACTTGTAAACTGCGCGTCCGCCGAAGTTAGAAGTCGCTCAGCAGCGTGTTCGAGACGAGTTTCGAGATGCCCCGCCGGATGCGCTCGGAGGCCGACTGGCCGCTGACGCCGAGTTCCTCGCCCAACTCCTCCAGCGCCACCTCTCGCGGGACCTCGAAGTAGCCCACGCGCTCTGCGGTCGTCAGAGCGTCTCGCTGTTCCGCGCTCAGGCCGAACTCGTCTTCGAGTTCTCCGTCGCCGGGCGTGTAAAGTCGCCGGAGTCGGAAGGTCACGTCTCGTTCGGCGCAGCGTCTGCGCATCTCGACCACCGAGTCCCGGTCCGGAAATCGGACCCGTCGCTCCCACCCGTCGGCCGACCCGGTCGCGGCCATCGGCGACGCGCCGAGTCGCTGATAGAGGGGGTAGATCGGGCAGAGGTTGTCGGGGTCGAGACGAATCCGGTAGAGCTTCCGGTCGCCGAGCGCTTCGATGGCGGCGCTCTCTCGGACCGACTCGTCGCGTTCGAGCCCGGTTTCGAGTCGGCCGAAGTCGCCGCCGAACGCCCAGAGCATCATCACGGGCACGTCGAACTCGGTGGCCATCTGCTGTTCGAGTTCGACGGTCACGTCCGGGGCCGCGTCGAGCGCAGCCGACAGCGCGAGTTCCGACGACCGGAGGGAGAACTCGGCAATAAGGCTCATTAGGGACCACTACTCTCGATTGCTTGAAAGCCTGTCGATACTAAATCAACTTCGCGTACACCCTAGTCGAACTCACCTCTCCTCGATGTCGAGTTCGAACTGCTCGTGTTCGCTGGCCGCGTTCAGGACGACGCTGGTGTTGCTCTCCTTGATGTCCGGGTCGTTGAGCAGGGTCTTGATGCCGCGGTTCATCCCGTCGGTGTCGGCGAACTTGCCGACCGCGATGATGTCGTAGTCGCCCGTGACCTCGTAGACGCTTATCATCTGGTCGTGGCTCCGGAGGTTCTCGGTAACGTCGGCCAACGCGTTGCCCTCGACCTTGAGTTGGATAATCGCGGTCACGTCGTAGCCGAGCGCGTCGTAGTCGACCTTCGGCGTGTAGCCGTCGATGATGCCCTGGTCTTCGAGGTCGTTGAGGTGGTTCGAGACGGTCGTGACCGACACGTCGAGGTCCTCGGCGAGACTCCGGAGACTCGCTCGTCCGTCGCCCAATAGCGCATTCACCAACTTCGCGTCGAGGTTTTCGTACGTCATTACGTTCACCGACGGTCGCCGGCCTTTAGAATTTTACGAATATCCAGTTCTAGTCCGGAAACACAGAATTGCGCGGACCAATAAGGTTTTAATAGTTGATGTAGTTGTGAACAACGACGACAAAGATGACGGATGGACAAATCGCCGCCAGCAAGGAATCGGGGCTGACCGAAGCCGAAGAGGACGTGCTCGACCAGATAGAGGAAGAAAACGTCGACTTCGTTCGCCTCCAGTTTACCGACATCACCGGAACCGTGAAGAACGTCAGCGTGCCCGCCTCGCAGGTCGAGAAGGCCTTCGAGGAGGGCATCTGGTTCGACGGCTCCTCCATCGAGGGGTTCGTCCGGATTCAAGAGAGCGACATGCGTCTCGAACCCGACCCCGAGACGTTCGCCGTGCTCCCGTGGCGCTCGGACGGCGACACGGCGAGCGCGCGCCTCATCTGTGACGTGGTGAACACCGACGGGACGCCGTTCGAGGGCGGTCCCCGGCAGGTGCTCAAGAGCGTCCTCGCGGAGGCCGAGGAGATGGGTTACACGGTCAGCATCGGTCCCGAACCCGAGTTCTTCCTGTTCGAGAAGGACGAGAAGGGGAAGGCGACGACCATCCCCCACGACTCGGGCGGCTACTTCGACCTCGCGCCGAAGGACCTCGCGAGCGACGTGCGCCGTGAGATAATCTTCACGTTGGAGCAGATGGGCTTCGAGGTCGAGGCCAGCCACCACGAGGTGGCCGACGGCCAACACGAAATCAACTTCAAGTACGACGACGCGCTGTCGGCCGCGGACAACATCGCGACCTTCCGTGCGGTCGTCCGCGCCGTCGCCGAGCAGAACGACATCCACGCGACGTTCATGCCCAAGCCCATCAGCGCCATCAACGGGTCGGGCATGCACAGCCACATCAGCCTCTTCGACGACGAGGGCAACGCCTTCGCCGACGAGGACGACGAGTTCAACCTGAGCGAGACCGCCTACAAGTTCATGGGCGGCGTCCTGAACCACGCCGAGGCGTTCACCGCGGTCACGAACCCGACGGTCAACTCCTACAAGCGTCTCGTCCCCGGCTACGAGGCCCCGGTCTACGTCGCGTGGAGCGACGTGAACCGCACCGCGCTCATCCGCGTCCCCGACGCCGCCGGCGCGAGTTCCCGGTTCGAGATTCGCAGTCCCGACCCGTCCTCGAACCCCTACCTCGCGCTCGCCGTCGTCATCAAGGCCGGACTCGAAGGTATCGAGAACGACGCCGACCCGGGCGACCCCGTCCGGGAGGACATCTACGAGTTCGACGACGCCAAACTCGACGAGTACGGCATCACCACGCTCCCCGGTAGCCTCGACAGCGCACTCGACGCGCTCGAAGAGGACGACGTAGTTCGGGAGGCGCTCGGCGACCACGTCACCGAGAAGTTCGTGGAGGCCAAGCGCGCCGACTACGCCGACTACAAGACTCACGTCTCGGCGTGGGAGAAAGAGAAGTACCTCGAAAAGTTCTGAGTCGGGTCTCCGAACGCTCCGGCGCGGACCTCGAAACGCGACGCTTCCTTCTCAGGTCGGCGACGCCGACCGAACGCTTTTCGCGCGCTCGACGGCCAGCGGCAACAGCAGGATTCCCACGGGTACCACGAGGTTCAGGACGAACACGCCCGCGAGCGGGAGCGTGAGTCTGTTGCCCGCGTAGCCGACCGCGCCGAGCGCGGCCAGTCCGACCGCCGCGGCGGGCAGGTGGACCGACTCGCCGGGCCTCGCGTCCAGCGCCGACCACGTCGCGCCGGCACCGGTGATGCCGGCGACCATGGCGACCGAGTCGTGGGTCAGACCGTTCGTGACGACCGCCGCGAGGGTCAAGCCGGCGGCGACGACGAACCCGCGGGTCGGACTCCACTCGGTCACGTAGAGGAGCGCCGCGAGGTACGCCAGTCCGACCGCGACGCCGACGACCACGTCGACGACGTAGTGGACGCCGATGACGAGACGCGACGTCGCCACGACGGCCACGACGGTTCCCGCCCCGATGGCGCGCCACCGGTGGGAGCCGCGTTCGAGGACGAGCGCGAGCAGTCCCCACAGAACCGTCGCGCCGATGGCGTGACCGCTCGGGAAGCCGTAGCCGCTGGCGTGACCGGCGTACAACTCGGTCGGCGGACGGGGGAGCGCGAACAGTCCCTTGAGCGCGAGGGTCAGCGCCAGCGCGCCGAGGACCGCCGAGAGCGCGAACGCGCCGCGCCGCCGGTTGCCGAACCAGTAGACGAGAGCGACCGCGGAAAAGAGGAACCACGCGTCGCCCAGTTGGGTGAGCAGCGCGAACAGTTCGCGGACCCACGGCGAGAGCAGTCGTTCGAGCGATGCGGTGACACCGACTCCGCGTCCGGGCATGGAGCGGTGATACTCATGGGGGAAGGATATACGCTACGACCGAGCGCGGCGCCGACCGACGGGCGCGCTACGACCGGAGATTGCCGATGCGGTCGCTGATGCGGCCGGGGAGACTCATCACGCCGACGCCGAACCCGAGCATCACCATCAGGGCGTAGAGTCCGAGCGTCGAGAGCCAGATGACGGCCATCGCGAAGATGGCCCAGAACTGCTCGAGCCAGAAGAACGCCGCGATGGTCATCGCGGTCCCGTACAGCAACACGAGGTACGGACCCCAGCCGCGGGCGTGGCCGCGACGCATCCGCTTGCGGACGTACTGCTTGAGTTCCGACTCGACCTCGGGTTTCTCGACGGTCCGGGTCTCGATGTCCTCTTCGAACGATTCAACGTCGGCTCGCAACTCCCGTAACTCGTCGCGGAGTTCCACGATGTCGGGAGCGGATTCGTCGTCGGTCATGTATTGGGAGAGTAGTTCCTGTTTGCGTTCGATGCGGTCGGTCTCGGACTCCTTCGTCCGCTCGGCGTAACTCCCGCGATTGGCGAGGACGACGTTCACGACGCCGCCGAGCAGAACGAGGATACTGGCGAAGTACAGCCACGTCACCAACAGGAGCGCGGTGCCGAGAAACTGTGAGGGGCCGGTCGAGGAGGCCGCGGCGTAGATTCGGAACAGCACCTGCAGTATCGTCCAGCCGACGGTCGCGACCACGGCCCCGGGGAGCGCCTCCCGAACCGACACGCCGGCGTCCGGGAAGACGACGTATAGCGGGAGAAACACCGGAACGAGCGCGACCAACTGAATCAGCGTCGTGATGACGCCGACGAACGGGAACTGGGGAAACAGCGCCGTCGCCGCGCCGGTCAGCACCACCACCACGACGCCCGCGCCGATGGCGGCCAACACGAGCAGCGCGTCTTTCACCTGATCTGCGATTCCGGTCTTGGCGTCGGTCGAGTAGATTGCCGAGAAGGCCTCGTCGAACCCGCGGAACACCTTTATCGCGCTCCACGCAAGCAACACCAGTCCGATGGCGGTCGTCCCGCCCTGCCCCTGCGGGTTGAGGATGAACTGGCGCAGTTGGTCCTCGCCGGTCGCGGTCAACAGGCCGGACGCCCGATTGACGACCTGCGTGGCGAACTGCTGGCCGGCCACGAACGAGACCACGACGAACGCGAGCAGGAGGAGCGGAATGAGCGAGACGAAGGCGTAGTAGGCCGTACTCGCCGCCAGAAACGTAATCTCCTGCTCTCGGGCCTCCTCGACGACCGAGCGACCGACGTTCACGGCGTTTCCGAGACTGGGCACGCGACTCATTTCGCTAACGAGATACAAATATTCATTGGCACTACGTCGGGTATCCGGTGCCCAGCACCGAGGTTACGAGTGGCGTGTCGCTTCGCGGATAGCTTCGACGGTCGCCCGCGTCTTGAAGGTGGTGCCGCCGTAGTGAGTCCGCGAGGCCTCGAACCCGGCGTCCCGGAGGTTGCCGAGGAACTCGTCCATCCCCGAGGCCGCCCGACCCCACTCCTTGCAGAGTCGGTGCTGGTCGTAGTGGGTCGGCAGGTGGAGTTCGCCTTCGAGGGTGTCGAGTAGTCGCTCGGCCTTGCTCGCGGTCCCCATCGAGTCGTCTAACTTCTCGCGGACCGCCGCCACGAAGTCGGCGTCGTGGGTCGGGCCGAGCCACAGCGGTCCGGCGGTCAGCACCCGCTCGCTCCGGCACTCGGGGCAGCTATCGAGCGGGTCGGCGATGAGACCGTCGTCGTGTTCGCGGTGGAGGCAGTCCTCGCAGTGGTAGACGTGGCCCAACTCCTCGATGGCGGCGTTGGCGTCGCTGGCGCTGTGGTCGAGTTCGAGGTAGGTCCGGACGTAGTGGTTCGTGGCGTGGGTGAGAATCGGCGTCACGCCCGCGTCGTAGCGCGCGGCCGTGCGGGCCATCGCCGACAGCAGGACGCGGACGCCCATCTCGGCGTGATAGTCGGTGTTGCGCGGGACCGCGCCGTACTTCCGGACGCCGCTGTGGAAGTGGGCGCCACAGAGCGGCGCGGTGTCGGTCGCAGTGACGCAGACGAGGTCGCGGGTGTTGGCGAACGCGGCGTCCGCGAACGGAATCGGCGTCCCGAACGGGTCGATGTCCACCACGTCGAACACCTCCTCGTGCATGAGCGCGTTGGCGTCGCGCTGGACCACGTCGGCGTCGAGGTCGTTTCGCGCGAGGTTCTCCCGGCAGAGTTCGACCGCGTCCTCGTCGATGTCCGCGAGGGTGGCGTTCCAGCCCTCGGCCGCGGCGCGGACGCCCCGGACGCCGCTGGCGGCCATCGCGTCGAGGTAGTACTCCGCGCGCGGTTCGCGGTCCCGGTAGGCCCGGAGGGTCGCCACCGTCAGGTCGCGGTTCAACTCCTGTACCGGGTTGAAGAACACCTCGTCGCCGATTCCCTCGTCGGCCTGTTCGGGGACTTCGACCTCGACCCCGCCTTCGCTGACGCGCATACCCGTAGTCGTGACTCGCCGGCGAAAAGCGAACCGATGCGGAACCACCGTTTCTCTCTCGCGGTGCCGTCGCGTTCTCCCAGCGGTCACGCCGGCGCAGGCCTCTCGGTGGAGCGGGACTCCGGTCCCCGGCCTCGCCTCCGGACAGTTGTGCGAACGCGCGACACCGGAACCTGTTTAGGCCCGCCCTCCAAACCCCTCTGGCGTGTTCCCGGCCGACGCCCCAGTGCCCGACGGTTCCGAGCGCGCGCTTCGGAGGCGGTCCCCGTGAACGAGGTCGAGGAGTGGCAGGCCGACCTCGAAGCGGCGGGTGAACTCACGCCCGCGGTCACCAACCGCATCCTGTCGGTCCACGACGACCGAGGCGCGCAGGCCATCGAGGCAGTCTCGGAGAGTCGGGTCAAGGAGTACCGGGACTTCACGGTCGTCGTCGGGCACGACGACGAGTACGTCGTCGAGGGTCGCGGTTGCGGCTGTCGGGACAGCGAGTACAACCTCGACCCCGAGGACCCGACCGACCTCTGCTGGCACGTCATCGCCGTCGCCATCGCGCGTCGGGTCGGCGAGGTGGACGACCACGACATGTGGTACTCGGACGTGCGCGACTTCCTTTGAACGAACCGAATCACTCGATTCGAGCGACCGAATTATTCGTTCGAGCGACCGGAAAATCACTCGGCGCAGATGTCCACGAAGTTCCGCAGGATGGTGAGACCGGTCTCGCCGCTCTTCTCGGGGTGGAACTGCGTGCCGAAGACGTTCCCGGTCTCGTCGGCGATTATCGCGGGGAACTCGGTCTCGTAATCGGACGTGGCGACGACGGCGTTCTCGTCGTCGGGGACCGCGTAGTACGAGTGGACGAAGTAGGCGTACTCGCCGTCCACGCCCGTCACGAGCGGGTGGTCGCGTTTCACGTCGAGTTCGTTCCATCCCATGTGGGGAACCTTCTGGCCCTCCGCGAACCGGACGTTCGTCCCCGGAATCAGGTCGAGTCCGCGCACGTCGCTCGCGTGCCCACCGTCGCGCCCGCCGCTGGCGCGTTCGGCCTCCTCGCTGGTCGTGAGCAACATCTGCATGCCGAGACAGATGCCGAAGACGGGCGTCCCGCTCTCGGCGACGTCGAGGAGCGCGTCCCGGTACGGTCCGGCGTTCTCGACGCCCTCGCGGAACGCGCCCACGCCCGGCAGGACGACGCCGTCGGCCGACTCGAACGCGTCGGGGTCGTCGCTGACCGTCACGGTGGCGCCCGCACGCTCCAGTCCTCGGGTGACGCTCCGGAGGTTGCCCAGTCCGTAATCGACCACGACGACCGACGCTCCGGTCCGTTCGTCACGGTCTCGCGTTTCGGTGATGCTCATACCAGAGCGTTCCGACGGCACGGCAAAGGCCCTTTCCCTCGTCGTTCTGCCGTGAGTATCTGAAAGACGTGGCATAGAAATCGGCAACGTCTGTCGCCCAGAGCGAACGACCTAAGAGTATATATTAGAAATAGGAAGATTTATTCGGTGCCTGTCTGACGCTAAACATGACTTCAGTCATGGAAAACCGACGTAGATTCCTCAAAACCGCGGCGACAGCCGGTGCAGTCGGTATTACGGGAACGGCAGGGTGTATCGGTAATCTCTCCGGTTCGGGTGGCAGTCAGGAAGTGCGATTCATCCTCACGCCCGCAGAGTCTTCGGTCAGTGTCAAGAAGCAGTACCAGGGCGTGTTCGACTACATCGAGCAAGAGACCGGCGTCAAAATCAAGGCCAAGAAGGCGGGCGACTACGCCGCCGTCTATCAGGCGCTCAAGAGCGACCAGGCCGACATCGCGGACGCGTCCCCGACGCTCGGTGTCGTCGGCACCGACGAGGGCGTCGCCGACATCCTGGGAATCCGCGTCGCCTACGGTGCCGCCAAGTACTTCTCGCTCATCACGACCAAGCCGGACAACGACATCAACAAACTCACCGACCTGAAAGGCGAGACCGTCGCGTTCGCCGACAAACTCTCGACGAGCGGATCGCTCTTCCCGCTCTACATGCTCAAGCAGGCCGGTCTCGACATCGGCGGTGCGCCGGAAGGCAACCCGAAGGACTTCACCGGCAAGTGGTCCGGTCACGACCAAGCGTTCAAGGCCATGAAGAACCGGGACGACGTTGCGGCGGCCGGGACGGGAGCGTTCGTCTCGATGCCTCACGTGCCGAAAGACCAGTTCCCGGACCGCGTCAAGAACATCGCGGCCGGGTTCGACGACGCGGGCTCGAAGAAGCCCGAGATGCAGCTTCTGAAGGCCTCTCAGCCGATTCCGCGTGCGCCCATCCTCATGCGCTCGAACTGGGACTCGGACAAACGCGAGGACATCAAGACGGCCCTCCTCGAAGCCGAAGCGAAGGACCTCAAGAACGACAACAGCGCGGAGGACCTCTGGTTCACGGGACTCAAGAAGGGCGACGCCAGCGACTACAAACCGGTCAAGAACGTCAAGAACGCTCTCGGACTCGAATTCGGTAGCGACTCGTAAGTTAGCCCGCTAACTTTCGTACTGTTTTAGTCGTTGGACTATTTCAGCCCCCAACGGAAGCCAACCTAGCGAAAACCGGAAAATGAGTACAATAAAAGTCGAAAACCTGAGCAAATCGTACGGAGACGTGCAGGCCTTACGGGACGTCTCGTTCGAGATTCCCGACGGCGAGTTCGTCGTCATCCTCGGCGAGTCCGGTGCCGGTAAGTCCACGCTCCTGCGGTGTCTCAACGGCTTGACGCAACCGACTTCGGGAAGTATCAGCATCGACGCCGAGGAGATAACCGGACCGCGAGACGACGTGGCGATGATATTCCAGCAACACTACATCATCGAACAGATGAGCGCGTACGGGAACGCGCTCACCGGGTCGCTCAATCGTACGTCTTTCGGACGCAGTCTGCTCCAGTGGAACGACCGCGAGGACAAACTCGCGGCGTTGGAGGCGCTCGACACGGTCGGCCTACTCGACGAGGCGGGCCAACAGGCGAGTCAGATGAGTGGTGGTCAACAACAGCGCGTCGGTATCGCTCGGGCACTCGTACAGTTACCGAATCTGCTGCTCGCGGACGAACCGGTGGCGAGCCTCGACCCCGCGAGCGCCGAGTCCGTGATGGGGTACATCCGGGACGCCGCGGACGAGCGGAACCTGACGACTCTCGCCAGTCTGCATCAGGTGAACCTCGCACGCGAGTTCGGTGAGCGATTCCTCGGGATGAAAGACGGCCGCCTCGTGTTCGACGGCTATCGGGAGGACTTGACTATCGACGTAATCGACCAGATATACGGCGACATTCAGACCGAGTCCATCCGGAGCGGTCAGGAGGTAGACGCATGAGCACCAGCGACGATAGCCTCGGCGAGCGCCTGCGCGCGTACTTCGGTATCGGCTATCGAACGGACGACCGCATCGAGCAGCGGTTGACGGAACTGAAACGCAGAAAGACGATTCGGCGGGTCGGCTGGCTGGTCGGAGTCGTCGCGTTCGCGTACCTGTTTCTCTCCGCGCTGGAGATGGTGCAGTTCACTATCGCGGAGATAATCTACTACTGGCCGGAGTTCAAGGAGGCGCTCGGCGGGTTCTTCCCGGTGACGACGTACTTCGGGGTACCGTTCCTCGACTTCGGTCAGTACCAGCAGTTCCTGGCCAACCAGACCGGTCCGTCCATCCCGAAGGCGGCGCTCACGACGCTGGCCATCGGATTCGCGGGGACGGTTCTGGGCGTCCCCGGTGCGCTCCTGTTCGGCGTCCTCGGAAGCGAACGGGTCACTCCGTTCCCGTTCAACTTCATCTTCCGGGGCACGATGAGCACGATTCGGTCGATTCCCGCGCTCGTGTGGGCGCTCATCTACATCCCACTCGGCGGCCTCTCGCCGTTCACGGCGACGCTCGCCATCGGAACCGACACCGTCGGGAACCTGGGGCGACTGTTCACCGACGCCTTGGAGGAGGTCGAGGACGGTCCGATAGAGGCCATCGAATCGACGGGAGCGAATCGACCCCAGACCATCACCTTCGGGATGCTCTCGCAGGTGTTCACGCCCTTCATCGCGTGGACGATGTACATCCTCGAAATAAACGTCCGCATCGCCGTCACGATGGGTCTCATCGGCGCGGGCGGTATCGGTGGCATCCTCAACACGCAGCGGGGACTGTTCAACTACACGAACATGATGGCGACCATCATCGTCATCTTCGTGCTGGTCGTCAGCGTCGAGATAATCAGCCAACGTACTCGGTCGTACCTCCGGGGCGACAGCAACGAGGAGGGCATCTTCAAGCACCTCCTCCGACTCGTCCGGGAGTTCCCCCAGCGGATGGCCGAGTCGATGTGGCGGTAGTACGAGCGACCGCTGCGAACCACCGAGTTTCTCGACGTTTTCGCCGTTTTCCGCGCCGGTTCGGGGTTATCCCTCCCGAGTGAGGTCCAGTTCCGGCGCTCCCGTCCACTGCCGATGCCGTCCGTCGGCCGTCTCAGTGCCGCCCGCCCAAACAGGTCAGCCCGTAAATCTTTATCCGGAAGCGTCGAACCACCGGCATGCGCCGCTCACTCGCACTCGCCGTCGGCCTTCTTCTCGTCCTCGCGGGCTGTAACGCGTTCCCCGGCGGCGAGACGGACACGACATCGGAAGTGACGACGCGCGCAGACGGGACGACCGTTTCCGAGGCTACCACCGGGGAACCGACGGAAACCGCCGGCGGCTCGGCGTTACCGCCCGGTCTCTCGGCGAACTCGGTGACCGACGCCGCGGCGCTCGCGGCCGCCCACGAACAGGTGCTGGCGAACCAGACGTACACCTACGACCGGAAGGTTCGTGTCGTCGCCGACAACGGGAGCGAACTCGGCCGGTGGGGCCAGCACACGCAGGTCGGGGCCGAACGGTTACGGTTCAACCACACCCAGACCGGCACCGGCGTCAGCGTCGCGGGCATCACCATCGAGGACAGTCGCGTCTACACGAACGGCAGCGTCACGTTCTGGAACGCCAGCGCCTACCGCGACGGCTACCGCAGGGTGGCGGGTCGCGGGTTCGCCGAGACCACGTTCAGTAGCGAGCAGTTGCTCGCCGACGTGCTGAACGGGTCAGCGACTAGCGTCACGTCGGTCGCGCCCCCGGAGGAGACCGGCGGGGTCGAGTCGGACGGCGGGCAGTGGTACCGCGTCCGGGCCGAGGGCGAGAACCGGACGTTCACCTACCGGCCGCGGAACGGCAGTGTCGAGGTGAACGCGACGAACGTCACCGCCACCGCACTGGTCGCGCCCTCCGGGTTCGTCCGGAACGTCACCTACGAGTACGACTTCGAGCGAGGGAGCGTCTCGGGCCACCGGACGATGACGGTTCGGTACTCAGCGGTCGGGGAGACGACCGTCGAGGTTCCGGCGTGGGTCGACGAGGCCGAGGCGGTACACGCGAACCGAACGCAGGAGAACGGGACGTAGACGGCCCGCGCCGACGACTCGCGTCCGGCCAGAGCGAGTCGGCCGGCGAGGGTCGCGAGTGAGGCAACCGCTCTCGGTCGGTTTTCGCCGCGGCGCTCTTAAACACCATTACCTGTGAACCAGCAGAGCCACCCCGGTTGGGAGTTTATGATAGGGTAATGAGAGACGACCTAGCCGAGGGTAACGAAACTCCCGCGTCGCCCGCACCGTCTCCGCGCGAGCCGAGCTTCGAAGCGCCGCCGCTCTCGCAGGACAACATCTTCGACGCGCTCGCCTCGAAGCGGAGCCGGTACGTCCTCGTCGCCCTCCGGGAGGCCGAGGGGGCGATAGACCTGCGCGAACTGGTCGATACGGTCGCCGCGTGGGAGACGAACAAGCCCATCGACCTCGTCTCGGAGGAACACTGCAAGCGCGTGTTCACCTCGCTTCGCCACTCCCAGTTGCCGAAACTGGCGATGATGGGACTGGTCGAGTACGACGAGGACGACGCGGTGATAGAGCGCGGCCCCTACGCCGAACAGGCCGACGCGTACCTCGACATCGCGGCCAGCCGCGACGAGAACGTCGAGGTCTGAGGTCCCGAATCGGGGTCGGGGACACGGCGCTCGTTCGCGGCAACAATTGCGAACGAGTAGGAGCGTTTTTTACGGTTCCGGACTCAGTTTCCGTCATGCTCGATTACGTCTCACTGGAGCAGGACCTCGACGAGGAGGAGCAGATGATTCGGGACACCGCCCGTCAGTTCGTCGAGGAGCAGGTCAAGCCGGACATCGGGGACCACTTCGAGGCCGGGACGTTCCCGACCGAACTCATCCCGGAGATGGGCGAGCTGGGGTTTTACGCGCCGAATCTGGAGGGGTACGGCTCGCCGAACGTCAGCGAGACCGCGTACGGCCTGCTGATGCAGGAGTTGGAGGCGGGCGACTCCGGCATCCGCTCGATGGCGAGCGTGCAGGGCGCGCTCGTGATGTACCCGATTCACGCCTACGGCTCCGAGGAGCAGAAAGAGCGCTGGCTCCCGGGACTGGGCCGGGGCGAACTCGTCGGCTGTTTCGGGCTGACGGAACCCGAACACGGCTCGAACCCTTCGGGGATGGAGACCTACGCGGAGAAGGACGCGGGCGAGTACGTCCTCAACGGCTCGAAGACGTGGATTACTAACTCGCCCATCTCGGACGTGGCGGTCGTCTGGGCGCGCGACCGCTCGGCCGAGGATAACCCGGTCCGGGGCTTCCTCGTCGAAACCGACACGGACGGCGTGACGACCAACAAGATAGACGACAAGCTCTCGATGCGCGCCTCCGTGACGGGCGAAATCGGCCTCAACGACGTGTACGTGCCCGAGGACGCGGTCCTGCCCGACGTCGAAGGGATGAAGGGACCGCTCTCGTGTCTCACGCAGGCCCGGTACGGCATCGCGTGGGGCGCGGTCGGCGCGGCCCGCGATAGCTTCGAGACGGCCCGCGAGTACGCCACCGAGCGCGACCAGTTCGGCGGCCCCATCGCGCGATTCCAGATACAGCAGCAGAAACTCGCGGAGATGGCGACCGAAATCACGACGAGCCAACTGCTGGCCTACAGGCTGGCGGAGTTGAAGGAACGAGGCGACCTGCGACCGCAGCACGTCTCGATGGCCAAGCGCAACAACGTCCGGATGGCCCGCGACCAGTCGCGGGTCGCCCGCGAGATGCTGGGCGGGAACGGCATCACGACCGACTACTCGCCGATGCGCCACATGGCGAACATGGAGACGGTCTACACCTACGAGGGCACCCACGACATCCACACCCTGATTCTGGGCGAGGATCTCACCGGAATTGCCGCCTACGAGTGACTCGTTAGAGTCCGAGTACAGCGGCAATACCGGTGAGTTGACCGGAATTGCCGCCTACGAGTGACTCGTTAGAGTCCGAGTACAGCGGCAATACCGGTGAGTTGACCGGAATTGCCGCCTACGAGTAGAACACGCCTTCGGAGCTTTTCCTGAGGGCTCTTTTTCTGAGCAGCGAAACGAAGACCAGAGTGAACGAGTAGCTAGCTTCTGCCGACACCAAGGAATCACCGCAACCACGGGCCTCACGCCTCCCCAGCCTCGGCGGCCGCCTGAACGCGGCGCCTCCCTCACGCACACTGGCGCGCCACGAGGGCGCACCAGTGCGCGCCGGGTGGAACGGTCCATCCAGCGACGACTGGCCGACCAAACTGCCGGCGGGACTGAAAGGGGCCGGTCGCTGGCGTTCATCTTGGTCGTCTGGCCGACCCCTATCCGAGGTGAGCGAAGGGAACCGAGAATATGTCGGCCAATGACCGCGAGCGACCGGGGGCTTTCTAAATGATCACCATCTCTGCTTACACCGCGTTGGAAGCTGAGCTTCCGACTCTCCGAGCAACTTTTGAAGGCTACTTGCCTACGTCTACTCGGTGAATCTCCACGTCCGCTACGAGGGCGACGACGACCCCGACAAGTGTACGGCCCGGAAACTCGCCCGGTTCGACCTCGCCACACTCCATCGGAGCGCGTCGGCGACTCCCTACGGCATCGTGCTGAACCCCCACGCCGAGCAGGCGCTCTCGCCCGCCGACAGGGCCGAGACCGACAAGCTAGTCGCGCTGGACTGCTCGTGGGAGACCGCCGAGCGGGCGCTGTTCGAGATGCCGGGCGTCCACCGCGCGCTCCCGTTCCTCGTGGCGGCCAACCCCGTCAGCTACGGCAAGCCCTTCCGCCTGAACACGGTCGAGGCGTTCGCCGCCGCCCTGACGATTCTCGGCGAACGCGAGCATGCCGAAGAGATTCTCTCGAAGTTCACGTGGGGCGAGACCTTCCTCGAACTCAACGCCGAACCACTCCGGCGATACGCCGACTGCGAGGACTCGACCGAGGTGGTCGCGGTCCAGCAGGAGTATCTCGACGCCGGGGAAGAGCAGTCTGCGACCGATTCGTAGCTAACTTCGGTCCGTCGCGTTCTCCGACTCCGCGAGTCCCTCGCCGACGAGGGCGACAACCGTCCCGTTCTCGCTCAGATTTTCGAAGTCGGCCGACGCGCGGTTTCGCTCGGCGTCCACCGTCGTCTCGGCGCGCGCCCACCCCGACCCGGCGTCGAACCGCCAGAGCGAGAGGGTGTCCTCGGTCGTCCGCGCGCGCTCGACGGCGGAATCGGCGTAGCCAAGGGAGAGCGAGAGGCGAGCGTCCGCCGCCGTCGGCCGGACGAACAGCGAGTCGCCGACGACCTGTCGGTCAGTCAGCGGGAGCGGCGGCGTCTCGGTAGCGGCGTCGAGGGCCGCGTCGCGGACCTCGAAGGAGAGGGTCGTCGCGCCGAGGCGGACGCGCTCGCCGACCGCCGCGGAGTCGCGGACCGCGTAGACCTCCCACCCCGGCGAGTCGGCGACCGAGACGCCGACGAGGCGAGCGTCCGAGGAGCGTGCGAGCGCGATTTCGGCGAAGCCGTCGTCCCGGAGCGTCGCGTTTTCGAGGGTCGCGTTCGCCGACCGGACGAGCGCGACGCCGTACTGCGAGTGGCGGGAGACCGAGAGGTTCCGGAGCGTCGCGTCGTCCGAGCGCCGGACCGAGACGCCGGCGAGGTTGTCGGCGACGGTCAGGTTCGCGACGCTGGCGTCCGGCGAGCGCCGGAGGAAGACGCCGGTGTTGCTCCCCCGGACCGACCCGCCCCGGAGTCGGAGGTCGGTCGCGTTCTCCGCGAAAATCCCGTCCCCGAGGTTGTTCGCCGCCGAGACGTTCCGGAGAGTGACGCCGGTCGCGCCGAGGACCGCGACGCCCGCGCCCCACCGAGTCGTCGTGAGATTCTGTACGGTGACGTTCGAGCGCGACTGGCGGCCGCCAACCCGCACGCCGGAGAGCGTAACTCCCCGAGCCCTCGTTCGCGGACTCACGAGGACGCCGACGACGCCGGGAGCGCCGCCGGGTCCGGCCGCGACGGTGTGATTCCGGCCCCGAAGAGTCACGTCGTCGGCCCGGACGGCGATGCAGGCCCCGAGGCCGTTCCGCGGTCGGGTCGGCGACTCGTTCGTCACGTCGCCCGTGAGGACGTACTCGCCGGACTCGGTGATGGTCGTACAACTCGAAATCTCGGTCGTGGAGGTCTCTGTCTGGGTTCCCATCGCTGCACCGCCCGAAACCGCACTACTCGCGGGTGCGACAGCGAGGAGAACCACCAGCGCGAGGACCGTTACCGCGGGTCGTTCTGGCATGAGTCCGGTGTCACCGGACGCGAAGTTAGGGTTTGTCGCCGCCCGAGCGGACGCCCGGCCAGCGCGACTCTGTAAGGTTTAAATGCCGTGGCGGCTAACCCGTCGGTATGGCCAGCTTCGAGAAAGCGGAAGCGCGAATCCTCGACAAGATGATTTGCATGCGGTGCAACGCTCGTAACCCCCACGAAGCCGACAACTGCCGCAAGTGCGGCTACGGAAAGCTCCGACCCAAGAGCAAGGAACCGCGCAACGCCTGATTGTCGCTCGGTTTCTCCTTGGCTCGCGTTCGGACAGCTACGCCTCCGTTCGCTCTCGAAGACGTTTCGCTACCGCCGGACCCCTACTCGCCCGACCCGGGGTCGCCGGTCGCCTCGATTCGCGCACGATACTTCGCCAGCGCCTCGTCTAAGGCCTCCTCGGCGTCCACGTCGAGCGACTCGGCGACGGCGAGGAGCGAGAAGAGCGCGTCGCCGAGTTCGTCCGTCTTCACGTCTACCTCCTCGGGTTCCGCCCCGTAGTCGGTCGAGTCGTTGACGTCTTTCGCCAACTCGCCGACCTCCGAGGCGAGGTCGAGAATCCGATACGCCGGTTCGCTGTCCAGTTCGTGTTCCGCGAGGAACTCGGCGACCGTCTCTTGAGCGTTCATCTCTCGACACGAAGGGGACGCGCGACCGGTAAAAATATTATCACCTACTCGTCCGGATACTTCGGCTCCCGGCGCTCGGCCCGCTCCAGCGCACGCTCGACGACCTCGCGCACGTCGCCGTGGAATTCGTCGCCGTGTCCGGCGTACATCGACCCGACGCCCTCTCCCATCCTGTCGAGAATCTCGCGGATGCTCTCGATTTCGCGCTCGCGTGACTGGCCGGCCATATCCGTCCGGCCGAAGCTACCGTCGTCGAACGCGCCGTCGTTGTACACCACCACGTCGCCGCTGAAGAGGGTCGAGTCCGAGACGAACGCGAGGTGGTCGTCGGCGTGGCCCGGCGAGTGGACCGCCTCGAACTCCTCGTCGCCGATTTCGACGGTGTCGCCGTCCGAAATCTCCTCGGTCCGGCGCGGGTGGTCGGCATAGCAGAGCAGTTCGGGGTCGTAGGCGTCCAGCACGGCGTCGAGTTGACCGACGTGGTCGCCGTGTTGGTGGGTCAGCACCACCGCGTCCACGTCCTCGACGCGGTCGGCGACGACGTCCACGACGCCCGGCATGCTGCCGGCGTCCACCAGCACCGTCCTCTCGCCCTCGGCGAGATAGGCGTTACAGGTGAACGTCTCCGCGTCGGCGGTGACGTTGTGTACTTGCACGCCGGGCTATTTGGCCGCACCCCTCAAAACCTTGACGGGCGGCAGGAGACTTTAGTGGTCGAAGCACCTACATACATTTACACATGGGATTTGGGAGCTACGACGAGTCCGAACAGGAGAATCAGGACTACGATGCCGACCTCGACGACGATAACGGCGTAAACACCGAAGAGAACTCCCACGAAGGCAGCGTGGACTTCGAAATCGGAGCTTCGAACGACGAACTCATCGACCGTCTCAAGGACATCAAGGACGACGAGCAGAGCGAGACCTGACTCCGTGAGATTAGACTCCGTGAACCCCGACCCGTGAAGTCCGGCGTCCGCGCGCTGGGTATCGCCGAGTCCTATCGAGAACGTCGTAGCACGCTCGCGGGCGTCGTCGCCCGCGCGAGTCGCGTCACCGACGGATTCGCCTTCGAGACCTGCACCGTCGGCGGAACGGACGCCACCGAAGCAGTCACCGACCTGTTTTCCGACCTCGGCCGCGAGGACGTGAGATACGTCTTCGTCGCCGGTATCGCACTGGCGTGGTACAACGTCGTGGACCTCCGAACGATTCACGAGGAGACCGACCGCCCGGTAGTCTCCGTCACCTTCGAGGAGAGTCCGGGACTGGTCGAGGCGCTGGAGGCCGAGTTCGAGGGCGAGGCGTTAGAGCGGCGAAAGCGGGCGTTCGAGCGCCAACCGGCCAGAGAGCGCGTCTCGGTCAACGACGAGACGGTCTTCGTGCGCTCGGTGGGCATCGACGCGAGCGAGGCCCGCGAGGCGGTCCGAGCGTTCACGCCGGAGGGCGGTCGGCCCGAACCGCTCCGGGTGGCGAGACTGGCCGCGAGAGCGGGCGACGACCTCCGGCGGAACAGCGGGCCCTCGGAGGGGTGAGACTCCGGACCGAACCGGAGCGAGGTCCGCACCTCGACGGAAGGCCGCCGATTCTTAATACCACCGACCCGTGCCCTCACGCATGGGAGAAATGGACGGCCTCGAAGTGACCGAGTGTACGCGCTGTCCCGAACTCGTGGATAGCCGAAGCCAGATAGTCAACGGCACGGGTCCCGCGGACGCCGACCTCCTGTTCGTCGGCGAAGGGCCGGGCCAACAGGAGGACCAGCAGGGCGAACCCTTCGTCGGGCGGAGCGGCACGATTCTGGACGACAAGTTGCGCGACCGGGGACTCGCCCGCGAGGACGTGCGCATCACCAACTGCGTGCGGTGTCGCCCACCGGAGAACCGCGACCCGACCAGCGAGGAACTCGACAACTGCTGGCCCTACCTCGAGAGCGAAATCGAACAGGTCGACCCCGAGGTCGTAATCACGCTCGGAAAGGTGCCGAGCGAACACCTCTTGGACGACGACGTCGCGGTCACGAAGGAGGCCGGGTCGGTCAGGACCGCCGAACTCGGCGGCGAGGTCCGCGACGTGCTTATCTGCGTCCACCCCGCGGCGACCCTCTACGACAGCAGTCAGGAGGAGACGCTCGACGCCGCCCTCGACAAGGCGGCCGCGATGGCGGGCGAGGACTCGGGCGGTCAGTCGCAACTCGGCGAGTTCTGACCCGGCGCTCGCCGCCGGGGTTCGATTTATCCGTCCCCCCGAGACGCCGGTAACGAGTCAATAACAATGGGTCCGCCGTCGGAAGAAAGGGGTCCATGCCCCTACCTCACCCGTCGCTCAGCCTCGAACTCGAAACGCTCGCGCTCGCCGCCGCGGCCGTCCTCGTTCCGCTGGTCCTCGCGACGCTCGTGTACGCCGACGCGCGCAGGCGTCGAGGGTCCCCGCGCTCCCGGGGCGCGTCGCTCGCACCCGTGGCGTGGGGCGCGACCACGTTCTTCTCGGGCGTCGGATGCGTCGTCGTCGCGGCGTGCTACGTCGCGGTGCGCGGCCGTTAAGCCGCCGGCCGCCGTACGCCCGCGTATGCCAACCTGTGCGTCCTGCGGCCGCGACGCCGGCGACCCGAACTACAGCCAGAAGCGAATCGAACCGAAGGCCGACCGCGACGGCGTCACCGTGACCGCCACGACGAGCCAACGGTACTGGATGGTGCTGTGTCCCCACTGCGACGCCGTCCTCGGGACCGTCGAGGACCGGCGGTAGCGGGGCGACCGCTGCACCGCTCGGACGCGCCGCGACCCAAAGCGTTATCTCGCGCCCGTCGCTTCCGTTCGATATGGACGACGACACGAGACAGAAACTCATCTCGCTGTTCTTCGTACTGATGCTGCTCAGTTCGAGCATCGCGTTCACGATTTCGCTACTCTGAGCGACTCTCGGCTCGAAATTTTCCGCCGGGGACCGCGGTTTTAGCGGTCAGCGGTTCGCGTCGCGTGGTCTCGCGTCGCCCGGTCGCCCCGCCACGAAACGGGCTTCTCGGCCGGTCGAGCGCGGGACCTCGCGGGTCAACACGGCGGGAAGCCCCGAATTTGGACGAACAACTGCTTGCTCTCGGGCGCGAGGTCGTCCCACGACACTCGACGCTCGTCCACGATGGCGTCGGGAGCGAGCGCCGGGTCCGAGAGGACGGTGTAGGCCGTGAGCCGCGGGAAACTCGGCTCCTCCCCGCCGTCTCCTTCCTCGCCGCTACCAGTGGTCGTTCCGGGTTCGGCCGTCGCCGTTCGGGCGTCGGCCGTGGTCTCTCGCCCCGTCCCGGTCGTCGTCTGCTCGTCCATCGCGGCCGTGGTCTCCCCGCCCGCACCCGGCGTCTCCGCCGGTTGCTGTGCGCAGAGGTCGGGCAGGGCGTCGGCCGCCGGTCCGCTCGGCGACCCGACGACGATTCGCATCGCGTGGCCGAATATCTCGTGGGGGGCGCAGTGGAGGTCGTAGACGCCCTCTCGGTCGAACGTGTAGAGCCAGTAGCCGCCCTGCGGGAGCGCCGGGGCCGAGAACGGTGGCACGTCGTCGGGCACGCGCTGGACGTAGCCGAACGCGGGGTGGTAGGCCGTCACGGTGTGGTGGGGCGACTCGTAGCTGAACCGCACCGTGTCGCCCGGTTCGACGTAGAGGCCGGTCGGTTCGAAGACGAACTCGGGAATCGGCGCGTCGTGCGGCCGAATCTGGAGTTCCACCTCGTGCTTCGGACTGGTCGGCGGGTCGGTCTCGTCGGACAGCGCCGGGAACCCCCACACCGGGTCGATTTCGCCGTCCTGTCGCGCCCGTTCGCGGGTCTCCGCGGGACTCTGCGCGTCCGTCGCGTCCGCGGCGGCCGCCGCGCGTTCCCGGCCGGTACTCACGCCCGTGAACGCCGCGAGCGCGCCCGCACCGCCGAGCGCCCGTAGCACGCTCCGCCGGCGCGCGGTCGGGTCGGCGGTCGTTCGGTCGGCCTCGTGCGTCTCGCGTCCGGAGTCCCCCATGTCCGAGCGGGGATTCATCGCGGTCTGGAATAAAGCTACGCCACGGTCAGACGCTACTCTCGGAACGTCTCGGACTCCGCGGCGACAGCAGTTCGGAAGGAAAGGTTCGTCGGAGAACTTCCGCTCGGGCGACCGAGCGCACCTACACGCTGTCGTCCCACACGTCCGCCATCGGACTCTTTCGGTCGGTCGAAGAACCGCCGGAAGAGGCTCCGCCCGACGAGTTCTCGCCGGAGGACTGCCCGCTCGCGGACTGGCCGCTCGAGGAGCGCCCGCCCGAGGAGCGCCCGCCCGACGACGACCCGGCGTCGGACCGACCACGGGTCCGCGACCCCCGACGCCGACCCGCGCCCCGTCCGCCGGCCGCGTCCGCTCCGGCCGCCGACTCGCTGGCGCTCCGGGGGTCGAACTCGGGCAGGTCCGGGCGAGACATGCGCTCTACCTGCTCGCGGAACCAGTCGGGCGTGTCTGTTTCAGCGCGGTCGAACACCTGCAGGAGACTCGAGTCCGCGAGGTAGGTCGCGCCGTAGTCGTCGGGCGCACGGACCACCCGCCCGCAGGCCTGAATCACGGTCCGGAGCGCGGCGCGGTAGTACCACGCCCACTGGCCCTCTTCGAGGCGGTGGGCGACCCGCGAGTCGTTGGTGTTGAGGAACGGGGCCTTGCAGATGACCTGCCACCGGGCGAGGTCCCCTTTCAGGTCGAGCGCCTCCTCCATCTTGACCGAGAGGAACACCTCCTCGCCGTCGGTCGCCTTCCACGATTCGAGTTCGGCATCGCGGTCGTCCCTGTCGTGGGTCCGGACCCGGTCGCCGACGCCGAAGTCGTCGAGTCGGTCGGCGAGACGCTCCTGAATCGCGTAGGAGTGGGCGTGAACGATGCCCTTCTCGCCCCGATGCTCCTGCATGATGCGGACCGCGGTGCGGGCGATGTCCGGCAGGGTCTCGTCGCGGTGTTCGTAGGTCATCTTCCCCTGCGTCACGTCGTAGAGCGGCCGGTTCTCGACCGGGAAGGTGTGGCCCACGTCCACTAGCGCGACGTTGGCGGGGTCGAGACCGACCTGCCGACAGAACGCCTGCTTGTTCAGCATCGTCGCCGAGAGGAGCGCGAACTTGTTGCCCCGCTCCCAGACCGTGTGGCTGAGATACCGCTCGGGGTTCATCGGCTTGATGGTGATGGGGCCGCCCCCGTCGCCCGACCCCCGTCCGTCCTGCTGGTCGACGACCCACGTCGTCGCGCTCTCGGTGTCGCGGTAGTCCTCGACCAACCAGTCCAACTCGCCGATGAGTTCCTGCAGTCGGTCGCGCTCGGCGGCCTCGTGGGGGTCGAGTTCCTGTTGGGCGATGAGTTCGTCTTTGCGCCGGCGACAGACGTTCTGGAGTCGGTCGGCGTACTCGACGGCGCGGTCTATCCCGGAAATCTCGGGCACCGTCAGGTCGTCCCAGATGGGCACCGTCCGGGGGTTCAGGTCGATGGTCGCGTACATCTCGGCCCACTCGGCGAGGCCGTGAGCCTCGTCTATCACGACCGCGTCGCGCTTGCGGAACACCTCCGACCCGGCGGTCCGCATGAAGTACGCCAGCGTCATCGCCGCGATGTCGCGGTTGCTGGCGATGGCCCGGTCCGAGAAGTACGGACACCGGTGTTTCACCGAGCAGTCGTACCCCTTCTCGCGGGCGCAGGGTGCCCTGTCGACCGGCGTGTCGGTCTCGCCCGGCAGGATGCACGAGTAGTTTCGCTTGCCCCGGATTATCTTCAGGTCGTCCAGCAGGTCGTCCTCGGCCACGTCGTCGAGTTGGGAGACCTGCGGCGTGGTGTAGTAGGCCCCGGTCGCGTCGCTCGGCGCGGCGTCGTCGGGTCGGCGAGCGCACCCCGCGATGGCGCGCGCCAGCAGCGACTTGCCGCTCCCGGTCGGCGCGCGCACCAGCACCACGTCGTTTCCCTCGGCGAAGGCGTCCCTGATGTCCGACAGGGCGGCGCGCTGGTTGCCCCGATAGGAGGGCGCGGGGAACTCGTCGAAAATCCGGTCGGGGTTCACTGTTCGAAGTCACGGCGGTATCGGGAATAAAATCTGTTGGTCGCGGCGGTTCGATTAGGGC
Organism: Halorussus limi; assembly: GCF_023238205.1. NCBI lineage: Archaea > Methanobacteriati > Methanobacteriota > Halobacteria > Halobacteriales > Haladaptataceae > Halorussus > Halorussus limi. The sequence goes on from NZ_CP096659.1 coordinate 1,019,924, forward strand.
GGAGGGTCGCGAACCGATTCCGAGTCGCGGCTACGATTCCGGGCCGTAACTACGGTTCGCCGAGCGCGTCCACGTCCTCGGCGCGCGGGTCGTCCGGAAGGTCGTCGATGCAGTCGAAACAGAGGAAATGCTCGCTCCCGTCGGCGTCGAACTCCAGCGTCATCCCGCCGGTCGCGTCGTGGTCGAGGGTCCAGAGGTTGGCGATGCCGCCCGCGATTTTGACCTGCTCGCCGCATCCCTCGCAGGGTTCCGTGGCCATGGTCGGACCCACCGGTCCCAGCGACAAAGCCCTGCCGACGGATACCGAATCGTATATATCCGAGTTCGTAGTGAGAGTGTGTATCAGAGTCGGCCTCGGCCGACGTGGGTGGACAAATGCACGATTCAGAATCTCTCGTAGCGACAGCCGTAGACCTCGGAGATAGCTCCCAGACCATCCACCGGGCGTTCAACGACCCGGACGACGACGAACCGCTCGTCGAGACCGTCGTGGACGCGCTGGCCGAGGCGTCGGGCCGCCCCGCGGACGAACTGAGCGTCTGCCTCTACGACGCGGTGGACCCCGACGCGCTGAACGACATCTTCCGACCGACGCGACGCGGGCCGGGCCGGAACGACGGCCGGGTCGCGTTCACCATCGGCGAGTTCGCCGTCGACCTCCACGCCAGCGGTCACGTCTTCGTCCGTCGGGCGCGCTAAACTCGGTCGTCGGGGTCGTGGCCGTCGGCCATCCGAGCGGCCTCCGCGGCGTATCGCTCCCGGCGTTCGGTCTCCTCGACAGGTCGAAGTCGGTCGGGAGACGCGTCGAGCGCGGCAGTGACCGGGTCGAGATGGATGCGCCTAGTCAGTTGCTTGCGGAGGCAGCGCGCGCCGTCGCGGGTGGCGTAGGTGACGACGACGTTCTGTTCGTCGCGGGCGTAGGTCCGCTCGACCATCCAAACGCGAATCGACTCTCCGTCGGGCGTCTCACCTTCGGGCGTCTCTCCGTCGGACATCTCCCCGTCGGACATCTCCCCGTCGGGCGTCTCCGTCGGCGCTCGCTCCATGTCGGGGATTTTCGATGGGCGGCTTTAGTTCCGGTCCCGAACACGTCGGGTCGGGCCTCCCTATCGCTTATGCCACTTCGTCGCGTATCTCGCCGCGGAATCGACCGAGGTGATTCGATGGAGGTCGACTGCGAGGGGTGTGCGGGGTGTTGCATCGACTGGCGGGCCATCGCGCCCGCCGCGAGCGACCACGAGCGCCGCGGCCCGCGCCAGCCGCTGGACGACACCTACAACCTCGTACCGCTGACCCGCGACGACGCCCGCGAGTTCCTCGACGCGGGGTTGGCCGACGCGCTGACCCCGCGGCTCTGGCGCGACGAGTCGGGCGTCGAAATCGACGGCGTCTCCGTCTCGGCCATCGGCGGCAAGCCCGCGTTCTTCCTCGGCCTGCGCAAGCCGCCGAAACCGGTGGGCCCGTTCGACACCGACCCGACGTGGCTCCCGACCTGCGCCTTCCTCGACCCGACGACCCTCCAGTGTCGGATTCACGGGACGGAGACCTACCCCGAGGAGTGCGCCGACTACCCCGGCCACAACCTGAAACTGGAGCAACGGACCGAGTGCGAGCGCGTCGAGGACGCCTTCGGCGGGAACCGACTGGTGGACGACGACCCGCCCGCCGACCTCCCGGGGTTCCTGCTCGGCCCGCAGGCCGTCGGCCAGAAGGTGTTCGTCTTCCCCGACCCCGAGCGCCTGTCCGGCGTCGTCGGCAGGGCCGCGGCGGGCGCACTCACCGACGAGGACCGCGCGCTGTTCGTCGCGGCCGCCGTCGCCGCCGCGCCCGGCACGACGGAGGTGAACCGCGACAGGTTCGAGTCCGCGCTCTCGGCCGCCCGCGAGGCCGACTCGTGGGTCGGGCGGGCCATCGCCGAGTGGGAAGAGCGCGCCGGAGGCTCCCGGGCAGACGCCGACGGCGACGAGACTCCGGTCGCCGACCCGAAACTGGCCGAAGAAGTCGAAGTCGCGCGCGGTGCTCCCGAGACCCCCGGCTGGCGCGAGTGACGGCCGGTCGGCTCACGGGCGATGAGGGACAGAGAAGGACCGATGTAGGCGGAATACCAGTATAATCAGTATAGATTACGTCTCCGACTTGATTTCCTCGAACTGGTCGAGGAGCGCTTCCGCGGAATCTCCCGAATCGTACTCTACGGAGCCGTGATACGTCGTTCTGTCGTCGTCCTCGCTGACGTCAACTGTGTTGTTCTTGCGTTCACGGCGCTCGTGTTCGTCTTCGTCATAGGCACCCATTGACATGACAACCACACTCATGGGTAAGCTTCGGCCGGTAATGAATGTAACGGATAATCACATTCTTTTCGCACCTCGAAAGCAGGTCGAAATCTGCCATCCGAGATTCCGACCGGTTCGAAGTCGGCGGGTCGTCCCCGGCGGCCGACGGTCGGAGCCTCCCCGTAAGTAGCCCGATTCGAGCGTTTGACGTTTCGTTTCGCGAGAAATTGGCGTTCAGCTATCGAGAGGCTCGGCTTCCACGTACCGACGCCCCGGATTCGTCCAGCGAACCCGACCCGAGAAACCGGTCGTGACACAAAACGTAAACCCTTCGCGCGGTTAGAACCGCTCGTGGCAAGTCCGCTCCGCTTTCGCCGCTCTACGGAGCGGTGGACTGAAGAAAGGGTCGAACGCGACCTCTACGAACCGCTAGACGAGAAGTTCGGTGCCGAACTACTGACGCCCCACTACGTCGGCCCGTCGGGGTACGAGACTCGGCGCATCGAGATGAACAACGGCGACCTCGCGCTGTTCCTCTGGAACGAGAGCGAGAGCGTCGCCTACTGGCTGGGCAACACCGAGACGCCCTCCGCGCTCTGGCGCACCGAGAAGTTCACCTTCGAGGAGATTCCGTATCCGGTCGCGCGGTGGGCCCAGCGCGAACTCCTCGGCGACCTCCGGACAGAGGCCCCGTGGCTGGCCGACTACGACCACCTCTCGTGGTTCTTCCTCCCGGTCCTCTTCTCGAAGGACGGCAGACACTCCTCTCGGAAGTTCTTCCGGGAACACGCCATGGGCTTCCCGGACGCGGACCGCGACGACGCGCTGTCGTTCTACGAGGAGTTCCTCCACACGGGCGCGCTCGACGAGCATCGCTACGAGATGGCGTCGAAACTCGGCACCAGTCCGCAGGTCGACCCCGTGCGGATGGCCTCCGCGATGAGCGAGTTCACCGCGGCCAAACTGCTGACCGACGCCGGCTACGACGTGACGCCCGAAATCGAGGTCACGACCGGCCACTCGCTGGACTTCCGGGCCGAGTCGCCCGGCGACGGCGGCGAATCTCCGCTGGTCGAGGTCACGCGACCCCGGCCGCCGACGCGCCGCCACGCAGACACCCCGGTCGCCGCGGTGCGCGAGACCGCCGAGACGAAGACCTCGGGGCAACTCCAGAAGCACGGCGGCGGCGCGGTCCTGTTCGTGGACTGTTCGGGCTTCCGCGACGACGAGTGGAACGCGGTCCGCGGCGAGCAACCCGGCGTGCGCCACCGGCCCGCGGTCGTCTTCCGGGCGCGTCCCTCCGGCACGGTCGAGGCCTACAGCAAGGGGTCGGTCCCGCTGGACCTCGGCGGTGCCGTGAAGTGGGTGTAGCGAGTCCCGAGAAAGATTGCGGGCGGGCGCAGTTGAGTGCAGTGCGGTCGCTGTGCGGAAACAGTACTTCTACCGCGAGCGAGCGAACGGAGTGAGAGAGCGAGTGGACCAAGGAACCGTCGAAGAAGCGCCTCCGGCGCTTCTGAGGCGGTGACGCCGTGTCGTCGGGAACGGAGTGACCGACTGCTCGGAAGACGCGGTTCGTCTTCCGGTGTCTTTGGTCGAGCTTTTGCAAGGGAGAAATTCGCCGGAGGCGAATTTTCGACCGCTGGAAAAGGTCGTTTCAGAACGAGACTTGCCCGGGACCCACCGTGCCGAGCGTCGTCGGGTCGCGGTCGCTGTACCCCTTGCGACCGATGGCCTTGCTACTGACCGCGGAGAAGAGGGTCTCCTCGGCCTCGCCGGAGGTGGCGAACGTCTCGGACTCGACGCGGTGGAACACGTCGCCCAGCGTCTCGGTCCCGTTCGGGAGGTCGAGTTCGTAGTCGCCGTAGGAGTCGGTGAGTTGGTCGGTCGTCGCGGGGTACTCGTGGTCGCGGAGCAGTTCGGTCGCCTGTTGCAGTGTCATCGGCAGTTTCTACATCAAAGTTAATGATAAAGCTTCCTGCGGGATGCGATTGAGGAATTTAAGGTATCTAAGGTTGGTGAACGGTAGCACAGTCGCCCGACGACGTAGCGAAGCGCTTTCGGGGACTCCGCCCGTTCTGCGGGTATGAGCGTCTTCGCGGACCTTCACGTCCACACGACCAACTCCGACGGCGAGATGCGCCTGTCGGAGGTGCCCGAGGCCGCCCGCGAGGCGGGCGTCTCGGTCGTGGCGGTTACCGACCACGACCGCCTCCACCCCGAACTGCCGACGCCGGTCACGGCCTTCGAGGGCGTGACGGTGGTCCACGGCATCGAGTTGCGCGTCGAACCCGAGGATGGCGAGCGCGTGGACCTGCTGGGTTACGGGGTCGACTCGACGCCGGACCTCGCGGCCGAACTCGAACGCGTCCAGACCGACCGGAAGGAGCGCGGTCGGAAACTCATCGAGAACGTCGAGGACCGCCTCGGCGTCGAACTCGACCTCGAAGCGCGCGAGGGTCTGGGCCGGCCTCACGTCGCCCGCGCCGTCGTGGACCACCCCGAGACCGACTACGACGAGACGGACGCGGTGTTCGCCGACCTCATCGGCGACGACGGTCCCTGCTTCGTCGCCCGCGACGTGACCCCGTTCGAGCGCGGCGTCGAACTGCTCTCGGACGCGTGCGGACTCGTGGGCCTCGCGCACCCGTACCGCTACGACGACCCCGAGGCCGCGCTCGACCTGACCAGCGACCTCGACGCCGTGGAGCGATACTACCCCTACGACGAGGAGGTGGACCCGCGGCCGGTCGAACGCGCCATCGCCGAACACGACCTGATTCCGACCGGCGGGAGCGACGCCCACGGCCGCGAACTCGGGAAGTCCGGGCTGTCGAAACCCGAGTACCGACACTTCCGGTCGTCGGTGAACCTGTAGGCGGGTCGGAATTCTATAGTTGTGTTTAGGAATTGAAGAGCAACGTTTTGGAACTATTTTTCTTCGTGACGATGGTTCGAGTCGGGGTCGGAACTCGGAGTTCGAGCGTACTCTCGCCGCCTCGACAGGTCCGACGGCCCGAACGCAGGCGTTAAATTCGGTCGGGAACAATACCGTGATATGCGGTGCCACTACTGCGACCGGGACGCGGCGTTCGCGCCCGAGTTGAACGGCGTCCGAGTCGGCCTGTGCGACGCGCACTTCCGCGAGCAGTTCGAGTACCTCGCGGAGACGGACGCGCTGGCCTACCTCCGACAGGAACTGGACGTAGACCGGCCGGAGTAGCGGCGGTTCTCACTCGGATTTTCGCCGACGCTCGACCGCGAGGTACGTGCGGAGGGCTATCGCTCCCATCTCCTCGCACGTCTCGTCAAAATTCTGAGAAAATTACGGAATCAGGCCCGGCCCGCGTCCACGTCGATGGCGTCCACGGGACAGACGTCCACGCAGAGCATGCAGTCGATGCACTGTGCCTCGTTGGCGGGGTCGGCCTTCTTCTCGCTCTCGGGGTGGTCGGGCGTGTCCACCCACTCGAACACGTCCACCGGGCAGTCCTCCAGACACGCGCCGTCGGCGATGCAGAGGTCGAAGTCCACGGCGACGTGAGTGCCGTGGATGCCCAGTTCCTCGGGTTCGTCGACGGGGCCCCACACGTCGTGGCCCTCGTGAGTGTCTACCTTCTCGCGGTTTTCGTGGAATTGCGGGTCAATGGCCATTGCTGATCACCTATCGGTGTCCACGGCGAGCGAACACTTAAAACAATCCCCTGAAACCGCCCGTATCGGGTTTAGGCCGGGCTAAAACCCCGGTACGGAGGCGGGGCACCCCGACGGACGACGTCGGGGCGACGCGATGATTTAAATATCATCGGGCGGCGGCGGCCGGACGCGGAGACAGTTCGCACCGAGACGGTCGAGTCGCACACCGATTCTACCGACGCGAAGTGCATCCGCGCCCGTCGCGGCCGGAGGTCTGCGGTGCGGAAAACAGGGTTCGACTACTCGCGCTCGCCGTCGGAGACCGGTCGGTCGCGCTCTCGCGCGGGGTCGGGACCGAACCGCGTCCACGCCATCCCGAGACCTCCGACCGTCAGCACCGTCACCAGCACCTGCGCGACGTTCGCGCCCGCTCCGCCCGCGACCGCACCGCTCGCCAGCGCGGCCCCGCCGACCGCCGACGTGCCGACGCAGCAGAGACTCGCCAGTCCGCCGATTCCGAGCAGTCGCCACGGCGGGTCGCCATCGGTCATGTCCCCGGATTCGCGCCCGCGCCCTTTCGCTCTTTTGTCACCACTTCTACATCAATCTCGTTCAGCGAGCGTTTTTGACGGGTCCCGAACAACTCCCGGTCGTCCCGTGTCCGACCGCGCTCGCTGGCCCCCGTCGCTCGCGTCCGACCGACTCCCGCCGTCGCCGGTCCTGAAGTACTACTGCTATCAGGCGACCGTCTCGTTCGGCTTCTTCTCGCCAATCTTCACGCTGTTCCTGCTCGACCGCGGACTCGACTACACGGCCATCGCGTCGCTGAGCGTGCTGTACGCCGTGCTGACCGTCGGCGGCGAGATTCCGACGGGCTACGTCGGCGACCGACTCGGCAGGCGGGCCAGCCTCCTGCTGAGTTCGGCGTTCATGACGCTCTCCATCCTCGGGTTCGCGCTCGTCCGGTCGTACGTCGGTCTCGCGGTCCTCTACGTCCTCTGGACGCTCTCGCTGGTCTTCCGGTCGGGTACCGGCGACGCGTGGCTATACGACGCGCTCGCCGCCGGTCGCGCGAGCGAAGCGAGCGGAACGTCGGAGTCGCGCTCGGACGGCGGACTCGACGCCGACCGCTTCGCTCACGTCCGGGGTCGAGGTCAGTCGGTCAACAAGGCCGTGACCGTCGTCACCATGCTCGCGGGCGGCGTCCTCTACAGCGTCCGGCCGACGCTTCCCTTCGTCGCCTCCGCTGTCCTCAACGGGGCGGGCGTGGTGGTCCTACTCACGCTCCCGAAGAATCGCCAGTATCTCGACGGCGACTCGGACGCAGGCGGAGACGGCGCCGGCGGAGCCACCGACGACGAGCGTCTCGGGACCCTCGCCGCTCTCGCCGTCCTCCGCGAGCAGTTGACCCGGCCGCGACTCCGGTGGTTCGTCGCGTACGCCGCGCTCTTCTTCGGCGTGGTCGCGGCGGCCGACACCTACGTCCAGCCAATCAGCACCGAGACGCTCGGCGTCCCGGTCGCCTCGATGGGCCTGCTGTACGCCGCCTTCGCGGGCGTCTCGGCCGTGGCGAGTTACTACGCCGGGGCGGTGCAGGACCGCCTCGGCGTCCGCGGAGCGGTCCTCGCGATTCCGCTCGTCCTCGGCGTCGCGCTGGTCGCGCCCCTGCTGTGGCCGCTGCTGGCGCTCCCCACGTTCTTCGTCATGAAGGGGTCGCGCTCGCTCCTGTATCCCATCGTCACCCAACGCGTCAACGACGAGGTGGCGTCGGTCGGGCGCGCGACCGTCCTGAGCGCGGCGTCGATGGCGTACGCGCTGGTCAAACTCCCGCTGTACCTCCTCGGCGGAGCGGTCGCCGACGCGACCTCCGCGCTGGTCGCGTTCGGCGTCCTCGGCGGCGTCTTCCTCGCCGGAATCGCGGCGGTCCGGACGTTCGCGTCGCCGGTCGGCGAGAGCGAGGCCGGGGACGGGAAGTGAGACCGGGCGCGGAATGAGTCCGGAGACAGGAAGCGAGGGCGACGATGGAAACGAGTCGCTGGGGGGCGACACGGCCGGCGACGCGGTTGCCGACGCGCGTAGCTTTTTCCGCGCGGCCGGACACCTAACGACCATGACGACCATTCCGAGTCCCGGCCTCGGCACGTCCGGCAACGACGACCCCGAGCAGTGCGCCGAGACCGTTCGGACGGCGCTCGACGTCGGCTACCGACACCTCGACACCGCCCAGATGTACGACAACGAGTCGGCGGTCGGCGACGGCGTCGCCGCCAGCGAAGTCCCCCGCGAGGAGGTGTTTCTCGCCACGAAGGTCCTGCCAGCGAACCTCGCGCCCGAGGACGTCCGCGAGACGACCGAGGAGAGCTTAGACCGACTCGGCGTAGACTCGGTGGACATGCTCTACGTTCACTGGCCGACGGGCGCCTACGACGCCGAGGCGACCCTGCCGGTCTTCGACGAGTTGCGGGAGGCCGGAAAGACCGAGCGCGTCGCCGTGAGCAACTTCACGACCGAACTCATCGAGGAGGCCCGCGAGATTCTGGATAGCCCCATCGCCGCGAATCAGGTCGAGATGCATCCCCTGCTCCCGCAGGACGACCTGCTGGACTACTGCCGTGAACGCGACATCACGGTCGTCGCCTATGCGCCCCTGATGCAGGGCGAGGCGGGCGACGTAGACGAACTGGCCGAGATTGCGGAGGCCCGCGACACCACGCCGGAGGCGGTCAGCCTCGCGTGGTTGGACCAGCGCGACGGCGTCGTCCCGATTCCGAAGGCGACCGGCGAAGACCACCTCCGGGCCAACTTCGACCCGCCGACGCTCTCAGAGGAAGAAGTCGCGCGCATCGACGCTATCGAGGAGCGCGAGCGACTCGTGGACCCCGACGGCGCGGCGTGGAATCGATAGCCGTCGATTCCGCGCTGTCGCCTCGACTCAGAGCTGTTCGATTTCGTCGCCCGGTTCGACGACGCCGCCTTCCACCACGTCGGCGCAGAGGCCGCCGCGATGGAGGAGCGCCGACACCGCGCCCTCCTCGGTCAGCGATTCGAGGTGACCGCAGGGTTCGCACAACTCGACGCCCTCACAGATTACGTCGCCGACGCGGAACCGCTCGCCGACGAGGTGGTTCAGCGCGGCGTCGCTAGTGGTGAGGTTCCGTCGGTGTTCGCCGTCGCGCAGGTCGATGCCTTCCTCGGCGGCGGCGTCGAGCGCCTCGGCTTCGATGAGAGTCAGGTCGGCCCCTTCCTCTCCGAAGTGACGGTCGCCGCGCAAGCCCTCGCCGGCGACTGCTTCGACCGATTCGACCGATTCGGTGTTCGCGCCCGACTCGGGCGCGAGGTGAACGGCTTCGACAGTTCCGGTTCCATCCATATGCTTGCCTCGGGGGCCGAGCCACTTAGTTTTCGCCGGTCGTCGCTTCTCCGCTCGTCGTCTCTCCGCTCGTCACGTTCCTGTCCGTCACCGAGTCGTCGCTCGAATCCCGCTCCTCGGCCCACTCCAACACCGGTTCGAGTCGGGTCGCTAACTCCCGGCCGTCGTCGGTCAGTCCGTACTCGACGCGAGGCGGAATCTCGTCGTACTGGGTCCGGGTCAGGAGGTTTCCGTCGGCGAGTTCGTCGAGTCGCGCCGACAGCGTGGAGGTGCTGGCGTCGGGCAGCAACTCCTCAAACTCGCCGAACCGGGTCGGTTCGGTCGCGGCCACGACGCAGAGGACCTGCATCGCGTACTTCCGGCTCAGGAGGTCCATCACGCCGCCGAGCGGGCAGTAACAGGTCGTGTCGTCGTCCGCGGGGTCTGGCGGTGTGGCGTCGTTAGTCATGGCTTCGAGTCCTCGAAGTTAGTCCAATACTTCGGACTCGACAGTATAAGCACTTTGGGATGCAAAGTCAAGTCGATGTGTACCCCAGACGCCGCGAACGGCGAATCCGACGGTGCATCGAATGACGAACAGAGTGACAAACGGAGCGACCGAGCGACCGACGAGCGAAGCGACCGAACGAGCGACGAACGGAGTGGCGAGGCGAGCGACGCCGGAGCGACCGCCGTTGATTCGGTCGAAGAGCGACGGCTTCCGCCGGAAATCGGCGCGAACCTCCGGGCGCTGTTCGATACGGAGGACCGCCCCGAGACTGTCGGCGCGTGGGTCGAGGCGGTGGCCGGGGCCTTCGGCGACGAGTGGCCGCCCGCCGTCGCGGACCTCTGTCACGACGACGAGGGACTCCACCGCGCCGAAACGGAGGGCGAGACCTACCGGTTCGTCTGCGTCCTCGACGCCGTCATGCTCCCGTTTCTCACCGACGGGTCGGTGACGGTGCGCTCGGAGGACCCGGAGACGGGCGAGACGGTCGCGTCGCGCGTCTCGCGGACGGGCATCGAGACCGACCCCGAGAACGCCGTGCTGTCGTTCGGGGTCGCCGAGACCGAGGGGAACGACGCTCCGACGCCGGAGGCGACGTACGGCGCGCTCTGTCCGTACGTCCACGCGTTCCCCGACGAGGACGCCTACGAGCGGTGGGACGAGCGGACCGACGCGCCGACGACCGCCCTGCCGCTCTCGGAGGGGTTCGGGCTGGCGCGGGCGCTGGTCCGGGCCTGACCGTTCACGTCCGGCGTGCGTCACCGGGTCATCGCAGGCACCTAGAGTTGTGAATTTTCATAGTTGTAGTGGAATGCGGTGCGGTTGCGGTGACTCCGCGGAGTCGGCAGTAGCTAGCTCCTGACTCCCGTCACTGCTGTTCGGAGCAGCGACACCGGAAGCGAATCAGACCAGTTTTGTACCCCCGAAGAGACACTCCCAGTCGTGCCGCGGTTCGACTACCCCTGTCCAGACTGCCGGACGACGAGCAACCTCCACGGCCCGGACTGCGAGTTCGAGGGCGCGTCGTGGTCCGACATCGAGAAGGCCTACACCGACCTCGTGGCGGTCCTCTCGGCCAACGCGCTCCCCGAGGAGGCGCTCCACGAGGCGATTCACGGCCGGTGGAGCAACCTCCACAAGGCCGCGCTCGACCGTCTGGTCCACGAGCAGCGCGTGATGGAGACCGAGGAGGGCCAACTCGAACTGCTGACCGCCGCCGAGTACAAGGAACACGTCACCGACCCGAACGTCGAACCCATCAAGACAGTCGCCGAGAAGGGGTCGGTGCCGGGCGCTCACGACAACGCCGTCTTCGCCATGATAGCGTGGTACGAGATGGTCGGCCTCTCGTGGACCGAGACCCGCGAGCGCGTCGTGGACTGGTTGCGCGACACCGGGACGTGGACCCGCGGCGGGTTCGAGGAGGCCTCGCCCCAAGAACTCGTGAACAAGAAGCGCCACGTCTACGAGTCGGGCTACGGATGGAAGGAGAAGGCCGAGGCCGCGAAGGCGGTCATCGACCGGAGCCTCTGACGGCCTCCGCACTCCGAAGGGCGCTGTTTCCTCGGGAGGAATCTCGGGTAGCCGGTTCTACGACATCAGTGCTGGTGGGTGAACAGCAACACGTTATCGTCGACGGTCGTCACGCAGAGGTCGAGAACTCTGCTCAGTTCGAGGCTGTCGTACGCTCCCCTGCAGACGACCAGGTCGTCGAACGGTTCCTCGCAGGCCGGGCACGCGATACTGACCGTGTTACGGTACGTCTTCACCGTGTCCGCCGATTCGTACGGCGTCAACGACGAAATCAGTTCGTCGAACTCGCTCTCGTCCATTGCTCACCGCCCCGGACGTAGGAAATCGTGATAGTTCTGTTGCTCAGACATTCGTGGAGACACTGGACGGACAGCAGCGGAGACACTGGACGGACGTCCGTCGCCTCGCAGGTATCTCCGTTAGTCGAGTCGGACAGCGAGAATCGAAGGAGTGAGACCGGCGTTAGTCGCTCTGAATGCGCGGCGCGAGCATGAACGTGACGTTGCCCTGTCCCTCCGCGATGTCGAAGTGAAGTTTGACGGGGAACTCCTCGCCGAGTTCGATGGTGACCTCGGCGTCCTTCGGGATGGCCTTGTTCATGTCCTTGAGGTAGTCGAGGCTGAACAGCGAGCGTGCCGGTCCGGCCTGCAGGTCCACGAGGTCCTCGCGGTCGAGTTCGAGGCGCACGTCGTCGGTGTCGCCCTCGGCCTCCACGACGAACGTCTCCTCGTCGGCGTCGACCGCCAGCGCGATGTGGTCGCTGACCATGTCGGCGGCCGTGACCGAGCGGTCGATGTCCGCGCCCTCGACGACGATTTCTGCCGGGAGGTCGAGGTCCGGGATGTCGGGTTCCTGTCGGATGGAGTCGGGGTCGATGAGCGCGAGGGTGTATTCGAGACCGTCTATCTGGATGTGGAGTTTACGGGTCTCCTCGTCGAGTTCGAGGTGAACCGGCTGGTCGCCGCTGGCCATGCCAGCGATGTCTTCGAGTCGGTCGAGATTCACGCCGATGATACCGCCGTCGGCCTCGTAGGATTCGAAGGCCGCCGCGTCGAGTTCGAGGTCCACCATCCCCACGTTGGCGGGGTCTACTGCACGAATAGCGAGACCGTCCTCTTCGAGGTGGATTTTGCACTCGTCCACCAGCACGCCCACGGAGTCGATAGTGTCCTTGAGCGTGTCGGCGCTCACGATAGCCTTAAACATCTTGGCAAGTGGTACGAACCCCCGGCATAAAAAGTCACCCGTTCGGGCGCGTGCGCGTGGGAACGCCGGAGGGCGAAAACCGGCGACTCTCGTCATGCGAAGCGCGTAAACCCCTCGCCCGACTACTCTCGTCTAATCGAATGAGCCACAAAGACCACTACTACAACAAGTCCAAGCAGGAGGGCTACCGCTCGCGGGCCGCCTACAAACTCAAGCAACTCGACCGGGAGGAGAACCTGCTCCACGAGGGCAAGACCGTCGTGGACCTCGGGGCCGCGCCCGGCGGATGGCTACAGGTCGCCGCCGAGGAGGTCGGCGAGACCGGTACCGTCGTCGGGGTGGACCTCCAGCGAATCAAGGACGTGGACGGCGTCGAGACCGTTCGCGGCGACATGACCGACGAGTCCACGAGAGAGGAGGTCCGCGACATCGCGGGCGACGCCGTGGACGTGGTCCTCTCGGACATGGCACCGAACATGACCGGCGAGTACAGCGTGGACCACGCCCGGTCGGTCCACCTCGCCCGGCAGGCGTTCGAGACGGCGCTCGACGTGTTGGACACCGGCGGCGACTTCGCGGTGAAGGTATTCGAGGGGCAGGACCTCGACGACTTCCGCGAGGACCTCGACGAGGAGTTCCAGTACGTCCGGACGCTCCGACCCGACGCCTCGCGGGACTCCTCCTCGGAGGTCTACCTCGTCGCCAAGGGCCGGATGACCGCGCCGGTCGCGGAGGGCGACGTGGTGGAAGTCGAAATCGTAGACGAGGGGTCGGAGGGCGACGGCGTGGCCAAGGTCGAAAGCTACACGCTGTTCGTCCCCGACACCAGCGAGGGCGAGACGGTCGAAGTCGAAGTCACCGAGGTCAAGCCCCGGTTCGGGTTCGCCGAGCAAACCGACGAGTAGAGAATCTCCATCGCTCCGAGCGTCGTTCCGACGCCGGGGTCCGATTTTTCCGCCGGTCAGAATTCGGGGTCGTACCCCTCGGCGCGGGCCCTCTCGACGATGGACTCGATGATATCTGATTTCTCGCGGGTGTAACCCGAAACGTCGTTCGGGTGCGTTTCCGCGGCCGCCCGCTTGACTCGTGCGTACTCCTCGCGGGCATCGGGATGGTCGCGGAGATACGCTCGGAGCAGGAGATACCTCGTCACCGCATCGGAGTGACGCGGCCGGACGTGGACGTTGAACTCTTGGCCGTCGTCCGCGGTCCGACCGAGTTCGATCCAGTCGTCGCCCCGGTCTTTCTCGCTCCGATAGTAGCCGTTTCGCTGGAGGAGGTCGGCGCACCGCTCGCCGTCGTCCGTGTCGGCGACGACCGGACAGATGTCCACTATCGGCTTGGCCGCGAGTCCCGGCACCGACGTGCTACCGACGTGTTCGATACTGAGGACGTTCTCGCCGAGCAGTTCCCGCATGCGGTCGGCCTCTCGCTCGAACCGGACCGGCCACGCGGGGTCGTACTCGACTACCTCGATTCGGGGGTTTCCCACGGTCGTACGCACTCTTTCGGCCCCTCCTCGCTTGAATCGTTCGCCGAGTCCGAATGGGTCGCCCACTCCGTCTCACCGCGAAATCCAGCAGTACGTCTGAATCCCGCCGAAAACGAGGGCGAGAACGCCGTTTTCGACGACGAGAAGAAGTTGCGCCTGACTCGGGTCTACCTGACGGACCACCAACAACATGAGCGCGAACGCCGTCGCCAGTACGAGGTTGTACTTCGCCAGCGCCGACCAGCAGGACTCGTCGAGTTCGATGAGACCGTCGCTGCCCATGCCGGACGAACGCTACGCAGGCGGAAAAGCCGGACGGGCGGTTCGTTCAGACGAGGGGTCGTCTGGACGGGGTTGCCGACAGGAGTCAGATTCGCGCGCCGACGCCGGCCCACCGGACCAGTCCGCGAAAGAAGATGACGACGCCGACCAGAAACGCGGTCAGCGCCGCGACCATCGGAATCGATTCGAGCGACGGGCCGCCGAAGAACGGGCCGCGAACGAGCATCCAACCGCCGAGCAGGGAGACGGCGAGACCGAAGGTGGCGGTGAACCCACCGAGTAATTTTCGCATGTCTGTATGGCTAACTCTATTACAGCGAAGAAACGTTTACGGCCGAAGCGCTCGGCCGTCGAATCGAAAACTCGTGCGTCAGGCGTCCGAGGAGTTGCGGGCCTCGTCGAGCCACGTCGGTTCCGCGACGGTCGTCTCGCCCACGTCCGAGACGTTCATCGAGAAGCGAGTTCTGACTTCTTGACCCCGACGAGTCGCCGAGACGTCGACCGACACCGAGTGGACGACGCCCTGTTCGTCGACCAGCATGGTCGCGTTGTAGTCGGTGACGTTGACCTGCTGGCTCTGAGTGGCGTTACTGCCGTCGGCCCGGAGGACGAGGAGCGTCGTCCCGTCGACGACTCGGACTCCGCTCGGCGTGAAGTTCCCCGACCCGGCGAACCGGTCGAGATAGCTCCGACCGGTGTACGACCCCGGAACGATCTGCATCGAATCGGGCGTGCGCTCGGTGACCCGATACTTGGCGTCGCCGCCGGCGCTGAGACGAGTGTACCGCTTCTGTTCGGTCACGTACATCGAGACGTCCTGTCCCATCGCCGAACCGTTCACCCGGACCTGCTCGCGGTCCGCTCCGACCGCGGCGTCGAGTTCGACCGACTGATTCATCTGCGAGGCGTTGACCGTGGAACTGACCTGTAGCGTGAAGCTCTGGTTCTGAAGCCGCTCCTCGTGAGCGGCGGCGAGCGCCGTCAGGTTCGTCCCGTTGTCCGAGACGCCCGCGGGATACGTCACGTCGTCGAGTGTCTGAGCGCCGTCGCCGCCCGAGAGCGCGCCGGAGCAACCGGCGAGGGCGACGAGGCAACCGATAACGAGTAACTGGAGGACTTTACGTCGCATGTGACTTGTCGGTGTCGGAGGGGTAAGAAAGAGGTGTCGGTGTCGGGCGAGGAGGTCCGCGCCGTCTGGGCAATTCGCGGTCGGCGTTCGGTTCAGTCGGCAGTCCGCGGGACAGGGCCGGCCGACCCGCGCGACCGGAGGTAGCCGACCACGGCGTAGACGAACGGCGTGTCCGCGACCGCGATGAGGAGTTTGAGGACGTACTGGCCGACGACGAGACCGAGCAGGGCGTTCGTAGTCATCGGGTCTCCGCCCCGAAGCGCGGGCATCGCGGCGAACCCGACGACCACGAAGATGAGCGTGTCGAGGAGCTGACTGCTCGCGGTCGAACCGACGTTCCGGAGCCAGAGCGAGTCGCCGTCGGTCGCCTCCCGAATCGCGTGGAAGACGCGCACGTCCCAATGCTGGCTCACGACGTACGCCAGCAGACTGGCGACGACGATGTTCAGGCTCGCGCCGAGGACGCGCTCGAACGTCGCGGGGTCGACGGAACTGAACGGCGCGGCGGGCGCGGCGATGGTCGAGTAGACCAGCGCGAGCAGGACGAAGTTCATCGCGAAGCCGACGTTGACCATCTTGTGGGCCTCGTCGGGACCGTAGAGTTCCGAGTAGCAGTCCGACGCGAAGAACGTCAGCGCGTAGGCCAGCGCCGCGCCGGGCATCACGAGCATGTCCCGCGTGAACGGGAGCGAGAACGGGATGGAGAACCCGAGGAGTTTCGAGGCCGTCATCTGCGCCGTCACCAGCGCGGTGACGAACAGCGCGACGAGCGCGATACGACCGGTCGGGAGCGGCGTGGTGTCGCGGTAGTGGTCGGTCATCGTCGAGTCCTCGCTCACTCGTCTTCGAGTCGGCCGTGGCGCTCGTCTATCTCGTCCAGTACGTCCAGCATCTTCCGGACGGAGGCCCGGATGGCCTCGCTCCGGTTGACGAACTTGCCCTCCTCGCCGACGTGGGCATCGAGGTCCTCGAGGAGTTCGTCGGGCACTTCGACGCTTATCTTGCTCATACTGGGGTATTATCCCTCGAGGATTTAAACGGTTCGAGAGTCCGACGATAGAAGCCGACAACCGACGAGAAGTAGCAAGCGGTGGAGAGCGACTGCTCTACCGGCGTCCGCCGACCGTCACGACCCAGAGACCGCCGAGACCGACGAGGTAGGCGATAGAGAGCGGGATGGCGAGCAGGAACATCGTGTAGATGCTGTCGGGCGTCGCCAGTCCCGCGACGGCGAAGATGGCGATGACGACTTCGCGCCACCGGTCTTTCATCGCGTCGAACGAGACGAGACCGCCGCGCTCGAACAGCCACATCGTCAGGGGCACGTCGGCCAGCAGGCCGATGCCCGCGGTGGTGAAGAAGACGAGCCAGAAGAAGTTGCTGACCCGGTAGGAGATTATCATCTCGGCGCGGAGCGCGTCGGCGACCAGCCACGAGATGACGCTCGGCGCGACGACGGTGTAACCGAGCGCGCTCCCGGCGACGAGACCGACCGCGATGGTGCCCGCCCAGAGACCGAACACTCGGCGGTCGCCGGCCGCGAGTCCGCGCTCCTTCATCGCGGGCCACGCGTAGTAGAGTATCAGCGGCAGGACCGCCACGGCCCCGAGGAGCGTCGAAATCTTGACCTCGAACACCAGCGCCTCGACGGGGTGGAGCGTCACGATGTTCAGCACCGTCTCGCCGGACCCCATCTCGGGCCGGACCTCCGCGGGAAGTCGACTGAGGAAGTCCTCGCGGATGACGCCGATGCCGCCTCGGTAGAGGAACATGAACACGCCGGCGAGGACGAGCATGAACACCGCCACGATGCGGAACATCTTGGACGTGAGACTCTCGAAGATGAACCGGAGGTCGTAGAACCATCCGCCGATGTCCTCCTCGGTGGTCTCGTCCTCGGTGAACGCGTCGGCCATGCCCGCGGCCGTACTCTCGAAGACGTTGCCCGAGGATTCGGCCTCCTCGGGTCGGTCGGACTCGCGGGGGAACGTCGCCTCGTCCGCCGCCTCGGCGTCGGCCGCTTGCGCACCGTCCGCGGCCTCCGCGCCCGCCGCGGCACCCGCGGCGGCCTCTTCGGCGTCGTCCTCGTCCTCGGGGTGGAGTTCGTCGTAGCGGTCGAGGATGGCTTGGGCCTTCTCGGCGTCGTCGGCCTCCATCGCCTCGCGGGCGTAGTCCACGGCGTCCTCCTCGCTCATGTCGGCGAAGACCTCGGGCGGGGCGGCGCGGACCGCGCCCGCGTCGAGGTTCCCGAGGTCGATGTCGCCGGGCGCTCCGGGGGCAGGGGCGGGCGCGGCGACGTTCGCGGCGACCTCGTTGAGTTCCTGCGTCAGGTAGTAGAAGAACGTGACGACGAGCGCGACCGCCGCGACGGCCCCGGAGACGACGAGTATCGACTCGCTACGCGGGAGACCGACGACCGACTCGACGGCCGGGAGCGCGTACTTGGTCGGGAGTTCGGCGTTCACGGCATCGACGCCGGCGCGCGTGAAGAAGAACCGGACGAGCAGGAAGACCAGCGCCGGAGCGCCGAGGAGACGAATCGCGTTCTCTCTGGCGACCCCGACGAAACTGAGTCGCTCGCTGCCGCGCTTGAGCGTCACGACGATTTTGGTGAGATAGAGACTGAAAGCGTACAGTAGGACGAGCGGCGTCGCCCACATAATCTGGGTGAACGGGTCCGGCGGCGATGCGACGGCCCCGAACACGAAGATTCCCATGATGGCGTAGCGCCACTTGTCGCGGAACGTCTCGTAGGGGACGATGCCGGTGTAGGCGAGTCCGCTCATCGCCAGCGGGAGTTCCGCGGCGAGACCGAACGACAGCGAGAGGAACGCGATGAACTCCGTCCACTTCACGATGGAGTAGCGCGTCTCGAAGCCCGCGGTGATGGCGTTGTTGGCGAGGAACTTGAACATCAGCGGGAAGAAGACGCCGTAGCCGTACAGCATGCCGCCGGTGAACAGCGCCAGCGCGAGGAAGGCCAGAATCGCTATCTTCCAGCCAGCGATGGGGGCGCCCGGATACCACGAGCGTTGTCGGAGCGAGTCGCGGGAGTAGTACAACAGGACCGGTAGGGCGATGACGATGCCGGCCACCGCCCCGATTTTCGCCTGCAAGAGGATGACGTCGAACGGCGTCACGGCGATGATGGTGACGCTTTCGGCCAGCGACGGCGGCATCTGGGCCTTCGTGACCTCCTTGAGGAACGGCCACCCGACGGAACGAAGCGCGTAGAAAGACGCCACGAAGCCGACGAGGAAGACGATGAATACCTTCTGGAGATGCGTCTGCGCCGTCGAGAGCATCGCTCCGATGGTCTCTCGGCCGCTGTTGACGGCGCGGGCGGTGTCCTCGTCGACGACGCTACTTCCGGACCCGGACATTCTTTGGAAATGGTAGCCGTGTCTCAGTTATCAATCTTCTCGTACAGACGGTCACAGAAGACCTATAAGAACGGCAGGACGTAGAGCTACTGAATGGCTGACGAATCGGAGGCGACGGCCAGCAATCTCTCGCCCGCGGAGGACGCCGGGACGCCGCCGCGGGAGACGGAGGCGCTGAACGACCCGGCCGCGAGGCCGGAGGAGCCGCTGGAAGACGAGGAGATGCCGCTGGCCGACCACATCGAGGAGATGGTCAAACGCTTGGCGGTCGTCATCGCCGTCGCAGGGGTCGTTACCGCTGTCGCGCTCCCGGCCTCTGAACAGGTCATCAACTTCCTGTGGTACAACATCATCCCGTTCGACCAGCTCGGGGAGCAGGCGCGGCCGCGGCTCTACCACCCGCTCGCGCTGGTTCTGACCAAACTGAAGGTCGCCAGCCTCGCGGGCGTCATCGTCGCGCTCCCGGTGTTCGTCTACGAGACGTACCTCTTCATGCGGCCCGGTCTCTACCCCCACGAACGTCGCTACTACCTCGCCGCGGTCCCGACCAGCCTCGTGCTGGCGGTCGTCGGCGTGAGTTTCGCCTTCTTCCTCGTGCTGCCCGCGGTGTTCACGTACTTCATCTCCTACAGCAAGACGGCGGCCGTGCTCGCGTTCGGCCTGACCAAGACGTTCAACCTCATCCTGATGCTGATGGGCTATCTCGCGGTCGTGTTCCAGATTCCGCTGTTCATCATGCTCGCCATCATGATGGGACTGACGACCCGCCAGTGGCTGGCCGACCGCCGCCTGCTGTTCTGGGGTGCGTTCCTCGGCATCTCGTTCCTGTTCACCCCCGACCCGACCGGGATGGCACCCATCCTCGTCACGCTGACGATGATTACGCTCTTCGAGGGGACGCTGTTCCTCCTCAAGTGGACCGGAAACTGACCCCGTCGCACCTTTTTCGACCGCGCCAACGACTCGTTTCCACCGGCGTAACCGGCATATAACTAAGGGGAAGGAGTACCAACGGAGAGATAGCGTTCGCGCCTGCCACATAGCTCGCGTGCCAGCAGCTACAAACCGCAGTTCGCGTGCCAGCAAACTGCCACCCTGGGTGCGAACGCCCATGCCACTTTCTAGAACCAGACTGCCTAGCGGTGCGAATCGCGCTATTCCGCAGTCGGATACTCCGAGGCGAACACGTCTTCGACCAGCGGTTCGTCCTCCCCGGCCCCACCCGCGTCGTCTCCGCTCGCGGGTGTCTCGCCTTCGTCTTCCGCGCTATCAGTACCTTCGGGACTGACGCTCCCGGTCTGGTAGCCGTGGAGGTCCAGCGTCACGTGGTCGAAGCCGACGTCGGTCAGATGCTCGCGGGCGGCCGCCGCGAAGTCGGGGTTCAGCGCGGCCTCCAGTTCGTCCTCGCCGACCTCGATGCGCGCGAGACCGTCGTGGTCCCGGACGCGGAACTGCGAGAAGCCCCACTGACGGAGCAGGGTCTCGGCCTGCTCGACCCGCGAGAGTTTCGCTTCGGTCACTTCCAGACCGGTGGGAATCCGCGAGGAGAGACAGGCCATCGACGGCTTGTCGGCGACCGACAGGTCGTAGGCGTCGGCCAGTTCCCGAACCTCCTCCTTGTCGATATCGTGGGCCAACAGCGGCGAGTAGGCGTCCAACTCCTCGACGGCCTCCAGACCGGGGCGGTGGCCGCCGTCGGCGTCGCTGGCGTTCGTGCCGTCGCAGACCACCGGAAGACCGAGTTCGTCGGCGGTCTCGAACATCTTGCCGAGGCGCATCGTCCGGCAGTGGTAACACCGGTCGCCGTCGTTCGCCACGAAGTCGGGGTCGTCGAGTTCGGAGAACTCCGCGAGTTCGTGGCGGATGCCGATTTCGTCGGCGACTCGCTTGGCGTCGTCGAGTTCCGCCTCCGGCAGGGTCTCGCTCTTGGCCGTGCAGGCCACGGCGTCGTCGCCCAGCGCCTCGTGGGCCAGCGCCGCGACGACCGACGAGTCCACTCCGCCCGAGAACGCGACGAGTACGCCCTCGCGCTCGGCGAGGTCCTCCCGGACCGCCCGCGCCTTCTCCTCGATAGTAGCCATGTCCCGGCGGTTGGAGTCTGCGGGCAAAAAGTGCGTTGAACGCGGCGGTCGGTGTGAGTGAGCAGGTTACCCGTCGGAGATGCCGTTCAGCGGGCCCCGCGCCGACTCGCGAGCGCCGGAGGACCGCGTGAGGACCCACGAGCTTTTTTACCACGGGGTCGGTAGGAGTCGCCGAATGGAGTTGGAGGCGATACCGGGCGTCGGGTCCAAGACGGCGGCGGCGCTCTCGGAGTTGGACGACCCCGAGCGCGCGCTGGAGACCGGCGACGTCGCCGAACTCGCCAGCGCCCCCGGCATCACCGAGGGCCGAGCGGCGGCCATCGCGCGCGGTGCCGTCCGACGGCGTCACGACGACCCCGGCGGCTTTCTGGCGACCGACCGAGCCAAGGAGATATACCGCGACGCGCTCGGCCTGCTCAAGGACCGGACCGTCACGAGTTACGGCGAGAAGCGCCTCGAGACGCTCTACCCGAGCGGCGTCGAGTCGCGCATCGAGGAGGCACGCGAGTTCGCCGAGTCGGCGCTGGAACGGTCCCCCGACCCCGACGTGTTGGACGCGCTCGCCGACGTGGAACCGCTCTCCCCGCCCCGCGACGTGTCGGTCCGCGACCGGTGTCTGGCGACCGCCGACGCCGAGCGGTACACCGAGGCGAAGGACGCGATTCCCGAACTGAGCGTCGAGGTGGTCGAGGACGCCCGCGACCTCGCGGACCTCGCGCGGGGCTACTCGACGGTGGTCGCGCTCGACGAGGAGTTCGCCGGCGTGGCCGTCGACGGCGACGTGCGGGTCGAACCCGACGCGCTGGAGCGCCCCGCGGAGGTCGTTCCCGAGCGCGTGCTGGCCTTCTACGCCGCGAACCGCGAGTGTCTGCAGGCCGCGGCGCGGGTCCACCGCGCCGCCGGCATCGACCCGCCGCTGGAGTTGGACGCGCTCGAAGACGCGCTGGCGCGGGTGGACTCGGAGGGGACCGTCGTCGGCGACGACGAGTTGGACCGCCTCTCGCGGGCCGTGGACGACCTCGACGCCGCGGCCTCGACCGCCGAGAGCGTCGCCAACGACGCGCTCCGGGAGGCCATCGAGGAGCAGGACGTGACCGTCGAGGGGTCGGACCTGCTCTCGCTGGTCGAGCAGGGCGCGGGCGTCGACTCGCTCCTCGCCCGGGAGTTGAGCGACGAGTACGCCGCCGCGGTCGAACAGGCCCGCGAGGAGCTAATCGACTCGCTCGACTTGGACTCGGGCGAGGCCGAGGTCGCCCGCCGGGCGTTCTCCGAGGAACCGACCTTCCCGGTCGAACGCGACGAGGAGGTCGTCTCGCGGCTTCGCGACGACCTGCAGGCCGCCAAGGACCGCCGGGCCACCCGCCGGAAGCGCGAACTCGCGGCCGACCTCGCGGACCGCCGCGAGGACGCCGAGCGACTGGTCCGGACCGCGCTGGAGTTGGACGTGGAGTTGGCCGTCGCGCGCTTCGCTCGGGACTTCGACTGCGTGATGCCGGAGTTCACGGACTCGGGCTTCGAAATCGTCGGCGGGCGCTCGCCCCTACTTGACGTGTCGTTCGAGGCGGTCGAACCGGTGGACTACGACGTGTCGGGCGTCGCGCTCCTCTCGGGCGTCAACAGCGGCGGGAAGACCTCGACGCTCGATTTGGTCGCGCTCGTCGCTATCTTGGCACACATGGGCCTGCCGGTGCCCGCCGAGTCGGTCCGCATCGAGCGATTCGGCGAACTCCACTACCACGCCAAGACGCAGGGCACCCTCGACGCCGGGGCCTTCGAGTCCACGCTCCGGGAGTTCGCGGGACTGGCGACCGGCGGCGAGCGGTCGTCGGCGAACGGCCGGGCGAGCGCCGCCGACGGGTCGGGCGGGGCCGACGGGACGAACGGCGCGAACCGACTGGTGCTGGTGGACGAACTGGAGAGCATCACCGAACCCGGCGCGAGCGCCAAGATAATCGCCGGAATCCTCGAGGAGTTGCGCGGCCGGGACGTGACCGGCGTGTTCGTCTCCCACCTCGCGGCCGAGATTCGGGAGATGGCCGACTACGACGTGCCGGTGGACGGCATCGAGGCGAAGGGACTGGAGGACGGCGAGTTGGTCGTGAACCGCTCGCCGGTGAAGAACCACCTCGCGCGCTCGACGCCCGAACTCATCGTGGAGAAACTGGCCGGGGACTCCGACGGGGAGTTCTACGACAGACTGCTGGAGAAGTTCTGAGAGTCGGCCGACTCCACCTCCACCGGAAACGAAGGGCCGGACGGCGAGGTGCCGCAGGTCGGGCGACGAACCACCTCGTCGCCGGAGAGGTCCGGCGGCTGACAGCCGGTCGGCTCAAGTGACTTCGGCCGAGTCGAGAACCTCCAAATCGGCGTGTTGGAACCCTCTATGCGTTAATATTTTTAGCTGCCGAAAGGTTAAGTAGCTGGGACAGCGAGGTGAAAGTGATGGCAGACGACCCCGAGGAGGGGATGCTCTCGTGGGACGAGTCCGTGTTCCGAGACGAACACGTCTTCGAAATCGACTACGTCCCGGAGACGTTCGCCCACCGCGAAAGCGAGATGCGGAGCCTGAAGTACGCGCTCCGCCCCGCCGCGCGTGGATCCCGGCCCCTGAACGTCATCACCCGCGGTCCGCCCGGCACCGGCAAGACCACCGCGGTCCAGAAGGTGTTCGGCGAACTCGGGACCCAGACCGACGTCCGGACCGTCCGGGTCAACTGTCAGGTCGACTCGACGCGCTACTCGGTGTTCTCCCGGGTCTTCGAGGGCATCTTCGAGTACGAACCGCCCTCCTCGGGCATCTCGTTCAAGAAGCTCTTCCGCCAGATTACCGAGAAACTGGTCGAGGAGGACGAGGTGCTGGTGGTCGCGCTCGACGACGTGAACTACCTCTTCTACGAGGGCGAGGCCTCCGACACGCTCTACTCGCTGCTGCGCGCCCACGAGGCCCACTCCGGCGCGAAAATCGGCGTCATCGTCGTCTCCTCGGACCTGAACCTCGACGTCATCGAGGACTTGGACGGCCGGGTCCAGAGCGTCTTCCGACCCGAGGAGGTGTACTTCCCGGTCTACGACCGCGAGGAAATCGTGGACATCCTGCGCGAACGCGTCGAACGGGGCTTCCACGAGGGCGTCGTCTCCACCGAGGTGCTGGACGAGGTGGCCCGACTCACCGCCGAGAGCGGCGACCTCCGGGTCGGCATCGACCTGCTCCGGCGCGCGGGCCTCAACGCCGAGATGCGCGCCAGTCGGACCGTCAACCTCGAAGACGTAGAGCAGGCCTACGAGAAGTCGAAGTACGTCCACCTGAGCCACAGTCTACAGGCGCTCTCGGAGAGCGAAATCGAACTGCTCGAAGTCATCGCCGAGAACGACGGCGAGCGTGCGGGCGACGTGTACGACTCCTTCCACGACCAGACCGGACTCGGCTACACGCGCTACTCGGAGATAATCAACAAACTCGACCAACTCGACATCATCGACGCGACCTACACCAACGTCGAGGGTCGCGGGCGCTCGCGGCAACTCTCCCTGCGCTACGAACCCGAGGCCGTGCTTAATCGACTCGAAGGAAGTTAGGCGTCGGCCACGGGTGCGTTGGCGTCGCTCCCCGGATTACGCGACGACTGTTACTCGCGACGTGGACGCAAAATAAGGACCGCAGTAGCGAGCGTGCGGACTACCGCTGGGTGACTTCTATCTGGACGCCGGACGGCACCTCCACCTCGATGAGGTCCCCGGAGAACGCGAACCGGTCGTCGCCCTCGCCGACCGTGCCCTCGACGCGGACCCTGTCGCCCGTCCGGGACACTTGGTCGACGGCCGCGCCGCCGTCCTCGTTGGGTTCGAGTTCTTCGAGGTCGCCCGTCACCTCGAAGACGTAGTTCATCTGCTGGTCGGTGTTCGGACTGGAGACGATAGCTTGCTTCGTTAATTGGCCGTCCTGCGCTTGGTCGTCTTCGGCCTGGTCGTCCTCGGCCTGGTCCTGTTGGCTCTCCATTCCGGTCCGCTGGCGCACCGCCTGCATCAGTTCCGCGAGCGTTCCGCTCGTCTGGAAGTCGGAGACGACGGCCTCGCCGCCCTCCGTGACCTCGGCGAACGAGAGCTCGAACTGGGCGCTCCGGAGCGCCTCGAGCGTGTTGGCCGCGGTGACGCCGGCGTCGGCCGCGGCCGACTTGATGGCCGAGAGCGTCAGGTTCCCCTCGGCGCCCAACTGGCGCACCTGCGAGAGGAACTCGATGTGGGGCGCGGGAATCGTCTCGGGCGGCATGATGTTCAGCATCAGGTCGCTGAACTCGAACGTCCGGCCGGAGACCTTCGCGGTTCCGCTGGGCGAGGAGATGGCGAACGTCGTGCCCTCGAGTTGCATCGTCACGTCGCTGGCCGTGAGCGTGGCGTTGCGGCGCTTGATGGTGAGTTCGCTCCACTCCGAAGCGCCGAGCGACGCGAGCGCCGACAGCGACGCGCCGCCCGCCAAGAGGTCGCGGGTCCCCGAGGGGACGACGCTCCCGACCGTGCCGGTCGCGACGACCTTGTTCGCGAGGAGCGAACCGTCGCTCCTGACCGGGCCGAGCGTGACCTGAAGGCCGCTCGCCGGGTCAACGTCGGCCTCCGCGAGCGCGGAGAGCAACGGCGACAGCGACTGCCCCTCGTAGGCCTCGACCATCGCCGCCCTGACCGTCGCGTAGGTCTCGGCCGACACGTCGCTCACGTCGACGCGCGTGCGGGCTATCGACAGCGACTTGCTCCCGGTCTCCATCGACCAGTCGTTCAACTGCAACCGCATCGTGCCGTTCTGATAGCGGAACGTGGCGCGGCCGACCGACGCGGTCGCCTCGCCGAGGTCCACGGACACGTCTTCGATCTGCAACGGTTCGGTCTCCTGTGCGGATGCGTCGGCCGCCACGCTCGATACGCCACCGAGCGAGAACGTTGCGGTTGCGAGCATCGCGCCGAACTGACGCCGTTTCATGCTTCTCACGCCGCAGTTCTAATCCGGACACTCGAATAAATCGGAGATACCGTTTCAATCGTTCACGGAAATAAGCCGGGTTTTCCACCGAGATAATTCGCGACACTTCGAGTCCGGCGCGTTCGACGCCGGTCGCGGTCGGACGCGCGTACTCCGTCGATAACAGCGTGTTACAGTAATCGGTCTGTCGTTAGGGTGGCCGTAGCCCGACCGAAACGGGCCAAAATCCCGTGTTTACTCGGGCGGTCGGTCACGCCGGTCGGCGGCGATGTACCCGACGGCACACGCCTTCGAACGGCGGCGCACCCGACGGTGCGCGACTTCGAACGTCGTCGTGAATCGACGCAGGTAGAACCTCAGCAGTCGGTGATGGACCGCCGACGCGGAATCTCAGTCGTCGGTGGCGGACTCGACCGCGGTCGGGTCGTCGCGGCGCTCGCCGGTCTGGAGGACGAAGGTTCGCTCGGGCGGCGGCGCGGCCCGCAACTCGACGGTCTTGGCGAGGTAGTAGTACTTCCGGTTGCCCCGCTCGTAGTGGGCGACGAGTCCGGCGTCCTCCATCTTCGAGAGGTGGTGAACCGCGGTCTTGCCGTCCATGCCGACCGTCTCGGCGAGTTGGGAGACGTACTGGGGTTCCCGCGAGAGTTCCCGGACGATTTCGATTCGGGCCTTGCTCCCGAGCAGGTCGATGAGCGACACGGTGTCGCTGGTACGTCGTCGCTCCTCAAAAGTAACTGGGCGGTCAGCGGGGCGAGTGACGGTCGCGAGACCCCCGAGAGGACTGGGGAGACTCGCATCGAGAGCGCAGAGGAGATCGACACCGAGAGGCCGGGTCGTATTAGGCGCGCCGGGCCGTAGCGGACGCCATGGGGGACCGGGTCAATCTGCCCGACGACAGGGACCGACAGCGAACGACCGTGACCGACGGCTTCTTCGAGCGAGAAATCCACCTCTCGCGGGAGGCGACCGCGAACTTCCTGCGGGACTTGGCCGACCAAATCGAGACCGACACGAGTCTCACGCTCTCCTCGCAGGAGTGGGAGATTCCCTTCGACTACCGCGAACCGGTCGAAGTCGAAGTCGAGTTCTCGGGCGGGCGCGAGTCCGAGTTGGAGGTCGAACTGGAGTTCACCGAACCGCGCGGGGGCGAGGAACTGAGCGTGGAGTGACCGCCGAGGCAAAAACTGCGCTCGCGTCCTCGCTGTCTGTCGCATCGACCGCGTCCGAACCTGCGACACAGCGACCACGCCGCCGGCCGCTGGAGGGAGACGAGAACCTATTTATATCCTATGTTACAATTTCGGCCTCCATGTCCGAAGACGGCGAACACGACGAGGACCCTGCAGCGTGGTGGGACGAGGCCTACGACAGCGACGACCCCGCACCGTGGGACACCGACGAGCCACAACCGGCGTTCGTGGACCTCGCTGCCGAAGGGAGGTTGGACGGTCGCGTCCTCGACATCGGATGCGGAACCGGGATGCACGCCCGCTGGGCCGCCGAGCGCGGGCACTCGGCCGCGGGCACGGACGTGTCCGAACGCGGAATCGAGCGCGCCCGAACGCGCGCTGACGACTCGGACCTCGACGCGACGTTTCGGGTCGCCGACGCGCTCGACATGCCCGACGACCTCGGCCCGTTCGACACCGTACTGGACAGCGGCCTCTTCCACGCGTTCGAGACCGCCCAGCGCGAAGTCTACGCCGACGAACTCGCAGGGCTCGTCTCCGCTGGCGGGCAGGTGTGGCTCGTCGGGTTTCGAGAGGGCGCACCCGAGGACTGGGGGCCGAATCCCTTCGGTCGGGCCGACGTGCGCGGGGCTTTCGCTGGTGTGGAGTGGACAGTCCGCGAGATGCGTGATGTCGAGTTCGAGACGCGCGAGGCGGCGGTGCCGGGACTGCTCGCTGTGGTCGAGCGGGCGTAATCGGATGTCGGACTACTCGTACCGGAGCGCGTCGATGGGGTCGGTCTTGGCCGCGTTCCACGCCGGGTAGAGTCCCGCGACCACGCCGACCAGAATCCCGACGGCCACCGCGATGGCGAACCACTCGTAGGGCAGGACGAGGCTCAGACCGATGTACTCACCGGCGGCGTAGGCCCCGCCGATGCCGACCGGGATGCCCACGACCGCGCCGAGCAGGCCGAGCATCACGGACTCCAGCAGGAACAGTTGGAGGATGTCGCGGTTCTGCGCGCCGACCGACTTCATGATGCCGATTTCCTTGGTGCGCTCGGTGACGCTGACCAGCATGATGTTGGCGATGCCGATGGACCCGACGACCAGCGAGATGACCGCGATGCCCGTGATGAAGTTCGTCAGGGTGTTCAGAAGTTCCTCTATCCGGTCCACGAGGTCTTGGTCGGTCTGGACCGAGAAGGCGTAGTCGTCGGGCACGAGTCGAGACGCGTCCGACTCGTTGGCGAGGTACGACTGCGCGCCGGCCTTCACCTCCGGGACCGCCGCGAAGTCCTCGGCGACGACCGTGAGCGTGGGGTAGACGCGCTGGCTCTCGCCGGTCGTCGGACTCTCGACGGTCGTCCGGTAGAACGGGTCGGTCGGCACGAAGACCAGCGGCTGAGAGCCGCCCAGTCCCTCGAAGGCCCCGCCGCCCGACGAGCCGTTGAGCAGGCCGACGACCTCGGCCTCGACGGAGTCGCCGGAAGCGAGCCTGAGCGTGACGTTCTGACCGACGTTCACCGAGGGTTCGAACAGGCTGGCGGCCTGCTGGTTCAACACGACCTCGCGCGACCCCTGCCGGAAGGCTCGGCCCTCGACGAACGCGCCGTCGTCGAAATAGCTCGGCGAGGTGGCGATTACCTGTCGCTGGGCGACCGTCTCGCCGCCCGCCGAGATGGCCGCGGTGGGTACCACGCCCCGCGGGACCACCGACTCGACGCCCGAGACGTTACGGAGCGCGTCCACGTCGCTCGCGGTGAACACCGGTTGCGAACCCGCGCCCGGCCCGCCCTCCTCGCCCTCGGGTCCGGCCCAGACGTAGACGTTCGGCGTGCGGTCGGCCCCGACCTGTCCGAGAACGTCGGCCCGGAGGCTGGTTCCGAGCGTGACGAAGGTGATGACCGCCGCGACGCCGATGACGATGCCGAGCGTCGTCAGCGTCGAGCGGAGTTTGTGGCTCCTGATGGACCGCCAACTGAGGCGGAGGCTCTCTGCCAACTCCATCAAGGGAGTTCCGACTCAACGCGCCGGGGCGACTCTATCTCCTCGACCTTCTCGACGGTCCCGTCGAGGACGTGAACCACGCGCTCGGAGTGTTCGGCGATGGGTCGCTCGTGGGTGACCATCAGGATGGTGTTGCCCTCGTCGTGGAGGCGCTGGAACAGGCCCATTATCTGCTGGCCCGTCTCGCTGTCGAGGTTCCCGGTCGGTTCGTCGGCGAGGATGATGGCCGGGTCGGCCGCCAGCGCCCGGGCGATGGCGACCCGCTGGCGCTGGCCGCCCGAGAGTTCGTTCGGCCGGTGGTCGCCCCGGTCGCCGAGTCCGACCTGCGAGAGCAGGTCTTCGGCGCGGTCGATGCGCTCGCTCTTCGAGACGCCCTGAAAGACCAGCGGGAGCGCCACGTTCTCGGCCGCGGTGAGTTTCGGCATCAGGTTGAACGTCTGGAAGACGAAGCCGATTTCCTCGCCGCGGGCCGTCGTGCGCTCGCGCTGAGAGAGTCCGGAGGTCTCTCGGCCGTTGACCCACACCTCGCCCTCGGTGGGCGTGTCGAGACAGCCGATGAGGTTGAGCAGCGTACTCTTGCCCGACCCGCTCGGCCCCATGACCGAGGTGTACGACCCCTTCGGAATCGACAGGTCCACTCCGTCGAGCGCGTGAACCGGTTCGCCGAGGAAGTAGGTCTTGCGCACGTCGCGGAGTTCCACCGCCGCCTCGCGCGACTCTCGTTGCGCCTCGTCGCCCCCGTCGTTTCTGGGCCCCGACCCCTCGTCCGCGTCGGACCCGGTGTCCGAGTCGCTGGCAGCCATTGTTTCGGGTGATACGGGCGGCGTCGCCAAAACACTAGCGCCCGTTGCGACCCGAAACGTTCCGTTGCCCGCCCTCGGCGGGTGAATCGCCCCGGCCCTCCCGCCGGCTCCATCGCGCGCCTTCGACCAGACTTTTCACCCGCGGCGACCGACGTGGAGACATGAAATCGACCGGCGGAAGCGACGCGGAGAAGCGCGCGGCGGGCGAGAGCGCGGCCGAAGCGGTCGAAGACGGCACGGTCGTCGGTCTCGGCACGGGGTCGACCGCGGCCCACGCGATTCGGGCCGTCGGCCGGCGGGTCGACAGCGGACTCGACGTCCGCGGGATTCCGACCTCGTTCCAGTCGCGACAACTCGCCAAGGAGGCCGGGATTCCCCTCACGACGCTCGACGAGGCCGGAACGGTGGACCTCGCCATCGACGGGGCCGACCAGTTCTCCGGCCCGCACCTCGTGAAGGGCGGCGGCGCGGCACACGCCCGCGAGAAAATCGTGGACGCGGCGGCCGACCGCCTGCTGGTGGTCGCCGATCCGAGCAAGGCCGCCGAGCGACTCGACCACTCGGTCCCCGTCGAGGTCCTGCCCGACGCCAGAACGACGGTGGCCGCGGAGGTCCGGGGACTCGGCGGGTCGCCGACGCTCCGGAGCGCCGAGCGCAAGGACGGCCCGGTCGTGACCGACAACGGCAACCTCGTGCTGGACTGCGAGTTCGGGACGATTGCCAACCCGGCGGAACTCGCGGCGGACCTCGCGGGACTCCCCGGCGCCGTCGAACACGGCCTGTTCGTCGGGATGGCCGACGAGATTCACGTCGGCCGCGAGGACGGTGCGGACGTGAAGACCTTCTGAGTCGCGGTTTTGAGTCCTCTGGCGGTTCGTCTCGCGTCTCGGCCTTTCGCCTCTCGACCTTTCACCTCTCGGCGCCTCGCTCGCGCTCGCCGTTCGACGGAGAAGCTACGAGCTACGGAACAGTGGGTGCAATAAAAGAAACGTGACGGTTCCCGATTTACAGGTCGCGCGGCTGGACGGTCTTTCGGTCGTTGGCTTCGGCGCGGCGGCCGGCCTCGTCGAGGAGTTCGTCGACGCGCTCGTCGAGGGCGTCGTAGAAATCCGACGCGACGTTCTTGTCGTCCAGTGCGTCCTTGACAGCTGCTTTGACGATGAGGTCTGCCATACGGGCTTTTCTTTCCTGCCACCCCTAATAAAGCTTCTCAAATCTCCGGGCTAACGGGCCTGTGTCGTTCAATTCCCGGTCATCTATCAAGAAGGCCAAAAATACTAAATACTAGCGAGTTGTGTGCCGCCGGCTCGCCGGGGTCGGAGGATAGGAGTACGTAGAGTGCCCAGAGTCGGACATGCGCGAATTACTGGAAGCCGTTGCGGCGGGCGAGGTGAGTCCGGCCGACGCCGAGGCGCGACTCGCGGGGTACGCGACAGACGAAGCGGGGCGGTTCGACGCCGCGCGAGAGACCCGGAGAGGCATCCCGGAGGCGATTCTGGGCGACGGGAAGACGCCCGAGGAGACCGCGTCGCTCGCCGCGACCGCGGTCGAGACCACCGGGCGGGCCATCGTGACGCGGACCGACGACGACCAACAGCGGGCGGTCCGGCGGCGACTCGCCGACGACCACCCCGCAGCCGAGGTGACAGTTCACGAGCGGTCGGCGGTCGTGGTCGCCCACGCCGCGGACTTCGAACCGCCCGACCTGAGCGCGACCGTCGGCGTCGTCACCGCGGGCACGAGCGACGCCGTTCCCGCGGGCGAGGCCGCGGTCCTCGCAGCGGAGACGGGCGCGACCGTCGAGCGAATCGACGACGTGGGCGTCGCGGCGCTGACCCGCATCGTCGACCAACTCGACCGACTCCGAGACGCGGACGTGCTAATCGTCGCCGCGGGCCGGGAGGGCGCGCTTCCGACCGTGGTCGCGGGACTGGTCGACACTCCGGTAATCGGCCTACCCGTCTCGACGGGGTACGGCCACGGCGGCGAGGGCGAGGCCGCGCTCTCGGGGATGCTCCAGTCCTGTTCGGTGCTGTCGGTCGTCAACGTCGACGCGGGATTCGTCGCGGGCGCGCAGGCCGGCCTGATAGCCAGAGCGGTTGACGGCGGCGGGTCGTCCAGTGACAGCGCCGAGAGCGACGAATCGACCGATGGCGGCGGGAGTGGGAGAGCGACCGACTCAGACAGTAACGGCGACACCGTCTCCGAGTAGCTCCCGACCGATACGCCGCCTTACCGCGATACAACGGACTGTTACAATCGGCGTTCTCGGATTACGTCCGAGAGAATGAAACGGAACTTTCGGAAATGTTCTTTGCGTTTCCGAAAAAGCGATTTGCAGTTGAGAAGGATTTTTGGTGGTGCGGCGCGAAGGTCGAAGTGCTGGCAGCGTCCCTGCCAGATGAAACCCAATGCCAAAGTGTGACCACTGTGGCGCGCACGTCTCCGAACAGTTCGTCCGAGTGTTCGCCGACGAGAACGGTGACGTGCGAGCGTGCGTCTCCTGCTCGGCGAACGCCGGAATCGCAGAAGTCGCGCGTCAACGCGCCAGAGAGGCCGGAGCATAGCCCGCCTCGCGAGCGGGAACAGAAACGATAAGAACCACCACGCGAAGCCTGTAAGGCGTGTCGGTCCACTGGGCTTACGTTATCGAGTGCGCTGACGGCAGCTTTTACACGGGCTATACCACCGACGTAGAGCGGCGTGTCCGCGAACACGACCGCGGCGAGGGCGCGAAGTACACCCGCGGACGCACTCCGGTCGAACTCGTCCACGCCGAGGAGTTCGAGACCCGGTCGGCGGCGATGTCCCGCGAGTACGAAATCAAACAGCTCTCGCGCCGGCAGAAAGAGCGGTTGGTCGAAGGCGA
This sequence comes from Halorussus limi, assembly GCF_023238205.1. NCBI lineage: Archaea > Methanobacteriati > Methanobacteriota > Halobacteria > Halobacteriales > Haladaptataceae > Halorussus > Halorussus limi. The sequence goes on from NZ_CP096659.1 coordinate 1,052,618, forward strand.
CGGCGACTGCGAGGGGTGACGGGTCCGCTCACGCCAGCGGGTCGCCCTCGGGCGCAGACACTGGGAGGCCGACCAGTTCCGCGCTCCGCTCCCAGAGGCGTCGCCGGAGCGCCGGGTCGTCGGCCGCGCTCGCAGCAGACGACTGCTTCTTCCGGTCGAAGTACGCGCCCGACACGTCGGCCACGTCGTCGCTCGTCGCGAGGTAGACCAGCGCGTCGGCGGCCCCCTCGACTCGCTCGAAGGGACCGACCGGCGCGACGCTGGCCGCGAGAGCGGCCGCGCTCGTGAAGACGCGCGAGAACCCCGTGGCGTTCCGGACGAGGTTCGTGTTCGGAATCCAACCGGGATGGACGCAGTTCGCGGTGACGCCCGCGCCGTCCAGTCGAGCGGCCAACTCGCGAGTGAACAGGACGTTCGCCAGTTTCGAGTCGGCGTAGGCGTCGAGTCCGTCGAAGTCCTCGCCGCGAACGACCGCGTCGAGGTCGGCCAGTGACCCTCTCTCGTGGAGACCGCTGGTCGTCGTGACGACTCGTGCGGGCGCACTCTCGCGCAGGCGCGACGCGAGGAGGTTCGTGAGCAGGAAGGGCGCGAGATGGTTGACCGCGAAGGTGAGTTCGACGCCGCCCTCGGTCGTCCGGCGCTCGCTCCGGGAGGTCCCGGCGTTGTTCACCAGTACGTCGAGGCGGTCACGGTCGGCGCGGACCTCGCGGGCCAGTCGCCGGACCGCGTCGAAGTCCGCGAAATCGACGGGGTAGAACGCGCCCTCGCTCTCGGGGTGGGCGCGCCGGACCTCGGACAGGGCCGCTCGCCCCGCGTCGCGGTCCCGACCTGTGAACAGAACGGTCGCGCCTCGCTCGGCGAGTCGCCGGGCGGCCTCACGGCCGATACCGCTCGTGGCGCCGGTCAGGAGGACGACGCGACTCACGGCGAATCAGTCGTCCGCGTCGGCCTCGGTCTGGTCGCCGTCGGCGCTCTCGACCTCGTCCACTCCGGCGTCGGGCGCGGTCACGTCGGGGTGGATGAAGGCGTACTCGACGGCCTGTTCGCCGAGTTTCCGGACGCGCTCCGCGATGTCCTCGTCGGTGATTTCGCCGTCGGTTATCTTGTTCCGGGCGCTCCGGACGCCGACCTGATGGGGCAGGACCCACGCGTGGACCCCGCGGGCGGTGATTCGCATGTGGTCGAGCGTGCTGGCGAACGACCCGCCGCCGGCGGACGCCAGCAGGCCGACCGTGGTGTCCTCGTACTCGTCGAATCCGCAGTAGTCGTGGACGTTCCGGAACGCCGCCGAGTACGACCCATGGTAGACCGGACTCCCCCAGATTACCGAGTCGGCCTCCCGAATCTTGCGCTTCAACTCGGTCGCGGCGGGCGGTTCGTCCTCGTCGGGGTCGAAGACAGGGAGGTCGTACTCGCGCACGTCCAGCAGTTCGGTGTCGGCACCGCGCTCGGCCGCCGCGTCGAGGGCGTGGGTCAGGGCGATGCGGGTGTAGCTTCCGTCGCGCATACTCCCGGAGAGCGCCACGACGACGGGGGTTCGAGTCATCTTGGTCGGTGGTAGGGGTCTGAGAAGGAAAACAGTTTCCGGAACCTCGTTTCTGTAAAAATTGTGAGAATACCGGTGGGCGCTCAGCGTCGCTCCGCTTTCGGCGTCGCTCGGGGCGCTCGGTCGTCGCGCTCGCGGCGGCGGGTCGTCACCGGCACGTCGCCTTTCGGCTGAAGCGTGACCGCCGCCGAGAGGTCGAGGTCGCCGTACTCGCGCTCTATCGTCCACTCGTCGGCCATCGTCGCCAGCACGAGTTGGGCCTCGGTCATGGCGAACTGCTGGCCGATGCACCGGCGGGGACCGCCGCCGAACGGGAAGAACGCGTACTCCGGCCGGTCTCGGCTCTCGCCGTCGAGCCATCGCGACGGCCGGAACGCCTCGGGGTCGTCCCAGAACCGGTCGTCGCGGTGGAGGACCCACGTCGGCAGGACGAGCATCGACCCCTCCGGGACCGCGTAGTCGCCGAACGTCACCTCCTCGGCGGGTTCGCGCCGAATCTCGTGGGCGGGCGGGTAGAGGCGCATCGCCTCCCTCACGACCGCCTCGGCGTACTCGAACTCGAACACGTCCTCGACGGTCGGGCGCTCGTCCACGACGGCGTCGACCTCCTCGCGGAGTCGGGCCTCGGCCTCGGGGTTGCGCGACAGCAGGTCCCAGACGTAGGTCAGCGTGAGCGCGGAGGTCTCGTGGCCCGCGAACAGGAAGGTCAGCATCTCGTCGCGTATCTGGTCGTCGCCCATCTCGGCGTCCGCGTCGAGCAGCATCGCCAGCAGGTCCTCGCGGTCGGTGTCGGCGCGGCGGCGCTCGTCGATGATGTCGTAGACCTGCGCGTCGAGGTGGTCGCGAGCGCGGTTCGCCCGCCGGAGGAAGGGCACGGGCGCCCAGTCGGGCGCGAGGAAGGTGACTGGCTGGTTCTGGGGCTTCATTGGTTCCTGCATCGCCTCGACCGCGTCGTAGATGCCGCGGGCCGCCAAGTCGATATCCTCTCCGAACATCGATTCCACGAGGATTTCGAGCGTCGTGCGCATCATCTCGTCGCGGAGGTCCACCGTGCCGCCGTCGCGCCACCGACCGACGGTGTCCTCGGTCCGCGAGACCATGACGTCGGCGTAGTTCTTGATGTTGCTCATGAAGAACGCGGGTCGGATGGCCTCGCGCTGGCGCTCCCAGCGGTCGCCCTCGCTGGTGAGGAGACCGTCGCCGACGATTTCGCGGAGTTCGTCCGTGCTACTGTCGTGCTTCGGGAACGTGTCGGTGTCCTCCAGCACGCGCTTGACGTCGGCGAGGTCGGTCAGCATGTAGGCGTCCCAGCCGATTATCTCGAAGTTGACCACTCTGCCGTACTCCTCGGCGCAACGCTCGCGGAAGTCGCAGGGGTCGCGCGCCCACTGGTGGGTGTTGCCGACGAACGGCAGGCCGCGCGGCCCCGGCGGAGTTCGTGTCGTCATGTGCGAACGTAAGGGAGCGTGCGGCCTGACTCTGCTGCCGTGGATACGCGGCTTCTTTATCAGGGGCGACCGTAGCCGAACCCGTGCGATACGCGCGAGTCCGAGTCACGCCGACCGAGGGAACGGGCGACCATCCGCTCGGCGCGCGCCTCGCCGAAGTCGAGGGGGTCGAGCGCGAACGAGTCCACCGCATCGAACTCCTCGACGACGGCACCGGCCTGTTGCTGGCCGAGGCGAGCGGCGACCGGGACCGGTACGAGCGAGTGCTCGCCGACAGCGAGTTCGTCCACGACTACGCCGTCACCGGGGCCGAGGGCGACTGGTACGCCTACGTCCACTTCGAACCGAACGAGCGCGTCAGGGAGACGCTGGCCGCGTTCCGGGACTCGGAACTGATGGTCGAGATGCCGATCGAGGCCCTGCCCGACGGCGCGCGCGAGATTACCTTCGTCGGCGACGAGGACGCCTTCGCGGCCGCGATGCCGACCGACACCGACCACTACGAGGTCGAACTGCTGGAGACCGGCGAGCGTCCGCCGCGGGCCGACGACCTCTTCGCCCGCCTCACCGAGCGCCAGCGGGAAGTGCTGGACGCCGCGGTCGGACTGGGCTACTACGAGAACCCCCGGCAGGCGACCCACGAGGACGTGGCCGACGAACTCGGCGTCTCGCCGGGCACCGCGGGCGAGCACCTCCGGAAGATAGAGTCGCGAGTGTTCGCGCAGTTCGCCCGCGAGCGGTGAGGCGGCGTCGCCGGGGCGCGAATCCGGGCGCTACGGGGTCGGCGTGCGACCGGCCCACGCGGTGGTTTTTTCGGCCGGGGTGGCGACGTTGGAGGTATGGAGACGCCGATTTCGTTCGGAACCGACGGCTGGCGAGCGACGCTCGACGAGTTCACCGCACCGCGCGTCCGGATGGTCGGGCAGGCGGTCGCCGACTACCTCCGGGAGGTCGAGGACCGCGACGGCGGCACGGTCGCGGTCGGCTACGACGCCCGCGAGACCTCGCGCGGGTTCGCCGAGGAACTGTGCCGCGTGCTGGCGGCCAACGGGTTCGACGCGCTGATTCCGCCGCGGGACTGCCCGACGCCGCTGGCGGTCTGGACCATCGCGGACCGCGAGTTGGCGGGCGCGCTGGTGGTGTCGGCCTCCCACAACCCGCCGAACTACAACGGCGTGAAGTTCTTCCCCCACGACGCCGCGCCCGCCCTGCCGGACGTGACCGACGAAATCATGGCCCGCATCGCCGAACCCCGCGCGCTCCCCGACGACGAACAGGGGAGCGTCCGCGAGGAGGACCTGCTGGAACCCTACGCCGAACACGTGTTCGACGTGGTGGGCGTCGGTCCCGACGAGGACGGAAATCTGGACGACCTCGAAGTCGTCTACGACGCGATGCACGGGTCGGGCCGCGGGTTCACCGACGAACTGCTCGAACGCGCCGGGGCGACCGTCCACCGGCGGCGCTGCGAGCGGGACCCCGAGTTCGGCGGCACGAATCCCGAACCCAGCGCCGAGAACCTGCAGGGGTTGGTCGAGGAGGTCCGCGAACGCGACGCCGACCTCGGCATCGCCAACGACGGCGACTCGGACCGCATCGCCGTCGTGACGCCCGACCGGGGCTTCCTCGACGAGAACCTCTTCTTCGCGGCGACGTACGACTACCTGCTCGAAAGCGACTCGGGACCGGCGGTCCGGACCGTCTCGACCACCTTCCTCGTGGACCGGGTCGCGGAGGCCCACGGCGAGGAGATAGTCGAGACCGCAGTCGGCTACAAGTGGGTCGCCGAGGCGATGGGCGAACACGACGCGCTCATCGGCGGCGAGGAGTCGGGCGGGTTCTCGATTCGAGGCCACGTCCGCGAGAAGGACGGCGTGCTGATGGCGCTGCTCGCCGGTGCGGTCGAGAGCGACCGCTCCTACGACGACCGGGTGGACGGCCTGCTCGACGAGTTCGGCGAGATTCACCAGAGCAAGGTCAGCGTGGACTGTCCCGACGACCGAAAACAGGACGTGCTGGCCGCCCTCGAAACCGAACTCCCCGAGGAGGTCGGCGGCGAGCGCGTCGAAGAGGTCAACGACACCGACGGGTTCAAGATTCTGCTCGAAGACGGGTCGTGGCTGCTGGTGCGGCCGAGCGGGACCGAACCCAAGATGCGAATCTACGCCGAGGCCGCGAGCGAGGACAGGGTGTCGGAACTGCTGGACGCCGGGCGCGAGTTGGTCGAGCCGTTGGTCTAAGGTTCGCTCTCGCCGAGGTCCAGCATTCCGCCGGGGTTCGCGTAGTAGACGTACGCCAGTCCGAGACCCAGAAGCACCGCGACCAGTCCGAGTACGTCGCTCGCGCCGACCGTGAACCCGTCGGCGAGCACGATGTAGGCCATCACGGCCGCGAACGCGGTCCAGATGACGGCGACTCGTCGGCGTCGTTGCTCGTCCATGCACGGTGGAGGGGCGTCGGGGAAGTTGGGTCTGTTGGACTCGTCCGGCGCGGTTTGGCGCATCTGCCACGGTGTAGAGGCGTTTGGAACATCTCTAGATTTCTTTTACAATCACACATCATTGTCTGAGGCTTCGATACCGACCGCCGGACGTGACTGATAGCAGTCGGCGTCGCGTCTCCCCGGTCAGTCACGCCCCGTCGGCGTCGTAGCGCCCGCGGAGTCGGTCGGCGTCGCTCTCGCTCCGCGAAATCTCGAAGCCCAGCGAGTCGTAGAACGGCCGGACGCCGGGGTCGAACGCGGCGGTGAGTGGCGCGCGGCGCTCGGCCGCGGCGCGGACCAGCGCGGCCCCGACGCCCTGCCCGCGGCGGGCGCGCCGGACCGCCACGGCGTCGATGTGCGCGGCGTCGCCGGTCACGGTGGGCGCGGCCTCGTCGGTCGCGTCCGGCCCACCGTCGCCGTGCGGAACCAGCACGAGCGCGCCGATAATCGGCCCGTTCTCGCGGTCTCGCTCGTTAGCGACCAGCACGTCTCCGGCGTCGATTCGCGCTTCGAGGTCGTCGCGCACGTCGAGCATCGCGGCGTCGAGGACGCGCCGGACGCCGAGTCGGTCGTCCGCGGTGGCCTCGCGGACCGCGACGCGGTCCGGGCCGTCCGCGCCCCGGTCCCCGCTCATTCCCCGTCTGCGAGCATGCGGTCGACCATCGCCAGCACGTCGTCCACCGACGGCCTGTCGGCGGGCTTGTCGCCGCGGTGGACGGCGAACAGTCGCAGGTCGCCGCCGCGGCCGTCCAGAATCGCGGTCTCGGGAAGCCGACCCACGAGGTCGTGGAGACCGCCGAGTTTGCCCAGTCGCGTCGGCTGGCCGTACTGCTCGGCGACCGACTTGTCGGCGTCGGCGACCACCGGAAACGGCGAGTGGGTCTTTTTCTGCCACTTCTCGGCCTTCTCCCGCGACTCGGGCAGGACCGAGACGACCGCGGCGTCGCGCTCGCGGAACTCGCCGTACCGGTCGGCCACCTCCTGAACCTGCTGGCGGCAGTTCCGACAGCGGTAATCGCGGTGGAACAGCAGGACGACGGCGGCGTTGTCGTCCGGCGGCGTCTTGCTGGCCGTCCGGCGTCGCCCGACGGTGTCGGGGTCGGCCGCGAGGTCGGACAGACGGAGCGGGTCGGGCCCCGCGCCGGCGTTGGGCAACTCGAAGTCGAGTTCCGAGACCCCGAGGTCCCGGCGCTCGCGGTCGAATTCGTGGACGAGTCCGGCCTCGACTTCTTCTCTGGGGCCGCTCCCGCCCTTGATGAGTCGAAGCACTTTCACGTGGTCGGTCTCGACGGGTTGGTCCTCGGGCACCGGGCGGCCGTCCACCATCACCGAGACCTCGTGGGGGCTGAGGTCAACCTCGGCCAGCAGGTCGGCGTAAGTCGCGTCCTCGACTTCGAAGTCGTGGCTCCCCTCGCCGACGACTTCGACGGTCACGTTCATGCTAGCGAGGTTCCGCGTCGCGAGTGGTAAGCGTGTCGGGAGTGGCGGAGAGCGTGCATCGCGTTCGCGGCGGTCCGAGAGTGCTTCGGGAGCGTCGATCGAATCCGGAGGGAGCGGCCGCTTTGCGAAAATCTATGGAATCCACGACGCTACGTTCGCACGATGGACGTACTTCTACTCGGCGCGAGCGGACGCATCGGTCGACGAACCGCAGACGAACTGCTGGAGCGCGGCCACGCCGTCACCGGCGTCTCCCGGAGCGGCACCGTCGAGGAGGTCGACCACCCCGCCTTCGCCGCCGTCGCTGGCGACGCAACCGACGCCGACGACGTGGCCAAGCTCGCAGCGGGCCACGACGCGGTCGTCTCGACGCTCGGCCCGTCGGGCGAGGAGGACCCCGCGGTCCTCACGGAGATGATGGAGGCGGTCATCGACGGACTGCGGCGCGCCTCGGTCGACCGACTCGTCTGGACCGGCGGCGCTGGCGGCCTCGAAGTGGCCCCGGACACGAAACTGGTCGAGACCGACGACTTCCCCGAGGAGTGGGAGTCGCTCGCGCGGGCCGCCATCGACGCCTACGATGTCCTCCGGGAGGCCGACGACCTCGACTGGTCGTACGTCGCGCCCGCCGCCGTCATCGAACCCGGCGAGCGGACCGGCGAGTACCGCACCGCCGAGGGCGAACTCGTCGCCGACGAGGACGGCGACAGCTACATTTCGATGGAGGACTTCGCCATCGCGCTCGCCGACGAACTGGAGGAGGAGAACGCGGTCCACACCTACCTCGGGACCGGCTACTGACCGGCGGCTTCCGACGCGCCCCGATTGCACTGCCGAGAACCCGCGGTCGGACGCGGAATCGTGCGGGGCGGCGACCCCGCGAGCTACACCGCCGTCTCGCGGTCGTACTCGTCCGCCCGGCGACTGCGCCGCTTCCGCAGGCCGCCCCAGACGCCCGCGGCCAACGCGCCGAGGCCGAGCAAGAGGACGACGAACTGGAGCAGGCCGCCGAGAATCGGGACGAAGCCGACCAGCGAGACCACCGCGAGACCGACCGCGAGCGCGACCCACCTGCTGTCGCCGTCGGCGAGTCCGACCAGCCATCCGCCGAGCGCGAACGCGCCGTAGACGTATCCCAGCCACAGCGCGAAGCCGTAGAGCAGTATTCCGAGGAGACCGAGCGGAATCCCGACGAGCGAGATGAATAGCAGGACAAGCAGTACCGGAACCCCGACGAACAGCAGGAGACCGACTCCGGCCGACCGGAGCGGGTCCGCGGCGGCCCGGTCGGCGACGCCCGCGGAGAACCGCGGGAAGACCAACAGCGCAATCGCGCCGAGGACGAAGTTCGCGACGAACCCGTACACCGCGCCGACCCAGTTCGGGAACAGCGGCCCGGTGAACCCGACCCCGAGGTCGAGGTCGGGTTCTCGGCGGACCTCGCCGTCGATTCGGGCGCCCGGCGCCCGGTCGAGGTCGCCGTCGTAGACGAAGTCGCCGCCCACGGCCGCGCTCGGGCCGAGTCTGATGGTTCCCGCACCGACCCGCGCGGTCCCGCCGATTTCGCCCTCGACCACGGCGTTGCCGGTGGCGGCCTCCAACTGACCGCCGATTCGACCGCCCTCGGCGAGGAGGAAGTTGCCGCCCGCGACGTTGGCGTCGCCGGTCACGGTGCCGTTGACCCGGACGTTCCCCGCGAAGGCGTCGAGGTCGCCGTTCACCCGCCCCTCCACGAACACGTTGCCCGCGAACGCGGTCACGTCGCCGTCGACCGTGCCCCGAACGACGACCGTCCCGCCGAACGCGGTCAGGTCCTCGGCGACCGTCTCGCCCTCCTCGACGACGACGGTGCCGCCGCTCCGGGTCTCGTCGGCCGCGACCGGCGCGGGCACCGCGGCGAGGACGACCAGCACCGCGAGGAGGAACGCGTATCGCTTGTCCATGTCGAACCTGTCGGCGGGTCGGTGGATAGTAGTTTCGCGGTTATCGTCAAAACCGAAGGTTAAGCCCGCCCTACGGGCCGACGAGTCGGAATGTCGAGGAGACGGGGCCAAACGCTCCGGGGAAATCGAGCGTCGGTCGGGGTCGGAGTCCGACGCCGGCGGGGGACGGCCGGCCGGAACCTCGGGGAGTTTAAGACCGGGAAGCCCCACGTCTCTCTCATGAGCGAGGTCGAGAGCGAGGCCGACGAGGTGGCCGAATCGGACGAGGCCGTCGAACCGGACGAGGCGGCCGAGGCCGGGCGCGACGAGATATGGATCGAGAAGTACCGGCCCGAGCGACTGGACGAGGTGGCGGGCCACGAGGACATCACCGAGCGCCTGAGCCGATACGTCGAGCGCGACGACCTGCCGAACCTGCTGTTCTCGGGACCGGCGGGCGTCGGCAAGACGACTTCGGCGGTCGCCATCGCCAAGGAACTCTACGGCGACGACTGGGAGAGCAACTTCCTCGAACTCAACGCCTCCGACCAGCGCGGCATCGACGTGGTCCGGGACCGCATCAAGAACTTCGCGCGGTCGTCGTTCGGCGGGTACAACTACCGCATCATCTTCCTCGACGAGGCCGACTCGCTGACCAGCGACGCCCAGTCGGCGCTCCGCCGGACGATGGAGCAGTTCTCGTCGAACACCCGGTTCATCCTCTCGTGTAACTACTCCAGTAAGATTATCGACCCCATCCAGTCGCGGTGCGCGACGTTCCGGTTCGGCCCTATCTCTGACGAGGGCGTCACCGAGCAGATTCTGAAGGTCGCCGAGCAGGAGGGCATCGAGACCACCGAGGACGGCGTCGAAGCGCTGGTCTACGCCGCCGACGGCGACATGCGCAAGGCCATCAACGCGCTACAGGCCGCGGCCGTGATGGGCGAGGTCGTCGACGAGGAGGCCGTGTTCACTATCACCAGCACGGCCCGCCCCGAGGAGATAGAGGAGATGGTCACTCACGCCATCGAGGGCGACTTCAGCAAGTCGCGCTCGATTCTCGACGACCTCCTGACGAACAAGGGGATGGCGGGCGGCGACATCATCGACCAACTCCACCGGTCGGTCTGGGAGTTCGACCTGAGCGACGAGGCCACGGTCCGACTGATGGACCGCGTGGGCGAGGTCGATTACCGCATCACCGAGGGCGCGAACGAGCGCGTCCAGTTGGAGGCGCTGCTGGCGTCGCTGTCGCTCGAACAGAATTAGAGCGGGACTGACGCCGACGCAATCGACCGTTTCTGACCGTTCGGCGCGAGCGACGCGCGTTGCTCCCGAGAAAGCCGGCGTTGTGAGGAAAAACGGTTCAAAACGGCCACCTCTCTTATACCTCAGACCGGTGTAGCCCCGAAGGAGTACACATGGGACGCTATCCGCGAGAGGCACGGGACGCGCGCTTGAAGTGTATCGAGTGCAACGCGCCCGTCGTCGAGACGGTCGAAGGAAGTTACGCCTGCGTGGACTGCGGTGCCGCGCCGATTAGCGCCCGGTCGAACGCGACGGCGTCCGCCTCGGAGGACGCGCGGTCTCCAGCGGACGACTGACCGCCGTTCGGGCGCGCCGACACCGGCGACCGACCGTCACTCGGCCGCACCGACACGAACCATATTTTTGTCACTGGTCGGCGAAGGAGCGTGCATGAGCAACGCCCGTCTCGACCCGACGACAGACGCGCTCGCACTCCTCGAATCGCTTTGCGCTCTCGGCCATCGATGACCGCGACGCCATCCATCCGGACCGAGTCGCTGACGAAGCGGTACGGCGACGCGGTCGCGGTCCGTGACCTCACCCTCGAAGTCGAGCGGGGCGAGGTGTTCGGCTTTCTCGGGCCGAACGGCGCGGGCAAGACCACGACGATGCAAATGCTGACGACGCTGACCCGGCCCACCGCCGGCGAGGCGTGGGTCGCGGGCGAACCGGTCACCGACCGGGACGCGGTGGTCGAACAGTTGGGCTACCTGCCCGAGGAACCGCCCGTCTACGACGAACTCACCGGGCGCGAGCAGTTGGAGTACGTCGCGGGCCTCCGGGACCTGCCCGACGCCGAGGCCGACCGAACGATTCGGGACCTGCTGGCGCGCTTCGACCTCGCGGCGGACGCCGACGACCGCATCTCGACCTACTCGAAGGGGATGAAACAGAAGACCGCGCTGATTCAGGCCCTCGTCCACGACCCCGCGGTGCTGTTTCTGGACGAACCCACCTCGGGGCTGGACCCCCGCGCGGCCCGGACCGTCCGGAACCTGATTGCGGAGTTGCGCGAGGAGGGGATGACCGTCTTCCTCTCGACGCACATCCTGCCCGTCGTCGAGGAACTCGCCGACCGCGTTGGCGTCCTCCACGACGGCCGCCTCGTCGCCGAGGGGTCGCCCGAGTCGCTGACCCACCGGGCCGAGTCGGGCGAGGAGTCCACGCTCGAAGAGGTGTTCCTCGAAGTGACCAGCGAACGCCCCGAGGAGACGGTCGCCGAGGGGTCCTCCGAGTACGCGCGATGAAGGTCCCGAACCTCTCGCACGCGACGCGAATCGCCCGGGTCGAGGTCCGGCGGAGCGTCCGGGCGGTCCGGTCGAGCAACACCCGGACCGCCGCGTTCGGCGTCGCGCTCCTGTTCTGGGTCGCGCTCCCGACGTTCGGCGGCGGCTTTCTGGCGTACCGACTCGGGCAGGAACTCCCCGAAGTCCCGTTCGGGTTCCCGGTGCTGGACGCGGTCCGCGGCGGGGCCGCGGTCGGATGGGTCGGACTCGCGGCGCTGGCGGCGGCCCGGACCGCGGGCAAGAAGGGCGAACTCGACTCGCCGGAGGGCGTTCTGACGACCGTGCCCGCGCGGGACGCCGCGCTCGGCCTCCTGCTCGCGGAGTACGCCCGGATGGCGACGGTCGCCGCGATTCCCGTAGTGACCGTCGCCGCGGCGCTCGCGGTCGGCGCGGGCGCGGTCGCGCCGCTTCTCGCGGTCCCGGCGACCGCCGCGGTCCTGCTCGGGGTCGGTCTCGCGGTCGGCTTCCCGGTCGGCATCGGCGTCAAGTGGATCACGCTCAGGACCCCGTGGTTGGCCCGCCACAGGACCGCGCTGTTGGTCGCCGCGTTCGCCCTCTACTTCGTCGCCATCACGTCGGAGGCGTTCGACGACGTGGTTTCGGTCCTCCAGCGCGCGCTCCGGGACACGCCGCTGGCGTGGTTCGGCGACGCCGCCCTGCTCGGTCTGCCGGGCATCTCGGCGGTGCCGGTCCACGCGGTCGGCGCGGCCGCGCTGGCGGCGGTCCTGCTCCCGGCGCTCGCGGCCGTCGGACTCCGCTCGGCGACCACGCTCTGGTACACCGACCGAGCGCAGACGACGGGCGACGAATCGGACCGCAAAACGGCCGACGGGGCCGCGAACGGCCGCGTCGGCGCGACAGGTGAAGATGAATCGAGTGCGGGCGAGCGGACGGGCGCGTCGAGCGTCGGCGAGCGTGCGCTCGCACCGCTCTCGGGGGTCCTCGCCCGGCCGACCCGAATCGTGACGCTCGCGGTCTGGCGCCGGACGAAGCGCTCGCCGATTCGACTGCTCTACGTGGCCTACCCGCTGTTCCTGCTCTACGCGCCGCTCCGGACCGCGTTCGAGACCGGCGTCTCGACCGTCCTGCCGGTGGTGTTGGCGCTCTACGGGACGTGGGCCGCGGGCGCGACGGTGCTGAACCCGCTGGGCGACGAGGGGTCGGTCCTGCCGACGACCCTGCTGTCGGGCATCGACGGCCGCCAGTTCGTCGCGGGGCACGTCCTCTCGGCGGCGCTGTTCGGGGTGCCGGTCGTGGCGCTGACGACCGCGGTGGCGGGCGCGCTGAGTCCGCTCGCGCCCGCGAAGTGGCTGACAGTCACGGCCGCGACCGCGGTCCTCGTGGTCTCGGGCACCGTGCTGGCGGTGGCGGTGGGCACCCTCTTCCCGCGGTTCGGCACGGTCGAGGTGTTCCGAAGCCGCGAGGTCACGATGCCGAGCAAGGGCGCGTTCGCGGCCTACTCGCTGGCGCTCGTCGGCGGAGCGGTCGGCGCGATGGTCGCGCTCCTAGCACCGCTGGCCGGATTCGCGGCCGGAGTCGTCGGCGTGCCGGCGATTGCGGTCCGAGCGGTCGGCGGCGTCCTCGCGGTGTCAGTCGGCGTCGTCGGTCCGGCGGCGGGGTTCCGGTGGGCGGCCCGGAAGTTCGAGACGTTCGTGGTGGACTGAGCGCGTCGGGACCGTCTCGCATCGCCGTCTCCGACGCAGTCACAGACTTGCGGAACTGTTTTACCCGTTCGTTGGCGAAATACGGGTAATAATGAGCGAACTCGAAGAGGAGTACCGCCTCGATTATTTCGAGGAAGAGGGCTTCGTCAGGAAGGAGTGTACCGAGTGCGGTGACTTCTTCTGGACGCGCGACGAGGACCGCGAGACCTGCGGCGAACCGCCGTGCGAGAACTACCAGTTCATCGACGACCCCGGGTTCCCCGAGCGACACACGCTCGAAGAGATGCGCGAGGCGTTCCTCTCGTTCTTCGAGGAGAACGACCACGAGCGCATCGAACCCTACCCGGTCGCGGCGAACCGCTGGCGCGACGACGTGCTGCTGACCCAAGCGTCCATCTACGACTTCCAGCCGCTCGTCACGTCGGGCGAGACCCCGCCGCCGGCCAACCCGCTGACAATCAGCCAACCCTGCATCCGGATGCAGGACATCGACAACGTGGGCAAGACCGGGCGCCACACGATGGCCTTCGAGATGATGGCCCACCACGCGTTCAACGCCCGCGAGGACCTCGAAGACCCCGAGAAGTACGCCTATCAGGGCGAAGTCTACTGGAAGGACGAGACCGTCGAGTACTGCGACCGGTTCTTCGAGTCGATGGGGGCCAATCTGGACGAAATCACCTACATCGAGGACCCGTGGGTCGGCGGCGGCAACGCCGGCCCCGCCATCGAGGTCATCTACAAGGGCGCGGAGTTGGCGACGTTGGTCTTCATGTCGATGGAGCAGGACCCCGACGGCGAGTACGAGATGAAGGACGGCAACCGGTACTCCAAGATGGACACCTACATCGTGGACACCGGGTACGGACTGGAGCGCTGGACGTGGGTCTCGCAGGGCACCCCGACCGTCTACGAGGCGGTCTACCCCGAGATGATATCGTTCCTGAAGGACAACGCCGGAATCGACCACTCGGACGACGAGGAGACGCTGGTCCACCGCGCCTCGAAACTCGCGGGCCACATGGACATCGACGAGGCCGAGGACATGGAGGCCGCCCGCGACAACATCGCCCGCGAGTTGGACGTGTCCACCGACGAGCTAGAGGCCCTGCTCGAACCCCTCGAAGACATCTACGCCATCGCCGACCACTGCCGGACGCTGGCGTACATGCTCGGCGACGGCATCGTGCCGAGCAACGTCGGCACGGGCTACCTCGCGCGGATGGTCCTCCGGCGGACCAAGCGCCTCTGCGACAACGTCGGCGTGGACGCGCCGCTCGACGAACTCGTGGACATGCAGGCCGAGCGACTGGGCTACGAGAACCGCGACACCGTCCGCGACATCGTCCGGACCGAGGTCGAGAAGTACCGCGAGACGCTCGAACAGGGCGGCCGCCGCGTCGAGCGCCTCGCCGAGGAGTACGCCGAGCGGGGCGACCCGATTCCGACCGACGAACTGGTCGAACTCTACGATTCCCACGGCATCCAACCCGACATGGTCGAGGAGATAGCCGCGGAGTTCGGCGCGGAGGTGGACGTGCCCGACGACTTCTACAGCGTCGTCGCCTCGCGCCACGACTCCGGGCAGGCCTTCGAGGACGAAGAGGAGCAGGACGACCGACTCGGCGACCTGCCCGAGACCGAGCGCCAGTTCTACGAGGACCAGTACGGCACCGACTTCGAGGCCGTGGTCCTCGACGTGTTCGAGCGCGAGGGCGAGGACGGCGAACCGGTGTACGACGTGGTGCTGGACCAGACGATGTTCTACCCCGAGGGCGGCGGCCAACCCGCCGACCACGGGACGCTGACCACCGACGAGAAGAGCGTGCAGGTCAGCGACGTTCAGACCCGGAACGGCGTCATCCTCCACCGGACCGACGACGAAATCGACAAGGGCGACATCGTCCGCGGGAAGATAGACCGCGAACGCCGTCGTCGCCTGATGCGCCACCACACCGCGACCCACCTCGTGGTCCACGCGGCCCGCGAGGTGCTGGGCGACCACGTCCGGCAGGCGGGCGCCCAGAAGGGCATCGATAGCTCTCGCATCGACGTGCGCCACTACGAGCGCATCGACCGCGAGACCCGCGAGGAGATAGAGATGGTCGCCAACGAACTCGTGATGGAGAACACGTCGGTCCAGCAGGAGTGGCCCAACCGCCACGAGGCCGAGGAGGAGTACGGCTTCGACCTGTATCAGGGCGGCATCCCCGCGGGTCAGAACATCCGACTCATCCACGTCTCCGAGGACGTGCAGGCCTGCGGCGGCACCCACGTCCGGCGCACGGGCGACGTGGGCACCATCAAGATTCTGAACACCGAGCGCGTGCAGGACGGCGTCGAGCGCATCACCTTCGCCGCGGGCGAGGCCGCCATCGAGGCGACCCAGCGCACCGAAACCGCGCTCGCGGAGGCCGCCGACGTGCTGGACGTTGCCCCCGAAGAGGTCCCCGAGACCGCCCAGCGGTTCTTCGACGAGTGGAAGGGCCGGGGCAAGCAGATAGAGGACCTCAAGGAACAACTCGCGGAGGCCCGCGCCTCGGGCGGCGGAGGCGGCGAGGAGGTAGAGGTCGGCGACGCGGTGGCCGTCGTCCAGCGCCTCGACGCCGACATGGACGAACTCCGGGCGACCGCCAACGCGCTCGTCGAGGAGGGCAAGATAGCGGTCCTCGGAAGCGGCGCTGACGGCGCGACGTTCGTGGTCGCGGTGCCCGACGGCGTCGGCGTCAACGCCGGCGAAGTCGTCGGCGAACTCGCCCAGAAGGTCGGCGGGGGCGGCGGCGGCCCGCCGGACTTCGCGCAGGGCGGCGGTCCGGACGCCGACAAACTGGACGACGCGCTGGACGAGGCCCCGGACGTGCTGAAGCAGGTTCGGAACGCCTGAGGAACACCTCCAGAACCGCTCTCACACCTCCGACATCTCTTTTAAGGCGGCGAGCGATTTCGCACGGACGATGACCGACTCGACGCCGACGACCGGGGACGCGACGCCGTTCCGTCGGGTCTCGGTCGCGGAGGTTCCGCCGCCGAGCGTGATTCCGGCCGACCTCTCGGTCGAGATGCTGAACGGAGACGTGACCAGCGAGACGCCCGCGACGGTTCGCGTCGAGTTGCGCTGGACCGGCGACGAGGAGGTGCGACTGGAGGGCGGTCCGCCCCCGCTGAAACTCCCTGTGGTGGACGACGTCTCGAACCCGACGCTAGCGCTCGTTCCGAGCGACCGCTTCGACCGGGACGACGCCCGACCGGAGTGCTGGCGGGTCGGGAAGGACCCGAGCGAGGGCTACGGCCTCGGACTGTGGACCGGCGAGGTTGGTCCGGGCGACGAGTTCGCCTGCGAGGCCCAACTCTGGACCGACCACCGCGCGGAGGGGTGTCTGCCGGTCGGCCGCTACTCGTTCGGGGGGCGGAGTTACGTCGCCGACTGGGACGCCGTCGCCGAGTGGGAGTTCACGCTCCGCGTGAGCGACCCGTAACGACCGGCAGGTCCGGGCCGCCGCGTTCGGGCGGACTACCGGTCGAACAGCCACCGCTTGGCCCGTTCCGCGACCGACCGGCGGCGGGTGAGTCGCCGGTTCAGCGCGTCGTTGACCCGACGGAGTCGCTCGTTGTCGGCCTCTAGCTGTCGAGCCTCCTCGCGGAGTCGCCGGCGGTCGGCGTCGAGTCGGCGGTACGCCTGACGGAGTTCCGCGTCCGAGTGCGGTAGTTCGGCGTCCGAAGGCGGCAGTTCCGTATCGGAACGCGACCATTCCCCGTCCGAATGTGCCAGTTCCGCGGTCCGGGCGCGGTCCGAGGAAAGACCGCTGTCCGAGGGCGAGAACGACCCGCCGTTCGGAGCGCGGTCGGCCGTCGAACTGCGGTCCGAGGCGCGGCCGCGGGTCGGCCCGGTCCCGCGGTCGGTCCGGTCGGTCTCGCTCCGCTCCGGATAGAGGGCCGCCAGCGCGCGTTCGTCGCGGATGCGGCCCGCGAGGACCGCGTTGACGACGCCGCCGACGAGCAGGACGAGACTGCTGAAGTAGAGCCAGATGAGCAGGATGAACACGCTCCCGAGGGTGCCGTACACGGCTTCGTAGCGGCCGGCGAGGACGACGTAGCCCTGAAACAGCGCCTCCAGCACGGTCCACCCGAGGGCGGCGACGACCACGCCGGGCAGGACCTCGCGGGCGGTCACGTCCGCGTCGGGGAAGACGTAGTAGATGGGGAAGAACGCGACCCCGAGTCCCGCGGCGAGCAACAGCGGATTGAGGACCGCCGGATACGGCAGGTCGGGGACCCGCGAAGCCACCGCGCCGACGACGAGGAAGGCGGCCACCGCGAATCCGAGCGCCACGAACACGACGGCGGCGTTCTCCAACTGCGCGAGCAGGCGTTTGTTCGACTGGGTGCCGTAAATCTCCGAGAACGCCACGTCGAGACCCCGGAATATCTTCGACATGCCCCAGAGGAGCGTCACCGCCCCGAGTACCGAGATGCCGGTCCGAGCGGTGGCGACGTCGAGCGACTCGGCCAGCAACTCGCGGGCGTACGGCGTCAGGAACGGTTCGGTCGCCTCGGTCAGCGACGCCGTGAACGCCTCGCTGCCGACCGTCGTGAGAATTACGATGACGAACAGCAACAGCGGGAGCATCGAGACGAAGGCGTGGTAGGCGATGCTTCCCGCCATGAACGTGATGTTCTGGTCGTGTATCTCGCGCCACGACGCGCGGACGACCCGCTTGGTCGCGCTCCAGACCTCCCTCCCCCGACGCCCCATGCCACTACGTCACGGTCCTCCGGGGTAAAACGTCGTTGCCCGTTGGAGAACGATTTTTCTTCTTCATATAATCTTTCGTACGTGGTAAGAGTGTCTATATCTGTCCGAGACGGCTCGAAGCGGTCTCGTCGGTGCTGTGCTTCGGTGTCGCGCCGCGTCGGTGTTACATCTCGTCGGTGTCGGATTCTTCCGATTCGGCGGTGGCGTTACGGCGGCACGCCGTCGGCCGGAACCGACGCGCTCCGCTCGTCGGCCGCGCGCTTCGACGCCGCGTCGTCCGGCGATTTCGATTTCTCGCCCGAACCTTCTTACCCGGCGTCGTCGTTCGCTGTCCGGGGGAGAAACGATGAGTTCACAGCGACAGTCACGACGCAGACAGTCCGGACCGACCGAACGACAGCGACAGGGGAGCCAGCAGTCCCGGACCGGAACTCCGTTCCAGACCGGCCAGCAGTCCGGAAACGGCCGACGCCACGGACGGACGTACCGGAGCGCGGTGGGCCTCCCGGACGAGACCCGGCGAGCGATGGTGGGACTGCTCAACCAGACACTCGCCGACACCACCGACCTGATGACCCAATGCAAGTTCGCCCACTGGAACGTCAAGGGGATGAACTTCTACCAGTTGCACCTGCTGTTCGACGAAATCGCCGAGACGCTCGAAGAACACGCCGACATCGTCGCCGAGCGAGCGACGGCGCTCGGCGGGGAGGCGACCGGGACGGTCCGAACCGCCGCCGCCAACAGTCGGATTCCCGAGATTCCGCCCGACGCGACCACCGGCCCGGAGTACGTCGCGGCGCTGGTCGACCGCGTCGGCATCCACGCCAACAACCTCCGGCGCGAAATCGAAATCGCGGTCGAGCGCGACGACGAGGACACCGCCGACATGTACACCGAACTCTCCCGCGAGGTGGACAAGCAGCTCTACTTCCTCGAAGCACACCTGCAAGCGGTCAGCCCCGAGGCGATTCCCGAGAACCCGGGCGGGTCGCTGCAAGGAGGCCAGCAGTCACAGGGAGACCTCCCGTCGCAGTACCGCCAGCAGTCCCAGACGGGCCACCCGCCGGGCCAGCGCCGGTACGGCGGACCCAGACAGTAGCGCGAGCGACGCTCCGAACCGCGGTCCCGTCGCTCCGTTCGCGCCGTCAGGTCGCCAGTCCGAGGACGCGCTCGGCCGCCGCCTCGACCTCCGGAAGCGACTCCTCGGGCGCGTAGACGCCTAGCCGCCACTGGGAGCGACCGGCCGCGCGCAGGCCCTCGACCAGCGGCGACTCGTCGGCGAGTCGCCGAACCTCGCCGTCCACGACCACGCGCGTCGAGGACTCGGGCATGCTGGGTTCGCCGGGCGTATCGACCAGCACGGACTCGGGAGGCACGTCGGCGACCGACGCGATGTCGCGCTCGAACGCCCGGACGTCGTCGCGGTCGGCGGTCACGACCGCTCGCGGAACCGCGTCGAGTTTCGCCCAGACCGCCCGCTTGTGGAGGTCGCGGCGTTCGAGTCGCCGGGCGGCGTCGGCCGTCGCCTCGCAGTCGCGCAGGGCCCCGAGCAGGCGGTCGTCGGTCATCCGAGCGAACTCCTCCGGCAGGAGGTCGGTCGCGTCGAGCAGGCGCTCGCCCGCGCGTTCGAGCATCGCGCCCGCGATGCGCGAGACGTGGTGGCGGTAGACGGTGGCGTTCATCAGCGTCCGGGCCACGAGCGTCCCCTCGGCGGTCTGGACGTTGCCCGCCGAGAGGACGAGGTCGTCGTCGCGGAACTGGAGCGCGGCCAGCAGGCGCGAGTGGTCGATGGTGCCGTAGGGGACGCCGGTGTGGTGGGCGTCCCGGACGAGGTAGTCCATGCGGTCCACGTCGAGTTCCCCGGCGACCAACTGCCCGAGTCGCCCTCTCCCCTCGACCAGCGCGGCGACCTCGGCGGGGTCGAGTCCGTGGCGCTCCAGCACCGCGGCGAGTCGCCCGGACGTGAGCAGGTCGCCGACCTCGTCGTGGTGGCGGCCGAGTCGCCGCTCGATGATGCCCTCTGTCTGGTGGCCGTAGGGTCCGTGACCCACGTCGTGGAGGAGCGCGGCCGCCCGCACCGCCAGCGCACGGTCGCCCTCGACGCCGAGGAGCGAGCAGGCCTCGCGGGCGAGATGGTAGACGCCGAGACTGTGTTCGAATCGCGTGTGGTTCGCGGAGGGGTAGACGAGGCGGACCGTGCTGAGTTGCTTGATGTGGCGCAGGCGCTGGAGTTCGGGCGTGTCGAGCAGGTCGGCCGCGAGGTCGCAGACGGGGACGTGGTCGTGGACGCTGTCCTTGATGGCCTTCATTGGGTCCGGATTGACAGACCGATGGCAAAAGTGGCCCGTCTCGTCGCCTTCGCGCGTCGGCGGTCTCCCTCGGACGGGCGGTCGCACGACCGACTGCAAAAAGTATCTGCGGTCGAGGTGGTCAGTCGTCGCCGCGATTCAGTAGGTACCCTGCGGCTCCGGCGAGTCCGCCGAGCGTGGTGAGCACTCCAAAACCGGGTGCGCGTGCCCGTTGTGCTACCTCGCTCGCACCGATATCGTTCGCTGCCGTCGTCTGATTCCGCTCGGTGGTCCCCGGACTCAAGGTAGTCCTCCTGGTGGTTCGCGTCCTCGCTCCTCCGAGCGGTCGAACCGGTCCGCGCAACAGTCCATCGGGATACTGTTCGGTCTGTACCTCGACGTACACGTTGCCACTGCGTATCGCCTGGATCAGCGGGACGAGAGGCCGACCCTCGAACGGTCCCTCGAGATCGTAAGCCGTGAGTACGGCGTCTACTAGCGTTCCTTCGACGTGATCGACGGGGTTTGTCGTATCGAACAGTCGAGCCACGATTGGATCGTCTCGTCCCGGCCGGTTCAGACGGAGGTACGCCGCGGTCACGTCGTTGACGTTCTGCACGTACAGCGCGTACATGAGCTTCGCTCGGACACCGTTGGGCGGATGTAGCGTGAAGTAGGTCGTTCCCTTGGCGTCCGATTGTATCCCCTGTGCTGGCGCTAAACGGGCGATATACTTCTGGGGCCCTTCCCCGAGCGCCCCTTCCGGTGGTTGGGGAATTTGCTCGGTAGTCGTTCCGGGTCCCGCCGTGGTCGTCTGATTCTGGGTCGGGGTTGCGGTCGTCTGGTTCGAGGCGAGCTGGTTCTGCGTCGTCCCTTGGGCCCGGGTCGTCTGATTCTGTGCCGTCTGGGTCGTCTGTCCCCCACCGCCGAACTGGACCGGTCCCTGCATCGACGACGGATGGACCTGACAGAGATACTCCGCCATACTCTCCTTGGCCGTGAACGTCACCGTCTGGGAACCTTGACTGATGATCTCGGTTCGCACCATCACGTCTCCGTTCTGACTGAGCACGGCGAAGTTGTGCGGGGCACCGTCGACGTTTTCCCACGTCACCTCGTACTTCTTCCCCGCTTCTAATCTCAACGTCGGGTTGACCGCGTCCGCGATCGACTCCGGTCTGCGCCCTCGCCAACCGCTCGTGACACCACCGAGGGCGTACGACGTTGCGACCTGTTGGCGGCCGCGTGCGATGCCTCCGAGTCCGAAGACCGCTCCGGTCGTCGCCGTCGTCGAGAGGAACCGCCGCCGGGACGACCCTCCCGTCGAGTTATCTGCCATGAATTAGCCCTCCATCGAGTAGACCGCGATGACGTTCTGCTCGGTTCCACCGCCGCCTTGGATGTAGACGTACTGTTTCCCAGTCGTCGGGTCGACCCACGTGACGGGATTTCCGTCGAGGCGGGGGATGATCTGTTCGGTCCACAGCCGGTCGCCCGTCTCGGAATCGTACGCGACGAGGTTCCCCGACGGCGTGCCGGCGAAGGTGAGGCCGGTCGTCGTCGAGAGCAGCCCGCCCCAGGGCGCTTCGTCCATCCAGTCCTGCCACTTTATCTTCCCGGTCACCGGGTCCAGCGCCGTGATGTTCCCCGGCGGTTTCTCCCACTCGGGAATCGAACCTTGCTGGTTGTCGCTGGCCGTGATGAACGTCTCGCCCTTGTACTCTTCGCCCATCTCGTAGTCGATGTACGACCACGCCATCTTCATCGGCTGATTGTTCGCCTTCAGGAACAACGTCCGGCGCTGGGGATCGAACGACGAGGGCTGGGGGTCAGTCCCGCCGAGGAGGTGCGGAGCCGTCCACTCCGCATCCTCCATGTTCTGTGGCGGGATCGCCCAGGTGTTAATGTGTTCGACGTACTCCTCGCTTCGCTCGACGAGGTCGCCTGTTTCGAGGTCCACGGTGTACACCCATCCGGTCTTGCCGGGCCACGAGGCGAGCTTCCGCGTCTCGCCGTCCATCTCCGCTTCGTAGATGACCGCGGGGCTCGGCGAGTCGTAGTCCCACCAGTCGTGGGGCGACTCCTGATAGTTCCACTTCACATCGCCGCTGTGGAAGTCGACCGCCACCTTCCCGGCACTGTAGGGGTTCCACCCGGGTCGGACGGTGCCGAACCACGGGCCCGGATTTCCGGTCGGCAGCACCGTCGTCCCGGACTCGGGGTCGATAGCGGGAGCCTGCCAGACGGTCGAACCACCGTGCTTCCACGCGTCGCCGACCCACTGGTCCGGCGGCGTCATCCCCGTGTGCCACGCTTGCTCGCCGTCGGTCGTGACGCCATCGGCCCACCCGTGGACGCCCCACTCGCCGCCACTGCTCCCCATGACGAACATGTCCTCGAAGGGGACGATGGGGTAGTTCGACGCCTGACTGCGGTTGCGCTTCCACGTCTGTAGCTCGTCGTGCATCGCCAACTGACGGGAGCCTTCGGCCGTTTCGCCCCGGTACTCGTAGGCTCCGTTGTAGTACCACTTTTCGGTCCCGTCGTAGCGGTTCAGCGCGAGTACGCCGTGGTCGAGCGTCGCCTTGTACACTGTGTCACCCAGAACGCCCACGCCGCGGTTAGCGGGCGGTTCGGATTCGCTCACGATTCCTTTGGGGTGGTACTGGTGGAACCAGAGAACCTCGCCGGTGCGGGCGTTGATCGCCCGCGTCTGTTCGGTGCCGTTCGTCTGATAGATAATCGGGGGATCGCCGGGGATGACGAGCACCGAGCCTTGGAACCATGCGGCCTGCCTCGCGTTCTGGACGGTCTCGTGTTTCCACTCGAGCGAGAGATTCGAGACGTTC
Organism: Halorussus limi; assembly: GCF_023238205.1. Lineage (NCBI taxonomy): Archaea > Methanobacteriati > Methanobacteriota > Halobacteria > Halobacteriales > Haladaptataceae > Halorussus > Halorussus limi. Next base: position 1,075,607 of record NZ_CP096659.1, read on the forward strand.
TTCGGCGTGATGATGTCGGCAGTGCTGAAGTGGTGACGTTCGTAGTTGTTGCCGTACAGTAGCCACCCCTCCGGGTCGTCGCCGCTGTCGAGGAGTTGTTTCTGGGTCACCTCGCGCTTCGGAATGTCGTCGACGTTTTCGTACTGTTCGATTTCTGCAGTGCCTGGCTTGGGAATATGTCCGTCCTGCATAGTCAGTCGCCTCCGAGTCGCGGCGCTCGCATGTCGTCGCTGATGCGGACGAGGTCGTACTGGAAGTCGGTCTGCGCGGCGATCATGATTGCCGCACTCCCGGACACGAGCGCGGTCAGTTCCTCGTCGGAGATCTCCCCGCGACCGAGTCGGTCCGCGGCCGCGCTCAGGAGGTAGAACCCACCGAGCATTGCGCGGACGTCGGCGATGCCGTCGTCGAGCATCTCGTCGGTTATCAGCACCTCGTTCTTGCGGAGGTGCTTGTCTAACCCGTCTATCCAGAGGAGAGCGCCGCTCGCCGCCCGTTTCTGGAGCGGCGAGACGTAGTCGGGATTCACCTCTTCGACCGGCGCTTCCTCCAGCACCCACGTGGGTTCCCAGAGCGCGAGTCGGTCGGCCTGACTGACCACGTTCGCGACCAGTGCCGTCTGTTCGCGCTCGTCGAACCCGACTTCAGAGAGAGTCCCCGCGAGCGACGCCGTGTGGACGAGCTGTTTCGTCATGCGCTCGATGTGTTCGGACGTGAACCGCGGGAGGTTGGCTTCGGCGCTCGCGTAGAAGTCGACCTCGGTCAGGTGGTCGTCGATTCGCCACGCCGGAGTCGTCAGTTCCGCGTACAGTTCCTCGCCGCGGTCCGGAACGCCTGCGGCGCGTACCGCCGACAGGCCCTCTATCGCGTCGGCGACGCCCGTCATCTCCGTCGCCAGTAGTTCGGCGTCGAGTGCGCCGGAGAGGTCGTTTCGGATGGCCTCCCCGCGGCGAGCGAACTCGCCCGCCGACTCGACGGCGACGAGGTCCTGCAGGTCGCTCAGTGTCACGTCGTCGACGGCCGAACCGCCGGTCGCGGCGGCACTGGCCACGCCGAGTACCTTGAGGAACTCCCGACGATCCTCGTCCGATATCTGTGAGTAGTGGTGTTCTCCTGGCATTCTTGCTCCTCATTCACCGGATAGCCGAGTGCGGTGAACCGCGACGACGTACGCTAACTACACACATACCTACCGACAATCGTTCAACGCGAAACGCGAGGTTCGATGGAGAGCGCCGTCTCCGGAACGGTCCGGGAGAGTTCGAAGACGCCGTTTCGCAATCGAGTGCGCGAGTATTGCTCGTCACCGCTCGCGACGGTCGCGCGAACTCGGTCAAGTTTCGAGTAACCGACGCCGCGGGAGTCGCCAAGACGAGCGCCGACACGGCGGCGGGGCGTAAGATTTCTAACATCACTCGCAGTCCGGTCCGCCGGGCTGACAGTGGCGTCACACGAGAGTCCGCGCTCGAAGTTCGATCGAGTCTGTCTCGGTGCGCCACGCGGCCGACTCGAAGAGCGAACCACTGAAACGACCCGACCTCGAACCCCCGGCCATGCCACACGCGGACAACGACGGCGTCTCTATCCATTACGAGGTCGGCGGCGACGGCGCAGTCGAGAGCGACGCGCCGGTCGTCCTGCTGGCCGACGCGGGCTACGGCCCGTGGCAGTGGGGTTGGCAGTACTCGGCGCTCGCAGGCCCCTTCGAAGTCGTCATCCCCAGCACGCGCGGAACCGGCGACTCCGACACCCCGGACCCGGACGCCGCCGACTCGTACAGCATCGAGACGATGGCCGCGGACCTCGAAGCGGTCCTCGCCGACTACGGCGCGCGCAAGGCCCACCTCGTCGGCGCGGGGATGGGCGGGATGGTCGCGCTCCGGTACGCGCTCGACTTCTCGCGCGCTCGGACGCTGACCCTGCTCGGCACCTCGCCGGGCGGTCCGCGCGCGACGCCCGTCGCCGACGGCCTGCGCGAGCGACTGCGCGCAGACCCCGACGACGCCGGGTCCCTCCGCCGGTCGCTCGAACCGGTCGCCTCCGCGGAACTGCTGGAGACCGAGGACCTCGTGGAGCGAATCGCGGCGTGGCGGCGCGACGAGGACGCCTCGGAGACGGTCCAGCTCGCGCACTTCGACGCGATGGCCGAGTTCGACGCCAGCGACAGCCTCTACGAGATTACGATTCCCGCGCTCGTCTGCCACGGCGCGGACGACCGGGTGATTCCGGCCGAGGACGGCCGCCTGCTGGCCGACGGCCTCCCGAAGGGCGAGTTCGAGGCGTTCCCCGGCGAACGCCTCTTCTACGTCGAGCGCTCGAAGGCGGTCAACGACTCGCTGGTCGGATTCCTCACCGACCGAACCGAGGAGTGAGCGGGCCGGATTTCGCCGGACTGCTCCGAGACACTCGCCGAGAGACACCCGATTTCTACGGTAGTTCTCCCACCACCTCCGAGACGACGGAGTACCCCCGTCTTCGCAACAACGCCTACGGTCGGTGACGCCGAACCTCTCGACATGACGCTCTCGCTCGAACGCCGGGCCGCGCTCTGGGGGGACCGAACTGCGGTGGTGGACGCGAGCGCCGACCGCCGGGTCAGCTACGCCGACCTCGAATCGGAGGCCGACGCGATGGCGCGCAGACTCTCGGCGCTCGGGGTCGGACCGGGCGACCCGGTCGCGGTCGTCTCGCGCAATCGGGTCGAGACGCTGGCGCTGTTGTTCGCCGTCCGGCGACTCGGCGGCGTCTTCGCGCCGGTCTCGTATCGGCTCACGCCCGCGACGGTCGAGGGACCGCTGGAACGCATCGACCCCGCGGTGGTGGTCCACGAGGCCGGACAGCGCGACCTCGTCCGTGAGTTACCAGACGAGCGGACCCACTCCTTCGAGGAGTTGGGTCGCCGCGACGGCGCCGACTACGAGCGCGCCGACCGCGACCCGGAGGACTCGCTGGTCTACCTCCACTCGAAGGCCGAGGCCGACCGGCCCATGGTCGGGGAGGACGAGGAGCGCGAACGCCGCGACGAGTCGCTGAGCGAGGGCCCGACGACGGCCCCGCAGGTGGTGGACTACCCGGCGCGGGCCGTGGAGTGGAACTGCGTCACCGCCGCGGCCGCGTGGGGACTGGGCCGGAGCGACTGCGCGCCCGCCCTGCTTCCCTTCTCGGACGCCGACGGCCTCCTCCGCCTCGTCCTGCCGCTGCTCTACGTCGGCGGGCGAGTCCCCCTGCTCCGGGCGTTCGACCCCGAGGACGCGCTGGCCGCGATCGCCGAGGAGGGCGCGACCGCGCTGTTCGGCGGCGCGACCGAGTACCGCGAACTCGTCGCCAGCGACGAGTTCGGCGCGACCGACTTCGACGCCGTCGAGTGGGTCGGCACGCGGTCCCCGCTCCCGGCGGACGCCCGCGAGGAACTGGCCCGGCGCGCGCCCGTGGTCCGGACCTACGGCCGGGTCGAGACCGGTCCGAGCAACCTCTTCGTGCCGCCCGGCGAGTCCGGGAGCGCGGCCGATTCCCCGAAGCGCGACGCCGACCGGGTGGGCCGACCGTTCCCCGACTGCGAGGTCCGCGTCGCCGACGACGACGGAACGGCGGTAGAAGACGGCGAAATCGGTGAACTCCGGTTCAGGGGGGTCGTGACGCCGAAGGGACGGCTGACAGACGACGGGACGACCGAGGCGTTCCCCGAGTGGGTGCCGACGGGGGACCTCGGCTTCCGCGAGGGCGACGACTACTACCTCCTCGGGCCGGCGACCGAGGCGTTGGATTCGGGGGCGGACGGGTCGGCCCGGGTCCACCCGCGGGAAATCGAGCGCGCGCTGGAGGCGCGAAACGGCGTCACCGCGGCGGGAGTGGTCCCGGACGCGGAGGGCGTGCTGGCGGCGTTCGTCGGCGACGCCGACCCCGGCGAGTTGCAGGGCGTCCTCGGCGACGAACTGCCGGAGGACGCGACGGTTCGGGAGGTCAACCGCGTCGAATCGCTTCCACGGCGGCGGACCGGCGAGATAGACCGGGCCGCGCTCCGGCGGCAACTGGACGACGAGGAGCGCATCGGCAAGGGGTGACGCCGACCCGCGCCCGACGACTCAGTTCGCGTCGCTTCCCGAGTCCGCGGAGTTGCCGGAGGTGCCGGAGTCGCCGGAGTCGCTCGCGAGTTTGAGACCCGACACGAGGCGGTTGGTGACGACGCGCGCCACGATGCCGACGAGTTCGGCGTCGGTCCCGCTGGCGGTCAGGTCCGCGAAGACGCCGAGCGGAATCTGACCGCCGGCCATCTCGCGGTGGCCGCCCGCGCTCCCCACGTCGCCGAAGATGTCGCCGAGGGCGTTGCCGATGTGGATTCGCGGGTCGGTAGAGCGCGCGCTGAGTTCTATCTCGTCGTCCACGATGCCGAAGACGATGGCGGTTTCGACGCCCTCCAGCGTCGCGAGGTAGTCGGCGGCCTGCGGGAGCGCGTCGCGTTCGCTCGTCCGGCCGACGTGGGAGATGAGGACCGACCCTTTGACGGTCCGGTTGTCCACCGCGTCGGCGATGGCGTCCACCGTCGCGCCGCTGACCGCCGGGGTCGAGAGTCGCCGGAGCATGTCGGGGTCGGCGTAGTCGTGGAGAGTCCGGGCGGCCTCGTACTCGTCGCGGGTCACGCCTCGGAGGAAACCCAGTGTCTCGCGCCGGATGGCGAACAGCAGGCCGGTCGCCAGCACCTCGTCGAACGCCACGTCGAGTTCGCTGACGTACTCGGTCAGGATAGTCGCCGTCGCGCCGACCGCCTCGCGGTGGTCGACGAACCGGGCCTCGATGCCCTCGGCGGGGTGGTGGTCGATGACCACGTCTATCGGCACGTCCTCGGGCACCTCGTTGTTCACGCCGGGCACCGAGTGGTCCACGAGCGCGACCAGCGAGTTCTCCGCCCGGTCCCGGACGCTCTCGGGGTCGAACTCCCGGAGGTCGACCTCCAGCAGGTTGACGAACGCCCGGTTCTGCTGGTGGGAGATGTCGCCGCTGTAGAGGATGCGGCGCTCGTCGATGCCCGCGGCGGCCGCGATGCGGCCGAGCGCGAGCGCGCTGGCCAGACAGTCCGGGTCGGGGTTGTTGTGACAGACGATGGCGAGTTCTTCGCCGTCGGCGAGGAGTTCGCGGAGCGTCTCGGCCTTGCTCATTTCCTCTCTCTACTCGATACAGCGCCAAGAGACTGTGCATGGAGTCGCACGCCGGGGTCGAACGCTTCGACCCCGGGGACGGCGGAGGCCCGAATCGTTAGACTCGCGCCACGTTTCGCGGAGGACCAGAGAGTATTTAAAATAGCCATAATACATTGAATTCGCATGGCACGCAAGAAGCGGGCAGGCGAGGACGGACGAAGCGAGTCGCGTCTCGACCGGCGCGACTATCTCAGGGCGACCGGCACGGCGCTGGTCGGGGCCGTCGCCGGCGCGGGCGTTACCGCGACCACCGCACGGGCCGCCAGTCCCGTGAGCGGGAGTTGGGAGATTCGGAACCGCTACATCGAGACCGGCAGCAACGAACTCGGCATCGGGTGCGCCGTCACGGACCCCGACGGCGAAGGGGTCATCGAACACGTCTACATCCGGTCGACCGACAGCAGCGACAAACCCGCCATCTGGGTCGACCCGAAACAGCACCTCGGCCACCTGACCATCAGGAACGTCCACATCGAGGGACACGCCGACAACGCGGTCTACGCCGAACTCCACGAACCGTGGGGGAAGGGCGGGACCCTCACCATCGAGGACTGCTACTTCCACGACAACACGCGGGGAAACCTCCGCGTCAACGGCGGCACCGAGGTCCGGAACACCCACATCCACAACACGGGCGAGAACTTCCCGACCCGCGGCTACCTCTGTGCTGGTCATTTCTCGTACTACGAAGGCGGCGGCGAAATCAACATGCGCCACTGCCAGATAGACATCGACGGGTCGAACGTCAAACACGGGAGCAACTCGCTCGCGCTCATGACCCGCGGTTCGACCAGCGCGTACGGCGACTACGGGTCGAACATCCCGACGGTCACCGTCTCGAACTCGCAGGTGGCGGGCGAAATTAGGGGCCACGAGGGCAACATCACGCTCCAGAACTCGGGGCGAAACCCGACAATCAATCCGCCGAAAGGCGTGCCGATGACCGCGTCCGAGGCCGAAAACGGCACCAGCAGCGCGACCGGTCCGACGTGGAGGGAGGTCAGCAGCGGCGGCGGTAGTTCCGACTCGGACTCGTCCGAGAGCGACCAGCAGGCGACTGTCCTCGAACTCGTCGCAAACGCGGACGCGCAGAACGCCGCGTACGAGTTCACGGTCGACGGCACGGTCACGAAACACTCCGTCAGCGACGGAATCGCGGCCGAGGGCAACGACACGCTCACCGACAACGGCGACGGCACGGTGACGGTGACGGGCGCGTCCGGAAACGGCTACGGCGACGCCTACGCGGTCGAGGGTTCGATTACGGCGATGCGACTCGACAAGAGCGAGTGGACGCTCAGGTACGGCGGCCAACAGACCAGCGTCGCCGACCTGACCGCCACCGGGTCCGACTCCGGCACGACGACCGACTCCGGTTCGGGGGCCGATTCGGGGTCCGCGTCGGGGACCGGCGACCTCCCGAACACGCTGATAATCGACGGAGGCGGCGCGCCGAACGCGGCCTGCACCTACAGGTTCGCGGTCAGCGGAAGCGCGGCGAAGAGCGGCGAACTCGGCTCGATCAACGTCGCCGACGAAGTGAACGACGGCGTGATAACCGGCCGAGTTATCGGCGGGAAGGACGCCTACCGGTTCAGCGGCGACATCACCGAGTTCGCTGTCGAGGGGCCGGTCGGCGTCGAACTCGACAGCCAGTCCTGACCGGAGACCGTCGGGGTCGCTTCCCACCGTCGGATATCGCCGCCAGTCGCGAGTACCGGCAGTACTCCCCACAGGGGAACGCCTTTTGAGGTAGAAGCATTTCGTATCTGGTAATGAGTCGATTGCGAATCGCGTTCGTCAACGCCGCCCACGACGGCGCAGACACTCGGCGGAACTTCCGGCGGGAGTTGGACGCCGACCTCGTGGAGTTCGACGCGACCGGCGGCGACCTGCCAGAGACCACCGACTTCGACGGCGTCGTGGTCTCGGGGTCCCGGTCGTCGGTCTACTGGGACGAAGAGTGGATAGCACCGACGAAAGCGTGGGTCCGCGAGGCCATCGACGCCGGACTCCCCTGCCTCGGCGTCTGTTGGGGCCACCAACTGCTCGCGGACGTGTTGGGCGGCGAAGTCGCCGACATGGGCGAGTACGAAATCGGGTATCGGGAGGTCGAACAGACGGGCGACGCGCGACTGTTCGACGGCATCGACGACCGGTTCACGGTGTTCACGACCCACTCCGACGCGGTAACGGAACTCCCGCCGGGCGCGGAAGAAATCGCCGCGAACGACTACTCGAACCACGGTTTCCGGAAGGACCGCGTGTTCGGCGTGCAGTTCCACCCCGAGTACGACACCGAGACCGCCGAATCGGTGACGAAGGGCAAGGACCTCGCCGACGACCGGATGGACGAGGTGCTCTCGGGCATCAACGAGGAGAACTACCGGGCGGCCTGCGAGGCGAAACTCGTCTTCGAGAACTTCTGTGACTTCGTCCGCGAGGTCCGCGAGCGCGACTCCGAGGGCGGAAGCGGAACCGTCTCGGCGTAGCGACCAGTCGTTTTATATTTCTAATCAGATACGCGGTGAGTGATGGCTCCGCCGAGGCGGTTCGACACGCTGTTGGAGTACAAGTTCTTCGAAGCGAAACTCTCGCTCGTTCTCCTCGTGGTGTTCGGCGTCGCGACGGTACTTGCGGAGGTTCTGGGATACCTCTCCTCGAACGACGTCGAGTTCGCCTTTTATCTCGCCGCGCTCTGTCTCGGTACAGTCATCCTCATACTGTGGTGGGCCGGGAAGTACGACTAATCCCCACTCCACCCCGGCGGGGACGACTACTCCTCACGTCACCTCGGCGTCCACGACGACGTGCCAGACGCCCTCGCTGTGGCTCTTTACTTTCCGGCGGTCCAGCACCTCGACGTCGCGTCCGGCGTTCGCGGCCGCCTCGCGCAGGCGCGAGACCGGCCGGTCCCAGAGCAACTCCTCGGGAGTGGCCTCGTGCATGTGGACGACGCCGCCGGGTTTCAGCGCCGCGAGCGCCGAATCGAGGTACTCGTAGGAGGCGTCCGACGAATCGGGAGCGTCCGCCGACCGGGGTTCGGAGGCGTCGTAGTAGCCCATGACGACGCGGTCGGCGCGGGGGTCCGTCTCCGCGTCGTTGGACTCGGTCTCGCTACCAGTCGAGAACTGCTCGACGACGTCGCGGCAGTCGGCGCGGAACGCCGAGACGCGCTCGGACACGTCGTTGAGCATCGCGTTCTCTATCAGGAACCGGAACGCGGCGGGGTTGCGCTCGGCCGCGGTCACGTCGGCCCCGGCCCGGGCCATCGGCAGGGTGAAGTAGCCGATGCCGGCGAACATGTCGAAGACGCGCTCGCCGGGTTCGACCACCTCGCCCATGCGGGCGCGCTCGGCCTTGTTGCCCGGCGAGAACATGACCTCCGCCAAGTCGAGCGCGTACCGGGTGCCGTGTTCGGTGTGGACCGTCTCGGTGTCGCCCGCGCCCGCCACGACCGACACCGAGGGTTCGCGGTGGACGCCCGAGACGCCCTCGTTGGCCAGCACGGTGTCGGCCTCGCCGTGGAGGGCGAGTAGCGCCTCGCCGACTTCTTCCCTGCGGGGGCAGTCCTCGAAGGTGACGAGGACGACGCTTCCGACGACCGCCCACGACCCCGGCGCGCGCTCGATTTCCGCCTCGGTCCACCCGCGCTCGCGGAGGCGGGATTCGAGGTCCGGCAGGCGTCGGTCCGGGGCGACCTGTTCGACAACGTCGAGAACGTCGGTCTCGCTCGGCGGGTCGGTCACGGGGAGTTCGACCAACGCCTCGTCGTGCTCCCGGACTTTCCGGGTCGCGTCGTAGACGCCCTCCCCGCGCAGGGCCGCGATGGTCGCCTCGCTCTCGGGTTTCCGGACGACCGCGGCGAGGTGACGTTCGGCGTCGTCTGCGTCGCTCTCGTCGCCGAGACCGTCGCGCTCGGTCATTCGTCCTCGCCGTCTCCGCGTTCGTCCGGCACGATGTGGAGGCCCGCGCGACTCTTCAGCACCGGCACCGTCTCTGCGTCCGTGTCCACGTAGTCGGGCCGGGCGATGGTCTTCGTCCGGTAGGTCTCGGGGTCCAGCACTTGGACCGCGCGCTCGTCCTCGACCGCGACGAGCGTCGTCTCCTCGGCGTCGGCGAGGCGGCCGAGTCGCCGGGCCTCGGGCGCGTCGCCGACCTCGTATCCGGCCTCGTAGTCCTCGCCGGTGGTGAGTCGCGTGCCCTTCAGGTTGCCGCGGACGCTCCGGACGAGGACCGGGCCGCCGTCGTCGTCCTGCAGGTCGATTATCTCGCCGGGCGAGTACGGCGGCAGGTGGACCGCGTAGGTCACGCGGTAGACCTCCTCGCCGTCCTCGTCCTCGGTCACGAGCGTCTCGGAGTCGGAGAAGTCGCCGCCGAACTCCTCTGTCATCTTGGCCGCGATTTTCTTCCCGATGTTGGTGGTCGAGACCTTGATGTTCACGCCGTCGTCGGTCTCGCTGACCTCGGTGACGAAGGCGTTGCGGTCGCCGGTCTCCTCCATCTCCGCGACGATTTCGTGGGCGATTTCCTCGGCCCGCTCGACCTCCTCGCTCGTCGGGTCGCGCTCGCGCGCTCGGACCTGCACCGTGCTGGCGTAGTAGTCGCCCGCGATGCGACCGCACCGCGTGCAGGTCTGGCGCGAGATTTTCACTGGGACCACGACCGTCTCCTCCACGAACGTCTCGCGGACGATGCCCGAGAAGTGACAGTGCATCCGGATGGTGTTCTGGTCGACCTGCTCGGGGTCGACCTGCCACGACACGTCGTAGGCGTCGAGGTGGACGCCGAGCGCGTCGCTGACCTCCTCGATGGCCACGTCGGTGTAGTCGCGGGCGTCGATGTCCACCCAGCGGTTGCCGCGGTGGACCGCCCCGCATCGCGCGCAGACCAGCACCTCGATGCGGTCGGGCGCGTCCACGAGGTCGAATCGGTCGAAGTAACACGAATCGCAGAGCTTCTGCTCCTTGCCGCGCTTGCCGGCGGTATCGGGGAGGGGCGTCCGCTCGGCGGGGTCCACTTCCATGGGGTCCCCGCAGTTGGGACAGAACTCGCGGGCTTCGGTAGTCATGGGAGTCGGTAGGGGTTTGGCGGGTTTAAGTCTGAAGAACCGCCGGAAGTCCGGAGCCGACTCACCGCGTCACCGCGAGAATTCCCGCGCCCAGAAGCAACAGACTCGCCCCGACCCAGTGGGGATTGAACGCCTGCGTGCCGTGAACGACGTCGTGAATCCCCAGCACGTAGTGGTCCACGATACCGTCGAAGAGGTTGAACAGTCCAGCACCGACGAAGATAGCGCCGAGCGCCCGGACGGCCGAGTGCGATTCAGAGGCCCGGTTCAGTTCTCGCCAGACCGCCCCCATCCCCACCGCCATCACGCCGACCATGGCGAGCGAGAACAGTCCGTCGTAGTAGATGTTCGTCCGCAGGCCGGCGAGCGTGTTCGGCGTGAAGAAGTCCGAGAGCAGGTGGTGCCACTGGAAAATCAGGTGGAAGACGAGCACGTCGAGGAGCGCCCCCGACCCGAAGCCGAAGACGCCCGCGCCGAACAGGACGGTTCGCTCACCCTCGGGTCGAGCCATACGGGCGGTTCGAGCGAGAGAGCGAAAGAACCGGCGGCCGAACCCTACTCGTCCCGGACCAGTTCCGGCCCCGCGATTTCCTCGTCCGCCGCCTCGCGCCACGAGTGGTCGGGGTCCCAGTCCAGCACTTCGTCGGCCTTCGCCACCGACAGCGCCGACTCGTCACCCGAGACGTTGCAGTGGTCGGGGAGTTCGCCGAAGAACGATTCGAGCGCCTCCTCGATGGGGCGCTCCAGATAGTTGTCCGCGGCCGCGGCGTGGAACGCCTCGTGGCCCGAGAAGTCGGCGTCGAGTGCGTGGGCGACGATGCCGGCCACGTCGCGGGCGTCCACGTACGACCAGAAGTTGCCCGCACCCGCCGCGAGGTCCTCTCGGCCCTCGACGCACTCGTATTCGCCGGGGTACTGAATCCACGACGGACGAATCGAGGCGACCGGCACGCCGAACCGCCGAGTCACCATCTTGGCTACCTCCTCGCCGACGACCTTCGAGGTCCCGTAGGGGTCCTCGGGGCGCAGGGCGTCGGCCTCCCGAATCGGCAGGCGGTCGGGCAGGCGCTTCTCTTCGGCGAAGGCGTAGCCGTAGGCGCTCTCGCTGGAGGCCCACGCGACGCGCGCTCCCGCCCGGCCCGCGCCCACGAGGACGTTGTACGCCGCCAGCACGTTCGTCTCGAAGACCCGGCCCCCGGCGTGGCGCGTCGGCGAGGGCAGGGCGGCCCAGTGGACCACGGCGTCGGGGTCGAGGTCCGCGAGGAGGTCGAAGGCTTCGCCCCGGTTCGTGAGGTCCGCCGCGCGGAAATCGAGGTTCTCGCGCGCGTCGATTTCCCACCCGGGGTGAGTCTGGTCCACGCAGACGACCTCCCGCCCGTCGTCCGCGAGGTGGTCGACTATCCAGCGCCCCGAGCGTCCGAGGCCGCCGGTGACGATGACTTGCTCTGGCATCGGTTCGGGGTACGGCCAGACGGGTCTAAACGTTCAGGGCCACGGCAGAGGCTCCGTCGGGAAGCGTCTCCGAGGACAGCACCAGATACGCCAGTCCGAACAGGAGCGCGTCGTAGAAGCCGTGGACCAGAATGGGGACGACCAGATTGTCGGTCCAGACGTAGAGATACCCCAGCAGCAGCGAGAGGCCGAACAGGATGACGAGCGTCACCGAGACCGCAATCGGGTTCGGCGTGGCTATCCACGTCGTCGGCAGGTGGACCAGCGCGAACAGGGCGCTGGTGAGGACGACCGCGAGCGCACGCGAGAACGCGCCGTCAAGGTACGGTTGGATGACCCCGCGAAAGAGGAACTCCTCGGCCGGACCGACCACGAGGACGGAGAGCGGGACGAGCAGGAGGAGAGTGGCGAGGACGCCCTGTTCGGCGAGTTGCGTCACCGAGTTGCCAGCCAGCGGGAGACCGGCGGCCTGCGCGGTCAGGATGGCGACGAGTCGGTAGCCGAACAGCGCGACGGTCCCGGCGACGACGACGCCGAGCGCCCGGAGGTCGGGCGTCCGAATCCGGAGGAAGTCGAGGCCCTCGTCGGTCGCTCGGAGGAAGACGAGTCCGGCCGCGACGAATCCCAACTCCGAGAGGACGAGTGCGACCGCGAACTGCGCGACGGTTCCCAGCGAGACGACGAAGACCGGAATCGACAGCAGGACGCTGAGGACGACGCCGAGGACCGCGAGACCGGTCGCGACTCCGACGCGCCGGGCGGGACTGACGGACTGGTGAGACATCGCGAGTACTGACAACGCCGAGTAACAAGTAGATTTGCGGGAGGTCGAACCGCCCGCCCGTGTCGTCGTCGCCGCGAGGACGAGCGTCGACGAACGTTTAAACGGTGTGAAACCCTACGGTCGGACATGAAGTGGAAAGCAGACTGGGGACTTCGCGGGCGCATGGCCCTGACGATGTTCCTGTTGTTCGCGCTGTACGTCGCCTTCGTCGGCGGGTTGTTGTTGTACTTCAACAACATCTTCTTCGCGGTCGTACTGCTGGGCGGGTTCTCCATCGCCCAGTTCTTCTTCAGCGACAAACTGGCGCTGTGGAGCATGGGCGCGAAGGAGGTCACGGAGGACGAGTACCCGGAACTGCATCGCATGCTCGGCCGCCTCTCCCAGCAGGCCGACCTGCCGAAACCGAAGGTCGCCGTGGTCGATAGCCGCGTTCCCAACGCCTTCGCGACCGGGCGCTCGCAGAAGAACGCCGCGGTCGCGGTCACGACCGGTCTCATGAACACGCTCGACAGCGACGAGTTGGAGGGCGTGTTGGCCCACGAACTCGCCCACGTCAAGAACCGCGACATGATGGTGATGACCGTCGCGTCGTTCCTCTCGACCATCGCGTTCCTCGTGGTCCGGTGGGGCTGGTGGTTCGGCGGCGGCGACCGCGAGCGGGGGCAACCGGCCATCTGGGTCGCCATCGTCGCCTCGTTGGTTGTCTGGGTCGTGAGTTTCCTGCTCATCCGGGCGCTCTCGCGCTATCGCGAGTTCGCGGCCGACCGCGGCGGGGCGACCATCACGGGCAAGCCTTCGGCGCTGGCCTCGGCGCTGATGACCATCGACAGCGGCATGAGCAAGGTTCCGAAGGAGGACTTCCGCGAGCAGTCCGAGATGAACGCGTTCTTCATTATCCCGCTGAAGAACGACTTCATCGGCAAGGTGTTCAGCACCCATCCGAGCACGGAGGCCCGCGTCGAACGACTCCGAGAACTGGAACGCGAACTGTAGAACGACTCTTTTTATCCGCGGACCCGAAGGGAGAGCCATGGGACTGTTCGACGGACTGCGGGAAGTGCTGGGTATCCGGGCCGAGACCGACGCCACTCGGAAGGCCGACCCCGACGACCTGTTCGGGATGAGTACGGCCTACGTCACGATGGAGGCCGAACTGGGCTACGAAGCGGTCGGCGAGGCGGCGCTCTGCTTCTCGGAGGTCGACAGCGCCGACTTCTCCGACGCCGTCGAGGAGGTCCACGAGATTCTGGAGGTCGGCGCGGAGGAGACCGGCACCGAGACCGAGGCCCACACCGACGACTACGGCTACTCGTGGGTGATTCTGCGCGACTCCGACTTCGAGGACCTCGTGACCAGCCTCAACTTCGCCGCCGACACGCTGATGGAGCGAGGGTACGGGTCGCGCCTGCTCGCGGCGTTGTTTGGATTCCGGGACACGTCGGGCCGACAGCAGGACGGCCGGTACGCCTACTGGGTCTACTCGTTCCGCCGGGGCGCGTACTACCCTCTCGTGCCGAAGGGGACCAACGACCGCGACTCCAGCGCGGAGTTCAAGCTGGAGAGCAAACTCGACGGCGAACTCGACATCGAGAACGACAAGGAGTACTGGTACGCGCTGCTGCCGAGTACGTCCGGTAAGCATCCGTGGGAGTAATTCGCGGTCGGGAGCGGTCCGCGAGAGCACCGCCCGCGTGACGTCGTTCGCTCGAATCTTCTCATCTTAAACTGCGTCAGACGTGCGTCATCACGCCGTCGCCCTCCCGCATTTTCACTTTCAGTATGGTGTTAACGGGGGTTTATATGAAGTGGGGCACAAGGCAAGCATACGATGGCAGCAGACGTAGACCTCGAAGAACTGCCGGGCGTCGGTCCGGCGACCGCAGAAAAGCTCCGAGACGCAGGCTTCGACTCCTACGAGGGCCTCGCAGTCGCGGCCCCCAGCGAACTCTCGAACACCGCCGACGTGGGCGACTCGACCGCCTCCGACATCGTGCAGGCGGCCCGCGAGGCCGCCGACGTGGGCGGGTTCGAGACCGGCGCGGCCGTGCTGGAGCGCCGCGAGAAGATCGGGAAACTGAAGTGGAAAATCGACGAGGTGGACGACCTCCTCGGCGGCGGCGTCGAGACTCAGTCGATTACGGAAGTGTACGGCGAGTTCGGCGCCGGGAAGTCGCAGGTCACCCACCAACTCGCGGTCAACGTCCAGCTTCCGCGCGAACACGGCGGTCTCGGCGGCAGCGCCATGTTCGTGGACAGCGAGGACACGTTCCGACCCGAGCGTATCGACGACATGGTCCGGGGCCTGCCCGACGAGGCGATTCAGGCCGCGATGGACGACCGCGAAATCGAGGGCACGCCGGACGACGACGAGGCGATGGAGGCGCTCGTCGAGGACTTCCTCGACAAGATTCACGTCGCCAAGGCGTTCAACTCCAACCACCAGATGCTGCTGGCCGAGAAGGCTCAGGAACTCGCCAACGAGACGCAGGACGACGAGTACCCCGTCCGCCTCCTCTGCGTGGACTCGCTGACGGCCCACTTCCGCGCGGAGTACGTCGGCCGTGGCGAACTCGCCGAGCGCCAGCAGAAACTCAACAAGCACCTCCACGACCTCGACAAGGTCGGCAACCTCCACAACACCGCGGTCGTCGTGACGAATCAGGTCGCGTCGAACCCCGACTCGTTCTTCGGCGACCCGACCCAGCCTATCGGTGGTAACATCCTCGGGCACAAGTCCACCTTCCGCATCTACCTCCGCAAGTCGAAGGGCGACAAGCGCATCGTCCGACTCGTGGACGCGCCGAACCTCGCCGACGGCGAGGCCGTGATGCGCGTCGAGGACGGCGGCCTGAAGCCCGAGTAAGCGTTTCGCCGCCGCCTTCTCGGTTCGCGTCTCTTCTCTCTACTTTCGTCTTCTCGCATCTGTTTGGGGCGTTCGGCGCTCTGCTTTCGACGTTCGCCGCTGTTTTCGCCCCCGTTCGTTTCCCTGCCTTCGTCTCCCCTCTCGGCCTGCCGAGAAATCCCCGACGAACGCCACGTTTCGCCACTGCCGAGTCGAAGCGCGGCCAGAACGCGCGTGTCCCGCCGTAACGCAGCGAGTCGGCCGCTTGCCATTTACGCGGCGGTAGCGTCTGTTCCCACACATGAAGGCGCGGACCGCGTTCGCCGCCATCTTGGTCGGGGTACTGGCAGTCCTGTCGGTGCTCGTCGTCAGGCCGTTCCTCGATTACGTCCTCGCGGCGATGCTGCTGGCGTTCGTCCTCAGGCCCGCCCAGCGCCGACTCGCGCCGGAAATCGGAGCGCGGCTCTCGGCGTTCGCGCTCGTCACGCTGACCGTCCTGCTGTTCGTCGGTCCGGTCGGACTGTTCGTGCGAGTCGTGCTCTCGGACGTGGACGACCTGCCGACTAGCGTGAGCGAACTGCCGACGTATCGGTCGGTCGAGCGAATCGTCGAGCGCTCCCTCGGCGTCCAAATCGGCGCGCAGTTCGACCAGGTTCTCGGGAGTTTCACCTCCGCGCTCGCCCAGCGGAGTTCCGGACTGGCGAGCGCCGGAGTCCACTTCACGCTGGGCATCCTCCTGTTGCTGTTCCTGCTCTACTACCTGCTTAAGGACGCCGACACGCTGGTTCGGTGGGCCAAGCGCGTCACGCCGCTTCCCCGGAACGTGCAGGACGACCTCTACGCCGAGGCCGAGGAAGCGGCGTGGGCGGTGCTGAAGGGTCACGTCCTCGTCGCCACCGTGCAGGGGTTCGTGTCCGGTCTCGGACTCATCGCGCTCGGAGTTCCGAACGCGATGTTCTGGACCGTGGTATTGATGTTCTTGGCGATGATTCCCATCGTCGGCGTCTCGCCGGTTCTCGGCGGCGCGACCGTCTATCTCGTGGTGAACGGCCGAATCCTCGCGGCCGCGCTGCTGGTCGTCTACGGCATGACGGTGGTCGCCGTCACCGACGACTACCTCCGGGCGCTGGTCATCGACAAGGAGTCGTCGCTCCACTCGGGGGTCATCCTGCTCGGGGTGTTCGGGGCGGCCTACTTCCTCGGCGCTATCGGTATCTTCGTCGGTCCGATAATCCTCGCGCTGTTCAAGGAGACTGTCGAGGTGTTCGTCGAGTACTACGACCTCACCTGAGACGACCGCGACGCTCGCGACGCTCTCCGCGGAGACCGGAACGCAGAATCGAGAACTCGCTTACTCGTCGTCCGATTCGGTCGTCGTCTTGTCGAGTTGCTTCTCGCCCTCGTAGATGTCCGCGCCGTCCTGCACCACCTTCTCGGCGAGGACCGCGCACTTGACGCGCATCGGACTGATGTCCACCCCGAGCATGTCGATGACGTCGTCGCGGTCGAGGTCCTGCATCTCCTCGACGGTCATGCCCTGCAACTCGCCGGTCAGCATGCTCGCGCTGGCCTGACTGATGGCACAGCCATCGCCGCGGAAGGCGACGCGTTCGATGACCTCGTCGTCCTCGTCGAGTTGCACGTCTATCGTTATCTCGTCGCCGCACATCGGGTTCTCGCCAGCGTGGGAGAAGGTCTTCTCCTCCAGTTCCCCGTAGTTGCGGGGACTCTTGTAGTGGTCGAGAATCTGCTGGCGATACATGTCCGAGCCCATGCCCATTGTTGAAAGAGGGTAGGTGAGTATCGCGTAAAAGAGTTGCGCAGACGCGGTTTCGCCGGTTCAGACCACGTAGCCGATGAGCGCGGCGTCCACTACCAGCAGGGTGGCGACCAGCGAGTTCGTCCGGAAGGCCATCTTGAGTCGGGTCGGGAGTTCCCGGACGCCGTCCTCGCGGGCGCTCTTGGTCTCGTACCACGACCAGACGCTCGTCAGCGCGAAGACGCCGTAGAGCGTCATCATGGCAATGAGCGCGGTTCCCCGCGTTCCCCCCGGAAGTTCGTTGTTGTAGATGTACCAGAGCGCCGCGCCGCCCGACGCGCCCATCACGACGATGCCGCCGAACGCGAACCACTTCAGCGAGTCCAGCACGTCGAGCGCGAACTCCGGCGCGTCGTTGCGCCGGGCCGCGGGCAGGACGAGCATACCGGTCACGAGGTAGCCGCCGGTCCAGAGGACGGCCATCAGTACGTGAATCGACATCACGGCCGCGAGCGTCCAGTTTACCATGACCGGAAGGTGCGACGGAACCGACAAAAAGCGGCCGGTTCCGGTCTCTCGGAGTCAGGCGTCACCCGCGACTTCGCGCTCGAACCGCCCGGCGAACTCGGCGACGTACTCGCTGCGGGCCGCCGCTATCTCCCGGCCCGCGTCGGTGTACATCCGGTCGCGGAGCGAGAGGACTTTCTTGTGGAGGTGGTTGAACTGCGTCTCTCCGGTCTCGGTGTCGTCGGCCTCGGGCGGCAGGTCGGGGTCGTGCATCGGTTGGCCGAGTTCGCCGCCGTAGACGAAGGTGCGCGCGACGCCGACCGCACCGAGCGCATCGAGGTTGTCGGCGTCCGAGAGAATCTCGGCCTCGCGGGTCTCGGGTTCCACGTCGTTGGAGTAGCGGTGGGCGCGAATACAGTGCTGGACCGCCTCGACGGTGTCGTCGTCCGCGCCGAGGTCCCGGAGGATGTCCGCGGCCTCGGTCGCGCCCCACTCGGCGTGGTCCTCGATTTCCCCGCGGTCCTCCTTCGCGCGGCCGATGTCGTGTAGCCAGACCGCCGCGAACAGCACGTCCTCGTCCGGGTCGTACTCGTCGGCGAGCGTCTCGGCGAGTCTGGCGACTCGCCGGACGTGCTGCCAGTCGTGGGAGGGCGACACGTCTCCGAAGTACGTCTCGGCGCGTTCGCGCACCTCGTCTCGCATAATCCGACAGACAAACGAGGCGGTGAAAAAACGACCGACTCGTACGTCGAACGAGGACGAACGGTGTCCGGTCGGTCGATTCGCCCGTTACGGCTGAGTCACGAAAACGTCGAGCGTCCCGTCGTTCTCTCCCAACGTCACCGTCGCTCCGACGAAGTTCCCGTCGTCGTTCGTCGCGTACGATACGCCCTCGACTCCGCCGTTCGCTCGACCGAACGCGAGTTTCGGCGGGCGAGAGTACGCCCGGTCGAACTCCACGCTCACTTCCGTCCCGGAGTCCGCCGACAGGCCCCGATGGACGCCCGTCGGCGGGTCGTTGTTCCGGACTCGGGACGCGGGACTGGCGAACCGCCACGGGTCGTCGCCGTCCGCCCAGTTCCCTTCGTAGACGTTCCCTTCGACGCCGGCGGGTTCGGCTATCGCGGCGGCGTCGTTCCGGCGGACGGCGTTGCCGCGAACTCGCACTCCGCCGTCGCGAACTGCAATCCCGGGGGACGACTTCGACGACCGCCGGCCGCTGTTCTCGACGTAGTTGTCGGCGATTTCGTTGCCAGTCGGCGACTGCGAACCGCCGACGGCGATGCCTTCCGTGCCGGCCCCGCGGACGAAGTTGCCACGAACGACGGTGTCGGTAGCCTCTTCGAGTCGAATCCCGGCTTTCGTCGCGTCCGTAATCAGGTTGCCGTCGATGAGACTGTCCGCGCCGCCGACGAATCGGATTCCGGCGAGTCCCGGACTGGCGAGGGTGTTGTTCTGGATGCTCGTGTCCGAAACGTCGCTGTCGACGCGGACGCCGTGGCCGCTGTAGTCGTAGAACTCGTTGTTCTTGACGGCGAGGTTGCGTATCTCCGAGACGTCTACGGCGACGCCCGAGAAGTTCGTCGTCTGCTTCGTTTTGAGGTCGTCGGTCTTCTGGAGGCTCACGTTGTTCTGGACGTTCACGTTCCGGAGCGGTTTCGACCCGCGAACGTGACAGAACGACTTGTGCGTTCCGAACCCCACGTTGCCGTAGATTCCGACGTATCCGTCGCTCACCGACGATGAGGTGTTCCGCGCGATGCCGACGAGGCTTCCCTGAACGCTGTTGCCCAACAGATTACCGAAGATAGAGACGCTCTGGGCGGTGGGGTTCTTGCCCTTCGACGACCAGAGGTCGCACGCTATCGGTCGGTCGAGTCCGTTCGTGACGACGTTTCCGAACACCACGTGGCGCTTCCCGGCGAGTTGGATACCCCTGTCGCCGTACTCGTGGATTTGGTTGTTGACGATTCGAACGCCAGAGCAGTTGTGCGTGACGCTGATTCCGCTCCCGCCGTTGCCGTGCTTGACGGGGTACGTCCGACGGATGTGGCTCCGCTCGACGGTCACGTTCGTCGCGTCCCGAACGGCGATAGCGTGAAGCCGTTCGGTCCGCTTCGGTCGCCCCGACGGAGTCCCGTGATAGCCGACTCCGCGGATGTCTATCTCCGAACACTGGCCGTCGTGGCCGATTCGGAATCCGCCGACGTCGGCGCTCTCGGCGGGTTGGATTAGCGCCCGGACTCCCGGCCCGATGACCGTCACCCCGTCCGCGTCGATGTCGAGCCACTGGGTCGTGCGGTAGGGCGCGTTCTCGTCCGTGATGCGTATCGTGTCCCCCGGAGAGAGGGTCTCGAACGCCGATTCGAGTCCCTTCCGGGTGGTGACGACGGTGACGTCCCCCGCGTCGTTCTGTCGGTTCGTCTCCGCCGGCCGGTCCTGACTCATCGTGGTACACCCCGACGCGGTTCCGGCCGACGCTGCCAGCAGGGCGCAGAACGTCCGCCGGGGAATCTCCCCCATGCGTATGAAGGACCCGCGAGAGCGTCGTAGCTTCTTTGGCCGGACGGCAACAGGTCGTCGTTTTGCCCGCTCGCTTCCGTCGGTTGCTCACGGAGTTCCGTCGGTCGCCCGCGAAAAGTCGAGAGAAGAGTCTACGCGAACAGCTGTCGCGCGCTGTCTATGGCGTCCATCAGCGCGTCGATTTCGTCGGTCGTGTTGTAGACGTAGAACGACGCTCGCGCGGAGGCCGCCACGCCGAGTTTGTCGTGGAGCGGTTGGGTGCAGTGGTCGCCCGCGCGGATAGCGACAGCGTGGTCGTTCATGATGGACGCGAGGTCGTGAGCGTGGACTCCGTCGAGGTTGAACGCGACGAGGCCGCCGCGGTCGGTCGGGTCGGTCGGGCCGTAGATTTCGATGTCGTCGAACTCGGCCATCCGGTCGAGCGCGTACTCGGCCAGCGCCTCCTCGTGGCGCCGAATCGCGTCCATGCCGATATCTTCGAGGTACTCGACCGCTTCGGCGAGGCCGATGCCCTGCGCGATGACCGGCGTCCCGGCCTCGAACTTCCACGGCAGGTCGTTCCACTTGGCCTCCTCGAAGGTGACCTTCGTTATCATGTCGCCGCCGTACTGGAACGGCTCCATCGCTTCGAGAATCTCCCGCTTGCCGTAGAGACCCCCGACGCCGGTCGGTCCGGCCATCTTGTGGCCCGAGAAGGCGTAGAAGTCGGCGTCGATGTCCTTCACGTCCACCGGGCGATTGGGCACCGCCTGCGCGCCGTCCACGAAGATGTACGAGTCGTGATTGTGGGCGATGTCGGCGAGTTCCGAGACGGGGTTGACGGTCCCGAGCGTGTTCGAGACGTGGAGGACGCTGACCATCTCGGTGTCGTCGGTAATCATCTCGGCGGCGGCGTCCATGTCGAGGTAGCCGTCCTCGGTCACGGGGATGTACTTCACGTCCGCGCCGGTCCGCTGGCCGATTTGCTGCCACGTCACCAGCGAGGCGTGGTGTTCCATCTCGGTCAGGACGATTTCGTCGCCCGGCCCGAGTTCGTTCAGGCCCCACGCGTAGGCCACGAGGTTCTCGGCCTCGGTGGTGTTCTTCGTGAAGACCATCTCCTCGCGTCCGTCGGCCCCGACGAATTCCGCGACCGTGTCGTGGGCCTCCTCGTAGGCGATGGAGGCCTCTTGGCTCAGGTGGTGGATGCCGCGGTGGACGTTGGCGTTGTAGTTCCGGTAGTAGTCCGCGATGGCGTCGATGACCTGATTGGGCTTCTGAGTCGTCGCGCCGTTGTCGAGGTAGACGACCTGCTCGCCGTCGAACTCCCGCTCTAAGATGGGGAAGTCCTCCCGTATCCGCGCCGCGTCGAGCGCGTCCGATTGTTGTAGTCCCATTGCCCGGAGGTAGGGTTTCGAGCAAGAACATTCCTTCGGTCCCGGCGACAGTCCGTAACCGGAACTAGTTTCGTTCGCCGCCGAGCGCGCGTCGGTGAAACCGAAGTCGAACCGCCGAACGGGAGTCGGGCAGGACCGCCGGGAGCGTTGGGCGAGACCACCGGACAGGAGTCAAGCGAGACAACCGGACGGAAGTCGGAGAAGACCACCGGGGACGGGGTTAAGACGTTTCGACCCGATGCCACGGTATGGTCTCGAAACGACGACTCGGCGCGAGCATGCTCCTGCTTGGGTTGGCGTTCGTCGGTGCGTTTCACGCCGTCGCGGCCGTCGCGTTCGACACCGGACTGGCCTCGGTCGGGGCGGGACTGGCGGGCATCTCCGTGCTGTCGCTGCTTGTCGTCAACCTCCCGGCGCTCGGCGGGGGGAGCGGGGACGACGCCGATTGAACGACGCTCGGGGCGCGCCGCTCGGTGGCGATAAGAGCTATGCGAAACGAAGCCCGGTAGTATAGCATGGTAACGTACACCGTACTCGCCGACGTGAACGAACAGGAGTTCCAGAACCCGCAGGAGCTAGTGACGGTCTGGGGCGAAATCCGAGCGGACATCGAACGACTCGGCGGAGAGTTACGCGAGAGTTACGCGCTCATCGGCGACTACGACTTCCAACTCACGTTCGAGGTCGAAGAGGAGGACGCCGCGATTCAAATCGCGATGGCTATCGAGCGGCACGGGCTGGACACGAAGACGATGCGAGCGATGTCTATCGACCGGTTGGGCGAACTCGTCGACGACGTTTGAGAGTAGCGTGCGAACGCAGACTGACCGCTCTGGCTTACGTTCGAATCAACGAGTTCGCGAGACAGACCGAACTCCCGCCCGGGCGGTGGGCGACTACATCCGGAGGAACTGGGCGTGGCGCGTCGACTCCACGTCGAGGACGTTGGCCTCGTCCACGAACCCCTCTCGAATCGCCAGTTCGACCGCCTCGGTCCCCACGAGGTTCGCCACCGACGCGCGGGCGAGGCTGTCCACTACGGCCTGCTCGTCCACCTCGTCGCCGCCGTAGAACTCCTCGGTGACGGTCAGCGAGACGCCGTCGTCCTCGAACGTCTCGCCGAGAACGTCGTCGTCGCAGACGGCCACGAGCAGTCCCTCGTCGGTCCGGCGCTCGTTCAGAATCATCGCTCCTGTCGCTGTTGCTCCTGCTGGTCGATGAGTTCCTGCTCGGCCTGCTCGCGGAGGTCCTCGGCCTCCTCGGCTATCTCCTCGGCCTCGTCGTACTGACCCAGTTCTTCGAGGGCGCGTGCCTTCTCGTCCAGCACCTGCGAGTTCCGGAGTCCGAGTCGGATGGCGTTTTCTAGGCTGTTCAGCGCGTCCTCGGCGAGGCCGCGTTCGAGCAGGAAGAACCCGCGGTTGAACCACGCCTCGGCGAACCGCTCGTCTATCTCGACCGCCTTCTCGGCGTGTTCGAGCGCCTGCTCGCTCTGGCCCGCCTCCCAGAGCGCGTAGGCCAGATTCGTCTCGGCGGTGGCGGCGTGTTCGCTGTCGTCGTCGATGCGGATGGCCTCCCGGTAGTCGCCGATGGCGGCGTCCCACTCTTCGAGTTCCGCGTGGGCCGCGCCCTTGTTCGTCCACGCCTCCTGTTCGAGTTTGCTCTCGTCGGGCGCGAACTGGGCCGCGCGCTCGAAGGTGTCGGCGGCCTGCTCGAACCGGTTTATCTTCATGTAGTTCAGTCCGACGTCGATGAGTTCCTCGACGTCTACTTCCTCGTCGGGGACGCTCTGGTCGTCGAGCAGGTCGGCGACGACGCGCGAGTCCACCGGGTCCACCTTGTCGGGGTCCACGTCCAGTTCGGGCGGGTCGAGGTCGAACCCCTCGTAGGGGTCGTCGAACCGCTCGTCCTCGGAGAAATCGTGGTCCTCGGGCTCAGTCATGTCTCGGGGTTTGGCGTTCAGCGGGGTTAAGAACTACGCTATCGAGATTCCGCGGTCGCGCCGAGTCGTTCCGGGCGTGCGTTTCGGCGACCGACGGAGCGTCGCGAATGGGCCGCCGCGCTACTGGCGCTGGGTCTCGACCGCAGTCCCCGAGAGGTTGACCCAGAGCATGCCCTCGGCCATCTCCTCGTAGTCGAACGACGCGCCGACGACCGCGTCGGCACCGAGGTCCTCGGCCTCCGCGCGGAGGTCCTCGATGGCCTCCGTCCGAGCCGTCTCTATCTTCTTCTCGTAGGACCCGCTCCGGCCGCCGACCACGTCGCGGATGCCCGCCGCGATGTCGCTGACGACGTTCGCGCCGACGACCGCCTCGCCCGAGACGACGCCGAGGTACTCCGAGACTTCGCGGCCGTCGAGACCGTCCGTGGTCGTGATGGTGACTTCATCCATACGGGGTCGAATTGAACGCGATGTAACATAAATTCGCCGTGAGAGCGGGCGGCAAGGTCGCGCACGACCGGCGAGTCCCGGCGTTCGCTGACCACCTACCTTCAAGCCCTCGGACGACCACACGAGACCATGCGACTCTTCGTTAGCATCGACCTCCCCGACGAGTTCGCCGCGGAAGTCGAGGCGGTCCAAGACGAGTTCGCGGACGCCTCGGGGCTGAGTTTCACCGACCCGGAGCAGGCCCACGTCACGCTCAAGTTCCTCGGCGAGGTGAATCAGGGCGAACTCCCGCGGGTCAAGAACGCCGTCCGGCGTGCAATCGGGAAGGCGGAGGTCGGTCCCTTCGAGACCACCTACGAGGGCCTAGGCGTCTTCCCCGGCCTCGGCTACATTCAGGTCCTCTGGCTCGGGGTCGGCGCGGGCGGCGAGGAGATGACCGGACTCCACGAAGCCATCGAACGCGAGGTGACGCGACTCGGCTTCGACCCCGAAGACCACGACTTCACGCCCCACGTCACCCTCGCGCGGATGGAACACGCCGGGGGCAAGGAACTCGTACAGGAGAACGTCGAGGAACTGACTCCGACGGTGGGGACGACCGAAGTGTCCGAGATTCGACTGACCGAGAGCGTCCTGACCGACGACGGGCCGGAGTACTCGACGGTCGAGTCGTTCGAACTGGAGTGAGACGGCCTCGTTCCGGACCGGCCTCTCGGCGGGCGAATCGCCCGTCGATTGCCGACTACGGGGACCGGGCCCAAAGCAACACGATTTTAAGCTACGACGGGGAAGAGCATGGTACCATGAGTAAGAAATCGAAGGCGAAGAAGAAGCGCCTCTCTAAGCTCGACCGGCAGAACAGCCGCGTTCCCGCGTGGGTCATCATGAAGACCGACCGCGAGACGCAGCGCAACCCCAAGCGCCGAAACTGGCGGCGTAACGACACCGACGAATAATGAGTGCCAACGACTTCGAGGAGCGCGTCATCACGGTGCCGCTTCGCGACGCCAAGGCCGCGGCGAAGCACGAGCGCGCCGACAAGGCGATGACGCTCGTCCGCGACCACCTCGCACAGCACTTCAAGGTAGACGACGACGAAGTCCGCCTCGACCCCTCCATCAACGAGGCCGTCTGGTCGCGCGGTCGCAAGAAGCCCCCGAGCAAGCTTCGCGTCCGCGCCGCCCGGTTCGAGGAAGAGGGCGAAACGGTCGTCGAAGCGGAACACGCCGAGTAGACCTTTGCTCCGCGCCGCTTTCGTCGGGTCGTCGTACGTCGGTGTCTTCGCTCGCGCCACTGACGAGTATCTGCTGGTGCGCCCCGACATCGACGACGAGATGGTCGCCGACGTGAGCGACGAACTCGACGTAGACGCCATCGAGACCACGGTCGGCGGTTCGTCGACCGTAGGTGCGCTGGCGGTCGGCAACGAGAACGGGCTACTGGTCAGTAGCCGCGTCACCGACCGCGAGCGCGACCGCATCGCCGACGCCGCGGACGTGGACGTGACCGAGCTGCCGGGCAAAATCAACGCCGCGGGGAACGTCGTCCTCGCTAACGACAACGGGGCCTACGTCCACCCGGACCTCTCCCGGAAGGCGATGCAGGCCGTGGAGGACGCGCTCGAAGTGGAAATAGAGCGCGGCGAACTCGCCGACGTTCGGACGGTCGGCACCGCCGGTGTCGCCACGAACGACGGCGTCCTCTGCCACCCGAAGGCGACCGACGCCCAACTCGACCGTCTGGAGGAGGTGCTGGACGTGCCCGCCGACATCGGCACCATCAACTACGGCGCGCCGCTGGTCGGGTCGGGCCTGCTCGCGAACGAAAACGGCTACGTCGTCGGACAGGAGACGACCGGGCCGGAACTTGGTCGCATCGAGCAGTCGCTCGGCTACATCGAGTAGCGCTATTCGGCGTACCAGAGCAGGCTGTTGCCGATTCTCTCCTTCCGAACGATTTCGTCTTCTGAGAGTCGATTCAGGCAGTCGAATGTCGACGACGCCGCGCCTCGGTAGCTCGCGCCGCGGTCGGCCTCACTCCTCGTCGGACTCCTCTTCGCGGCGCTCGCTCAGGTGTTCCCAGATTTCCGTGCATCCCGCCCCGTCTTCCACGTCCGTCAGATGGCTCCGTTCGGCGTCGGCGTCCCCGTCGGCCGACTCCTCGCCCGCGGACTGCTCGTCGAATTTCTCTTCGGCGGTCATTGATACGCGATAGTGGGACGAAGCGAATAAACCCGCGCTCAGGTGTAATCGCTACCGATGCTCTCCTTCGGAGGCGGTTCTTTCCGGTAATCGTGACGGGCGCCAGTCGGCGCTGGCGTTCGGGAGGCGCTCTGAGACGCCGCGTCGGGATACTTTCTGCGTCTCGTCAGCGTCAACGAATCCCGGAACACTCGGCAAGCGTCGCGGGCGGCGACACGCTTACTCGACGGCTGGTCCTCCACGAGAGCATGGTCGTCTCTATCCACCAGTTGGACGACGGCGCGTGGCTCAGCGTCAACGACTCGCGGTCGGTGCCGGTGAGCGAACTCTGGCTACTCGCGCGCCACGACTTCTGCGAGTGCGAACCCGCCGACTTCCTCGCGGAGGGGTTCGTGGAGGTCGGCGTCGATTGGCCCGACGTGGAGGGTCGCATCGCGGGCCAGTGCGTGCGCTGCGGTGCGAGCGGCGTCACCGACTGGCTGGCGCTCGGTCGCGTCGAGCGCGCGACCGGAGAGTTCCGTCGGGTCGACCCGTCGAGCGTTCACGTGCCCGAGCGCCGGACTCGGCTGGCGACGCCTGCGGAGTGACGAGAACTCGGCTAGCCGCCCCGACGTGACCGGACCCGGTCGGTCGCGTCGGCGGAGCGACGCGCCGGGCCGTCCCGAACACCGGCAACGTCCGCCGGTTAACGAGAGCCTCGGGGAAGTTTGACGGAGCAACTGCCCCTTTACTGTCCGCTCGCGTTGCAACGCCCATGCCGAGTAAAGTCGAAAGCTGGAAGGACGAGCTTTACGGCGTGGAGATTCGGGACCACCTCGAACGATTCGCCGAGGAGGGGTGGGACGCCATTCCGGAGGACGAACACGACGCGTGGTTCGAGCGGTTCAAGTGGTGGGGGCTGTACCACCAGCGGAAGGGCCAAGAGTCGTACTTCATGATGCGGGTCGGCGTCCCGATGGGTCGGCTGACCCCCGAGCAGTTGCGGGTCGTGGGCGAAATCGCCCGCGACTACGCGACCGGCCCGGTAGACAACCCGGAGTTCGGCGCGGCCTACGCCGACTTCACGACGCGCCAGTCGATTCAGCTCCACTGGATAAAGGTCGAGGACGTGCCCGATATCTTCGAGAAACTGGAGTCTGTCGGTCTCTCTACGATTCAGGCCTGCGGCGACTCGTGGCGCAACATCGTCGGCTCTCCGGTCGCGGGACGGGACGCCGACGAACTCCTCGACGTGTGGCCCGTCGTGCAGGACCTCCACGACGAGTTCAAGGGCAACGACCTCTACGAGAACCTGCCCCGGAAGTGGAAGGTCGCGGTCACGGGCGACACTCGCGGCGCAGGACAGGGCGACATCAACGACCTCGCCTTCGAACCGGCCGTCAAGGAAGGCGACGACGGCGAGGGAATCGCGGGGTTCAACGTCCGGGTCGGCGGCGGACTCGCCCGGAAGGAACCCCGGTTCGCCCGCGACATCGACGTGTTCTGCCGACCGGAGAACGCCGCCGAGGTCGCCGCGGGCCTCTCGGGCCTGTTCCGCGACTACGGCGACCGCGACGACCGATTCAGCGCCCGCATGAAGTTCCTCGTCGACGAGTGGGGACCGGAGAAAGTCCGGAACGTGCTTCAGGAGGAGTACGTCGAGTACGACCTCCCGACCGCGGGCGAGAACCTGCGCGAGCAGTACGACTACAACGCCGGGCGCGCCGACGCACCCGGCGACTACGTCGGCGTCCACGACCAGAACGACGGCGACCACTTCGTCGGTCTCTCGGTGCTGGTCGGCCGGATGTCCGCCGAGGACGTCATCGACCTCGCCGACCTCGCGGAGTCGTACGGGTCGGAGATGATAGGACTCACTCAGCGACAGAACGTCATCGTCGGCGACATCGCCTCCGAGGAGTTGGACGACTTCCTCGGCGAGTCGCTGCTGGACGAGTACTCGCCCGACCCTCACCCGTTCCTCCGCGGGTCCATCGCCTGCACCGGAACCGAGTACTGCTCGCTGTCCATCGTCGAGACCAAGAACCGGATGGTGCGCTACGGCCGCTGGCTGAAGGAGAACGTGCCGGTCCCCGAGGGCGTCGAGGACTTCCACATCCACCTCTCTGGCTGTACGGCCTCCTGCGCCCAGCCCCAAATCGCGGACATCTCGCTCCGCGGGATGAAGGCGCGCAAGGACGGCGAACCGGTCGAGGCGTTCGACGTGGGTCTCGGCGGCGGACTCGGCGAGAATCCGGAGTTCGCCGACTGGGTGGAGATGCGCGTCCCCGCCGACGAAATTCCGGGCTACGTCCGGAACCTGCTCGCGACCTACGAGGAGGAGCGAGAGTCGGGCCAGAGCTTCCGGGACTTCGTGCGAGAGCGCGACGAAGACGAAATGCAGGCCCTCGCAGACCCCGAGGAGACCGACTACGAGGACCCCTACATGCACAACACGAAGATGACGTGGTACCCCTACGCCGACGACGACGAGATGGCCGACTCGCCCGCGCCGACCGACGCGCAGGGAGCGCCCATCACGGGGGACGACTGAGATGGCCGACCGCGTCCTCAAAGTCAACGCGTACACGACGCTGGACCTCGTGGACGCCCGCGCCGAGGGCCACGACTTCGAGGAGTCGGCGTACGCCACGCTGAACGCGACCGCGGCCCGCAACGACCCCGAGAGCGTGGAGTTGCAACTCGAACTCGACAACACGGACCTCGACGCGCTCCCGGCACACGCCGACAGCGTGGACCTCTCGCCCGAACAGGCCCGGACGCTCGCCGCGGAGTTGGAGAAGCACGCCGAGCGAGTCGAGCGGGCGCAGGAGAGCGCCGGCGAGCGAACCACGGCCACCGCCACCGACGATGACTGAGCAGGCGCTCGTCGTCGCGGGCCACGGCTCTCACCGGAACCCGGACTCCGCGACGCCGGTCCACCGGGCGGTCGAGGCCGCCCGCGAGGAGGGCCACTTCGCCGAGGTCCGCCCGGCGTTCTGGAAGGAGGCCCCGTCGCTGCGCGAGGTCGTCCACACCGTGGACGCCGACGAGGCAATCGTCGTCCCGCTGTTCGTCAGCGAGGGCTACTTCGTCGAGCAGGTCCTCCCCCGAGAGTTCGGTCTCGGCGAGGACGACCGCGGTGACGACGCGCCGACGCTGCGCTACGCCGACCCGATAGGTACCCATCCCGCGATGACGGAGGTCATCGCGGCCCGCGCTCGACGGATGCTGAAAGGCGAGTCCGCCGACGAGTCGTCGGCGGACGCCGCGCCCGTCGCGACCGAAGACGCCGCGCTCGCGGTAATCGGCCACGGCACCGAGCGCAACCCCAACAGCGCGGACGCGGTGTACGACCACGTCGAGGCGCTCCGCGAGCGAGGCGAGTTCGCGGAGGTCGGCGCGCTGTTCATGGACGAAGCGCCCTACGTCGACGACGTTCTCGACGAGTTCGCGGCCGAGGAAATCGCCGTGGTCCCGCTGTTCACCGCCGACGGCTTCCACACGCAGGACGAGATTCCCGAACTGCTCGGCCTGACCGACGACCCCGCGACGGGCTACCCCGTCCCCGGCACCGTCGAGGACCGGCGAATCTGGTACTCCTCGGCGGTCGGCACGGACCCGCTGGTCGTGGACGTGGTACTCGAACGCGCCGCGGAGGCGGGTGCGAATCTCGACGGCGACTCGGCGAACGGCGAGTCGCGATTCGTCCGCGAGGCGGCGGGCGACGCCTTCGTCTCGTGGGTCGAGGAGGCCGGGAGCGATTCGAGCGACGCCCGCGTCTGGGGCGAACTCGCGGTCAGTGCGACCGGCGAGGGCTACGACCTGCGCCACCGGAGCGACCGCGGGGTACCCGACTTGGACCTCGAATCGCGGTCGGTCGGCGACCTGCGCGAGTCGGTCCGATACGCCGACGACGGCCGATACCGGCCGTTCGCGGGCGAGGCGACCCTGCCGACCGGGTGGGTCTGCTCGGGACTCGACCGCGGAGAGTTCCTCCGGGCCGTCTCGGCGGTCTACCCCGCCGGGGTCGAACACTGGGCCGCCGAGCGCGCGGGCGACCTCGACCCGGTTCCGTTCCGGGCGGTCGCCGACCGCCAGACCGGCATCTACGAGTGCGTGAGCGACTGCTCGCGGAGCGAGGTGTCCGGAACCATCGAAGCGACCTGCGGTAACTGCGCGAAGCGGCGAGCGTGGGACGCCGAGGGCGCGCCCGCCGACGGAGCGGCGGCGGGAGAGGCCGAGGGCGACGCGGTCCCGTGCCGAGAGCCGTGTTCGTTCCTCGTCGCGGCGGCCCGCGAGTTCCATCAGCACGAGGGAGACGCCGCGAGCGACGGACCCGCGGCGAGCGGAGACGCATCGACCGACGACCGACCGACAGAGAGCGACCCGTCCGTCCCGCGCGGCGACCTGACCGACCCCGCGAACGTCTACCGGGTCCGGTACCGCCGGGCGCGAGACGGACCACAGCACCGACCGAAACCATGAGTCACCCGAACCAGAACGCGACCACCGGAACCGCCTACCTCGTCGGCGCGGGACCGGGCGACCCCGAACTGCTGACCGTGAAGGCCCGGCGACTGCTCGACGAGGCCGACGTCGTCCTCCACGACAACCTCGTGGGCGACGACCTCGTGGAAACGATTCCAGACTGCACGACCCTACGGAACGTCGGCAAGCGACCCGGCGGCGAGCGGACGCCGCAAGCCGAAATCAACGAGATGCTCGTCCGGGAAGCGCGGGCGGGCCGCGACGTGGTCCGCCTCAAGGGAGGCGACCCGACCACCTTCGGCCGGGGCGGCGAGGAGGCCGAGTACCTCGCGCGCCACGGCGTCGCCTTCGAGTTCGTGCCCGGCGTGTCCAGCGCAATCGCGGGGCCGAGCGCCGCGGGCATCCCGGCGACCCACCGCGACCACGCCTCGGCGCTCGCGGTCGTCACGGGCCACGAGGACCCGACCAAGGCCGACAGCGCCATCGACTGGGAGGCGCTCGCCGACATCGTCTCGGCGGGCGGTACGCTCGTCGTCCTGATGGGCGTGGGCCGACTCCCGGACAACGTCGCGGCGCTCGAATCCCACGGCGTCGACACCGAGACGCCGGTCGCCATGGTCGAGCGCGCGACGCTCCCCACCGAGCGCACCGTGACCGGGACCCTCGACACCATCGTCGAGCGCGCCCGAGCGGTCGACGTGGAACCGCCGGCCGTCACCGTCGTCGGCGACGTGGTGAACGTCCGCGAGACGGTCGCCGACTGCCTCGGCGGGGCCGCGGGCGAGTTGGGGCCGGCGGTCGGCGTCGGCAGTCGGGCCGACGAGGAAATCGGGGTGAACCACCAGTGAGCGGCGAGCAGATCCGGAACGACGCGAGCGAGGCGACCGAAATCGACGGCGAGTGGCCGCTCCGTCGCCTCCTGACCGAAGTCGTCGGCTCCGGGCCGAAGACGGCCGACGACATGAGCTACGAACAGGCCCGCGAGGCGTTCGACCGCGTGCTGGTCGGGGACCCCGACGATGCCACGCTCGGCGCGTTCCTGCTGGCGAACCGCTGGAAGGAGAGCACGCCCGAGGAACTGGCCGGGTTCGTGGACGCGATGCGCGAGCGATCGGTCGTCTCGGCGGCCCCCGACGCCGACCCGGTGGACTGCGGCGGCAACTACGACGGCAAGCGGAAGACGGCCGTGCTGGGGGTCGCCTCGGGACTGGTCGCGGCGGCCGCGGGGACGCCGGTAGTCGCCCACAGCGGACCGTCGCTCCCCGCCAAGCACGGCGCGACCTACGGCGACGTGTTAGGCGAGTTAGGCGTCCCGACCGACCTCGACCCCGCGGCGAGCGCGGCGATGACCGACGAGGTCGGCTTCGGCTTCTACGCCCAGTCGCGGTTCAACCCGCTGGTCCACGACCTGCGGGAGACTCGCGAGTCGGTCGGCGTCCGGACCTCGGTCAACACCGTCGAGACGCTGGCGAACCCGGCGGACGCGAGCGTCCACTTCGGGAGCTTCTACCACCTGTCGTACGCCGAACGCATCGCGGGCACCGTCCGCGAGAGCCGAGAACTCCCCGCCGAGCGGGTCGTGATGGCGCAGGGCATCGAGGGGTACGACGACGTGCGCCCCGGCACCACGCGGGTCGCCGAGTGGGAGGCGAGTTCCGGGACCGAGGGCGGCCGAATCGAGGACGGCGAGGTGGAAACCGCCGACTTCGGCGCGGACTTCGAACGCGAGGAGTTGCGCGTCGACGACTTGCCGGCCGACTCCGCCCGCGTCACCGAGGAGGTGCTGACGGGCGAACGCGACGGCGCGTTCGCCGACGCGGTGGCGCTCAACGCCGGGTTCCGAATCTACGCGGGCGGCGACGCCGAGTCGGTCGGCGAGGGCGTCGAGCGGGCGCGAGACGCCCTCACCGACGGGAGCGCCGCGGAGCGACTCGATGCGCTCCGCGCGTTCGAACAGTGACTCGGTAGATAGATTTTCCTGTGCTTGGGGTAGGCGAACCTGTTTTAAAGCAATGTATCGTCACCCGACGGGCGCGAGCGCCGACGTAAACGCTTATCTGAATGCTCGCTCAACTGGCTCTCGATGACCGAAGCCGACCACCGTCTCCGGCGACTGCTCGACGGGAGAACCGACAGCGAGCGCCGAGCGCGGAGCGAGCGATGACCGCCGTCGCCTTCGTCTGCGTCCAAAATGCGGGTCGAAGCCAGATGGCGACCGCTTTCGCCGAGCGGGAGCGCGAGCGACGAGGGGTCTCCGAGTCGGTCGAAATCGTCACCGGAGGCACCGACCCCGCCGACCACGTCCACGAGGAGGTGGTCGAAGTGATGGCCGAGCGCGACTTCGACCTCTCGGACCGGACGCCCCGCGAAGTGACTCACGAGGAGTTGCAGGACTGCGATTACGTCATCACGATGGGCTGTTCCGCCGAGGACGTGTGTCCCGCGACGTGGGCGGGAGAGAACCGCGACTGGGGGCTCGACGACCCCGACGGCCGGGACCTCGACGCCGTGCGGGCGATTCGAGACGAAATCGAGGGCCGCGTCGCCGACCTGTTCGACGAACTCGCCGACTGAGTTCGAAACGTCCGTCCCCGAGTAGGAAGATTCTTCCCTCCGCGTGTCCCAGATTCCCCCATGAGTGAGTTTACTGTACGCGGCAAGTTCCAAGCCAGAGACGGCTGGCAGAAGTTCGAGACTAGCATCGACGCCGAGAACGAGAACGTCGCCGAGGAGCGAACCTACACCAACTTCGGCAGTCAGCACGGCGTGAAGCGCACGCAGCTCGAAATCGAGGAGGTCGAGGCACAATGATGGGCGGCGGGAACCCCGAACTGCAGGAACTGTCCCAGCAGCTTCAGGAACTCGAAGAGCAGCAGGAGGAACTCGAAGGCGAAATCGAGGACCTGAAAGACGAGAAGGACGACATCAGCGAAGCCATCGACACCCTCGGCGCGCTGGAAACCGGTTCCATCGTGCAGGTGCCCCTCGGCGGCGGCGCACACGTCCGAGCGGAAGTCCAGGACCTCGACGAGGTCGTCGTGGAACTGGGCGGCGGCTACGCGGCCGAGCGCGACGAGGAGAGCGCGGTCGAGACCCTCGAAAACAAGCAGGACACCCTCGACGAGCGCATCTCGGACCTCGAAGACGAGGTCAGCGAGGTCGAAGAGCAGAGCTCCGAACTGGAGCAGAAGGCCCAGCAACTCCAGCAACAGCAGATGCAACAGCAGATGCAGCAGATGCAGGGCGAGCAGAACGGCGAGGACGAGTAACCGGCGATGTTCGACAGCCTGAAGGACAAACTCGGGAGTTTCCGCAAGGACGTAGAGGAGACGACCGAGGAGAAGGCCGAGGAAGCCGAAGCTGAAGCCGAGGCGGAAGCGGAAGCAGACGCCGAAGCGTCCGCCGAGTCCGAGGCGTCAGCCGACGCCGAGACGCAGGCGGCGGCCGAACCTGAAACTGCGGAGTCCGACGACGAGGAGGAGAGTTCCGCCTCGTCCGGCCGCGGCTTCGCGCAGAAGGCCAAGTCGTTCGCCAAGGGCGAAATCGTCATCGAGGAGCAGGACGTCGAGGACCCGCTCTGGGAGTTGGAGATGGCTCTGCTGGAGAGCGACGTGGAGATGAACGTCGCCAAGGAGATTCTGGAGAACATCCGCGAGGACCTCGTGGGCGCGACCCGGTCGTTCAACAGCGAGACCGCCGACGTGGTCGAGCAGGCGCTCCACGACTCGCTGCTGAAGGTCATCTCGGTCGGCCAGTTCGACTTCGACCAGCGAATCGCCGAGGCCGACAAGCCCGTCACCATCATCTTCACGGGCGTCAACGGCGTTGGCAAGACGACGACCATCGCCAAACTCTCGAAGTACTTCGAGGAGCAGGGACTCTCGACGGTGCTGGCCAACGGCGACACCTACCGCGCCGGGGCCAACGAGCAGATTCAGGAGCACGCCGACAACCTCGGCAAGAAGCTCATCTCCCACGAACAGGGCGGCGACCCCGCGGCGGTCATCTACGACGCCGTGGAGTACGCCGACTCGAACGGCATCGACGTGGTGCTGGGCGACACCGCGGGGCGACTCCACACCGACGAGGGCCTGATGGACCAGTTGGAGAAGATCGGTCGCGTCGTGGACCCCGACATGACCCTCTTCGTGGACGAGGCCGTGGCCGGACAGGACGCGGTCCAGCGCGCCAAGCAGTTCAACGAGGCCGCCGAAATCGACGGCGCGGTGCTGACGAAGGCCGACGCCGACTCGCAGGGCGGTGCGGCCATCTCCATCGCGCACGTCACGGGCAAGCCCATCCTCTTCCTCGGCGTCGGGCAGGGCTACGACGACGTCGAGAAGTTCGACCCCGAAGACCTCGTCGACCGACTGCTCGGCGACGAGGAGTAGTCCGGTCGGTCGCTTTTTTTGCCGAGTCGGTCGAACCGGCTCAGTCGCGGTATCGCAGCGCGACTACCACGTTCACCGCGATGAGTGCGGTCGTCACGAGGCCGAGCGTGAACAGTTCGACCGGGAGGTTCCGGAAGACGAGCCAGTAGGCCGTCAACAGAAACCCGAGCGCGGCGACGATGTTGTACGCGTCGGCCGCGAGTTCGCCCGCCAGTCCGCCGGTCGCGCCGCTCGGGTCGCCTACCACGTCGGTGCGTTCGCCGTTCGTTCCCACCGAGTTATCGCGTGCCTTGTTTAAATCGCGTGCCATGCATTGAACTTATGCGGCCGAGAGTTTCTGACGGGATATAATAAGCGTATCGGCCGATTTCCCCCGGGACGGTCGAACCGAGCGCCGACGAATCGGGTCCGGAGAGCGGTTCCAAACTTCGCTCAAGCGTCGTCGCTTGGGCGCGACGGGATGGCTCGGCGGCTCACCTGTGGAGGTAGAAAAAGGCTTTAACGGCCGCGCGGTCTATCCTACGGTAACAATGGTACTCGACGACTTGGGAAGTTCCCTCCGCGACTCCCTCGGCCAACTCAGCGGGCAGTCCCGCGTGACCGAGGAGGACGTGGAGGACATCGTCAAGGAGATTCAGCGGTCGCTCCTGCAGGCCGACGTGGAAGTCAGCCTCGTGATGGACCTCTCGGACTCCATCAAGGAGCGCGCGCTGGAGGAGGAGTCCCCGGCGGGCACCTCCGCTCGGGACCACGTCCTGAGCATCGTCTACGAGGAGATGGTGGACCTCGTCGGCGACAGCACCGAGATTCCGCTGGAGAACCAGACCATCCTGCTGGCCGGTCTGCAGGGGTCGGGGAAGACGACCACGTCCGCGAAGATGGCGTGGTGGTTCGCCAAGAAAGGACTCCGGCCCGCAATCGTCCAGACCGACACCTTCCGGCCCGGCGCGTACGACCAGGCCAAGGAGATGGCGAGTCGCGCCGAGGTGGACTTCTACGGCGACCCCGACGAGGAGGACCCCGTGGAAATCGCCCGGAAGGGCCTCGAAGCGACCAGCGAGGCCGACGTTCACATCGTGGACACCGCGGGTCGGCACGCGCTCGAAGACGACCTCATCGACGAAATCGAGGAGATAGAGCGCGTGGCCGAACCCGACCGGAACCTGCTTGTCCTCGACGCCGCCATCGGGCAGGGAGCGAAGGACCAGGCCCGCCAGTTCGACGACTCCATCGGCATCGACGGCGTCGCCATCACGAAACTCGACGGGACCGCGAAGGGTGGCGGGGCGCTGACCGCGGTCAACGAGACCGACTCCTCCATCGCCTTCCTCGGGACCGGCGAGGAGGTCCGGGACATCGAGCGGTTCGAGCCGTCGGGATTCATCTCGCGCCTGCTCGGCATGGGCGACCTCAAGCAGTTGACCGAGCGCGTCGAGCGCGCGATGGAGGAGACCCAGCAGGAAGAGGAGGACTGGGACCCCGAGGACATGCTGAAGGGCGAGTTCACCCTGAAGGACATGCGCCGACAGATGCAGGCGATGAACAACATGGGACCGCTCGACCAGGTCATGGACATGATTCCCGGCATGGGCGGCGGTGGCGGCCTGATGGACGAACTCCCCGACGACGCCATGGACGTGACCCAGGACCGCATGCGAAGCTTCGAGGTCATCATGGACTCGATGACCGAGTTGGAACTCGAGAACCCCCGCGCCATCGGCGCGAGTCAGGTCGAGCGCATCGCTCGCGGGAGCGGGAAGGACGAGGAGCGCGTGCGCGAACTCCTCGAACAGCACAAGATGATGTCCCAGACGCTCAAGCAGTTCCAGGGCATGGGTCAGGGCAACATGGAGCGCATGATGAAGAAGATGCAGGGCGGCGGCGGTGGCGGTGGCGGCGGCATGGGCGGCATGGGGCCGTTCGGCGACTGACGCCGGCGGCGCAGTCGCGGCCGACGCCGAGTTCGGTCTTCTCCTTCGACGTTCTCGCGGTCGATGCCGCCACGAGCGACTTCGGTAACTCTCAATCCATCGCGCGCCTGCCGGAGCGACGCGTCGGACTCGACTGCCGCCGACGATACACCGCTTTTTTGCCGGGGGACCGTCTTGTCACGACAGATGTCCGTCCGCGACGTCGCCGCGCAGGCGTATCGAGAGGCCCTCCCCGCGCTGGCCGCGAGCGTGGTCGGCGGCCTGTTCGCCGGGGTCGTCCTCGGCGGGATGCGCGCGGAGTTGCGGGCCGTCCCGGGCCTGCTCGTCCTCGTGCCGGCGCTGCTGGCCACCCGCGGGAACGTCTACGGGTCGCTCGGCGCGCGACTCTCGACCGGTCTCCATCAGGGGTTGGTCGAACCCGCGTTCGGCTACGACGACCGACTGGCCGCGGCCGTGGCCGCGGCGCTGGCCAACGGAATCCTGGCCAGTCTCTTCGCGGCGGTCGTGGCGGTTCTGGTGCTCACCCTGCTCGCCGAACCGGTCGCGTCCGTGGCGACGCTGTTGGCCATCGCGTTCGTCGCGGGCCTGCTCTCGGGCCTCGCGCTGACGGTCGCGGTGGTCTCGGTCGTCTTCGTCGGCTTCCGGCGGGGGTACAACCCCGACACGCTGGTCGGCCCGCTGGTGACGACGACCGGCGACGTGTTCGGTATCGCCTTCCTCCTGTTGGCCGTCCGGTTCGTCCTCGCGCTGGGAGGGGCGTAGATGCAGACGGAGTGGAGCGTCCGGGCGATTACGCGGGCGACGCTCCCGGTTTTGCTCGGACTCACGGTGGTCGAAATCGGGAGCGGACTCGTGTTGGGGTCGTTCGAGACGACGCTGTTGACCTACCCCTCTCTCCTAACGCTCGTTCCCGTGACCATCGGGACGGCCGGGAACCTCGGGAGCATCCTCGCGGCGCGACTCTCGACGGCGTTCCACCTCGGGACGCTCTCGTTCGACCCCGCGGACGACCAACTCGCGGGCAACGCGGTGGCGACGGTGGCGCTCGCGCTGACCATCTTCCCGGTCGTGGGCGCGGGCGCGTGGGCGCTATCGCTCGCGCTCGGGAACGCGCAATTGGCGCTGAGTACGGTTGTGGCGGTGGCACTGGCCAGCGGCGCGGCGCTCTCGCTCATCGCCGTCGCCGTGACGCTGGTGGCGACCTACGCGGCGTACCGCTTCGAG
The DNA here is from genome assembly GCF_023238205.1 of Halorussus limi. Lineage (NCBI taxonomy): Archaea > Methanobacteriati > Methanobacteriota > Halobacteria > Halobacteriales > Haladaptataceae > Halorussus > Halorussus limi. The sequence goes on from NZ_CP096659.1 coordinate 1,113,722, forward strand.
TTGGACCCCGACGACGTGGTGATTCCCGTCGTCACGAACGTCTGCGACGTACTCGGCGTCGTGGTGCTGTTCGCGGTGGTGCAGGTGTTGGTGTGACGCTGGCGTGGACCGAACCCGTCGCGAGCGGCCGCGGTCGCGTCACCGACACGAGAGGTTTATCTCACCGGGGAACAGTCCCGACCATGCGCCGCCGAACCGCCCTCCGAGTCGCCGCCAGCGCCTCCGTCGGTCTCTCGACGGCCGGATGTCTCGGCGGCGAGCAGGGAAGCCCCGACCGGACGCTCACGACCACGACCGACTGTCCGCCGAAGGACGCCCCCGCCACGACCTGCGGCGGCGAGTTCGAGGTCACCGGATAGCGTTCACGTCACCCCGCCGCCCCGCGTCTCGTACTCCTCGTACTCCCGATTCTCCACGACCTGCTTCAACTGCTCGACGACCTCCCACACGTCCTCGTAGCCGGTGTAGAGCGGCGACGGGCAGATGCGGACCACGTTCGGCGGGCGGAAGTCCGCGACGACGCCCCGCTCTTTCAGCGCCTCGCCGACCCGGTAAGCCTCGGGATGCTCGACGGCGACGTGGCCGCCCCGGCGTTCGGGGTCGCGGGGCGTGCCGACCTCGCACTCGGGCAGGCGCTCGTCCACGAGGAACATCAGGTACGCGGTGAGTCGGAGCGACTTCTCGCGGACCGCCTCGATGCCGGCGGCAGCGGCGGCGCTCGCGTCGGCGGCGTCGGTCGCCCCGGAATCGGTCGCCTCACCCGCCGCCTCGAAAATCTCCAGCGACCCCGCGAGCGGCGCGGACGAGAGAATCGGAATCGTCCCGATTTGGTAGGCTCCGGCGGTCTCGGCGGGCGTGTAGGTCGGGTTCATCTCGAACTGGGTCTCCTTCTCGTGGCCCCACCACCCGGCGAGCGCGGGTCGCAGGCCGAAGTGGTCCTCGTTGACGTAGAGGCCCGCGATGGCTCCCGGCCCGGCGTTGAGGTACTTGTAGCTGCACCAGACCGCGAAATCGACGCCGGTTCGCGAGAGGTCGTGGGGCACCGCACCGACCGAGTGGGCGAGGTCGAAGCCGGCCAGAATCCCGCGGTCGTGGGCCGCCTCGGTGATGCGCTCCACGTCCAGCAACTGGCCGCTCCGGTAGAGAACCGACGGGAGAAACACCAGCGCGGTGTCGTCGTCCAGCGCGTCGATGACGTCGTCCTCCTCGATGGTCCGGCCGTCCCTGCTCTCGACCACGGTCAGCGCCTCGTCGGGGTCCGCGCCGCGCTGGCGCAACTGGGCGCGGACGGCGTAGTGGTCGGTCGGGAAGTCGAGGTCGTCCACGACGATTTTGGTCCCCTCGGCGCGGTCGTAGAAGGTCCCGACCAGCGTGTGGATGTTGACCGTCGTGGAGTTGGCGACGACCACCTCGTCCTCGCTCGCACCGACGAGCGGTGCGAGCCTGTCGCCCAACCGCTCGCCGTAGTGGAACCACGGCGGGTCGGCGTCGGTCCACCCGCGGATGGCGAGGTCCTTCCACTCGGAGACCGCTCGGTCGAGCGCGTCCTCGGCGTCGGCCGACAGCAGGCCCAGCGAGTTGCCGTCCACGTACCACTCGTCGTCGGGGTCGTAGAACCGGTCGGCGAGGTGGGCCAGCGGGTCGGCCGCGTCGCGTTCGGCGGCGAAGTCGGCCCCGAGTTCGAAGTCGTCGGCGTCCATGCGCGAAGCGACCGGCGGAATCGGGTTAGTAGTTTGGTCTGCGGATGTCGGTCGGCCGAAACGCCAGTCCGAACCGGACTGGCGCCGACCATCCCGGAGATTTATGTCACGGAAGCGTCTCTCGCCGGTGAATGACAGTTTCGGAGTTCAGAACCCTCCTCGCCGAACCGGTCGGCGCGTTCGTCTGTTACGTCGTCGGAAGCCTCTGCTTCTCGCTCGTCGCCGCCGCGCTACTTCCCGTGAGTTGGGTCGCGCTCCTCGCCTTCGCCGTCGCCTGCTACACCGTCTCCGCGAAGGCGATGCTGGCGAGTCGAAGTCCGAGTCCGCCGAGCGGAATCGACTACGGGAGAGAGAGCGGGGTCGGGAACTACGGCAAGTGGGAGGCCCGCAACTTCGTCCGTTCGATGTCGACCATAGCGCTGGTGGCCGCGCTCTCTGCCCCCGTCTTCTTCGGGGAACTCCGGTGGATGGGCGAGACCGCCGAATCGTCGTTTGCGACGCTCTTCTACCTCGGAGTCGTTCCGACGGCGTACTGGATGTCGGACCGACTGACCGCGCAGTACCTGCCGAGTTACAGACCCCACCTCTACCCCGACGACTACACTCGACCGCTGGACGGGCAACAGGGAGAGTAGCCGCTACGGTTCCGCCGACCAGAGGCCTCGGGCACGCTCCGGGCGCTTCGCCGCAGTTCGACTACTCCGCGGGCAGGTACTCGATTTCGGTTATTTCGGCCCGCCAGTAGGGCAGGTCGCCGTCGGGCAGGTTCCACTCGACTTCGCCTTCGGTCGGGACGAGCAGGCCGTTTCGCTCCCGGTAGTTCCGGAGACGGACCGTCCACGCCCTCCGCTCGTAACCTCCGTCGTCGGTCGCTCGCGGGCGTTCGGCCGCGATGCGCTCGACTCGGTGGTCGTCGCCGAAGTGGAACACCGCGCTCGCCGTCGCGTCGCCGTGTTCGACGGTCGCCAGCGCCGAGTCGTCGTCTCTCGCCTCCCACTCGACGCCCTCGCCGGGGACGAGCGCGGTCGGGAACCAGACCGTCTCGGCGAGATACCGGAGGAGTTCGCCCTCGTCGAGCGCCGGGCCGGGGTCGGCGTTCGCGACCGGGAGCGACCCGAAAACCGCGGCGCGGAGCGACCCCGAGCCGCCGACGTAGGCGTCCACGGCCCGAATCGGAACGAACGGGGCCAGTTCGACGGTCGCGTCCCAGACGAACCCCGGCGGCCGGACGGTGAACCGCTGGGTGGCTTCGAGCGGTTTCCACGGCGCGTCGGCCCCGCCGAGTCGGAACTCGCCGCGCTGTTCCAGTCGGACCGTCCGGACGTACGACCGCCCGTCCCGAATCGCGTGGTCGAGGTAGTCGCCGACCGGGTCGGGCAGACCCGCCAAGTCGTCGTTCGTGACCGTGCGGTCGGTGTCCGTGACGATTCGGCGCTCGCCAGCGACCGCTCGCTCGGGGCGGCCCTCGGCGTCCGCGAGCAGTTCGTCCGTGAGAGCGGCGGTCTCCCGGTCGAAGCGGGCGCGGCCGACCGCGGCGGCCGCGCCGACACCGACCGCGGCCGCGCCGAGTCCCTTCAGGGCGGTCGTGACTCGCATACGTCCCGTTCGCTCTCGGTCGTCAAGAGCGTCGTGGCGTGACCGAACGAGTCCCCGACGAGTGACGGACGAGTCCCCGACCGCCGCCTACTTTCCCGCTCGCCCGCCTACGCCCGGGCATGACCGAACCCCTGCGCACCGAACTGGACCCGGAGGTAGCCGAAGTCGTCGCGGACATCGAGTCCGCGGGCGTCCCCGAGTGGTCGGCCATGTCGGTCGAGTCCGCCCGGCGAGTCGAGGACGAGGTCTTCTCCGGCGGCGACCCGCCGGAGGTCGGGTTCGTGCGCGAGTTGGCGATTCCGGGGCAGGACGCGTCGGCGGGAGAGATTCCGATTCGGGTCTACCGCCACGAGGAGATCGCGAACTCGGACCGCGCGCCCGTTCTCGTCTACTACCACGGCGGCGGGTGGGTTCTCGGCACGCTCGACTCCATCGACGGCGTCTGTCGCCGCCTCGCCCGCCGCGGGGAGTGCGTCGTCGTCTCGGTCGATTACCGACTTGCGCCCGAACACCCGTTCCCCGCCGCGGTCGAGGACGCCGACGCCGCGCTCCGGTGGGTCGCCGACCGCGCCGAGTCGTTCGGCGGCGACCCCGAGCGCCTCGCGGTCGGCGGGACCAGCGCGGGCGGGAATCTGGCCGCCGTGACCGCCCTGCGGTCGAGGGAGACCGGCGGGCCGCGACTGTCCCGCCAGTTCCTCTTCTACCCCATCACCGACTACGCCTTCGACACCGATTCCTACGCCGAGAACGGCGACGGACCGCTCCTGACAGAGGCGGACATGCGGTGGTTCTGGGACCGCTACCTCCGGAGCGAGGTGGACGGCGCGAACCCCTACGCCGCGCCGCTCCGCGCGCCCGACCTCTCGGGACTCCCGCCCGCGACGGTCGTGACCTGCGGATTCGACCCGCTCCGCGACGAGGGCGTGGCCTACGCGGAGCGACTCGCGGAGGCGGGCGTCGAGGTCCGCCACGACCACCACCCCGACCAGCCTCACGGGTTCCTCAGCACGTCCGAGTCGGTTTCCGCGGCGGACGAGGCGCTGGACGACATCGGCGCGGAGTTGCGGTCGCTGTAGCGGGTCGCGTCGCGGTGCAGTCAGAAGTCGTCCGAAAATCCGATTCGGGGAGCTACGCGAGTCGCCGGCGAGCGACCGCCAGACCGGCCAGCAACGCGACCAGCGCGGTCGAAACGCCGAACCCGGGGACGCCGCTACTGCCGCCGTCGTCGGTGGTCGCGGCGGTCGTGGTGCCGGAGTCGCCACCGTCGCCGTCGCCAGCGACCGAGACCGACCCGGCGGAAGCGCCGTTGACTGCGAGTTCGTGTTCGCCCGGCGAGTCGAGCGTCACCTCGAAGGTGAGGCGCTCGGACTCGCCGCCCGCGAGTTCGACGCTCTTCTCGGCGACGACGTCGCCGTCCACCGAGAGCCTCGCGGTCCCGCTGGCGGTGCCCGAACCGTCGTTCTCGACGGTCGCCGTGACCGTCACGCTCTCACCCGGTTCGACGGTGGTCGCGCCGACCGACGCGTCAGTCACCGAGAGCGCGCCGCTCCGGACGCCGACCGCGAAGGTGCCGGTGTCCGCGGCCGCGCCGCGGAGGACGTACTTCCCGCCGCCGGTCTCGACCACTTCGGTCTCGACCGCTCGCCACGACCCGCCGTCGAGTCGGTAGAGCGCGACGTTCTCGGGAGCGGCGGCGGCGCTGGCTGGCACCGCAAATTTGACGCCGACCTCCGAGAGTTCGGAGGCGGTGATTTCGGTGGTCCCTACCTCGACGTAACCGAGCGCGGGCACGTCGGGTGCGGTCGCGCCGTCCGGCGGACTCGCGGCGACGCTGGCATCGACGTAGAACTCGGAGGAGGGTTCGTCGCTGGACGGCCGGACCGACACCTGACGCACCGTGAGGTCGCCCGCCGCGATGCCGCCCTCCGGCGAAAGCCGACCGGGCGCGTCCGACCGCGCGCTGAGGATTTTGCCCCGGAAACTGTTCGGGGTCACTGCCGTCACTTCGTCGCGCACGTCCGGGACCGGGATGTCCACCGCGCCGCCCCCGCCGCCGGCGCTACCGCCACCGCCGCTGTTCCCCGAGGACTCGTTGACGACCGCGAACGAGACCGTCTCGGGTTCGGCCAGCGAGTTGCCCGCATTGTCGGTCGCGTTCAGCGTGGCGTTGTAGGTCCCCGCCGAGAGGTTCCGGGTGAAGGTGATCTGGCCGTCGGACGCTATCGACGCGCCGGTCGCGACTTCGACGCCGTCCTCGCCCTCGAACGTGAGCGTGACGTTCGCCGGGTCCACGCCGGAGTAATCGTCGTCGTACGACCCCGTGAGAGTCACCTCGCCGGGCGTCGGCGTCTCGGTCGCCACGGCGAGCGAGGCCGTCGGCGGCGTCGACTCCTTCCGGCCGGTGATGGCGTAGGTCGAGAAGTGCGGGGCCTCGATTTTGTAGGTGTAGGTCCCGTCGTCGTCGCTGGCGTCGACGCGCTTCGCGTCAACCTTCTCCCATCCGGTCGAGCGGTTCTCCTCTTCGACCCAGAACTTCACCGTGCCGGGCCGGATGTACTTCTGGTGGACGCGGGACTGCTCGACGGTCACGTTGACGGTCGCGTCCGTGATGTTGGCGTTCGAGACCGAGGTGTCTATCTGCGGGAAGTAGAGCGAAGTTCCGTTCGGGTTGGTCCGGTTCGAGTCCGGGTTCGTCGTCGCGGTCCCGACCGTCACGTTGGCCTCGGTGGTCCCGTTGTCCGTCCGGATGGACACCTCGTTCACGTTCGTGTCGCTCGTCTCGGCTTCGAGCGTGCCGTTTTTCGTCCTGTTCATCGCGACCGTCTGCCCGACGTTGTAGGCGGTCGAGGCGTTGCGGACGGTCAACTCGTTGCCCGCCGCGTCGCGGACGACGACCTCGAACTCGTGGTTGCCCAGCGCGGGCGCGGGCAGGACCGGACCATGTCCGTCGGAACCGATGGACTCGCCGTCCACCAGAATTGCGTGGACTCTGCTCTGGTCGTCGGTCGCGTTCACGACGACCTGAATTGCGTGCTGGGGGAGGACCTCGTCGGTCCGATTCAGTCCCGGCGGCGTCGTCAGCGACGGTTTCTCCGTGTCGATGCGAATCGTCTCGTTGTGGTGAGTCTCGGTGTTGTTCGCCTCGTCCACGCTATAGAACTCGACGGTGTGGTTGCCCTCGGAGTCGAGCGTGACGTTGCCGCCATCGTAGGTCTGCCACTGACCGCCGTCTAGACTATAGTTCGTGACTGCCACGCCACTCGTCTCGTCCGACGCGTCGAACGTGACGTTCACGTCCGAGTCGTACCAGCCGTTATCGTTCGCCGACGCGTTCGTCACGAGGTCGGTCGCCGGGTCGGTCGCGTCGATTTTGAAGGAGACGGACCTGTTTTCGACGTTCCCGGCCGCGTCGGTCGCACGGTAGCTGACGGAGTGGTTGCCGTCGGTCGAGACCGTGACGTTGCCCTCGTAGGACTGCCAGTCGCCGCCGTCCACGCGGTATTCGACGCTGGTGAGCCGAGACGTGCCGTCGGACGCCGAGAGGTTCACCGCGACCGACGAGTTGTACCACCCGCCGCGCTTCGTGCTGTCGGCGTCGAGCGTGGCGGTCGCGTTCGGGGCGTGCGTGTCGAGCAGTAACTGTTGGGCGAGTAGTCGTTCCGAGTTGCCGTGCGTGTCGGTCGCGTTCGAGAAGAGGTCGACGGTACCGTCGGACAGTCCGGCGGCGTCCACCGTGAAGTTACCGCGGTAGATACCGTCGTCGCCTTGGGTGAGCGCGACGGTTCCCGCGCCGAGTTCGGAGGCGTTCGCGGTGACGCTCTCGACGCCGGTGAGGGCGTCGGAAACGTTGAACGCGACCGAAACGCGCTCGCCGTCCGAGACGACCGCGTTGCCGTCGGCGCTGGTTACGTTGTGAACCGAGACGGTCGGTGCGGTCGTGTCGACGACGGTGGTGTCCGACGTAGTTCCGGTGAAGTTCTCGTTTCCGACCGTGTCGGTGGCTTTTTCCAACGTAATCTGATACTCATCGTCGCTATCTACAGTGTAGAACGCCCGATACTCGTAGGAAGTCGAATCGTTCTGAACACTCATGTCCCCCTCTCGGATAGTTTTGAGTGTATCTCCTGTACTATTGGTGAGAGTAATGCGAAGAGTATCGAGTTCTTCATCTGTAGTCAATAGAATCTCGAGGTCTTGTTCCGCCCCGTACGAAGAGATGCTTAGCTTCTGAACGTGTGCTGCCTCGTTATCCACATCGATGGAACCGCTATCACTGTTCGTATTTGTACTATTGTCGGTCGCCCTCACCGTGACGTTCCGAGTACCGGTGCCCGCGTCGGCGACCGTAACGTTCGCCGCGAAGGTGTCGCCGGTCGTGTGGCGGAGGTCGACCTGTCCGGCACCCAGACTAGTCGCGTTGGCGGTCACCGAGGCGACGCCGCTCCCGTTCTCGACCACCGTCGCCTCGATTCTGACCGCGTCGCCGTCGTTCACGACGCCGTCGTCGTCGGTGGCGTCGGTGAGGTTCGCGGAGATTTCCGGCGGTTTCGTGTCCACGATAACCGAGTCGGTCTGGCCGGTCGCACCGTCGTTGCCGTTCCCGTCGGTGGCGTTCTGGAGCGTCGCCTCGAAGGTGCCGTCTCGGCCCTGCGAGACGTTCGCGGTGTAGACGTAGGTGCCCGAGTCGTTCGTCTCGGTGAAGTTGGCGCGGGTCAGTGTCCCCGACGCGTCACCGTCGAGTCCGACCGTGATGTTCGACAACTGCTCGGTGGACTCGAAGGACACGTTCACGTCCTGCCCGGTCGCCGTCACGTCGAACGCCGAGATTATCGGGGCGGAGGTGGTGAGCGCGACGGTGACGTTCTGGTCGCCGGACATCGTGAGCGACCTGGTGTGAATCTGGGGCGGGAATCGCGTGCTGTTCTCGGGCGGCGTGACCGTCAACGAGACGTCGCCCGCGAACTCCATCCCCCGGCGACCGGTCGCTCTCGGGACCAAGTATCCCTCGGCGTCGGTCGTCTCGAAGACGAAGCGGGCCGTTGCGTTCGCGTGGGAGTGGGTGAAGTTGACGGTCGCGTTCTCTACCGGGTTGCCGACCTCGTCGACGACCCGGACGTTCAACAGCGACGCGTTCGGGAGGTCGAATCGGCCGAGGTCCGCGTCCGTCGTCGCGTTCACGCGACCCAGTGCGTACACGTCGGGCACGTCGTCGTGGGGATACGGACTGTCGGCGCCGTCTTGGAAGAACTCGGCGTCGTAGGACCGACCGGCGTGGACGCCCTCGACGGTGAAGTTCCCCGTGGCGTTCGTGTAGTCGTACGGCCACTGGTCGGCCGACTCGTTGGTGAAGTAGACGAAACCATCGTCCACGGGATTCCCGTCCGGGCCGGTGATTCGACCGGAGACGTTGACAGTCTCCTGTAGCGTGACGGTGACGTTGGTGTCGTTCTGCACGTCGATGATGTCAGTGTACACCGGTCCCTCGAATTGGGAACTGCCGTCCGGCGGAGACGCCATCACGCGCACATCGCCGACGACTTCGATGCCGGGCGTGCCGCCGGCGGTGAACGTACCGTCGCTGCGCGTCTCGCCGGGGAAGTCCACGTGCGACCACGTCCCGTTCTCCTTGCGGAAGTGCATGACCTCGACGTTGGCGTTCGGAACGGGGTCGCCGCTCTGGTCCACGACAGTCACGTTCAGGACGTGAGCCTTAGGAAGCGTCCGGGTCCCGAGGTCCGAGGAGTTCCGGCCGTTCACGATGTCGAGGTTGTAGAGGTCCGGGGACCCGTCGAGGGGCAGATACGTCGAGTCGGGTCGGCTGAAGTTGTCCTGATAGTAGCCGATTGCGTACTTGCCCTCGACGCCGGTCGTCGACAGCGAGTACGCTCCGGTTCCGTCGGTCCGACCGCGGACGTTGTTCGTGACGTTGAGCCGGTAGGCGATGATTTCGTCGTCTTCGGCGACCGTTCCGTCGGCTTCTTCGACGGTGCCCGAGTAGCTCACTCGGTCCTCCACGGTCTCCTCGACAGACGGAATCGCGCCGTCGGCGTCCACGAGTCCGTATCCCGTCCGGTTGTTCGGTTCACTGCCCCGCAGCGGGACCGCCGAGGATTCGAGCCGTGACTGGACCTGCTCGGGCGTGAGACTCCCGTTCGCCGCGAGCATCAGCGCCGCGACGCCAGCCGTGTAGGGCGTCGACGCGGAGGTCCCGTAGAAACTGTCGTACACGGAAGTCGTCACGCCGTCGGGCGCGACCACGTCGGGCTTGATTCGGCCGTCGATGGTCGGCCCGCGCGAGGAGAAGCCCTCCAGTCGGTTGTCCTCGTAGTTGACCGCGCCGACCGTGACGATGTTCCGGCCCGTGCCGGGAATCGTGACGCTCCGGCCGCTGGTCCAGTACTCGGGGTCGGAGTCGCCGCGGAAGAATGCGTCGAACTTCGCAGAACCGTTGGCACTGCGGTTGTACACCCCGAGGAAGACCGGTTCAGTAGCGTAGTAGCTGACCTCCTCGACCGGTGGCTGTGAGCCGTTCTGGACTGTCTGGGACCCGGCGACGATGGTGCCGCTGGCGTTGTAGAGGTAGAAGTCGTAGTTCTCGTTTCGGGCGTCCCAGTCGTTCCAACTGACGTCGATGTTCACGTACCCCGAACCGCCGGCCGGCGTGACGTTCATCGTCTCGTCGCTCCCGCTGAAGTTCATCCAGCCGTTACCGTCGGGGTCCGACCACTGGTCGTTCCAGTGGCTCTGGTAGCCGTCGTTTCCGGAGGAGGTCAGCCACGTCGTCCCGTTCCGAACCGACTCGTTGATTTCTCGGTTCATCGAGTCGGTTCCGTCGAGCGGTCCGACGTTGTACCAACTCAGCGACATCGTCACTACGTCGGTCGACGTGTTCTGGTCTATCCACGTGACCGCCTCGTAGAACTCGGTGAGGGTGCCGACCTTCACCGCAACGATGGAGGCGTTGGGCGCGGTGTCGGCGACGAGTTCGGCGGTCGCGGTGCCGTGTTCGCCCGACTGGTTGCTCATCGAGCGCGGGTCGGCCGAACTGAAGTTCCGCCAGTTCACGAGTTGGTCGGAGATTTCGGGGTTGGTCACGTTGAATCCCGTGTCGACGACTGCCACCGTCACGTTCTCGCCGGTGACGGCCGCGTCGTGAACGTTCCCGACGTCCATGTTCGAGAGACCCTCGCCGACGATTTCGTTCGTGTCGGGCTTGCGGGGTCGGCGAACGAACTCGACCGCCGCCGAGTCCGCGAGCGCCTGCACGGCCGCCGCGGGCACACGCGCCTGCACGAGACGCTCGTGTTTCGCCTGCACGTCGCCGCCGTTCGCGCCGACCAGTCCGGCGGCGTCGTCGCTCCGGCCGGGCGAGGCGCGGACCACGACTTGCACGAACTCGGTGCCGCCCGTGCTGTCGGCCGAGGGCCCGCCCTCCGCCGACTCGACTTCGTCGAGGAGCGCCGACGAGACCTTGGGGTTGGCCGCCGCCGCGGGCGGCGCGGACCGCCCCGTGGTCCCGTTCGCGGTCTGGTTATCGGTAGTCGTCGTCGCTGTCGTTGTCGTCTCCGACCTCGTCGTGTCGGTCGCCGTGGTCGTGGCGAGCGTCGTCGTTGCGACCGTAGTGGTGTTGCCCGACGTGTTTCCACTGGCGGTCCCGACCGCGAGCGGACCGATAGATGCGACGACCGAGGCCGGAACCGCCGCGGTCACGGCCGAGACGACCAGCAGGACCGAGAGCGCGACCGCTGAGGTGCGGCTTCTTCTCATGCCGACCCTCCAGTCACGGCGGTCGTTCGCGCGGTGGTAGTCGGCCGCGAAGAGCCACCACCGAAGCGCCCGAGACTGTGAGAGGCGGCCGTCGTGACAGTAAGCGTCGCGCCGCACCGCGAGCGTACCGTTGCCCCAACATACGTTTTATTTCTAACATGTATTGTATCGGTCATTGTCGTCCAGTTATGGTAATGGGTGATAAAATTTTGTAATCGACACAAGTAGTCAATAGAGACGATATGAACGACGGGCAGAACGACAGTCGAGCAGAATATGTACAAAACCGGACGACGGAATCGGCCCGAGTCGTTTCAGAACAGGAAAGCCACACCACCGAGGGCACTCGACCGACCGACCAAAAAGTGTAGTTACTTCTACTATTTTACTCGAAGTCGTCCTGCGTGACCGGTTTGCCCTCCTCGGTTGGCGGGGCGATGTGGTCGACGAACTCCTCGACGGACGGTTGCTCGACGCGGACCCGAACGTGGATGTCGCCGAGTTCGTCGGGATTGCCGACCGCGAAGTTGACGACGCCCTCGAAGGCGGCCTGCTTCTTCAGGTCGAACGAGAAGGTGTCGCCGCGACGGTTGCCGAAGAACTCCCCGCGGGCGGTGTCGAGTATCTCTTGGCGGTGGAGCAGTTCCGAGAAGTGGTCGAGCGAGTGGGCCTCGGCGACGACCTCGCCGTGCTGTTGTTCGGGTTCCGCGCCGGGGAAGATGTTGGCGATGGCGGTCGCGACGCGGTCCGCGATTTCGGTGTCCGTGACGGGTGCCGTAACCTGGACGTCGATGCTGTAAATCATGGTAATCAGGCCTCCTGTGCGCGTTCGCCTTCGAGTCCCTCGACGCCGTCGGTCAGCAGGGCGCGAATCTTCTCGTGGAACGCCTCCAGCGTCGCGGTGTTGTCTATCGAGGCGTCGGCGCGGGCGATGGCCTCGTCCATGCCGAACCCGCGCTCGCGCTCGTCGCGTTCGCGCAGGGTCTCGGCGTCGGTGGCGTCCCGACCCCGCGCCTCGACGCGTTCGACCCGGACCTCGAACGGCGCTTCGATGCTGACCAGCGTGAAGTCGTCGCCGAACGCCGCCTCGAATCGCTCGACTTCGACGCCCGCTCGGATGCCGTCCACGAGGACGGTCTCGTTCGCTTCGAGCGCCTCCTCGACGACGGGCAGCGAGCGCTGGGCGACGGCGTCCGGGCCGTTCTCCTCGCGGAGCGCCCCTGCGACTTCGCCGTGGTGTTCGGCCGGGTCGAGGCCCCGGTCGCGACACTCCGCGCGAATCACGTCGCCCATCGTCACGACGGGAATCCCGAGTTCCTCGGCGACCGAGGCGGCCTCGCCCTTGCCGCTCCCCGGCAGACCCACGGTTCCGATAACTCTCATTGGATTCTGATAGTGGTGAACGGTGCTTAAGCGCTGTGTTCCATCAGGAACGCACGGAGAACGATGTTTGAGCCGTGCGTAACCGCGGTGAATCCTAAGACCTTTTGCGAAGGCCACTCCAAGGAATCGGCAAGGGCACGTAGCTCAGTCTGGAAAGAGCGTCGGACTTCTAATCCGACGGTCGTGGGTTCAAATCCCATCGTGCCCGTCTTTTATCCGGGTAGTCGACTCTCATCGCGTTCTGGTCGGTATTCGTCGAAAACGGGGTTCCGTGGAACTGCACAGAGGCCGCACGTGATTCGAGCCACCCTTCGGGACACTAATCGGACGGCGCTGGCGATTTCTCTGGTACCGGCTGAGGCTTCGGGATTCGCTCGATACGTAGTGCGAACCGAACGAGAGTGACGGCCGCGATTACTGGACGAACCGCTCTCTCGGGAAATCGCAAGAACCTCAAGCACCGTACCTGAACTGGCACCGATGCCCTCCGCCACGCATACCGCTTCGATTCGAAATCTACTACTCATAATCGTGGTACAGCTCGGCTTCTGTATGGTCCTCCTTGCCGAGGTTGCGACCGCTGCACGGGGATACGGTACCCCAATTACCTTGGCGGGTTTCATCGCTGGAAGTATGCTGATCGCCGGTGCAATCTACGTGGCGACTACTGACCGGTGAGTCTGTGATCTGTATTGACCGTGTCGTCTTCGGGAGAGTATCCGACACCAAACGGTCAATATGTGGTGCGTATCTAACGTCTACCCTTCTCGACTCGAGAGCAAGAGAGCAGTAGAACCAATCACGACGAGAATACTGAAGGTAAAACTTACTGCGTTCGTATACCCGAGCCAATCCTGATTCACGCCAACGTAGAGAACAAGCACGATTAGGAGACTGGTGGCGGCAAGCGCCTGAAGGAGGACTCTTCCTCGATGAAACTGCGTTATCCGTTCCCAACCCCATAGCACGATAATTGCTGTCGAGAATCAAATAGCAGGTGGCTGTTCTCCTCGGAACGTTTTCGTCCGGTACACGCGCTGGACTGCGTAATCTGTGGTCCGAATCCTTCACGGACGGCCGAGACACCGCCGAGTAGCGGAGGCCACGTACGGGTCCGAGTAGTGCCCACGGAAGACTCGGCCCTGGGAGAGATGGCGGGCACAAGAAGTAGGGGCGTGAACCACGATTAACGAACTGTGCTCGATCGGTTTCGACACCCACTCGTCGCAGTCGCCGTCGCCTTAGCGTTGACCGTACCGTGGATCGGGACGTTCGTCTCGTACGGTGGGTACGGAACCGTACACCCGGGCGAGAACATTACGCCGGGCATGGCCGTCCTCGTGGCGGGCCTCGCGATAGTGGGTGCTGCGTTCCTGCTCGCGTGGGCGTCCGAGACCGCTGAGAAGGACGTCCCACAGGCGTTCGCCATCGCGGTGCTGGCGGTGCTGGCCGTGGCTCCCGAGTACGCCGTCGACGCGCTCTACGCGTGGGAGGCCGGTGCTGGTTCCAGCGAGGCCGCCAACCTCGCAGTGGCCAACATGACCGGTGCGAACCGAATTCTCATCGGCCTCGGATGGTCGGGCATCGCGCTGTTCACCATCTACCGCGCGAAGCGCACCGCCGACGCAGCGGTCGAGAGCCGCTCGGGGTTCCTCGCAGACGCGGTCACGCTCGACCCGGGAATCGCGACCGAGATTACGTTCTTACTCGTCGCGACGGCGTACGCGTTTTTCGTCCCGCTCAGTGGCGGTATCGGCCCGCTCGATTCGCTCTTTCTGGTGGGACTGTTCCTGCTTTATCTCCTCGTCGTAATCCGCGGTGACGTCGAGACGTCCGAGGAACACGTCGGCGTCCCCGCCTACTTCCAGCAGTATCCGAAAGTACCGCGCATTGCGCTCGTCCTCTTCGGGTTCGCGTTTTCGGGGGCGATAATCTTCACCGCCGTCCACCCGTTCGCCGAGGGACTGGAACAGTTGGGACTCCAGTACGGCATCCCCGAGTTCTTCATGATCCAGTGGCTCGCACCGCTGGCCTCGGAGAGCCCCGAACTCATCGTCGTCGCCTATCTGGTGAACAAGGGGCGTTCGACCGCCGGCTTCAACGCGCTCATCTCCTCGAAGCTCAACCAGTGGACGCTGCTCATCGGAACGCTCGCCGTCGTCTACTCCATCTCGGCCGGCGCTATCGGAACGCTCTCGTTCGATTCGAAGCAGGCCGCTGAAATCTGGATCACCGCCGCCCAGAGCCTCTTCGCCATCGCTATCCTGACGAACCTCGACATTAGCATCCGTGAAGCCGTCGTACTGCTCGTCCTGTTCGCGACGCAGGTTCTCGCGGAGTTCTACGTGATTCAGACGTACGCCGAAGCGGCCGCGACGACGCTCAGTATTTCCATCCTCTACGCCTACACCGCCGTCTACGTCGTTCTCGGTGGCGGACTGTTCTTCAAACGTCGCGATAGCGTCCGCGAACTCCTCCAGCGAAGCGTCTCGAACGCTCGGACTGCGATAGGAATGGGAGCGGACCAGACGGAACGCGCGGACTGACACCGCTTCATCGACGGAGCGACGACGTCGTTCGTACGACCAGTCGGCGAACGAACGGCCTGCTCATTGCGGCGCTTCGCTCTCGGAAGGATTGCGTGACGGAGGGCAGTAGCCGAACTCTACGCTCTCGGCGAAGGTGCGTCGACTCCGACGACGGACCGCCGTCGATTCGCGAGAAGGGTAAACCAGACCCGCGTTCAGAACAGGTCACCAACGTCGTTGATGTCCGACCGACAGAACGGACACCGATAGTTGGTCTGGAAGTCGTTGCGTTGGGCAACGGTTCGAGTTTCGAGTTCGTGCATTGCGATACTGCGACCACAGTCGGGACACGCTACCTTCGTCACGGCGCATGAGTCTATAGCCCAAACACTTAAATTGTACTGTAAGGTCAGTAGAGAAATCTTACGGCCGAGGGGTACGGAAATACGCGAACGACTTGGGGCGCGCGCAGAGGAGATTGAAATAAATGCCCGAGTTCCGAGCGCACCTTCGAATCCGAGTCCCGTCTGTGTTTCGCGAATTAGATTCAGATTCGAAGTCAGAAAAAGGCGATGAAAACCGACCTACTCCCCGAAGCAGTCCTCTGCGGGTCGCTTCGCTCCCCGCTTCGGTTCGAGGCCTTCGCTCCGCTCAGGCCTCGCTCTCCTCGAAGCCGTCTTCGAACCGGAAGGTGCCGTTCCGCTGGACGATTTCGCCGTCCACCTCGATGTAGGAGTCCTCGGCCATGTCCACTATCATGTCCACGTGGACCGCGCTCTCGTTGCCGGTCTCGCCCTCGGGCAGGCACTCGTCGTAGGCGCGGCCGACCGCGAGGTGGATGGTATCGCCCATCTTCTCGTCGAAGAGCATGTTGTAGGTGAACCGGTCGATGTCGCGGTTCATTCCGATACCGAGTTCGCCGAGGCGGCGCGCGCCCTCGTCGGTGTCGAGAATCTGGCCCAGCACGTCCTCGTTCTTGCTGGCGCTGTACTCGACGACCTCGCCGTCCTCGAACCGGAGGTAGCCGTCGTCGACCTCGTGGCCCTCGTGAATGAGCGGTTTGTCGAACAGGACCTCGCCCTCTACCGAGTCGGCGACGGGCGCGGTGAACACCTCGCCGCCCGGCAGGTTGTTCTTCGCGTGGTCGTTGATGGTGGTCATCCCCTCGATGCTCATGCGGAGGTCGGTCGTGTCGCCCGAGACGATGTGAACCTCCTCGCCCGCGTCGAGGATGTCGACCATCTGGCGCTGGTGTCGCTTCTGCTCGTCCCAGTCCTTGCCGATGGCCGACCAGACGAACTCCTCGTACTCCCCGGTGCTCATCTCGGCGTTCTGGGCGTCGGCCGGGGCGGGGTACTGGGTCAGCACCCACGTCGTGTCGAGAATCTCCTCGCGGACGGGCAGCTGGGCCGTCCGGAACGCCGCCATGGTCTCGCTGTCGACCGCGCTCATGTCGGCGACGTTGTCGTGGGCGCGGACGTGAATCCACACGTCGGCGGCCTCGGCCAGCGCGAGTTCGTGGTCCGGCGTGTCGATGTCCTCGGGCGCGGCGGCGTCGAGGAACGCCGCGCGCGTCCGGTCGTTGCGGAACGAGACGTGGAACGGGAACGCGCCCCGTTCGCCGATGGTCTCGCAGAGCGCGAGCGTCAGGTCCTCGGCCGCCGAGGCGGCGCTGACGACGACGTTGTCACCGGCCTCGATTTCGGTGGAGTGGTCGACGACGATTTCGGCGTGCTCTCTGACTCGGGGGTCCATACCGAAATCTGGCGGGGAAAGCCGCAAACCGCTTTCGGTCCCGGACAACGAGGCGGCCGTCGGCGTCGCCGCGACGCGGCGTGAGGTGAATCGCCGCCATCGCGGGGTATTTGACTCGCCGGGGGCAAACGAACGCGTATGTTAGACCTGCGGAGCGACACCGTGACGAAACCCGACGACGCGATGCGCGAGGCGTCGCGCGACGCCGAGGTGGGCGACGACGTGTACGGCGAGGACCCGACGGTCAACCGCTTGGAGGACGAGGCCGCCGACCTCGTCGGCATGGAGGACGCCCTCTACGTCCCGAGCGGGACGATGGGCAATCAGGTCGCGGTCCGAACCCACACCGAGCGCGGCCAAGAGGTGCTGACCGAGCGCGAGAGCCACGTCGTCAAGTGGGAACTCGGCGGGATGGCTCAGCTCTCGACCCTGCAGGTCCGGACCCTCGACGGCGGCGAACGCGGAGTCCCGACCCCCGAGCAGGTCCGCGAGGGCCACGTCGAGGAGGACCTCCACCGGCCCGGAACCGGCCTGCTGACGCTCGAAAACACGCACAACAGCAAGGGCGGGGTCGCCATCGCCCCCGAGCGAATCGACGCCGCGGCAGAGGCCGCCCACGACCTCGGGATTCCGGTCCACCTCGACGGCGCGCGGGTCTGTAACGCCGCCGTGGCCCACGACGTGCCCGTCGAGCGGATGACCGAGCGGGTCGATTCGGTGATGTTCTGTCTCTCGAAGGGACTCGGCGCGCCGGTCGGGTCGATACTGGCCGGGAGCGAGGAGTTCGTCGCCCGCGCGCGTCGCAACCGGAAACTGTTCGGCGGCGGGATGCGGCAGGCCGGGATTATCGCGGGGCCGGGCCGACTCGCGCTCGACAACGTCGAGCGACTCGCCGACGACCACGAGAACGCCCGAGTACTGGCCGAGGAGTTAGCGGGCGTCGAGGGCCTGTCGGTGCAGGACCCCGAGACGAACATCGTCCTCGTGAACACCGAGGGAACGGGCCGCGAGGCCGACGAGTTCCTCGACGCCTGCGCGGAGGCGGGCGTGCAGGGCACCCAGTTCGACACGCACGTCGCGCGCTTCTGCACGCACTGGGACGTGAACCGCGAGGACGTCGAGCAGGCGGCCGAGTACGCGAGCGAGGCGGTCGAGCGACTCGACTGAGCGGGGCGGTCGCCGGAACACCTCGGTGGCGGCGTCGGCTATCGGCGGCCGTTCTGGACGCCCTCGCGGAATCCCGTGATGGTTCGTCGAACGAACAGGTACATGAAGAGGACGAACCCGAGCAGGATCGCCAGGAAGCCGACGACGAGTGGATTATTAAAGATGAAACTGAGGTCCATACGTGACCATTCGGTCGCCGCTTCAAATTCGTTTCGACGTTCCCGCCGCTCGCAGGGAACAAAGTTCATGATACGGGGGTGACAACGGCGATACATGGCTGACCTCCTCCCCTCCACGTCCGACGCGACGGCCCCCCAGTCCGCCGAACCGCGGGTCATCGGCGTCGACAGCGACGACGCCGACGACCTGCTCGGGGCGCTCTCGTCGGACACGGCCCGCGAACTGCTGGCGGCGCTCCACGAGGACCCCGCGACGCCCTCCGACCTCGCCGAGACCATCGACACCTCGCTCCAGAACGCCCAGTACCACCTCGGCAAACTGGAGGGCGCGGACGTGATTCAGGTCGTCGACACCGTCTACTCCGAGAAGGGCCGCGAGATGAAGGTGTACGCGCCCGCCGACCAACCGCTCGTCGTCTTCGCGGGCAACGAGGAGAAGACGACCGGGCTAAAGTCCGCGCTCTCGCGGTTGCTCGGCGCGGTCGGTGCGCTCGGCCTCCTGAGCGTCGCGGTTCAGCAGGTATACGGCGACGGCGTGGGCGGCCTGTTCGGGTTCTCCACCAGCGGCGGCGACGCGATGTCCGAGACGGGCGGCGGTGGCGGGATGTCGGTCCAGTCCACCGACGCCGCCGGACAGGCCGCCGACGCCGCGGCCGGCACGCTCCCGCCGGGTCTTGTCTTCTTCGCGGGGGGCGCGCTGGTCCTCGCGCTCGGGTTCGCGTGGTGGTACTACGCGAACAGCGGCGAGTGAGGCGTTCTCCGCCGGAAATTAGACCGCAGAGCCGATAACTAAAAGGGGTTTTTGAGTTTACGGGAGCTATTTGATGGGCCGAAACGTAGGGAGTAGTGTACCGCCCCGCTTCGGCCCTCCGCCACTGCGGACCCCCGCTCCGCACGTCACCCCGCCACCGCGTTCCCGCGCCTCCACTGCCCTCTACCTGTGCCCTCTTCGGCGGGGCGGTCGTCCGATACCGAACTCGCCGAGCGCCAGTTGCGCTTAGCAGCGCGACCGGACCGACGCCAGCGACGAGCGCCAGACCCTGAGCGACTTAGAGCGGCGAGTCACTCTATTTCGAACCGCTCCACGACCGACCCGTCCCGGTGGCGAATCTCGCCGACGAGTCGGGCGTCGGTCCCCCCGTCGCCACCGCGCGTTTCTCCCTTCTCGACGCCGCTCTCCGTCGGTCGCCGGAGTTCCGCGTGCGTCGGGACGCCGCCGCGGGGGTCGGCGTGACTGCCGGGATTCAGCAGGAGGACGTCGTCGGCGTCGGTGGCCGCGTGGCGGTGGGAGTGGCCGAACACCACCGCGTCGGCGGCCTGCTGGCGGCCCAGAAGCGAGAGACCGGTCGCGCTCCGGTCGTCACCGTGGGTCAGGACGAACCTCACGCCTTCGACTTCGAAGGTGCGCTCGGGCGGGAGTCGGTCGCGGACTTCGGGCGTGGCGTTGTTGCCGTAGACGGCGTAGAGACGGTCTGCGACCGACTCGAAGGCGTCCAGCGCGGCCGCGTTCACGAAGTCCCCGGCGTGAACGACCG
Organism: Halorussus limi; assembly: GCF_023238205.1. Classification (NCBI taxonomy): domain Archaea; kingdom Methanobacteriati; phylum Methanobacteriota; class Halobacteria; order Halobacteriales; family Haladaptataceae; genus Halorussus; species Halorussus limi. Next base: position 1,133,332 of record NZ_CP096659.1, read on the forward strand.
CGTCGCTCTCCTCGACTGCCCGCTTCGCGCGGCCTTCGAGTTCGTGGCCCGACCGACTGTGGGTGTCCGAGAGGACGGTAATCATGACTCGGCGTAAGAGCGGCGGGTTCCTGAGCGTTTCCGTCTGGGTTGCAATCACTTTCTTGTCCGGCGAGAGAGAAGGCTACGCCAATGGCCGAAAGCAAATCCGTCGTTATCGCCGCGCTCATCGCCAACGGGGCGATAGCAGTGCTGAAGTTCCTCGGCTTCCTGCTGACCGGAAGCGCCGCGATGCTCTCGGAGACGTACCACTCCATCTCTGACACCGGCAATCAGGTGTTCCTGCTCATCGGTATCCGGTACAGCAACAAGAAGGCGAGTCGCGAACACCCGTTCGGGTACGGGAAGGCCCAGTTCTTCTACAGCTTTCTGGTGAGCGTCCTCCTGTTCGGCATCGCCGGGTGGGAGTCGGCAAAGCACGGTTACGACGCCATCATGCACCCCCACGTCCCCGAACAGGGAGCGGCCACGCTACTCGGTTACACGTTCCCCGGCGTCTGGGTCAACTACGGCGTGCTCATCGCGGCGATTCTGTTCGAGGGGTGGGCGCTGAAGAAGGCGTACGCCGGCATGAAGAAGGACATTGAGCAGCACAACTGGAGCGGACTGGCGGAAGCGTTCAAGAAGACCACCAACGTGACGACGCTGACCGCGTTCACCGAGGACACCATCGCGCTGGCCGGCGCGGGCATCGCGCTGATTGGAATCTACCTCTCCAGAATCACCGGGAACCCGATTTACGACGCGGTGTCGGCGCTGCTCATCGGTATCATGCTGATGGGGTTCGCGGTGGCGCTCGCGTGGGAGAACAAGCGACTCCTGCTCGGCGAGAGTCTGCCGGAGTCCGAGGAGGAGCAACTCCGGAGCGTCATCGAGGGATGGGACGGCGTGGTGAACATCGTGGACTTCCGGACCGTGGTCTTCGGGCCGGAGGACGCGATTCTCACCGCCGACATCGCCTTCGAGAAGGGCATCGCCACGGCCGAGATGGACCAGAAGATTACCGACTTGGAGGACGCGCTGATGGAGCAGAACGGGAGCGTGTCGAAGGTGTACATCGAACCTGAGACGCGATGGCGGAGCAGGAAGGAGACGGCGGGATAGTTACGCGTCGTCCGAGTCAAGGTCCCTGCACTGCTCGGCACTTCCACTCGCAAGCGAGAGTTTAAACGTCAAGCCGAGCAAACCCACTCTCGTGGCAGAGACGAACGGGTACATGCGCTTTTTCCCCTACGAAGAGCCGTACGACAACCAGCGGGAGGCGATGGACCGAATCTACAACGCCTTCTCCCGCGGGCAGGACGTGCTGTTCGAGGGGGCCTGCGGGACCGGCAAGACGCTGTCGTCGCTCGTGCCCGCACTGGAGTACGCCCGCGAAGAGGACAAGACGGTGGTCATCACGACCAACGTCCACCAGCAAATGCGCCAGTTCGTGGCGGACGCGCGGGCGATTACGGCCGAGGAGCCGATTCGCGCCGTCGTCTTCCGGGGGAAGGGGTCGATGTGTCACATCGACGTGGGCTTCGAGGAGTGTCAGGTCCTCCGGGACAACACCTACGAGGTCGTAGACGCCGAGAGCGACCTCGCTGAGTTAGAGCAGCGACAGGAGGAACTGCTCGAAGCGAGCCAAGACGGCGACGAGCGCGCCGCCGAGGCCCGGAGCGCGGTCATGGACGAGTTAGAGCAGGTCCAAGAGCGCGTCGAGGGCTTGGAGGAGCAGAACACCTGCGAGTACTACTACAACAACCTCGTGGGCGACAACGACGAGTTCTACTCGTGGCTCTACGACGACGTGCGGACGCCCGACGACATCTACGAGTTCGCCGAGGAGCAGACGCTCTGTGGCTACGAACTCCTGAAGGACGGGATGGAGGGCGTGGACTTGGTGGTCTGTAACTACCACCACCTGCTCGACCCGATGATACGCGAGCAGTTCTTCCGGTGGCTAGACAGAGACCCCGAGGACGTCATCACCATCTTCGACGAGGCCCACAACGTCGAGGACACCGCTCGCGAACACGCGACCCGGACGCTGACCGAGAACACCCTCGACTCGGCGCTCGACGAGTTGCAGGACTCCGACGACGCCCGGAGCGAACCAGCCTACAACGTCGTCTCGGCGTTCCGGGCGGCGCTCGAAGAGACCTACGAGGACGCGTTCGGGTTCGGGGACCGCGAGCAGGTCGGCGACGACTGGGAGGACGTGTCCATCACCAACGAGAGCAAGCGCGACGACCTGACGCTCAACTTCCTCCAGCAGTACACCGGGAAGGGAATCGATACGGAACTCCAACTCGCGGTCCACCTCGGCCGGGAACTCGACGAGGAGTACGAGGAGGCCTACAAGAACGGCGAGTCCACGACGCGACAGGAGTGTCAGACGCTCCAAGCCGCGACGTTCATCCAGTCGTTCATGGACGAGAGCGCGGAGTTGGGCCAGTACCCCGTGGTCTCGGTCCGGCGCGACGAGGCGACCGAGGAGGTGTACGGCCGGGCGGAACTCTACACCTGCATCCCGCGGGAGGTCACGGAAGACCTGTTCGGCGAGGTGTACGCCACGGTGCTGATGAGCGCGACCCTCCGGCCGTTCGACGTGAGCGCGGCCGTGCTTGGACTGGACGACCCCGTGGAAATCGCCTACGGGTTGCAGTTCCCCGAGGAGAACCGCCGGACGTTCGCGGTGGAGACGCCCGCGCTCTTCTCCAGCGAGCGCGACGACCCCGACACGCAGGAGGCCATCGCGGGCGTCCTCCGCGATTCGGTGGAGTTCACCGCGGGCAACACTCTGCTCTTCTTCCCGAGTTACGCCGAGGCCGAACGCTACTACGACCGCCTCTCGCGGGAGTTCGGCGGTGGCGAAACCTCGGAGACGACGCTCTACATGGACGAACCCGGCACTTCGGTCGAGGACCTCCGCCAGCGGTTCGTCGCCGACGACGACGCCGCGCTGTTCACCTCGCTGTGGGGGACGCTCGCCGAGGGTGTCAGTTTCGACGGCGACGAGGCCCGGACGGTGGTCGTGGTCGGCGTTCCCTACCCGCACCTGAACGACCGGATGGAGGCGGTCCAAGAAGCGTACGACCGGACGTTCGCCGACCGCTCGGGCCGGGACTCGGGGTGGGAGTACGCCGTCGAGATTCCGACGATTCGGAAGACTCGGCAGGCGCTCGGCCGGGTGATTCGGTCGCCCGACGACTTCGGCGTCCGCGTGCTGGTGGACAAGCGCTACACCGAGGCCGGTCGCCGGGAGATGGGCAAGTACAGCGTCCGCGAGACGTTCCCGCCCGAGGAGCGCGCCGAGATGCTGGACGTGCAGGCCGAGAAGTTGAAGTTCGCGATGCTGAACTTCTACAGCGACAAGCAGGCGTGGACCGGCGACCCGCCGACGCCGTGAAACGCGGTATTCACGACGCGAGAACCCCACGACGACGGCGGTGCGGAAGGCGACGAGAGCGACGACGGCGACGAAGGGGCGGCGACCGCTGATTCAGGCAGGCAGCGAGAACGCGGCGACTTCCTCCTCGTAGGTCGCGTCCCAGAGCGCGAGTCGGTTCACGGTCCACGTCACCGATTCGACGTCGCGTTCGGCGAGTCGGCGGGCCGCCTGCTCGGACGCCACACCGCCGCCCCGCGCGAGCGTGACGTGCGGAACGTAATCGTCGCCCTCGAACTCCTCGACGGCCGAGAACTCGTCGAGCAGACGGTCGTGGACCCGACGGAGGCCCGGACTCTCGACGGCGAGGTAGACCACCGGTCCCTCGCCGAGCGGCGGGTGCTCGAAGCAGTCGATGCCGGTGACGCGGGCCTCGAATGCCGGTGCGCCCGCCAGCGCCGTCCGGACCTGCTCGCGCAGGCGCGCGACTCCACCCGGCGGCGCGTCGCCGAGACGCTTGCAGAGGAGGGTGTGGCGCTCCCGGATGGTGTCGAAGTCGAGCAGGGCGGGCCGGAGGTCCTCGGCGAGCCGCTCGACTTCGCCGGGAACCGGGACGTTGAGGCTGTACACGCCCGGAACGTGGAGGAGCGCGCACAAGAGAATGGCGGTCGTCGGACCGACGGCGGTTCGGAGACCAGATTTATTGTATTTCGCCACCTTAAGTGGGAGGAATGGAGATACCCGGGGAGGCCGTGCGCGTACTCTACGTCGCCGACAGACAGCGGACCGGTGACTTCGCCGAGTACCTCGGAAGAGAGGACGCCGTCACCGTGGCGCGCGCGGACGACGCGGCGGCCGGCCTCGACCGCTTGGAATCGGAGACGTTCGGCTGTGTCGTCGGCGACGCGAACGGCGGACTCGACCTGCTCGACGCCGTGCGAGAGCGGTGGCCCGACATCCCGTACGTGTTCGTCGCGGGCGAAGGGGACGACGACGCCAGCGAGGCGCTCGCGCGCGGCGCGACCGACTACCTCGAACGACGGGCCGACCGCGACCAGTCGGCCCTGCTGGTCGTCCGGGTCGAAAACGCCGTGGTGCGCCGGGCCGCCAGCGGTCCGGACGGGTCGCTCGTCACCCGAGAGACGGCCGACGACTACGCCCGCATCGCGACCGAACTCCGCGAGAACGAGACCTACCTGCGGAAACTCTACCGGACGGCGTCGAACACCGAACTCTCATACGAACAGAAGCGTCGCCGACTCCTCGAACTCGGCCGAGAGCGCCTCGACGTGGACGTGGGGTTCGTCTCGCAGGTGGAAGGCGACACGTTCGAAATCGTGGACGCGGTCGGGTCCCACGAACTGCTCCAACCCGGCGAGACCGCGCCGCTGGGCGAGACCTACTGCCGGAAGACGGTCGAGGGCGAGGGACTGCTGAGCGTCGAGGACGCCGAGTCGGAAGGCTGGTCCGACGACCCCGCCTACGAGACGTACGGTCTCGGCTGTTACGTCGGTGCGAAGATATTCGTAAACGGCGACCTCTACGGCACGCTCTGTTTCGCCGACCGGGACCCCCGCGACAGGGCGTTCTCCGAGAACGAGAAGATATACGTCGAACTCATCTCCCAGTGGTTGGGCTACGAGTACGAGCAGATGGCCGACGAGAACGCGCTCCGCGAGCAGAACCGCCGCCTCGACGAGTTCGCCAGCGTGGTCAGCCACGACTTGCGCAATCCGCTGAACGTCGCCAGAATCTACCTCGAGATGGCCCGAGAGAGCGGTTGCGAGGAGGACTTCGAGCAGGTCGAGGACGCCCACGACCGGATGGAGCAGTTGATTCAGAACCTGCTCACGCTGGCCCGACAGGGCGACGCGCTACACGACGTGACCGACCACGACCTGTCGGCAGTTACGGCCGAGGCGTGGCAGAGCGTCGAGGCCGACGCCGCCGTCTGTCGAGCGGAGGACGACGTGACCGTCGAGGCCGACCGCGAGCGTCTCCAGCAACTGCTGGAGAACCTCTTTCGCAACGCGATAGAACACGGCGGCCAAGCGGTGACGGTTCGGGTCGGTGCGCTCGACGGCGGCGACGGGTTCTACGTCGCCGACGACGGCCCGGGCGTCCCCGAGAACCGGCGTGAATCGGTGTTCGAACACGGCTACTCGACGGACGACGGCGGGACCGGACTGGGACTCGCAATCGTTCGGCGCATCGCGGAGGCCCACGACTGGACCGTCTCGGTCGCCGAGAGCGAGACGGGCGGCGCGCGCTTCGAGGTTAGATTCTGACCGGGCGTCGGGTCGCGCGATTCCCTCTCCTGGCGGGCACGTGTCGTATCATTGACTGCAATCTTTGCCGACCCGATAGAGTTTAAGCCCCTCGCTCTCAATGGATGTGACGATGACAGGGACTCGCGGCCCGGGGTCGCTCGCAGGTACCCCCGAGAGCCGTGAGTCCGCCCTCGTTCTCGCGCGACGACGACCGGGGTCCTTTTAGACCCCACCTTATCCTCATCCCCTGACTCCGCTGGTTTCGTCCCGTTCGACGTCACCCGTATCGTCCGCGAACTATCCACTGACACGACACCCGACAACACACCACACCCAACATGACAGAACAATCGAAAGTCGCGCTCGCCTTCTCGGGCGGACTCGACACCACCGTCTGCGTCCCGCTGCTCGAAGAGGAGTACGAACACGACGAAGTAATCGGCGTCACGGTAGACGTCGGCCAACCCGCCGAGGAGTTCGACGAGGCCGAAGAGACCGCGGAAGCGCTCGACCTCGAACACTACGTCGTGGACGCGAAGGACGCGTTCGCCGACCAGTGTCTCGACGCCGTGAAGGCCAACGCGACGTATCAGGGCTACCCGCTGGGCACCGCGCTCGCGCGCCCCGTCATCGCCGAGGCCATCCTCGAAGTCGCCGAGGAGAACGACTGCGACGCCATCGCTCACGGCTGTACCGGCAAGGGCAACGACCAACTTCGCTTCGAGGCGGTCTGGCGCGAGTCGGATTTGGAGGTCATCGCGCCCGTCCGCGAACTCGGCCTGACCCGCGAGTGGGAGATGGAGTACGCCGACGAGAAGGACCTGCCCGTCGAGGGCGGCAACGAGGGCGACTGGAGCATCGACACCAACCTCTGGAGTCGCTCGGCCGAGGGCGCGGACCTCGAAGACCCCGGCTACGTTCCGCCGGAGGACATCTACGAGTGGACCGACACGCCCGGTCAGAAGAACGTCGAGACCGTCGAAATCACCTTCGAAGAGGGCAAGCCGGTCGCCGTCGACGGCGAGGAGATGCCCGCAGTTCAACTCATCGAGTACCTCAACGACCTCGCCGGGAGCCACGGCGTCGGCCGCACCGACATGATGGAAGACCGCATGCTCGGCCTGAAGGTCCGCGAGAACTACGAGCATCCCGCCGCGACGACCCTGCTCAACGCCCACGAGGCGCTCGAAGGACTCGTCCTCACCGAGGAGGAGCGCGCCTTCAAGAAGCAGGTCGACCAGCAGTGGGCAGAGAAAGCCTACGAGGGCCTGCTGTCCGCGCCGCTCGTGGACGCCCTCGACGGATTCGTGGACACCACCCAGGAGAAGGTCACGGGCACCGTCACCGTGAAGTTCGAGGGCGGACAGGCCCGCCCGGTCGGCCGCGAGAGCGACTACGCGGTCTACTCCGAGTCGGCCGCCTCGTTCAACACCGAGTCGGTGGACGGCATCGCCCAGAGCGACGCGACCGGCGTGGCGAAGTACCACGGCTTCCAGTCCAGACTCGCAAACGAGGTCGCCGCGAACGCCGAGGCCAAGAAGGCCGAACTGCTGACCGACGGTTCCGGCGATGGGACCGAGGAGACGGAGGAGCAGTAGAATGACCGAGGAGAGCGGCTCCGCGGGTAGCGAGGAACGTCGTTCCTCCAACGACGCGTCCGACGTGGTGCGCCGCGACCGCTTCAGCGGCGGCCCCGCCCGCGGGTTCCTCTCCTCGATGGCCGACGACGAGCGCATCTTCGCGGCCGACCTCGCGGTGGACCGCGCCCACGTCGTGATGCTGGCCGAGCAAGGCGTGGTGAGCGAGGACGAGGCCACCGCAATCCTCTCGGCGCTCGACGAGGTCGAGTCGGCGGGATTCGACGCGCTCCCCGACGGCGAGGACGTTCACGCCGCCATCGAAACGGCCGTCGTCGGCCGCGCGGGCGACGTCGGCGGGAAGATGCACACCGCCCGGTCGCGCAACGACGAGGTGGCGACCTGTATCCGCTACCGCCTGCGCGAGGACGTGCTGGACGCCGTCGAGGCGACGCTCGGCCTCCGGAAGTCGCTGGCGGAAGTCGCCGAGGGGCACGCCGAGACCGTGATGCCCGGCTACACCCACCTCCAGCCCGCACAGCCGACCACCGTCGGCCACTACCTGCTCTCCTACGAGCAGGCGGTCGCGCGCGACACGGCGCGCCTGTTCGACGCCTACGCTCGCGTGAACCGCTCGCCGCTCGGTTCCGCCGCGTTCGCGGGCACGCCCTTCGACGTGGACCGCGAGCGCACCGCCGAGTTGCTCGGCTTCGACGAACTGGTCGCCAACTCGATGGACGCGGTCTCGACCCGCGACTTCCTCGTGGAGGTCGTCGCCGCGCTCGCGAATCTGGCGACCACGGTGTCGGGCCTCGCCGAGGACCTCGTGGTGTTCTCGAACAAGGGCCTCGTAGAACTGTCCGACGACTACTCCTCGACCTCCTCCATCATGCCCCAGAAGAAGAACCCCGACACGCTCGAACTCGTGCGGGCGACCGCGGGGGACGCCGCGGCGGGGCTGAACGGCCTGCTCACGACGCTGAAGGGCCTGCCCCGCGCGTACAACCGCGACCTCCAGAACGCCACGCCCCACGCGTGGGAGACCGTCGACGCCGTTTCGGAGGCGGTCGCGGTCGCCGCCGGGGCCGCGGCGACCGCGGAGTGGGACGAGGCGGCGCTGGCCGAGGCGGCCGGTGAGGGCTTCTCGACGGCCACCGGCGTCGCCGACCTCCTGGCGATGGCCGGAGTCCCCTTCCGGAAGGCCCACGAGATGGTCGCCGAGAGCAGTGAAAAGGTGTCCAAGAGAAACGAAAATGTTGCTGAAAGCAACGTCAAGGCGTCTTATTTGGACGCGCTCGACGCCGCGGCCGAGGAGATTCTGGACGACTCGCTGGCGGCCTACGTCGAACGCGAGGCGGTCGAGGCCGCGCTCGACCCCGCCGAGAGCGTCGCGTCGCGCGACTCGACCGGCGGTCCCGCGCCCGAGTCGGTCGCCGCGGGCCTGACAGCGGCCGAGGAGACCGTCGCGGCCGACGAGGCGGCGCTGGCCGACGCCCGCGAGTCGCTGACGGCCGCCGACGAGAGACTCCGCACGGAGGTGAGCCGATATGCCTGAGCCACGGCCGGTCCCGTCCGGAACCACATTTATAAACTACCGAAGTCCGAAATTGGATTTCGTTTGACGCGATATTCGCCCTCTCACGCCCTTAGAGACGACTCTGTGCTATGAAAATATTTTGTCACGTTCGATGGTTTTAAGTGGTACTGCGGGATACATTGGAGTGCTATGACCGAATGCGTCGAATGCGGGGCGGACGTGACCCTGCACGACAACGCCGAAGTGGGAGAGATACTCGACTGCACGACCTGCGGCGCGGAACTGGAACTCGTCGAACGAAACCCGCCAGTCCTCGACCGAGCCCCGGAGCTCGAAGAGGACTGGGGGGAGTAAGTTGCAGGTCGGAATACTCTACTCCCGGATTCGGAAGGACGAGAAGCTCCTGCTCTCCGAACTCCGCGAGCGCGGCCACGACGTGGTGAAGATAGACGTGCGCGACCTCCAGTTCGGACTGGACGAGGCCCCCGAAATCTTCGCGGACCTCGACGTCGTGGTGGACCGGTGTCTCGCCACGAGTCGGAGCCTCTACGCCACCAAGTTCTGCGAGGCGTACGGCGTGCCCGTGGTCAACTCCGCGGAGACCGCCCAGACGTGCGCCGACAAGGTTCAGAACAGCCTCGCGCTCGCCGGCGCTGGCGTCCCCACGCCCGCGACCGACGTGGCGTTCACCAAGGAGTCGGCGATGGAGAGCATCGAGTCGTTCGGCTACCCCTGCGTCCTCAAGCCCGTGGTCGGGTCGTGGGGTCGCCTGATGGCCAAAATCGACTCGCGGAGCGCCGCCGAGGCGATTCTCGAACACAAGGCCACGCTCGGCCACTACGAACACAAGGTGTTCTACGTCCAAGAGTTCGTGGACAAGCCCGGCCGCGATATTCGCGTCCTCGCGACCGACGGCGACCCCGTCGCCGCGATGGTTCGCTCGTCGGACCACTGGCTCACGAACGCCGCGAAGGGTGCCGAGACCGAGGCGTTCGAACTCGACGCCGAGGCGAAGAAGCTGGTCCAACAGGCCAGCGACGCGGTCGGCGGCGGCCTGCTGGGCGTGGACCTAATGGAGGTCGGTGGAGGGGACGAACCCAACTACACCGTCCACGAGGTCAACCACACGGTCGAGTTCAAGGCGCTGAACGACGCCGCCGACGCGGACGTGCCGGCCGAAGTGGTCGATTGGCTCGAAACGAAGGCCGCCGCGAAACAGGAGGTGGTCGCCTGATGCCCATCGTCGATTCGACCGGAGCGGAGGGAGCGAGCGCGGACGAGACGCTCTCGGCCACCGTCGTCGGCGCGAGCGGGTTCGCGGGCGGCGAACTCCTCCGCATCCTCTCGGGCCACCCGAACTTCGACCTCGCGGGCGCGACCAGCCGCGAGTACGCGGGCAAGTCGGTCGGGTCGGTCCACCCGAACCTCCGGGGGACCGACCTCCGGTTCTCGGACCCCGCGGACCTCGACTCCGTGGACGTGCTGTTCGCCGCGACGCCCCACGGCGTCTCGATGGCGCAGATAGACGCCTTCTACGAGGCGGCCGACACCGTGGTGGACCTGAGCGCCGACTTCCGGTTGAACACCGCCGAGCAGTACGAGGAGTGGTACGACGGCCACGACGCGCCCGAGTATCTGGACGAGGCGGTGTACGCCCTGCCGGAACTCCACCGCGAGGAGTTGCCCGGCGCGGACCTCGTCGCCGCGGGCGGGTGCAACGCCACCGCGACGATTCTCGGCCTCCATCCGCTGTTCGAGGCCGGGATTCTCGACGGCGACGGGAGCGAGCAGATAGTCGCAGACGTGAAGGTCGGGTCCTCGGAGGGCGGCGCGACGTCGAGCGAGGCCGGAAGTCACGCCGAGCGCTCGGGCGTCGTCCGGCCCTACGCGCCGACCGGCCACCGCCACGAGGCCGAAATCGAGCAGGAACTGGGCGCCGAGGTGTCCTTCTCGGCCCACGCCGTGGACATGGTCCGCGGCGCGGCCGCGACCTGCCACGTCTTCCCGAGTTCGCCCGTCTCGAAGGGCGACCTCTGGTCGGCCTTCCGCGGGGCCTACGACGAGGAACCGTTCGTCCGCCTACAGTCCGGCGGGTCGGGCGTCTATCGCTACCCCGAACCGAAGGCAGTCGCGGGCACCAACTACGCCGAAGTCGGCTTCGAGTTGGACCCCGGAAACGAGCGCGTCGTGGTGTTCAGCGCCATCGACAATCTGGTGAAAGGCACGGCCGGGCAGGCGGTCCACGCCGCCAACCTCGCGCTCGGCCTCGAAGAGACCGCGGGACTCGACTTTCAGGGACTCCACCCGGTGGGAAGCCCATGACGGACGAGTACACGAAAGCGGACCTCGAAGCGGCACACGAGCAACTTATCGACAACGACCTCGGCGACGACGGACTCCGGACTGATGGAGGAGCGGTCGGCGGAGACGAACAGAACCCGCCCGTCGTCGTCAAAATCGGCGGCGCGCGTGCCGTGGACCCCGAAGGCGCGCTAGCGGACATCGCGCACCTCGTCGCCAACGGCGAGGACGTGGTGGTCGTCCACGGCGGTTCGACCGCGGTGGACGACACCTTGGAGCGCCTCGGCGAAGAGGCCGAGTACGTCGAGACGCCCGGCGGCGTCGTCGGACGCTTCACCGACGAGACGACGATGGAGGTCTTCGAGATGGTCCTGCCCGGCAAACTCAACACCGACCTCGTGGCCGCGCTCCAGAACGAGGGCGTGAACGCGGTCGGTCTCTCTGGCGCGGACGGAAAGCTCCTGACCGGCCCGCGCAAGTCGGCGGTCAAGGTGGTCGAGGACGGCCGGAAGAAAATCCGCAGGGGCGACCACTCGGGCAAAATCGAGGCGGTCAACGACGACCTGCTCTCGACCCTGCTCGCCGGAAGCTACGTCCCGGTCGTCACGGTGCCGATGCTCGCCGAGGAGTCGCGCGGCGCGTCGAAGACGGGCGGCGGAGGCGGCGCGGGCGCGACGGAGTACACGCCCGTCAACGCCGACGCCGACCGCGCGGCCGCCGCGATTGCGGGCGCGCTGGGCGGCGAGTTAGTCGTGCTGACCGACGTGGCGGGCGTCTACGAGGACCCCGACGACCCCGAGTCGGTCATCGAGCGCGTCGGGACCCCCGCGGAGTTGGACGCCGCCGAGGCGGCCGCGGAGGGGTTCATGACGAAGAAAGTCATGGCGGCGGTCGAAGCCCTCGACGGCGGTGCGGCCTCGGTGACGGTCGCGGACGCGAACAACCGCGACCCCATCACCGCGGCCCGGACCGGCCACGGAACGACCTTCGAACCCGGGGCGGTGAGATGATGTCCGGATTCGTCTACTCCGAGAAGCCGATTCGAATCGAATCGGGCGAGGACGCGTACCTCTACGACGATTCGGGCGACGAGTACCTCGACTTCGGCGCGAGTTACGGCGTCGCCGCGGTCGGTCACTGCCACCCCGAGGTCGTCGAGGCCGTCCGGTCGCAGGTCGAGAAGCTGACTTTCGTGCAGGCCAGCTATCCCAACTCGGCCCGCGACGGTCTCTACGACAAACTGGCGGCGGTCGCGCCCGGTGACTTGGAGAACGTCTGGCTCTGCAACTCCGGCACCGAGGCCAACGAGGCGGCCATCAAGTTCGCGCGGAGCGCCACGGGCGACTCCAAAATCGTCGCGGCGCAACGCGGCTTTCACGGCCGGACGATGGGGTCGCTCGCGGCGACGTGGAAACCCAAGTACAAGAAGCCATTCGAACCGCTCGCGAGCGACTTCGAGTTCGTCCCCTACGGCGACCGGCAAGCCCTCGAAGCGGCCGTGGACGACGAGACGGCCGCGGTCCTGCTCGAACCGATTCAGGGCGAGGGCGGCGTGAACCCCGCGCCCGAGGGCTACCTGAACGCGGCCCGCGAGGTGACGGAGGAGACCGGGTCGGCGCTGATTCTGGACGAGATTCAGACCGGACTCGGCCGGACGGGCGCGCTGTGGGCCTGCGAGAAGCGCGGCGTCGTCCCCGACGTGCTCACGTCGGCGAAGGGACTCGGCGGCGGCCTCCCGGTCGGCGCGACCCTCTGTGCCGACTGGGTAGCCGAGAACGCGGGACCGCACGGGTCGACGTTCTCGGGCGGGCCGGTGGTGAGCGCGGCCGCGGAGGCCACGCTCTCGGTCATCGCCGAGGAGAATCTGCCGGAGAACGCCGCCGAGGTCGGCGACCGCCTCCAGTCGAAACTGAGGGGGTCCGACGCGCCGATTCGCGCGGTCCGCGGCGAGGGCCTGCTCCTCGGCGCGGAGGTGAAACGCGGCGCGAACCGCATCCTGAAGGAACTGGCGATGAACCACGGGATTCTGGCGCTCCCCGCGGGCCGGACCGTGGTGCGCCTGCTCCCGCCGCTGACCGTCTCGGAGGCCCACGCCGACGAAGTGGTCGCGGCGCTCGAAAGCGTCCTCGCGGGGGCCGAGACGTGAGCCAGAGCGCCGACGCGGGCGTGACCGACGAGGCGGCCCGCGAACTCCTCGCCGACCTCGTGGCGATTCCCTCCCCGACCGGCGACGAGCGCGAGTGCGCCGAGCGCCTCGCGGCCTTCTTCGAGGAGCGCGGCCGGGAGGCGTGGCTCGACGAGGCGGGCAACGTCCGCGCGCCCGCCGACGACTCGGTACTCCTCACGTCGCACATCGACACCGTGCCGGGAGACATCCCGGTGGAGGTGACGGACGGGAAACTCTGGGGCCGCGGGAGCGTGGACGCCAAGGGACCGCTCGCGGCGATGGCCGCCGCCGCGGTCGAAACGGGAGTTAGCTTCGTCGGCGTCGTCGGCGAGGAGACCGACTCCCGGGGCGCGCGTCACCTCGTGGCCGACCGCGAGGAACCCGACGCCGTGGTCAACGGCGAACCCTCCGGATGGGACGGCGTGACCCTCGGCTATCGGGGCTTTCTGGCCGGGGAGTACGCGGTCGAGACCGACTCGGCCCACACCTCCCGTCCCGACCCGAACGCGATTCAAGCGGCGATGGCGTGGTGGTCGCGGGTGGAGGAGGCGTTCGAGAGCGCCCCCGAGCAGACGGACGAACCGTCGGTGTTCGAGCGGGTGACGGCCAAACCGGTCGAGTTCTCGGGCGGCACCGCGGCCGACGGCCTGTCGGTGGAGGCGAGCGTGGACGCGCAGTTCCGGATTCCGCCCGACGAGACCGCGGCCGATATCCGAGAGACCGTCGAGGACGAGTTGGCGGCGGGGTCGGTCGAGTGGGCGGAACCGATTCCGCCCGTGATGGAGACGCCCCGGAGCGAGGTGGCGCGAGCGTTCCGGACCGCGATTCGACGAGTCGGGGGCGACCCTCGACTCCTCCGCAAGACCGGAACCAGCGACATGAACCTCTACGCCGGAGCGTGGGGCTGCCCGATGGCGACCTACGGACCCGGCGACTCCGAGTTGGACCACGCGCCGAACGAACGCCTCGACCTCGGGGAGTTCGACCGCGCCGTCGCGGTCCTCGAACGCGTCTCCGAGACCCTGCAATCATGAACGACCACGCGACCCACTCCACGACAGACCCGACCGACCCGACCGCAGCATCGCCACCGAAGCACTTCCTGCAAATCGACGACCTCTCGGGCGACGAACTCGCCGAGTTGTTCTCGACCGCCGCCGAGTTGAAAGTCGCCCACCGCGCCGGGAAGGACCACGCGGTCCTGCCGAACCGTAGCCTCGCCATGCTGTTCGAGAAGCCGAGTACCCGCACCCGGGTCTCCTTCGAGGCGGGGATGACCCAGTTGGGCGGCCACGCGGTCTACCTCGGCCCCGACACGACCCACCTCGACCACGGCGAACCGGTCGCCGACACCGCCCGCGCCCTCTCGCGGTACGTGGACGCGGTGATGGCCCGCGTGTTCGACCACGACGCCCTCGAATCGATGGCGGCCCACGCCACGGTGCCCGTGGTCAACGGCCTCTCGGACGCGGCCCACCCCTGCCAGACGCTCGCGGACCTGTTCACCGTCTACGAGCGGTTCGGCGGGTTCGAGGACGTGGAAGTCGCGTGGGTCGGCGACGGGAACAACGTCGGCCAGTCGTTCGCGGTCGGGGCCGCGATGGCCGGCATCGACCTCACGATGGCGACGCCCGAAGGGTACGGACCCAACGACGGCGTGCTGGCGCGGGCCGACGCGTGCGGGCGGGCCCCCGACGTCGTCCACGACCCCGAGAAAGCGGTCGAGGGCGCGGACGTGGTGTACACCGACGTGTGGGTCAGCATGGGCGAGGACGACGTTCGCGAGGAGAAACTCGGCGACTTCGAGGGCTTTCAGGTGAACGACGACCTGCTCGCGGCCGCCCCGAAGGCCGACGTGATGCACTGCCTGCCCGCTCACCGCGGCGAAGAAATCACGGGCGACGTGCTGGAGAGCGACCGGGCGGTCGTCTGGGAGCAGGCCGAGAACCGGATGCACACCCAGAAGGCGCTTCTGGTGCATCTGCTCGGCGAGGACTGAGCCCCGGCTAGTCGGCCGCGTGGCGCTCGACGGTCTCGTCGAGGTGGAACTGCGTCCGGAGTTGAAGCCGGGGCACCTGCCCGACGGCACCGTTCGTGCCGGGCTTTCGCGTCGTCGTGCGCTCTACGGTCGCCGAAACGTCGGCGTCGAGCCAGTCCCGGAGCGCCGAGCGCAGTCGCCGACCCGACTCCTTCGAGTCGAGCAATACGTCCACGGCCGGAGTTCGCGGGCGCACCGCGAGGACCTCGGGACGGTCTCCCAGCCACGCCGTCAGGTCGGGGTAGGTCGCCTCGCCGAGCGTGTCCGCGATTTTCGCGTACGTGCCGGTGAGGTCCGCGAGTCGCCAATACTTCGTAAGCGCGTACTCGTCCACGACGTTGTCCCGGCGCGTCACTCGGTACGCGTTCGTGAGGACGTCGGCATCCTCGAGTCGGTCGTAGTCGGCCTCGAACCGGACGCGGCGCTCCTCCGAAGAGTCGGTGTCCGGCGTCCACGTCGCTTGCCACTCGTACATGGCGGCGGCTATCCAGCCCCCTGTTATCAACTTTCACCTTCCGGGGCTCTCCGGTCGAGGTCCGTGCCCGCGCCGAATGCTAAACACGTATTCAACTAGCTCGTTATAAATGTCAACCGCCAAAAGTGATTACGGTCGACCCGTCGTGGCTTCAGCGGGGGAAAACCCGTGTTCTACCACGACAACGAACTACAGTACGAAGTCGAAGTCGAAGACCCGGACCCGTACTTCGCGAAGATGTTGCAGCAAGCCATCGGCGGAGTCGAAGGCGAGATGCGCGTCGCGCTCCAGTACATGTTCCAGGCGTTCGGGCAACCGAAGGAGAAACAGGAGTACCGCAACCTGCTGATGGAGACCGCGGCCGAGGAGTTAGGCCACATCGAGATGCTAGCTACGGCCGTCACGAAGAACCTCGAGGGCGCACCCGAGGAACTGCGCCGGGAGGCGCGCGAGAACGACGCCGTCATCGACGCGATGATGCAGGGCGGCCAGCCGCGACAGGCGCTCTCTGCCGGCCTCCACGCGATGCCGGTCGACGCCAACGGTAACGCCTTCAGCGGGAACTTCATCGTCGCCAGCGGGAACCTCGCGGCCGACATGTACGCCAACATCATGGCCGAGTCCACCGGGCGACTGCTCGCGACCCGACTCTACGAGATGACCGACGACCCGGGGATGAAGGACATGCTCGCGTACCTCATCGCCCGCGACACGATGCACCAGAACCAGTGGCACGCCGCGCTGGAGGAGATGGGCGAGACCGTGCCGGTGCCCGCGAGCTTCGACCAAGAGAAGGAGAATCAGGAGTACAACTACGAGTTCATGTCCACGTTCCGCGAGGACCGGGAGGACCCCCACGAGCGTTGGACCGAAGGAGTGTCCATCGACGGAAAGGGCGAGTTCTCGTTCGGCAACCAGCCCGGCGGCGGCAACCCGCAACTCGAAAAGGCCATCGAGGAGATGTACAACGAGGCCAGCGGCGGGTCCGGCGACAGGACCATCGAAGACGAGTAGCGACCCGACTCACGTCCGGCGAGCGACCGCGAAGGTGACGCCGAGGACCCCGCCGTAGAGGACGTGTCCGACGAGGCTCGCGACGCTCGGGTCGGGAATCGGCAGCACCCAGACGGTGTTGGCCAGCGCCCAGAACGTCACGGCGACGCCGGTGGCGACTACCCAGAGCGCGACCCCGTAGCCGACGCCCAGCGCGACCCCAGTTGCGGCGCGGTCGGCGAAGCGGTCGAGTCGGGGGAGACTCACGACGCCGACGTAGACGAGTGCGAACACGAGGCTGTGGGACAGGTGGACGACCCAACTGTACGCCAGCGCCTCCACGCTGACGACCGTCTCGCGCGGGGGCAGGACGCCGACCGCGAACTGGAGGTAGAGTCCGAAGACGAGGCCGGCGACGAGTCCGGCGATAGCGCCGCCGACCCACCGACTTCGGCCGCGCCGGTCGCGTCGAACCGCGGTCTCCGTCTCGGTCATAACGTGTGAACTATGATAGCACGTCTGAAAAATCGGTGCGTTCGTTCGGACCGTTCACGGTTCGACACCGGAGTCACGAGGCATTTCGGCACGAAAGAGGAGATTGTGTCTGGCGCGTGACTCCGCCAGAAGGCCGGAAAGCGCCAGCGTAACCCCGAACGGGAGTACGACGACACCCGCTGTTTTACCGGTCCCACCTCGGACTGCTCTGCAGGTTCGAGGCGGTAACTTGTACCGTAGTCAACGAGTTGTTGCGGATAGAGAACTGAGTACCGAGGACATCTCCGGTCGGTCTCCAATCGAAATGAAGGGGTGGAAACGAGTGCCACGACTCGGTTTCGCGGTGAGCGTGACGCTCGGTCGGCAAAACGACGAGCGCCAGCGACGGGAGATATCCTCCCGCCGCGTTCCGCGAGCGTAGAACTACCTCGAACCGACCGTTTTTATCCGTCGGTTCCCTCCCACAGAACGATGACTCTGAGTCTGTCCGGGGAGCGACCCGACCCGCCGGAGACGGCGGACGAGGGCGTCTGGTTGGCCTGCATCGAGTGCGGAACGACCTTCGCCCCGTTCGAGGCGGTTCGGTACACCTGCGACTCGTGCGACGGTCTGCTGGAGGTACGATACGCCGACCTTCCGACCTTCGAGGACTTCGAGGGACGCGGCGTCTGGCGGTACGCCGACGCGCTCCCCTTCGAGGAGGGCGTGGCCATCGAAGAGGGCGACACCCCGCTCTACGAGGTGCCGACCATCGAGGACGAGACGGGGGTCGCGGACCTCCGAGTCAAACACGAGGGGATGAACCCGACGGGGAGTTTCAAGGACCGCGGCATGACCGTCGGCGTCCGCGTCGCCGAGCGACTGGGCGTGGACCGCCTCGCGTGCGCGTCTACGGGCAACACGAGCGCTGCGCTGGCGTGCTACGGGGCGCGCGCAGGAACGGAGGTTCTGGTTCTGCTCCCCGCCGGAAAGGTCGCCGCGGGGAAGGTCGCGCAGGCCAGCCTCCACGGCGCGCGGATTCTGGAGGTCGACGGCAACTTCGACGCCTGCCTCGACATCGTCTCGGACCTCGCCGCCCGCGGCGAGGCGTACCTGCTCAACTCGCTCAACCCCTTCCGACTTGAGGGCCAGAAGACCATCGGCCTCGAGATTCTGGAGCAGTTCCGCGACCAGACGGGCGAGTTCCCGGACCGCATCGTCCTGCCGGTCGGGAACGCGGGCAACACCGCCGCCCTCTACAAGGCGTTCCGCGAACTGGTCGCGTCGGGGGCGCTCGCTCCCGAGGAAGTGCCGGCGCTGACCGGCGTGCAGGCCGAGGGCGCGGCCCCGATGGTCGAGGCCATCGAGGAGGGCAACGACGAGGTCCGGCGCTGGGAGGAGGTCGAGACCCGCGCGACCGCCATCCGCATCGGCAACCCGGTCAACGCACCGAAGGCCCTGCCCGGCATCCGCGAGACCGGCGGCACGGCGGTCGCGGTTTCGGACGAGGAGATAACCGACGCCCAGCGCTCGCTCGCCCGCGACGGCGTGGGAGTCGAACCCGCGAGCGCGGCCTCCGTGGCGGGACTCCGGAAACTCCGCGAATCCGGCGACGTCGCGGCCGACGAGCAGGTCGTCTGCCTGACGACGGGCCACCTGCTGAAGGACCCCGACGCCGCCGCGGCCGCCGGAGCGAACCCCGAACCGGTTCCGGCCGACACCGACGGCGTGTTGGACCACCTCGGCGAGTAGGAATCTCCAGTCGAAACGGCGTCGTTCGTCCGTCTGACGCCGTCATGCTCCCGTCTGACGCGACTTTTTGGGGGTAGACGCCGTGTGTCTTCGCGTGAGCACCGAGACCCCCGAACGCGCTCACGACCCCGAGAGACTA
The DNA here is from genome assembly GCF_023238205.1 of Halorussus limi. Classification (NCBI taxonomy): domain Archaea; kingdom Methanobacteriati; phylum Methanobacteriota; class Halobacteria; order Halobacteriales; family Haladaptataceae; genus Halorussus; species Halorussus limi. The sequence goes on from NZ_CP096659.1 coordinate 1,152,467, forward strand.
CCCGAAGGAGAGCGAGCAGACGGGTCGAACCCGCGACCCGACGACGATTTGAGGGTGGTGGTCTGTCCGCAACGTGTCTACGAACAGTTACGACCGGAACTCGACGAGCGACACGAGCGCCGATGCGGCGACTACGAACGCGAGTACGAGGAACTGCTGACCGAACGCGCGCGACTGGCCGACGAGGTGAATCGCCTCGAACGACGATTGGAGAGCAAGAAGTCCCAACTCGACGCCGTGGTCACGCGCAACGAGCGAGTGCTGGAAGCGCGGACCGAGTCCTACCGCGAGCGAATCGCCGGCGACGGCGACGACTTCGAGTGGACCGGCCGGAGACAGGAGTCCGGTCTGCTGGCGCGACTGAAAGCGTGGATTCGGTAGCCCGCGCCGCGCTCTCGTCGCTGTGGAAACGCGCCGGTCCGGCGACTTACCCGCTTCGCGCCAACGCCACGACGACCGTCGCGCTCACGAGCAAGCAGGCCAGCAACCCGGCGAACGCCGCGGTGTACGAGATTCTCCCCGCGACGAATCCGACGTAACTCGGGCCGAGACTCCCGAGACCGATGTAGACCGTCCGGGTCGCGCCGAGGTCGCCGCCCATGCTCCCGTCGGGAAACGTGTCCATCAGGAGCGCCTGCATCACCGGCGGGTAGGCCATCAGGCCCCCGGCGAAGACGACGACTGCGCCACCCGCTGTGAGCGTGCTGTCCGCGACGAGTAACCCGGCCAGCGCGCAGGCCGCGACGACCAAGGCCCCGGCCGCGACACCCGCCCGGGGGAACCGGTCGCCCAGCGACCCGGAGAGGGGCTTGACCGCCGCGCCGACCAGAAACAGCGCGGCGAACCCGCCGCTGGCGAGTCCGGCCGGGAACCCCTTCGACGCCCGGAGGAACGTCGGCAGGAACCCGGCCGCGCTCTGCCACGTGAACGCGTAGAGCGCGTAGGCCAGCAGGAGCCACCGCATCCGGGGGTTGCTCCGGAGTCGCCTCGCGGTCTCCGCGGCGTCAGAGAGGCCCGCAGCGACCGACTCGCGGTCCACCGTCGGGCGGACGTACTCCTCGCGACCCCAGAGGTGGAGCGCGAGCGCCACGCCCGCGAGGACGACGACGACCGGCGCGTAGGCCGAGCGCCAACCGGCGAGCGCGAGCGCCGCGACGGCGAGTCCGGCCGCGGCCGCGCCGCCCACGTCGCCCGAGGCGGTGTGCAGGCCGAACGCCTGCCCGCGGCGGGCGACGAACAGGTCCGAGACCAGCGCCCGGGCCGGGGTCGGGTAGAGACCGGCACCGGTGCCGACGACGACCGCACCGAGCAGGAACACGGGGTAGTTCGGCGCGCTGGCGAGGACCGCGAACCCCGCGACGACCAGCGCGAGACCCGCGACGAGCAGGGTCTTTCGGGTCAGTTCGTCCGAGAGGCGGCCGCTGGGGTACTGACAGAGCGCGTAGAGACCCCAGAGGGTCGTGAAGGCGAGGCCGGACTGGAACTCGGTGATGGCGAGGTCGCCCATTACGGCCGGAAGCATCGGCGAGAGGACGAGTCGGCCGGTCTGGATGGCGGCCCATCCGAGCGAGACCGCCAGCAGGAGACGGCCGGAGTAACCGGTCAGGAGGCGCTCCTCGCGGGCGTCCGTCTCGTCGGCGCGGCCGTGTGACACTGTCGGAGCAAGGAGACGGAGGTATTTGAGTTCGGGTTTTGCGGCAGGGGCGAACGTGGAACGACGGCGAAGGCCAGTGACCGTCTCCGTAACGTTCACCGGTAAAACCGAGATATATAAGCAAGTAGGAGTTAACTATCTAACACTCTGATGGAACGCGACCGAGCGGCGCTCGTCGCCCTCCTCTACGCCGTCTCGGCAGGTGTCTCTGCCGCAGCACTTCGCTCGACGGACCTCGCGGGCGAACTGAGTCCTCCGACGGAACTGAGCCAGACCAGCGGGGAATCGCTACTGTTCGTCTTCCTCCGGTGGCTCTTTTCGGTCCTCGGGATGTCGATGTCCGAGTTCCGCATGCCCTCGGCGGGCGGGGGCGTCCTCCGCCTCCTGCTCGCCCTGTTTCGGACGGTCGAGTCGTACCTCTTGCCGATAGCCGTCGGCGCAGTCGTCGTGACGGCGCTGGGACTCGCGACGCGCCGAATCGCCAGCGGCACGTCCGGCACGACGGCGACGGACGACGAGGCGACCGAGCGAGACGGAGTTCAGTTCCGCCCCGAGGAACTCTCGAACGAGGTGTATCGAGCCTGGGGCGAGATGGTCCGAAAGCTCGACGCAGAGAACGCCCGCGCCCGGACCCCGGCCGAGTGGGCCGGGGTCGCACGCGAGGCGGGGTTCGACGCCGAGTTCGTCGACGAGATAACCGACTCCTTCCGGGCGGTCAGGTACGGTGACGAACCGGTCGGCCCGGAACAGCGTCGGTGGAACCGACGCGACTCGGAAGGCGCGGAGGGCGACACCGAGCGATGAACAGGCTTCGAACCGGGGCGACGGTCGTCGGCTACGTCCTGTTCGGTGTCAGCGTCGCGGTACTCGGTGGGAGCGCTCTCCTCGGGGAGGACTCGATACCGGTCGTCCTCGCGGGCGACCTGATTCCGCCGGCGTTCTTCACCGTCGCAGTCGTGGGAACCGCGCTGGTCCTCGTCCTGTCCGAGGTACCGAAGGCGGAGACGGCACCGCTGGAAGTCGAAGCGGTCGCCCGAGGTCGGACGTTCGGAGCGCGCTTCGACCGCCGCCTATCGGGGTGGCTGTTGGTCGTGCCAGAACGCGAGCGACGGACCATCCGGGAGGAGCTTCGAGAGACGGCGCTGGAGACACTCGTCCGCTCGACGGGGTGTTCCCGCGAGAGGACGCGGGAGAAGCTCGAAACCGGGGCGTGGACGGACGACCGAGTCGCGGCGTCGTTCTTCACACCGACCGGGAGTGGGTTTCGGAGTCGAACGAGAGCGATAGTCGGGCGGATTCGGTTCGAGCATCGAGTCGAGCGAACGGTGCGGGCGCTACAGTCAATCGAGAGCGAGAACGAATGAACGAGAGTTGGCGAACCGGACGGTGGAACGGCGCAGTCGCGTTCGTGTTCTGCGCGACCGCAGTCGGCGTCTACTTCGACCGACCGGCGCTGTTGCTCGTCTCCATCGTCGGCGTCGGGTTCGCCGCGTATCCGTACGTGACCCGAGAGCCGCCGACCGAGTTCGGCGTCGAGCGGCGTCTCGACGCGACGACTCCCGAACACGGAAGTCGCGTAACCGTGACGGTCGGCATCACCAACGAGAGCGACCGGTACGCGCCGAACGTGCAGGTCGTGGACGGCGTTCCGGAACTCCTGACCGTCGCGTCGGGGACAGCGCGACACGCGACGGCGCTCGAAAGCGGCGAGTCGGCGCAGTTCTCGTACGAACTCCGCGCCAAGCACGGCGAACACCGGTTCCGGCCCGTCACGGTAGTAACCGGCGACGTGAGCGGTGGCAAGGAAATCGAACTACGGGCGACCAGCGACGCCAAAATCGCCTGTCTGCCGCGCGTGAGCGAGGTTCCGCTTCCCGACCGACTGGTCGGCGCCGGACGAGCGAGCGCGGCGGCCGCAGGGGACGGCGTCGAGTTCCACCGCACGCGAACGTACCGCCACGGCGACCCGCCGAGTCGAATCGACTGGCGGCGGTTCGCCAGAACCGGCGACCTCTCGACCGTCGAGTATCGAGAGGACCGCGTCGCGTCCGTCGTCGTCTGTCTCGACGCTCGTCGCGTCGCCTACTGTCGGAGCGGCGACGGCGAACCGCACGCGGTCTCCTACGGCGTCGCGGCGGCGAAGGCGATAGCGACCGCCTTCCGGCGACAGGACCACCGGGTCGGTCTCGCCGTGTTCGGGCCAGCGTTCCGCTGGGTAGCGCCGAGCGCCCGAGGAGGTCTCCGTACCGTACTCGGCGAGACGGCGGACGGGGGTCCGCTGCTGTCGCCGGACCCGCCGGACGAAACCGACGACGACCCCGCCGGAAACGGCGACGAGCAGGCGACGAAGCTCGCGGCGAAACTGACTCGTCGCGACCAACTGGTGGTCGTCTCCCCTCTCGTGGACGAGGAGATGGCGGACGCGATTCAGCGGCTTCGACGCCGGTGTAAGGCCGCGTTCGTCGTGAGTCCCGACGTGACGTCGGACGCCACGACCGGCGCGGCGGTCGGTCGGCTCCGGCGCGCGAATCGAATCGCCGCCCTCGAACGGTCGAACGTGCGCGTCGTCGATTGGTCCCCGGACGGGTCACTGAACGACGCGTTCCGGCGGACCATCGGGAGGCACGAGCGATGAACGACGAGTTCGTCACGCCCGACCGCCGCCCGACAGCGGTCGGAAGCGCAGTCGCGCTGGCGTTCGTCCTCGCGGGCGTCGCCGCGTTGACCGACGACGCGACGGAACTCGTCCCCGTGGCAATCGAAGCCGCGTGTCTCCTCTGTGTCGGTGGGGGTCGAGTCCTGCAGGGACGCGGGCGTTCGAGGACCGGGCGAGCGGCGGTCTTCGTCGGGAGCCTCGCGCAGTTTCTCGCGGTCGGCGCGGCCGCCTCGATGCCCGAGCGACTGGACGAGCAGGTCGTTCTCGTCGTCGGCCTGTTCGGCGTCGCGCTCTGTCTCCTCGGGCTGTATCCGCTCCGGCGGAGTCAGTCGCGACAGTTCGTGAACGCCGGCGTCGGAGCCTGTCTGGTCTCGATACTCGTGGCCGGAGTACTTCGAGAAGCGTCCGTCCTGCGACTCACCGTGGCGTCGGCCGCCACGCTGGTCGGTTGGAACGTCGGACAACAAGCTGTCACTCTCGGAAGGCGAGTCGGGCGAGCGGCCGGGACGAAGCGAGTCGAAGCGGTTCGGACGCTCGCGAACGCGTCCGTCGGTGCGATACTCGTCGCGTCGGTCGCCGTCGGTAACGCCGTCGCTCCGATACAGGTACCGACGCTGGCACTCACGTTGTTCCTCGCGACGGTCATCGCGCTTCTCACGTCGTTGCTCTCGTTGTCGTAGCTGAATCACGCCGTCGCTCACACGGTATGTCAGTAGTGGACATCAACAGCGCCCCCGACGAAACCAGCGGTACGTGCTTTCGCACTCGACGATTACACCGCAGTTCGGTCGAGAGTTCGAGCAGAACCGCGGGTCGTGGTGTTTCCGAAACTGGACAAGAGCGAATTCCGTCCGCGTGCGCCTACTCCGCGCCGTTCAGTTCGATGTAGCGCGCCTCGATGATGCGCTCGTCGGCCTCCAGCGCCTCCTTCGCGTCGTCGGGCACCTGCTCGTCCAGCGTGTACACCGTCAGCGCCTCGCCGCCGATGGTCTCGCGGGCGTTGAACATCCCCGCGATGTTGACCCCGTGGTCGCCCAACACGGTGCCGATGAACCCGATGACGCCCGGCGCGTCCTCGTTGCGGGCGACGAGCATGTGGCCGTGCGGGATGGCGTCGATGCGGTAGTCGTCCACGCGGACGATTCGGGGGTCGTCGCCCGCGAACAGCGTGCCTTCGACGCTGATGGACTCGTCGTCGCCCGAGACGGTCACGCGCACGAGGCTCTGGAAGTCCTCGGTCTGGCGGGTCTTGGACTCGGTGACCTCGACGCCGCGCTCCTCGGCGATTTGGGGCGCGTTGACCGCGTTGACCTGCCATTCGAGCGGTTGGAACACGCCCTTCTGGGCGCTGGCGGTCACGAGTTCCACGTCCTCTTCAGCGATGTCGCCCTCGTAGTGGACCTCGATGGAGTCGATGCGCTGGTCGAGCAGTTGGGTGGCGATTTTGCCCGCGGTCTCGGCGAGACCGATGTACGGTTCGACGCGGGGGAACGCGCTCTCGTCGATGGACGGCGCGTTGAGCGCGTTCACGACCGGTTCCTCGGCGAAGGCCGCCACGACTTGGTCGGCGGTGCTGGTGGCGACGTTCTCCTGTGCGGCCTCGGTACTCGCGCCGAGGTGGGGCGTGACGACGGCGTCCTCGACTTCGAGCAGGGGGTTGTCCGGCGAGACGGGTTCGTCGGCGAACACGTCCACCGCGGCCCCGGCGAGGACGCCCTCCTCGACGGCCGCCGCGAGGGCGTCCTCGTCCACGACGCCGCCGCGAGCGCAGTTGACAAGATAGCCGCCTTCGAGTTGAGCGAGTTCCTCGTCGGAGATGAGGTTCTCCGTCTCGGGCGTCAGCGGCGTGTGGACCGTGAGGAAGTCCGCGCGTTCGAGACACCCGTCCAAGTCCACGAGTTCCGCGCCGAGTTGGGCGGCGCGGTCCTCGCTGATGTAGGGGTCGTAGGCCACGAGGTCCATCCCGAGCGAGTCGAGTTTCTTGGCGACCTCTTGCCCGACTCGGCCCAGACCCACGACGCCGAGGGTCTTGCCGTTGAGTTCGGTGCCGAGGTAGTCGCCCTTGGCCCACTCGCCGCCCTTGAGTCGGACGTGGGCCTGCGGAATGGACCGCGCGGTGGCGAACATCATCGCGACGGTGTGTTCGGCCGCGGCCCGGACGTTGCCCTCCGGCGCGTTGGCCACGATGACGCCGTGTTCGGTCGCCGATTCGATGTCGATGTTGTCTACGCCGATACCCGCACGGCCGACGATGACGAGGTCGGTTGCGGCCTCGAAGACCTCCTCGGTCACTTCGGTTCCCGAGCGAACGATGAGACCGTTGGCGTCCGAGACAGCAGACAGAAGCGCGTCTCCTTCCACGTCGTAGGCGGTTTCGACTTCGTGACCCGCGTCGCGAAGTCGCTCTAAGCCCGCGTCGGCGATGGGGTCCGTTACGAGGACCTTCATGCCTACCTCCACTCGTGCCGCCGGGATAACCCTTTCTCCGCCCGTGTCTTTTGCCAGAACTCGTCTCGAATCCCGTCTCGCGGTCGAGACCGGACGACGAGGTTTTAACCGGCCTTCCCCCGACGTACCCGCTGTGACCAGTCTACTCCTCTATCTCGGCGTCGCGGTCGCGGTCTTCGTCGGGTTCAACATCGGCGGGTCGAACACGGGCGTCGCGTTCGGCCCGGCGGTCGGCAGCGGCACCGTCTCGAAACTCGGCGCGGGCGCGCTGATGAGTTTCTTCTTCCTGCTCGGTGGATGGACGCTCGGCCGCCGCGTCGTGGACACCCTCGGCAAGGAACTCGTCGCGGGCGACCCGTTCACCATGCGCGTCGCCGTCGTCGTCCTGCTCTTCATCGGTCTCGCGCTGTTCGCCGGGAACGTCCTCGGGGTCCCCGCCTCCACCTCGATGACCGCCGTCGGCGCGATAGTCGGCCTCGGTCTCGCTATCGGGCGTCTGAAGACCGACGCCGTCCTCGAAATCGTCGGCTGGTGGCTGGTTGCGCCCATCGTCGGCTTCTGGGTCAGCGCGATGGTCGGTCGCTACTGGTACGACGACTTGGACGAATACATCGACGTCGACCGGAGCGAGGGACCGCTGGTGACGTTCGACAGGTCCGACGGGCTTCCGACGCCGGAACTCGGGCCGGAGACCACGCGCCGGGAGTTCGGCGGCACGCTCCTCGTGGTCGGCATCGGCTGTTACATGGCGTTCTCGGCGGGCACGAGCAACGTGGCCAACGCCGTCGCGCCGCTGGTCGGCAACGGCGCGATTACGATGACTCAGGGCGTCCTGCTCGCGGCCGGGGCGACCGCGGTCGGCGCGCTCACCATCGCGCGCCGGACCCTCGACACCGTCGGCAACGACCTCACCGACCTCCCGCTCGTGGCGGCGGTCGTCGTCGCGGTCGTGAGTTCCTCCATCGTGACGGTGCTGTCGGCGCTCTCTATCCCCGCGAGTTTCGTCGTCATCGCCACGATGAGCGTCGTCGGTCTCGGGTGGGGTCGCGCCACGGTCGCCGACCCGGTGCCCGACTCCCCGCAGGTTCCGGGCGCGAGCGTCGGCGTCCCCGGCGAGAGCGCCAGCGTTCCCGGAAAGCGCGTCGGCGTGCCCGGTAAAGGGAGCGACCCGCCCGGCGAGCGCACCGACCTCGACTCCGAGGACGCGGACGAGACCGCTGGCGACGACCCGTCCGCGGGCGAACTCTACCAACCAGCGACGACCGCACGGGTCATCCTCCTCCAGAATCTCGTCCCCGGAATCGCGACCGTCGTCGCGTACGTGGTGTTTCGGTACGTGCCGATTCTGTGAGAGCATTCATGAAGATATATCTACACGATTTAACTGTCATCTCGTTCTCTGTTTCCCCATGGCCAGCGTACTCCTCTACCTCGGCGTCGCGGTCGCGGTCTTCGTCGGGTTCAACATCGGCGGTTCCTCGACCGGCGTCGCGTTCGGTCCCGCGGTCGGGAGCGACGTACTATCGAAGGTCTCGGCCGCCGCCCTGATGTCCGGATTCGCCCTCCTCGGCGGGGCCACTCTCGGTCGAGGGGTCATCCGAACGCTGGGCGGTCGAGTCGTCGCGGCGAGCCACTTCAACCTCGTCGCGGGCGTGGTCGTGCTGTTCTTCGTCGGCCTCGCGCTGCTCGTCTCGAACCTGTTCGGTGTCCCCGCCTCCACCTCGATGACCGCCGTGGGGGCTATCGCGGGAATGGGCGCTGCCGGCGGCTTCCTCAAGTGGGAGAAGATAGGCGAAATCGTGTCGTGGTGGCTCGTGTCCCCGATTCTGGCGTTCTGGACGTGTGCGGTCGTCGGTCGGTATCTCTACCCGCATCTGGCGGCCAGATTCCGAATCGAGCGGTCGTCGGGGCCGGTCCTCGACTGGCGTGACGCGCCAGTCGGGTCGGTCCCCGTCGGTCCGGCAGACGGAACCACCCGCAGCGAACTGTTCTGGAACGGTCTCGTGGTCGCTATCGGCTGTTACATGGCGTTCTCGGCGGGCGCGAGCAACGTGGCCAACGCCGTCGCGCCTCTGTACGGCGCGGGCGCGCTCGGCGGCGAACTGCTCCCGTACGTCGCCATCGGTGCCGGCGCCCTCGCCGTCGGTTCGTTCACCATCGCGCGCCGGACCCTCGACACCGTCGGCAACGACCTCACCGACCTCCCGCTGTTGGCCGCGCTCGTCGTGGAAGTCGTGAGCGCCAGCCTCGTCGGCTTCCTCTCGCACATCGACATCCCGGCCAGTCTCGCCGTGAGCGCGACGATGAGCATCGTGGGTCTCGGATGGGGTCGAGCGTCGCGGTCCACGACCGTCACGGAAGTCGCGCAGGCGGCCATCGCCGGCGAGAGCGCCGACCGGAAGACTCCCGAACCGGTAGCGAACGGGTCCGGTCGGCGGAGGTCGGACGAGGACGTAGGCGAGACCGCTCGTTCGTCCGGAGGGGGAGGCGGAATCGAGGAGGTGGCCCCCATCGGCGAGGACAGCGACGAATCGACCAGCGACCTGTTCGACCCGGCGGCGACCGCCCGCGTCGTCTTCCTCTGGATTCTCACGCCGTCGCTCTCCGGAACGGCCTCCTACCTGCTGTTCACTGCCTTCCCGGTCTACGCGCCGTGAGAGTCGTTCTCACGCTCCGACGCCGCAGAATCGACGGAACCGACACGATTTAACCGGCGTCGTGTGTTCGTACACGTGTGATCAGCGCACTCCTACTCGTCGGTCTCGCCGTGGCCGTCTTCGTCGGCTTCAACATCGGCGGTTCCTCGACCGGCGTCGCGTTCGGACCTGCGGTCGGAAGCGGGGTCCTCTCGAAACTCGGGGCCGCCGGGTTGATGGCGAGTTTCGCACTGCTCGGTGGCTGGACGGTCGGTCGAAACGTCGTGAAGACGATGGGCGGAGAAATCGTGCCTTCGGCCCTGTTCACGCTCCCCGCGAGCGTCGGCGTGCTGTTCTTCGTCGGCCTCGCCCTGCTCGTCTCGAACTTGTTCGGCGTTCCCGCCTCCACCTCGATGACCGCCGTCGGCGCCATCGCCGGACTGGGCGTCGCGGCCGGTGACATCAACTGGGGCGTCATGGGCGGCATCGTCTCGTGGTGGCTGGTCGCGCCCATCGTCGCATTCTGGGTCTGCGCGGTCATCGGGCGCTACCTCTACCCGTATCTCGACGTGTGGTTCCGCATCGACAGGTCGGAGGGGCCGATGTTGGAGTACAACCGCGTGGGGTCGGTCCCCTACCCCGTCCCGAGCGCGAACACCAATCGCCGCGAACTATTCAGTAGCGTCCTCGTGGTCGTCATCGGCTGTTACATGGCGTTCTCGGCGGGCGCGAGCAACGTGGCCAACGCCGTCGCGCCCCTCGTAGGGAGCGACGCCATCGGAATCAACCAGGGCATCCTACTGGCCGCGGGTGCCATCGCGGTCGGCGCGTTCACCATCGCGCGCCGGACTCTCGACACCGTCGGCAACGACCTCACCGACCTCCCGCTGTTGGCCGCGCTCATCGTGGAAGTCGTCTCGGCGTCGCTCATCACCTTCCTGTCGTATCTGGGCATTCCGGCCAGTCTCGCGGTCAGCGCGACGATGTGCATCATCGGTCTCGGGTGGGGCCGGGCGACGCGAGCGGTCCGCGTCCGCGACGCCGCGGCCGCCGCGGTCCGGGGCGACGGCGAGCAGGGAGACGAGTCCCCCGACGGCGATTCGAAGATGTCGGTCGACGCGCTGACGGCCGAACCCGAGGAGGAGGTCCAGAAAATCGGCGAGGAGGACCCCGACGAACTCCAGACGAAGGACCTGTTCGACCCGGCCTCGACCGGCCGCGTCATCATGCTCTGGATTCTGACGCCCAGCGTCTCGGCGCTGGCGTCGTTCCTGCTGTTCGAGTTCTTCCCGATTTATCAGTAGCGTCGGGGTGCCTCGGCGGGAAACAATAACTACTAACCATGTCGCGGCCGAACCATCGTGCTGATGCCAACCGTAGAATACCTCAACTACGAAGTGCTGGACGACCAGGGCTGGGACATGGACGACGACGACCTCTTCGAGCAGGCCGCCGATGCTGACCTCGGCGACGAGGACTACGGCACGCTCGACGTCGCGGAAGGCGAGTACATCCTCGAAGCCGCCGAGGCGCAGGGCTACGACTGGCCCTTCTCGTGCCGCGCCGGTGCCTGCGCGAACTGCGCCGCCATCGTCAAAGAGGGCGAAATCGACATGGACATGCAGCAGATTCTCTCCGACGAGGAGGTCGAGGACAAGAACGTCCGCCTGACCTGCATCGGTAGCGCGGCGGCCGACGAGGTCAAGATCGTCTACAACGCCAAGCACCTCGACTACCTCCAGAACCGCGTCATCTAATCAACAGCGTAAAACGTTCGTTAAACAGACACGGTGTTCAGCAGAATCGAATCACCCCCGATTCTGTGTTTTTACCGCCAGATAGCCTCTGCATCGTACAAACTTCTCTGAGTAGCAACTGCCTCAGCAGAACCAATATCCACACTACTGTTTGAAGCATTAGTAGCCACGGGTATTCAACACATCATCGATGGCACTGGGGCGCATTGAGAACACAGGTAGTTTCGAATAGGGGGTTGTCGCAATAGTAGTTAATACTGACGGGAGAAGTAATTCTTATCCTGCAATCCGCCATTCCGGGGAAGTGTGCTTCTGGGTCGCACTGGTGGGAGGGAACCGACGCGGGACGAAGAACTGATAACTATGGTTACGCTGTATTCGAAACAATATGGGTATCCGGTTCATTGGCCACAAACAAAAACTGGTCTCTGAGATCGTCTCTGTTATCGATTCTACTGTGGGGCAGTCTACTCGTATCGGCGATCTTTTTACCGGTACAGGCAGTGTTGCAGCAGGTTTGAAGCAATCAGGACATTCCGTTGTTGCTAATGACCTACTCACCCACTGTTGCCTCTCTGCACGCGCCCAACTCTGCAATCCACCCCAACCAGCATTTGAGATGCTGCTTGAGGAAGCACCTGAGGTCAGTGAAGTTAGCAACCAATTCATACAGCGTTCGGGATATACACAGACGTTGTCATACTTGAATCAGGTTGAGGGCATTCCTGGTTTCGTGTACTCTACCTATTCTCCGGGAGGAACTGCCGACCGAGAGGAGCCAAGACAGTATTTCACGAACGAAAACGCGAAGCAGATTGATGCAATTCGGCAGAGGGTACATCAGTGGCACAACGACGGGATAATCAGCGATGATGAGCACGCGCTCTTGATCTACGATCTTATTCAGGCCACAAATGAGGTTGCTAATACGGCCGGAACCTATGGTGCGTTCCTGAAATCATGGTATGAGCGCGCAAAAGAATCGTTGGAATTGACGCCCTCGGAGATTCCTGATGGACCACTTGATCACAAGATCTTCCAACAGGACGCGAATAAATTAGCTACCGATCTTTCAGTTCCAGCTGTTTATCTTGACCCACCGTACACGAAGCGACAATATGCCTCGTACTACCATCTTCCTGAGACAATCTCACAGAAAACGAACCCATCTGTGTCTGGGAAAACCGGCTTACCGGATTGGAAGCCAAAGAGCTCTGACTACTGCCATAAGCGCAGAGCTGGTGGGAAGTTGGATGGTCTCTTATCTAACCTTGATACAGAGTACGTGTTCCTCAGTTACAGCGATGAAGGACACATAACTCCTGACGAACTTAACAATATTCTCACTAACCATGGGTCTGTAGAACTCCATACATTTGATCATCAACGGTACAAAAGCAACACAGAAGCGAAATCGGGCGATCTAACTGAAGCGTTGTATGTGGTGGAGTTGGCTTAGCCGACTCCGGCCAAATTTATATTGGTAGGCTTATTGTTGACATCTTATGGACACACGTCACGTGGATCAGGTTCTCTGGAAATTTCTAACGAGGACCGACTACTCAGCAATGAACGGGCTGTACGCAGGTCAGGGAGGAGGGTCTGCCAAGCACATCACACTCCCTCCTTCGAAAAAAGAGGAGATTGCGGACTTCTTCGACGTATCCCCGTTCCCCCCTAGCGGACAGAAAGTAATTGACAAAAATCTAAGGGTTGAACCCGTGGACGATGTCCCCGGGTCTGAAGGACCGATCAAGATCACCTGTAAATTGGACAGACGGGGTGGCGAATGGCGAATTGCAGATCAGGACCAAAATCGATACGTACTCTGGTCATCAGACTACGGTTTTCCGAGCCCAGATGAGATTCCGTGGGACGATGATGATTATTACGATATTGATCCACCAATTATCTATTTTGTCAAAGACACATCTGGTAACTTCCATGCCCGGGCAGCGACTGATACCTCGCCAGAAACATTGAGGCGTTTCCCACCTGAGCTGGCACATCAGTGGGATTCGGCTGGAAAGCGTAATAACTTCGGAATTGTTAGATTCACGGACGTGACTTTGGAGGATGCATCAAATATCAATGAGTAGGATTAGTGTGACCACCCTTCGAGATCGGTTAGCATCCAATCACAACGTCTTGTTATATGGTCCACCAGGAACAGGAAAGACAGATCTCATGCTCAAGCTCCAGAATGAGCTGGAGTCTGGGTCAGAGGCAGAACAAGAACCCAGTAAGGTGTTCGATTCTTCTTCAATCGAAGCACCATTTGAGACTGGTGAACCCTCTGGTGATGATCGTGACTTTCCAGGGGAGGTGAAAACAGCTTGGCTTACCTTTCACGAAAGTACGACACACGAAGAATTTATCGTAGGGTTACGGCCACAACCTACTGATGGTGGAGTTAGCTTAGAGCCCCGTGCTGGTATCCTGCTCTCGTTGGCAGAACATGCTCGGAATGGGAATACCAGCGTGATCTTTATTGACGAAATTAACCGGGCTAACGTCTCGAAAGTATTTGGTCAATTCATCACGCTGATGGAACCTGACAAGCGTCTTGATACGGACGGTGATCAACAACAATCCACTGTCGGGATTACTTTCCAACAGCTTGACGATGGAGACGAGGTGAAGAATCCGTGGGGAGACGATTTTACAATCGAATTTCCGTTCCATCTCCCTCAGAACCTGTATTTAGTTGCATCAATGAACTCTCTTGACCGATCAACGGCACCTCTAGATTCAGCTCTCGCTCGCCGCTTCGATCAGGTGAGCGTTGAACCAGACTATACAGCGCTTGCGGACCATCTCGGAACTGACGCTGTTACTGGGGTGGAATTATCGCCAGATCCACAGTCTGTATCGCCTGAAAAGATCGCTATTGCTCTTCTTTGGCGAACAAACCAGTTCTTGCGGAGCGTATACGGCGACGACTTTCAGCTTGGACCCGGATACGTGTGGTCTGTCGGAGAGGCAGATTCTGACACAGAGGCCATAGAAGAACTTGCTGTGGCTTGGGATAGCCGAATTCTGCCCAAGCTTCGTGAAGTCTTCCGGTCCCGTGAGGATCAACTAGCGACACTACTGAAGGCAGATGAGTCTCTTAATGGCATGAATAACCCATATCATCGTGACGAAATTCCCGCCGAATGGGGCAAGGTCGGAGCTGATGGTCCACTTCAACTACCGGATCTTCGTAATTTGGACACCGCTGATCAGCGAACAGTCCTTCATGGCCTTGCGCGATCTGACTGAGACGAACAATGGTCCTTGTCTAAGAGTACGGCGACCCAGTCCAGATTAGAGGTAATCCAAGTCAGTTAGCTGAAGCATTTGACTATGCGGAGGAGCACTGGGCTGCTCGATTGGGAACAAGCGACGTCTTTGACGTGACGGTAATCCCAAATGGTGTTGAAATCAGACCACTTGGAGTCACGGGACAGGTCACCGTAGCTGGTGATAGTATAGAGATTGTCCCGAAATATTTGTTCCCAGAAGAGGTGGACAATTGGCATGGAAGTGTTGCTGACATTCTAGCGTTCTCTCAGACAGAGAGCTTTGACTTAGTAAGTTCAGCCACGGGTGAAAGAGATGTCTCTACTTTCGTCGATCTGCTGGCAGGGGCATTTGCTGACCAGTTACGAGATGGTCTTCGCCATGGCCTTCCGACAGAATATGTCCGTAGAAAGGAGACTGCAGGTGCCGTAAGAGGACGTCTCGTTATCGAAGACTTGTACCCTCAGGTGCTGAAAGACCCAACTAAAGTGGTTTCCGAGTCTGATGAACTATCTGTAGATACAATACTCGGGAGGGTACTTCGGTGGGCCGCCAATGAATACGCACATCTCACGACTGATCCGTCTGTACGAAGCAGATTGCTGGAGTTAGAGACTAGACTGTCAGAAGCTAGTAAGCAACCACCAAGCTTGGCCCAATTGGATCGATTATTTATCCCACCCCAATATCGCCGTTTTGAACGGGCAGTTGAGCTCGCCATTTGGCTAAGGCGGAACGAAGGACCCTCACTCCGAAGTGACGAGCTGGATCTTCAGGGAGTATTGATAAGCACACATGATCTGTATCAGGATTTTGTTGATGCTTGTCTAAGTTACATCTCCCGTGACGAAGATTGGAAATTCACGTCTGAACCTCCGACTCATGTCTCCACAACACCATCAAATCTGACTGCGTATCCCGACCACGTCTTGCAGACTTCTCAGGGAGATCTCCTACTTGATTCGAAATACGTGGTTTCAGCCGACTGGGACCAACCAGACAACCGGGGTGAGAAGCGACCCGACCTCAGCGAAGTCTACCAAGTAATGGCAGCCGGAAGAGCGCGAGAGATTGAGGACGTCGGTCTCGTATATCCTTCGGTGTCAGACCAATACACTGGGCCATGGTCCATTCAGGGTGCTGGAAATCCTCTTAGGATACATCTGGTCGAAATTGACCCTTCCTCATTCAAATTCAGGAATATCGAAAGGTTCACCGAGTCGATACAGACAGAGATTCATTCGATTGTTCACGGCTAAACTCGTCAGAGAGCGATCGATAGACGTCCAGCACTTGTGACTTGTACTCGAACTCTCCATCTCCGCGACGGCGAAGTGCTCCGAAACTATTGATAATATGATTCACGTCAGTCTCTGTGAGCTCATAGAGGTGAAAGAAGAGCCCATCAAGCTCTGCCCGGAGTTCCGTTCTTCGTTCGGAATCCCAATCATAGGGCGTTGATTGGAAGCCAAGATCATCACCCCACGAATCCAGGTCATGGGCGGTGTATGTCAGCTCTGCCACTCGCTCGCTTATCCAGTCTACCATTGGCTCACCTCGAATCGTTTGCCCTCGATACACTTCTGGAGAGAGAACTGGCGTCTGCCTCACAATATACCAGTTGAGGGTGACATTCCCAATCTTCTGACGGCACGCAAAGTCGTACGCCATTGAATTGAGATTCGTCAGCAAACATGCCACCTCTCTGGCGGGACGAGAAGTAAGCAACAGGGGGAATTTGTTGCCCACCGCTGTATGGGGGAGAACAGAAGCAATCATAGTCCGAGAGTTCGTCGCGCTGGTAATATCCTTGAACCCGATAAACCACTCATGTGGGTAATCACCTGGAGTTGCAGCATCAACGGACTCGGACGGGAGATAATACCGAGCATTCACGGTGAAATCGGGGTTGGATAAGTTCGTCTCTTTGGTGGGCTCTTTCGTCCCAGATCGGAACAGGTTGCCGTCAGCGTCCTTCGCGTGAGATTTCCGATGATTGTACTGTCCCACCATACGACCCTCATACAACCGCTTGTACGTCTCATCGCCCATGTTGATGTCGCCATTTCTCTCTCGTGTTCCGTCTGAAAGTTCATTGATTGAGATGAACTGATCTGAGTCTGTAGACATATCGAACATCCTCTTATACGTGACGCCCCACGGATTGGTGTTCTCCGCTTCTTCGTCTCCTTCCTCACCTACAAATATCGGTGAAATATCGTGCTGCTTCTGAAGGATTTCGAGCGCTTTTCGTCCACGAACAAGAGGTGCAGTCTTTGTTATTGGATTCAACTGACCGATCTCATTCGGACTTAACTTGACGTGTCTAGATTCATCATCGATATCGGATGGCTCATGGGCAAAGAAGACGTAATCAGCCTCTTTTGACGATGGTTCGTTTGAGAGCGTAAGCAGCGAGAACCTTGTCCGTCCGTCAACATCCTCAAAGAGTTTCTCTCGGTTTTCAAAGTCGTACAGGGAGACCAATTTACCTTGTGTCGTAAGATGCTCGAAGAAGTCACTGGTGTAGTAGTCCGTCGCAATCCCTGTGGGGACAATAAACGCACAGTAGCCGCTCTCTGAAATTATCTGCAACGAACGTTCGACGAACAAACTATACAAGTTTAGCATTCCCACGTTGGTCCATTCGTAATCAACAGAATCCCGGATCTCGTCGGCGTATTTTTTTGCTTGGTCTCGTGCCTGTTGTAGGTCGGTTTGCACGCTCTCATACCGCTCTCCGGCGATTTGATCCCCTCGCTCTGCAGATGTGCCAACCTCTGCAAGCTTTGGCTGTCTCGCCGCAAGGAACTCTCTAGTCTGCACTTTAACCCGCTCCCAAGGTGGATTCGTCACTACGATATCAAACCCATCGTTCGAACTGAAGACCTGATCAAACTCCTGCCCCCAGTTAATAGGACGTAGTTGCTCACGATAGGTGGTTCCGTTTTCGGCAGATTCTATACTTGAAAGACGTTGTTGTCTGACCGAACCTTGGAGAGAGTCTCCGACGACGAATCGATCCGGGCTAGGACCCAGTTCCGAGGCGGCAAAACCGCCTTCAGCCCAGAGAACCGCCAAACAAGCTTCTCGGGAGAGCCGGTTAGCATCTGCCCCATAAAATGCATTTTCTACGATGAGCTGGTTGGCCTCGGTTAGATCATCCGAATCGGGGTCACTAGACCCCGCGATTGATGTTGCAATAACAGGTGCTAGCACCTCAAGAACACCAAGTAGCATACTGCCGGATCCACAGGCTGGATCCACAATACTTAATGACGAAACTACGTTTCCTATGTCCTCAGCATCAACACGTTCGAAATCATCCATACCGCCCGGCCAGCAATTATGTTCTTGGCATCGTTCTCGGACCTTCCGTTCGGTAGCTGGCCTAACAGCTCGTTTTGCTAACTCAATCGGTGTGAGATATGTCCCAGAGACTCTTCGATCGTCATTAGCTGATTCATAGTGCAGTTCGTCTACGTCGGGATTAGGTTGGTACTCAGTGAACGATTCCAGAGCATTGCTGATTGGATCAAATGCGTTTGGCTCTTTGGATTCCCAATTGTTGGTATGAGCAGAAAGTACCTGCTCAACAGGTAAACTAGTAGCGTCAATCGAACCCGTACGGAAGAGTGGATTTAGAGCATGTTTCTTATTCGACAGCGCAGCGTCTCTGAGGTCAATCCATGTTGTATAGGGATCTACACCCTGCTGTGTAGCGTGTGTAACGCTAACTATTGATTGAAGCGTAACTCGTTTACAGTCTTGCTCGATCGACTCGAAACTCTGTTCACCATCGCCAACCTGATCGATGGCGGACGCTACATACGTGGAGAGTGCATCAACCGCAGGAGGGAGATTTTTGCTTTCTACCATATGTGACGTGGGGTCTGCTCTGGAATATCTTAGACGTAGATTCGGCTAAAAGGTATGGATTATTGGAAAGCAGTGGTGAGGTCTCATACCACTAACCCGAATACCCGGCCACCACGCCGGGTCCGATCAGGCGTCCCTCGGCCACCACACCGAGGGATTCACTCTCTCTTTTGGGAACTGGTTCACATGGCTGATCGACCAGCATGCGTCGACGTCTCCCTACATACTTCAATGCATGCAAATCTCTTGATGTAGATTTGATCTGTTGAAATCCCATTCTTTAGTTATCTTCTCATCTGAAACGACTTGTCGCTGAATATTACGAACTGACCGCGAGCATTCGCGTGAGCGGAGCGAGCGCGATTCTGCCTTTTTCACCATGTTTTTCGAGGATTCGTGTTACGCGCGTAACACCGAAACACTCTGGAATCACTGTCGCCCGTTCCCGCCCGCTCTCCCGATCGTAACACCGAACTCACCGTTTCTCATCATCGGGTATCGTGGCGTTCCCGCCCATCGGCAGGACAGTCCCGTCAATTTCTTCTCGCTTCATCCGTTCCTCTTCTGCTAACGCGAACGTCGTGTACAGCAGCGCTGCGCGAGCTAATCGCAGCATTTCCACCGTCACCTCTCGCAACTCTTTCTCACCGACCGGGTAGTACTGCGTGTCTTGCAACCAACTTCTGTCCGGGGGTTCGGACACGATCCCATCACGGTACACTTTAAGATAGTCGTGCTCGATCGCATTCCGGAGGTCTCGGAGTTCATGCGCGACCACAACCGGCGACTCGTCGTCGTTCTGCCCGGAGTCTTCATGGAAATCTTTCCTGAGCCAGAACAACGCGTTCAACGCCCAGTTATCCGAGTCCACGAACTGTTCTTCTAACCCCTTACTGTAGTGCCCACGGTTGTGCCATACTGACCGGAATGACGGGTCGTCGTGTCCGAGATCGTAGTACTCGTTGATGATGACGGCGATTTTATCGAATACGGAGTACGCCGTTCGGAACGCGGATTTGATTTGCTCGGTTCGGTACCCGTACACGGAGTAATCGAGCGTATCTTGCAGCGTGACATTCCTATCAGAGGAATGCCCGACTGATCTCATCCACCCTTCATAATACATGTACCGCGCGGACACGAACTCCTGTTTGATCTGGTTGAATACACCGGGATACGGAAATTCCTCTCCATCGGGCATGATCATTCCCGGGAGTGTGACAGGGTCGTGCGCGACGAATGAGTGCATTGAGATATCGTTCAACGGGTTCAGGTACAACCGGTTGTTGAGCACCCACTCGTGGTACTTGACGTCGAATTTCCCGTCACCGAGCTCGTACTCGTCTTCAGTTTCGATCGTTAACTGGTCGTCGGCGAACTGTTCGATAGACTCCATCCCGGCTCGGAATCGTGTCTTGGCTTGCGGGTACACGTCGTCAGCGTTCTGCAACGCGGCTTCGTAATCGGTGTACGCTGAGTGGAGGATCCGGGCGGCGTACGATTGTGACGGTACCAGGCTAGCGTAGTACTGTTTCGTGATTGCGCGTTTGCCGAGCGCCATGCCGTGTTCCGGATTGATTTCAACGGCTTTGTGATGCCAGTGCAGTGCTTCGCATACCCTTCCGGTTCTGGCGAGGTACCCGGCGAAATTCGTGTACCGTTGGAGTTGTTGTGTGGGTGTGACGTCGGTGTCGTATTCGTCGCTGACGCTAGCTCTGGCATGCCCGATCGCGTTTAACAGGTCGGTAGATTCGAAGAACGTGTGTTGCGTATCGTCGCCGGTGACGGTGTGTCGGAGCGAGTACGCGTTCGCTAATTGGTAGTGTCGAATCGCTTCGTGTGCCGGTGACAAGGCGTCAGTGTCGGGGAACGTTTCGGTGTGCAATTCGATGATGCGATCTAACCCGTCTTGCCGTTGCAGGTCTTCCGACAGGTTGTACAGCACGCCGGTGAGGTGTAGTCGCGTTTCATCGTGGAGCTCCGCCCAGTCTGCATCGTCTGCGTTGACGAGGGTAGTGTACGCGGCGTCTGGATTCTCGATACCACGGTTCACGTGGATGTGTTCGGAAAGGTCCTGAAGATTATCTGGGACGTCAGGCATGGTGTAGTCTCACGGTGCAGTGAACGTGAGCTTTCGGCATATTGAAGCGCTATTTTTAGATACAACTTTGGATGAAACAGTCTGTCGATAGAGACTGCGAACTGTATCAGAGGATGTTCTCCTTCTGAAGCGACACGTACATGGGCGATAAACTGGTTTGAGAATCCAATCAACCCCCAAGGATATAGGCAGATCCAGGCACGCTGCTTGGAAGTTTCAATTCAACTTTGTCTTTTGTTATTCTGGTACCCACAGTCAACTGGTTGAATTCAGGGACAAATCTGCCAACCTCTACAGGACCATACTTCTGTAGGGCATCGTCAAATGCATCTGGTGAATGAGCAGGGGTGTATTTTCCAGGGACAACACAAACTACGTGACAGAATTTTCCTGTCCCAAGAATAACATCGAGCTTTCGGTATAATGCTGCCAATCTGCTTCGGTAGTAGATCTCGAAAACGACTGGTTCCGGTTCCTCGATATATACATCAGCGGTCATCGAGCCATTGCCTTTGGTGATTTGCGATTCGATTTGAACGGAATCTCGATTGTACCCCAGCTGATTACAGGCCGTTTTGATTGCGAGTTCACATCCCATTTGATGGACGACTGAAGTCTGTGCTCGGCTGAAGCAGTCGTCTTGGTCCCCATCGGTGTGAAGGAATTGTCGGTGGGTGTCAGCATGTCTGTCGAATACTACCTCCTCAGCACAGAGTAGGCAATGATAAGTGTCATCATCTGTGTAACGTGACTCTGGATCCATTACCTCGGAGCCATCAACCAACTGCTCGCTTGGTGTGTGTATCGCTATGAACATGAGTTGGATTACTGGATATCCGGTGGTGCAAGGTTTTTCATCGAAAAGTCGGATCTCGGAACATATCTTCCGGCGAGCTCGGCGAGTTCCCTTGTACGCTCGATATCGGCCAAGTTGTGCCTGAGCAGTGGTGCCCATTCTGCCTGCTCAAATGCTGTAACAGCGGCTTTACTATCGTCGAATGGATCATAGCTTACATCACCAATGAGCATGTCGTAAACTCCTACCAAGTCGCGCACATCGTTTGTGTCGAAACGACTGATCGCATCCATCATGTCGGCGTAGGGAATTTCGCGGAATGGCCATGGAATATCGTTCCGGAGACATGCAGATCTAAGAAATGGAAGGTCAAATCCACCCTTCCAAACTTCTCCATTGTAGGCCGTCAAATAGTGCATGTCGCCATCAATAGCTTCATCAACGAATTGTGCAAGGGTCTGTAGTAGCACCTCTTCGTTATCAACGACTCTGAGTTCAGTCGATTTGTTTGTATACTGACCCAGCTCATCTCTAAGGAGACCACGATCAGCAGGGCGACTTTGAGTGTTGAGAACCAACCAATTCCGAAGTTGGTGTGAGAATCCTGCAACAGTCACTACAGATCCCTCTTGAAGTCCTGACGTCTCAATATCGAAGGCGACTGGTGCGAGATCTCCCATACCGATCTATACACCATCCACTAACATAATTGTCTGCAAACCCGAGTGAAAGTGGTTCTAAGACGTTCTACCCGAACATTCAAATTCATCCGGGCTTGGATAAGTCTGACTTCTATTCCGAATTCTGGGAAGCTCACTAATCATACCGCCAATAACAGCATTTCCGAGTGATTTGGTCGAACGTTTAGGAGTTGGATTACAGAAGGTGAAAGTAATGTCTTCTACTGGCTGTCATCAAACGGTACTAAGTCCCGATGGCGAAACGATATTGGGAGATCTTCGTCTGACTCTATGTTCAGAAGAATATATGAGTATGAATCTGTGTTCCGTTTGGTTTCTGTACCAAGGTCATCTGTGAAGACTTCAAGGACCTCACAAATCATGTTATTATACTTGGAGTCTGGATCGGCAGACTCGATGTATATCTGTACTTTTTCTCCAACAGAGTATGGCTCACTTGCAGGCTGGGGAATATCTTCCATTGGTTCGTGTTGACCAGCCAAGCTGCATCAGTCCTTTGTGAAATGTCCGTGAAGTTGAGAACCTCCCCAGCTGATCAACGATGAGGTAATACGATGGCTGAGTAGCCGAAACCGTTTAGAGCGGCTTTTCGAACACCGAATTCCGTACTCCACGAGACTCCCCTTATCCTATCACTCTTCGGACTCGGACACGGTTCTCCTCAGATGAGATAACGCTAGAATACATACAACTGCTACATTCTACGGGCGAGACCCGTTTCTGAATCTTGTTGTCACTCGTGATAGTAGCATACACTATCCGGAAAGAACACTGTGCGACGGCAGAGATCGCTCGCTGTAGCTTCTTCACCGCAATGATACGTCGGGTTTTCATGCTGTTCTGAAAGGATGAAATACCGCTGAGTCAGGGAGCGTCCTTGGTGTGTGTCTGGGAAGCCCATAACTTGGCGGATAATGTTTCCCTTGAATCCCTTCTCGGCTAGTATCTTTCCGAACGTCATCCGCAGATTTGCCCCCGAGATGGTCTTGTCGCTACCGGCGCGCTTCCCAATATTCTCCAACCGATGGTTCACCGTTGCGGGCGTACAGACTCGATCGTGTGTGGCGAAGTATGTCTCTATGAAGTCAGCGAACTCCGGTTCAGGTACTGGCACTCGTCGTGGTTGGAGTGTGCCGTTCAGCGACCAATATCCGTCTCTCAGGTGCTTGCAGTCTCTACATGGGTGGCCGCCGCCGCTGGTCGTTCGTCCTTTCCGTCCGGGACTCACGGTACACTCGGTACGATCACCCGGGACACGGACGAAGAGACGACTGCCGTCCCACTCCAGCCACTCCGAAGTCATGTGAGCGAATGTCCCAGGCTTCAAACCGGTCAAGAGGAGCCCTTCGCCTAGAAGACGGTCTTTGTGGTCTCCGTCTCGGCTAGCTTTCCTGAACGCATTGACGCCGTCGTCTGTGAGCGGGAGCGACTGTCTGCCTGGGTAAACCTTCAGCTGACGGTCACTGAGGTTCTCAGGAGGGTCACCACTTATCATCATACTCATCCTGGACGTCCTCCCCAGCGAACTTGATGTACTTAATCGCTTCTTCGAGGTTCGCATGTCCCATGAGCGCCTTGATTTTGTGAGGGCCGAAGTCTTTTTTCGCCAGAAGCGTGCCGTACGTATCACGGAGATCGTGGGCGACCACCCGCCGTTCGAACCCCGCCCGTTCGGCGATACTCTTTACGCGGTTAGTGATCGTCCCCTGTGCCGCGACATTTTCGTAGAGGTCGAAGTAGCTGTTCAGGATATGAATGGTGTCATCATCGCGGACGGGGATCGGTCGGACACCTGCCTCGGACTTTGGCGTAAAGTCCGCACCTGCCGGTGCCCAGTACTTCTCTGCCCGGTTTCGGCAGTGGAAGCACGGAACACCAGTCGGATTCGTGTCACCCCCGCTTCCGTTTCCGGATCCGAGTGTGCACACCTCCCCATAGGGAATTTCGACGTGAGGACGCTCGTTCGGCCCGTTACACCACCATGATGGCGTCATATGTGCCATTGCGGCGGCACGGATTCCAGTTGAGGTAAGTGTTAGACCAATGAGCTCATCGAGGACGTCGCCGTCCTTAGCAGCCTCTCGAAACCGGATATACTGTGACTTTGGGGCCGGTCTGAACGTCCCGGTCTTATCACGATCGCCTGAGAGTCCTAACGGATTGTATGTCATTCCTGGCATGTTGGTAAAGTTACTTCACAGGGTCAATGCCATAAATGATTGCAAAGTTATCCCGCTAACCGGATATTCTCAAACTCTTAGCGGTAGTTACTATGCAGTAAACACGTGACTCCAGTGAAAATGTCCATTTATCATATTCACAGTCTGCAACACTGATTCACAGCACGACCATATCGGGGTCGGGAATGAGAGATCATTCGTGCGCATTAAGTAGGATCTCTAATGGCTCACTTGATGCTCTTCAGGGGGTATCATTGAAGACTTCCCATACCAAATAGGAATCGCTCAGTACAGAAGAAGAATGTATCGAGTTGACCAACGACCTCCTCAGTACCGGTCAGAATCTCGCTTTTGAACACTGGGAGTGATCTAGAGCATTTCCGCAGTTTCACCGGTACTGCTCGTTACAGCGATTCCGCGTCCAAATACTGTTCAGACGAGACTTGACCAATCTCCTCTAAAATTTCAGCCCAGTATTCGGCATTTGGGCTCTTCATCTCCAAATCACTGATTACCGAAATAGAGTGGGAGAACTGTTCGAGTGCTCTGACTTTCTTCCCACGAGACGAAATAATATCCGATCCTTCTCTCAGATACCACTCTCTTTGCTCCGGTGACTTCGGACCTGAAGCTGCGATTGTGTAGGCTCGAAGCATTTCCTCGAAGTCCGGTGTATTCCCCCGTACGAAATCGTCATCAGGAAAGGCAGAGCAAAGCCGCTCCACTGTCCGCTCCAACCGTTCACCGTTCCCAACAGGAGCGAATACCTCCCGGTACGCATTGAGAGGTTGAAGCAAATTGAACTTCCAAACCTCCTCACGGTCTGCCACCTCAACTCTCGTAAACATCTCGTCAGGAAGCTGCTGGATATCCTCTTCTGGTTCAAGCTCCCATAATAATCCATCTACGTCATAGAGACTTGGATCCAGTAACAGCAAGAGGTGATCCGGGCCAATCGGACAAAAAATCTGTCTCCCGATCAGCTCTTTTGCCGTTGTATCTAGGTTGTCAAACTGCTTTCCTTGCGCCTCGACTACCGGCTCGTCAGAGGTAAAGAAGGGAAGGTCGGTCTTATTTTCTATTAGTACCCACCCCATGTACTGGAGAAGTGTGTGCCCCTCCGACGTATTGTAGGAGATTGCTGAGAACCAGTCTTGTACGCCCTCATTGAACTCATCAAGTGGCAATCTCTCTTTGGCGGTGTAGTAGAGCCGTGAATTGATACTCCGTGTCGTTTGAAACGATATAAACGAGGAGACCCCGGGAACATCCTTTGCTGATAGGACTTCACCGTCCAGAATATTCCGGATAGTGCTGATCATCTCTCGTTCGGCGATGTTCGTTTCACCGCTCTCCAAGAGGCCGTCTGCGAAATTTTCGTAGGAAGCCGCCTTCCTGATTGGATATCGGTCTCGTGGCGGATGATAGTCACCCCCCTCATGTTCGTCAAGAAGTGAATATCGAGAAATGAGTCCCTCCCCATCCGGAGCAAAATTTTGGAGGTACGCTTGAGGAACGATATGCTCGTTGGCCATCTGATTAACCAACCGGAAACCAACAGAATAAGCCTTACTGGCTCAATCAATAGATCTCGTATCGGTCAGTATGCAGGCGGATTTTCACGACCTATTCAGCTGTGGGGTGGTGAAATAAATACTGTGACAAGCCTTCTATGACGCTCTGGCTCTTCACAGTACGAAGATGAATAGAGGGTCTTGATGCACCTCGGCTTTAGCTAGTTGGTGTTGGTCTGGATCACGCACTTATAAAAGAACATCAACAATGGAATTTTGGTAATCGCCAGGTGATACAGGGATAGAATGACGACTTGGTTTTGAAATACCCATATAAGTTTGATTACCAAGCTGTATTCCGCACTACGACTGAGTCTTACCA
Organism: Halorussus limi; assembly: GCF_023238205.1. Classification (NCBI taxonomy): domain Archaea; kingdom Methanobacteriati; phylum Methanobacteriota; class Halobacteria; order Halobacteriales; family Haladaptataceae; genus Halorussus; species Halorussus limi. Next base: position 1,178,456 of record NZ_CP096659.1, read on the forward strand.
AGTGTATTTACGTATGAGGTTTATTATATCAAGATATGAGTGATGAGTCAGTGACCTCAACGAGCATTACCATAGAGATCGGCCCCCCAAAGTATCAGGCGACTATCGACAAACAAGCACGGAAAGCACTTGGAGTGGAAGGACAACAGTCAATTCTTCAGGCAGATTTAACTCTAAAGAGAGTCGGTGAGGGGGGTGACAGCTGAACCTGTTGCTGGATTCGGCGAGGGATCGGGGGCGGGCCAACGCCCCCAGAACGCGGACTCACCTGCACCACAGAGTGGTCCTCGGTTGGTTCTTCGTCAACAGGCGCAATAGGACTTTCGTCCGACGTGACCTGAAGACCCGTAGTGGTATCTTGGAAGGTGATGAGCGGTGAGTGTCGATAATTTCGATAGTGACGGAACAGGAAGTCAACCATCAATTATCTATGCCTTTGATGGTGGCGACGAAATCCGTGAACTCTCCCGTTCAGGATATGGTGAAGCTGGCCCATCACCAGGAGATGTTCTTGAACGGGAATCCACCCGATCAAACCCCACCGAACGTTTACCGGAACTTGAACTACCTGGTAGCCGCGGTCTCAAAGAGGATGATTGTGGAGAAGAGATTCCTGTCTTCGCATGTAATCAATGTGGAAAGCCAAAATATCTCGGTCGGTGTTGTGCTTCACCAGTTTGTGAACGGGACTGGCCTGCTGCGGTGAAAAAGAAAGCAATCCGCTTATCCGGGAAACTTGATGCATTGCGGCGTAAAGTCTACGCTAGTTATGATGGACAGAAGAATGTCGATTTTAACCATGTTGTGGCGTCGCTGCCTGATTTCCTCGTTGACTCTCAAAACCCAATGGAACGGGCTTACCTAGTACTGAAAACACTCCTCGAAGAGAATTGGCAGATCGAAGGTTTCGGGGCAATCTATCACCCATATCGGATTAAGAAGGAATATAGAAAGGACCAGTACGAACACGATGGCGCAGAAGGTAATGGGGATATGACCTGGTCTGATGTCTTATCAAGTGAAGATCCCCTGGAGTATGTGAAGTACTCTCCGCATTTTCACCTCTTCTTCCCTGCAGTCCGAAAGTCGTTTGACTATTTGGTTGCTGAAGCTGTTGCTAACCAGTCTGGTTGGGTCTTCCATCGAATTACCCAAGGGAACGACAGCAATATCTCAGTGGAGAATTTGGAAGATCTTGTTCACCAGGTGACCTATGCCTTCTCACACGCTGGTGTTAACGAGTGGTCCGCTGATCGTGCTGAGCTCACAAGCGTCATGAAAGGCAAGTTGCATAATATGAGTGTCTCTGACGAAATACACGCTGAGTGTCTGTCTCACTTCTGCGAGGCTGCACCGAACCTACTTGGGACACAGTTCGCTGATCTTGACGAGGCTACCTGTGATGCAGAAATTGCGGGCGGTCATACCAATAGGAATCAGCGCCCAGTCAAAAGTGAAGATGAGTCTGACGAAACCAGTTCTGAATCTCCGTCTGCACAGAAGAGTGGGGGTGTCGAAGAATCTGAAAGATCGGTGAAAGACGATAAATGTGATGAAGAAAGTGAGATATCATCCACTGATAGTAGTGTTAACTCCTCGGAATCAAGTGAAACAGACCTGACTTCTATACCGGACAGAGACACCCAGACTTCATCCACAGAGACGTCAGGGTCCACTCCCCAACAGACCCCCACCGAATCTACTCCAGATGGTGGGAAGGGTGCTAGTGACTCCACACCAGAGTCTCCTTTTGTGGATCGAAGAGTACAGTGTGAGGGTGAATTGGTACCCATACGGGAGGCCGCGGAACTGCTTGACGATAGCGAGTGGTGTGCGAAAGCACCTCACGTCTCTGGCCTACGTACAGCGGTCAAAGAGTGGAGCCGGCGAACTAATGGAGAGGATCACTTGAGATGGGTTCGTGCTGGACAGAACCGTTCTCCAGCGGTGATTCAACTCTATTGATTCTCCCTCGGAGAGAGGCATCACTATCCTGAATAGTATGAACCGGAGAATTGAGGGTTGAAGACCCGTCCTGATGGTGCGATAACCTAAATGGTATTACGGTCAGTTGTCTTTCGGGAGTTTGGATTGGAGGTTGTCGCAATACTAATTGAATCTATAATTAGTCCATCATGCCTTAGATGACTGGGAACCTTTCGGTGTCTGAAATCATCAAATCAATCTGGGCCATACTGATGGAGGTGATCTAACCCAGATCGCGGATCGTCTTCAACATAAGTATTCTCTGTCACTTTCACCGAAGAGTGGCCCATCAACTTCGAAACTTCCCAAAGCCCAGCATCAGTGTCATTGACCATGTAGGTTCCAAATCCGTGTCTGATGCTGTGAGCGGTGACCAGCCATCGGTTTGGTTTCTTATTACCCTCACTATCAATTGGTGCATTGGCGTCTGCGTAGATTTGCCGATTAAACCCAGCTTCGTCAGCCGCTTGGATAGCAATCTTGTTAATTCGGTCCCCTGATAGTGGTGCACCCTTCTCACCAACCAAGAGTCGATCGTGGTCTGTTGTGGCTGATTTCTCGTCTCTGTAGCCGTTTTCTAACCATTCAACCAGTAAGCCGTCAAGCGATCGTTGGTAAGCTACCACTCGCTTCTTATCGTTCTTAGCGACGGACTCACGTACTGTGATCTCCCTTTCATCTTGGTCAATGTCACTGATTAATAAACCCGAAGCCTCCCCCCTCCGCATTCCCGTTTGCCAGAGGAGTCTAATGATGAGCTGATCTCGAATTCGGTGTCTCTTAACATTCTCCTCCATCTGTCTGATCTCATCTTGTGAGAGTGCGTATGTTTCCTCTTCTCCTAATTGACTGGATTGCTCCGAGCTCTTCGAGAATCCGAATATCTCATCCTTTCTGTCATTCCATCTCTCGAAAGGATTTGATTCCGCAGAATCCATCCTCACCAACCAGTCGTGAAATGCGTAGATCCGATCCCATCGATATAGATCTGTTGTGCCATTAAATTTCGCAGCCAGCGCTTGACCAGTTGCGTTGGCTTGTGCGGGTTTCACGTCAACTGGCGATTCCACTTCGATCTCATCCAGCCAGTGATCGTACCACCTGAGATCTTGTTTGTAACGTCTGGTGCTGCCCTCGTCACGGAGGTCCGGATTATCGTTGTCTGTCCCCGTAACTAACTGTCCGATGTACTGTTCGATTAGGTCCCGGCAGTCTTCTACGTCCTTATATCTTGGAGGCAACTTAGGCACCCGATTCTTTATAGTATCGACGGACTGTACTTTTATCTGGATCTTCTTCGTTTGATCCTGCCGATAGTGATTCATCCCCGACAGAGACTCTGGGTGAGGAATCAGATGTGGAATCTGTATGACTTGATGACCCCCCAATCGACAAATTGTCGTGTCTTGGGATATCTGCCTCTGCCTCTTCGGTTGTATCTTCAACGAATCCCACGTCAGGATAGTACTCCAACATTCGTGCACAGGCCCGCCTGACATCGGCGAGATCTTCGTCGAAATACTGTGCCCACACCTCCGGTGTTGAAATGGCTTGGGCTAAGGCTAGATCACTTGGCGTGTCGAATTGACCGACCTCATCAAAATCCGGCAGATCATTTCCTGTGGAATGAACCGGCAGTGAAGAATAGAGGTCACGTGCTAACCGGTCAATTTTATCGTCATTTGTGACGCTTGAATCAATGGATAGGACGTGCTCTTCAATCCGATCAAGTCGTTCTGCCAGTGGTGTTACTGACGTATCCACAGCACGAATAATTTCGTCCTGATTGACTGTTGCCTCTTCATCTCCGCTGGTCATATATCGATACGCTGTAACCCGGAAAAGGCGGCTCAGGCTGTCGAATTCATTCTCTTCTCGTAGGAACTCCTCAAATTCCTCTCTCTCCTCTGGGGTGAGACGGATACCGACTATCTCGCTTCGTTCTGTCATCGTACTCTGGATTATGAACAGGAGTTTGTTAAACGCTCGTATTACGTCAAAAGGGAGAACCGCGTCATTTAAACTGCGCTGTGGACGCGTTCGGTCCACGACAGCCACCAAACTGGACATTTTTCTCCGGGTAGCCCGATACCGGACGGTAAAGTACGTCTATTCGGTAGTTTGCTCGATACGTGGTGCGAGCTATTCAGTCACCCGCCGCGTCTTGGTTACGTTCTCGAACTCGAACCGCGCCCCACCAGCGGCGCTCTCCGCCACCGAACACTCCCACCCGTACACGTCCGCCATCTCTTGGACGAACGTCAGTCCTAACCCCATCCCTCCCTCATTTTCCGAGGACGTGTATCCCGTCTCGAACACAGTCTTCTGTTCGTCTGGTTCGATACCGCGACCGTCGTCGGCCACGTAGAAGCCGGTCGGAAGGTCGCCGACCGTGACGGTGACGCTGGCCCCGCCATGTTCGACCGCGTTCTCGAAGAGATTCCGAAACAGATGGCGGATGTACGTCTCGTCCACGTCTATCGTCAGGTCGGTCGTCACGTCCAGCGTCGCCTCGGACGTGTCCGACTCGTCCCACGCTTGCCGCGCTGCATCTGCAAGCCGCACCGGCGAACACTCGGAGACTGCCTCTCGGCCCCGTGCCACGAGTAGCAGGACCTCGATCATGTCTTCGATGCGGTCGAACGCTTCCGTGACGTACTCCACCGCCTGTGGATGCTCCTCAGGTGAGAGCTGTTGGCTGTAAATTTGGCCGATGTTGACCGGGTTCCGAAGTTCGTGCGCGAGGAGACTCGCGAAATTATCCAGCTGCTCGTTCTGACGTTCGAGTCGGCGTTCACGCTCGTTTCGCTCGGTCACGTCGCGCACGACACCGACCGTGTCGGGCGTGGTGTCCTCCGGCTCTGGAAGGGGTGCGACAGTCCATTCGACCTCGATTATCTCCCCGGACGCAGTTTGCAGCCTCGTCTCGTACATTTTCGAGCCGAAAGTCTCTCGTTCGAGGTCGCGCTCCACCTCCTCGCGTAGTGCCGCTGCGTTCTCCTTCTCGGCCATGACGAACGAGGCGGGCGAGCCGATAATTTCCTCGCGGTCGTACCCGACGAGTTCGGTGTAGGCGTCGTTCACCAGTATGAAGCGGTTGTCTTCGTTGGTAACGAAGATGCCATCGTTGACGGTTTGGACGATGGTTTCGTAGCGTTCGAGTTCTTGGCTGTACTCTTCGGCGTCCACGGCTCTGGTCTGGGCCTGTCCATCGTGATACCCCATCCCGAGGCCGGCCACGCTCGCGAGTGCAGGGAGGATGAGGAAGTTCGCGAGGGGGTCGTTTAGTTCGGTGATGACCGAGATGAACAGGAGGATACCGACCATGACTTCGATGGCGCGAACGCACCACCCGGCGACGACGTGGTAGAGGTCAGGACGGACGTCGCTCTGTGAGAGCCGATAGCCACCGTAGGAGAGCGCGAGACCGCTTGCGCCGACGAGCAACGAAATCATCAACACGTCGTTGACTCTTCTGTCGCCGACGGCTGGCGTGACTGGGAACGCGACGGCAATGGCGACGTAGAGTCCCCCGAGGGCGAGGACGACGCGGCGTCCACCGACCTGCTCGATACCCCGTGCCAAGTACCCCATTGCTGTCTCCAAGCTACTAAGGGGTCATGATGGTTGTGATTTCCTTCCTGCGACCTCGATTCAGTTACGTCTCCACGTTACGGGGAGGCCACAGCTAAATTACGCCCGAGTGAGAAGAACCCGCTCCGACTATATTAAAATCGAATTCGATTTTTTACGTCTCTCCGGTCGAACAGCGGCGGCGCTACGGACACCACCTTTACCGTCGTCCTCCGCGTCACGGGCTAGCCTATGACGGGTGGACCCGACGATTCGACTCGAACGATGAGAGACGCCTTCCGCGTCTGGAACTTCGACGCGACCGAGCGCGAGGTCGTCCTCCGCAGTTCCGACGACCAGTACGTCGCCGTGCCGCTCCCGGACGGGGACGAGGACTTGTTCGAGCGACTGGCCACGTCGTCGGGGACTGTGGAGGCGACGCTGGTGGAGCGCGGGGGAGACGGCTCCTCGTGGCGGGTGGACGAGATTCACGCCGTCGACGAGGGTTCGTAGGCGGCCGGTCGCCCCGCGTCGGCCGGACGACACTCCCTCGTACATTTATATAGGAAGGCGAAACAAACCTCGGTCACGGAGAGATACTACGCCGTGGCTTCCCCCATCGACGCCTCGATACCCGACCTCCTGCGACTGCTCGTCGTCCCCGTCTTCGGTTGGGCCGCGCTACGCGACGTGAAGACCCGCCGCGTACCGAACCGGACGTGGTACCCCCTCGCCGCGCTGGCGGTCGTCCTGTTGGCGGTCGAGGGCTGGCAAGCGTGGACCGGCACCGCCTACGAGACCCGAGCGTTCGCGCTCCGGACCGCCATCAGCCTCGGCTTCGTCGCGCCGCTCGTCGTCGCCTTCTGGTGGTTCCGGGCGTTCGGCGGCGCGGACGCGAAGGCGTTTCTCGTCGTCGCCGCGCTGTTCCCCACGTTCCCGACCTACGAGGCGTTCGGGTGGGTCCTCCCCCACCAGCGGACCGCGGTCGGCGTGTTCTCGCTGACGATTCTGACCAACACCGTGTTGCTCGGCGCGCTCTATCCGCTGGCCGTCCTCGGCCGGAACGCGGTCGCCGGGCGGTTCTCGTCGGTGATGGTCGTCGGCAAGCCGGTGTCGTGGCGCGCCGCGGCCGAGGAACACGGCCGCCTGCTGGAGACGCCCGAGGGCGTGACCCGCAACGGCGTGGACTTGGACGCGGTGCGGATGTACCTCCGGTGGCGCGGCCTGACGCTGGCGGAGTTGCGCGAGCGCCCCGACCGTTTCCGGGACCCCGCCACCCTGCCGGCGGAACCGAATCCGCCCGGCGACGGGTCGGTCGGCGTCGAAGACCTCCGGGCCGACGGCGGCGAACTCGAAGCACCGGCGGAGACCGTCGCCGAGGAGGACGCGCCCGCCGACGACCCGTGGGGCGCGGCGGCGTTCCTCGACGACATCGACCACGGCGCCTACGGCACGACCCCCGAGGGCCTGCGCGACGGACTCGACGTGCTGGTCAGCGCCGAGGAGGTCTGGGTCTCGCCGGGCATCCCGTTCGTCGTTCCGCTGTTCGTCGGGACCGTCGTGGCGCTGACCTACGGCGACATGCTGTTCGGCGCGATGGCGGTCTTCGGTCTGGCGTGAAAGACGCGAAAAACAGAGGTCTACTCCTCTTCGCCCTCGGTCCCGGCGACCATCCCGGACACGTTGCCGACGTTCATCGCCACCGCCAGCACCACCGCGATGACGAGGACGATGAACGACGAGATGGCGTTCATCTTCGGCGCGGTCCCGTACTTTATCATCGAGAACATCGACGTGGTCAGCACGTCCATCGTCCCGCGCACGAAGAACGCCCGGATGAAGTCCTCGAACGACCGAATCCACGCGAACAGGAACCCCGCGCCGATGGCCGGCGCGACGATGGGAAGCGTCACGTCGCGGAACACCGTCAGCGGGTCGGCCCCGAGGTCGCGGGCGGCCTCCTCCAGCGACTCGTCGAACGTGTAGAGCCGCGAAGTCACGATGAGTAGCACGAACGGAAGGCCGTACACGCTGTGGGTCAGCACGACCGTCCAGAACCCCGGCACGATGGTGATGCCGAACAGTTGGGGCAGGAGCGTCCGGAAGTAGATGAGCAGCGCGATGCCCAACACCACGCCCGGAATCACCATCGGCAGGATGCCGAACGTCCGGTAGGCCTCCTTCAGCGGGAAGGCGAACCTCGCCAGCGCGAAACTGGCGAGGACGCCCAACAGCGTGGCGATGGACGCCGCAATCGTGGCGACCTGCACGCTGTGCCACAACGACCGCATCAGCGCCTCGTCGGCGAACGTCGCGCCGTAGTGGGCCAGCGTCACTCCACGGAAGGGGAAGAACGTGCTGGCGTTGACCGTGAACGAGAGGACTATCATCACCGCGAGCGGAATCCAGAGGAACACGAGCAGCGCCCCCGCGACGACGTAGAGGCCCCGTCCGAGGAGCCACTCCTTGCGCTCGTGGTCGAGAATCCGGGTCCCGGTCCCCCGCTCGGTCGGAGTTCCGCGCTCGGTCTCCGTGCCGGAGTCGGTCTCCGTCGCCATCTCAGACACCTCCCAAGTCCTCGATACTGACGTACCGGAACGCCAGCGCGAACGCCACCACGATGGAGGCGACGATGAACATCGACGCCGCGCTCCCGTACCCGATGGCGTACAGCGAGTTGATTCGACTCTCGATGAGTTGGCCTATCATCAGCACCTTCCCCTGCCCGAGGAACCGCGGCGTGATGAACGCCCCCAGCGCGGGCACGAACACGAACAGACTCCCGCTGATGATTCCCGGCAGCACGAGCGGGAGAATCACGTCCCGCAGCGTCTCGGCCCTGCTGGCCCCGAGGTCCCGGGCCGCCTCGGTCAGCGAGAAGTCGAGACCGTCGAGGCTGGCGTACAGCGACAGCAGCATGTACGGGAAGTACGCGTGGGTCAGCCCCACGATTATCGCCGGCACGCCGTAGTTGAAGATGCCGAGGGGCCCGTCGGTGATTCCGATTCGCATCAGCGTGCTGTTGAGGACCCCGCTCGGGCCGAACATGAGGTACCACGAGTAGGCCCGCACGAGGTACATCGTGAAGAACGGCAACAGCACGAGGAAGATGACGACCTTGAACGTGGTGCCGCCCCGGCGCGCGAGCAGGTACGCCAGCGGAAACGCCAGCACCAGACACAGCACGGTCGTCACCGCCGCGATGAAGTACGAGAGCGCGAGCGACTGGAAGAACGCGGTCTGCCAGAACGGACCCTCTCCGGCGAACAACTGGTCGTAGTTCGCCAGCGTCGGTTCCCAGATTATCTGGTACGTGAACGTGTCGACGCTCGTGAAACTGACCGCCACCATGAACGTCAGCGGCGTCAGCAACAGGAGGAACAACCAGACCAGCGCCGGTCCGGCGGTTATCCCGAGCCTGTTCGCCCGAGAGGCGAACGCGCCGACGAACCGTTCGCGCGCGGACCGGCCGCGCTCGGAGGTTTCGGTAGCCACGTTACGCGACCTTGATTTCCTCCCACGCCTGAATCCACGCGCGCTCGTTCTCGACGGCCTTGAACGGGATGAAGTTCTGCAAGCGCTCGGGGGCTATCGCCCCGTACAGGTTGTTCTGGCGCTCGGTCAGGTACTGCTGGGTCGCCGGGTTGACGCTCGGCGAGTAGCCCACTTTCGCCAGCGTCGCGCCGAGTTTCGGCGAGATGTACTCGTTGACGACTTCCCACGCTTTCTGCTTGTTGTTCGACGCCTTCGAGACGACCGCCGACTCGAACCACGCGAGCGACCCCTCCTTCGGCGTGGCCATCTTCGGCCAGTTGTCGCCGTTGACTTTCATCTCGACGATTTCGTTCCGCCCGGATTGGCCGACGAGGAAGTTGCCCTGCCGGAACGACTTGATGTAGGTCGGGTCCGCAGCAATGTAGCCCTGCAACAGCGGCTTCTGGTCTATCATCGTCTGCTTGACCTCGTCTAACTGCTGTTGAGAGAGGCTGACCTGCTTCCCTTTGAAGGCGTCCTGCATCCCGAGGTAGAGCGCCGCTGCGCTCATCGCCTTGAAGTGGTTGTCGTACATGACGATCTTGTTCTGCAGGTCGACGCCCTCGAACTGGTCGCTGAACAGAATCTCGTAGGTCGGGTCGTGATCCGGAATCTTCCGGGAGTCGTAGGAGTAGCCGTACCACCCGAACCGAATCGGGACCCCGTAGGCGTCCCCCTCGCTGGTGAACTGGTTGTCGGCGAAGGTCTGGAACGTGTCGTAGATGCTGCTCTGGTTCGTGACTACGTCCTCGGGGACCGGAGCCAGCAGGTCCGCGTTCATCATCTTCGGGACGTAGTTGTTGTTCGGGATGGCGATGTCGTACTGGCGGTACTGCCCGGCGTTCCACGACGAGAACATCTTGGCCGACGACGTGGACTTGGTAATCTGGATGTCCACCCCGACCTGCTCTTGAATCGGACCGAGCAGTTGCTGGTCGCCGTACTCCTCCCACGTCAGGACGTTGAGCGTCGGCCGCTGGGCCGTGACGTTTCCGACGTATCCCGGTAGTCCGACCAGTCCGGCCGCCCCGGCCGTCCCGCTCGCTTTCAGGAACGTCCGCCGAGAGTTATCGCTCGTTTCGGTGCGACTGCCGTCACCGTCTCGTGTCATTTGGTATCCCCCACCACGTCGAAGGTCGGGGGAAACAGTCATAAAAGTTTATGCTTTTTGTGTGGCTTACCCGATTAATTTCGAGGACTGCGACCGCAGACGCCTACACCTCAAATATTTCAATCGAGGTGAACGTGCGCCGAGGTGAGCGAGTCGAACGACCCCGAGCGTTTTGTATTGTGACGCGGTACCATGCGTATGGGAGTGGAAGGGGAGCTAATACGTTTGGAAGACGTGCGGAAGGAGTTCGGCGACGTAACCGCCGTGGACGGCATCGACTTCAGCATCGAGCGCGGCGAGTTCTTCTCGCTGGTCGGGCCGTCGGGGTGCGGGAAGACGACCACGCTCCGCATGATTAGCGGGTTCGAGACGCCGACAGACGGGGAGGTCGTCATCGACGGCCGGAACATGCAGGGGGTGCCGCCGGACGCGCGAGACACCAACCTCGTGTTTCAGCACCTCTCGCTGTTTCCCCACATGAGCGTGGAGGAGAACGTCGCCTACGGTCTGAAGAAGTCCGGCGTCGGGGCGGCCGAACGCGGAGAGCGAGCCTCCCAGTACCTCGAACTCGTGGACCTCGGCGGCTACGAGGACCGGAATCCGGGCGACCTCTCGGGCGGCCAGCAGCAACGCGTCGCCCTCGCCCGCGCCCTCGTCAACGAACCCAGCGTCCTCCTGTTGGACGAACCGCTGTCGAGTCTCGACCGAAAGCTCCGCAAGCAGATGCAGGTGGAACTACGCAGGATTCACGAGAAGACCCAAGGCGCGTTCTTCTACGTGACCCACGACCAAGAGGTCGCGATGACGCTCTCGGACCGCCTCGCGGTGATGAACGAGGGCCGAATCGAGCAGGTCGGCCCGCCCGAGGAAATCTACCGGAACCCCGCGAGTCCATTCGTCGCCGACTTCATCGGCGACACGAACCTGCTCGACGGGGAGGCCCGCGCCGTGAATGGCCGGACCGTCGTAGAGGTCGGCGGCGCGGACGGCATCCGGTTCGCGCCCGACGAGTCGGTCGGCGAGGGCGCGGTCAGCGTCTCGATTCGACCGGAGGACATCTCGCTGGCCGAGACGGGCGCTCGGGGCGCGAAGTCCGACGGCGGCCGGGCCGAGGGAAGCACCTTCGAGGGCGAAATCGTCGAGCGGTACTTCCAGGGCGACCAGACCAACTACGTCGTGGACGTCGGCAGCGACCTCGAACTGTCGGTCGTCATGCAGGGCCGGAGTACGCCGGTCGAGCGCGGCGAGCGCGCGTCCTTCTGGTTCGGCGACGACGCGCCCGTGGTGTTCGACTGAACCGTCGGCGCTGACGACGGGGTTCCGGAGCGATTCGGATACGGGTCGCAGGTCTACGTGTATCGACCGCAAAAAACGTCTTCGAACCGGAGGTCCGGTAGTTAGCGCGCGATGCTAGTTGCTGCGGCGGATCGCGAGCAGCGCGGCCGCGACGAGCGCGACGAGAGCCGCAGTGGTTCCGAAACCGGGGGCACCGGTTCCGCTACCGCCGGTGGTCGTCTCGTCGTCGGAGTTCGACGACTGCGTCGTATCATCACCGGAACCGTCCTTCGTGGCCGTCTCGGTGTCGTTGCTGATCGCTTTCTCCGTCACCGTGTCGTCGGCCGAGTCGCTTCCGTCGTTCGAACTCTGGTCGTCGGAAGCGGTCGTCTCGGTCGTGGTCGTCGTGGTGTCGGCGCTGCCGCCGGTGTTGCCGCCACCGGCGCTACCGCCGCCACCACCGCCACCACCGCCGCCACCGCCACCACCGCCGCCGCCGGTGTTACCGCCGCCACCGCCGGTCGACGACGTCGTCGTGGCCGTGGTCGCCGTGGTCGTGGTGGTACCGGACGGAGTCGACGTGCTGGTGGTAGTCGACGTCGGCGTGGTCGTTGTCGTCGTGGACAGTTCGCCGACTGTGAAGTCGTTCTTCGTGTTTTCGCCGGACTCCCACGTCTCTTGGGCGCTCGCGTTGCCGTTCGCGACGCGGATGGTCAACTGCTCGTCCGATTCACCGTCGTCCGGGTCCGCCACGTCGACGCCGTACTCCCCGTTGGAATCCGTCGTCGTCTGGTTGATGACTTCGCCGTTGTAGACGACTTCGACCGTGACGCCCTCGACCGGGTCGCCGTTCTGGTCGCTCACGGTCCCGCGGAAGTGGTGGGGCGGAGCAGGTTGTCCCGCAGCAACGCCTGCGACGCTCGCAACCAGCATCGCCGCGAACACCGCCGCAGCTAGCTGCACGAACCGCTTCTTGAGTAGTGCATTTTCTGTCATTGTATGAGTGATCACCTATAAATTGGAAAGTGGATGCTGCGGCTTCAGGTCGCGTAGGCGGTCTCGCCGTAGACGTCGCCGTCGTCTTCGGTCACGAGGACCCAGTACCCTTCGCCGGGTTCGAGGTTCTCGCTACTGGAGACGTCGGAGAAGCTCAGGCGACCGTTCTCCGTCTGCTGGTAGACGGTGGTGAAGTCGCCGGCTTCGATGGCCGAGAAGGCGACGTCGCGGTTCTGAGAGCCTTCCTGCCAGTGACCGACCAGGTTCCAGCCCTCGTGGACGTCTTCCGACCCGGGCGTCGCGGACTCCAGGCTTCCGGAGCTACCGGGCTGGTTGTAGACGTTCATGTCGAGGGTGGCGCTGTGGTTCATCACGAAGATATACCCTTGGCCGCCTTCCAGCGTTTCCAGCGTGCTCGTGTTGTCACCGGGCGTGTAGTGGCTCCATCCGTCCTCGTCGTACGCCCAGACGGTGTCGTTCTCCGTCAGCGCATCGATCTCGGATAGGTCGACCGCACCGCTCGCCGCGGGTAGGGAGACCACGTTGTGGCCCTCTTTCAGGTTCAGTTCGATGGTGTGAACCGTGGTGGTGTCCGAGGCGTTGGTGGCATTCGCGGAGTCACCAACGTAGTTATCCTCGACGAAGGCACCGTCGGAGACGTTCAGTGCGGGCGAGTCGCCCGTCTGGAAGTTGTCGCCGAAGGTGACCTTGACGAAGCCCTTGGTAGCAGCGCTGTCTGCGGTGACGCTACTGGCCTGCACGCGAGCGTCGCCGACGTTGATGAGCTCCGAACTACCGAGGTCGTCGACGACGGGCTCGTTGAACTCGACGCGGACCGTCGTGCTCGAATCGCCCGCATCGATGATTTGCGCGTCGGTGACGTGCGGGTCTTCGCCGTCGGTGCTGAACGTGCTGGTCTCGTCGCTATTGAGGAGTTTCTGGTCGTTCTCCCCAACGGCGGAGATCAGCGTGGCCTTGTAAGCACCGTCGCGGTCGTCGACGGTCGCCGTGTAGGTGACGACGCCGGTCGTGGCGTTGTAGTCACGGCTGAAGTCGTCCAGCGTGAGCGTCTTCGTCACGGAGCTACCGAAGTAGCTGTCGGTGCTGTTGACGCCGACGGTGAGACTACTCAGGTTCGAGTTGGTCTCGAACGTAACCTGCGCCGTTCCGGCGTCGCTACCGTTCAGGCCTTCGGCCTCGAACGTGCGCACGTCGAGGTTGTTGACGGTAACGTTGACCGTCTTCGAGACCTTGTTGTTAGCGTCGTCGGTGACGTTCACGCGGAACGTGAGCGTCCCGTCTTCGAGCTGGGTCGTGTCGAGTTCGTCCGTCTCCGCGTCGAAGACATTCGTACTCGTACTGAGGTCGATGGTCGTGAACGAATCGTTGTTCGAACCGTTGTACTCGTAGGTGACTGCGTTCCCGTCAGTGTGCGAGACAGTGAACGCCTCGGAGACGTTCACGTCGCCGTAGACGAGTTCACCTTCCGAGAGGGTGCTCGAGACCGACGGGTCGTAGTTGTCGAGGAGGACGGTACCGCTGGCGGTGTCGCTGTTGTCGGCGTCGTCAGTGACGGTGACCTTCAGCTTGATGTTGCCGTCCTCGAACTGCGTCGTGTCGAAGCTCTCCGGCGAGGAGACGGTCTGGTAGTCCTCGGCCGGGAAGCCGCCGCTCGCGTTCGTGTTGTACTCGTAGGTGACGGTCTGGTTCTCACCGCTGATGTCGAACTGCTCGGTGAGGTCGAGCGTTTCGTTGAGCGTACTCTCACTGAAGTTCGCCTTCGCGCTCGGGACCTGCGTGTCGTACAGGAACGTCCCGTTGTTCACGCTCGTGTTAATCGACTTTCCAGCCTTGTCCTTGGCGTTGCTGACTTCGACTTCCGCAGTAGCGTCGGCCGACTTCGTCGGGAGGGTAATCTTACCCTTCCACGTTGTGTTGGCCGGGCCGAAGCCGTTCGTCCCGAAGGTTCCATTATTGTTGACGGTGGCGTCGGTCACACCGTCACCGTTGACGTCGACCGTAACCGACGGATTAACGGTCTGGTCCATCGGTTCGCTGAACTTGACCGTAACGTTGCGCTCGACGCCAACGTTGCTGGCGTTCACCGGCGTGTCGTCGACGGTCACGCTCGTGACCCGCGGCTGCATCGAGTCGACGGTGTAGGTGAACGCCGACGAGTTGAGGTTGTCCACGGAGTCCGCGGAGGTCACGACGTACGTAACGTCGCCCTGCGGAAGCGCCGGAACGCCCTTCTGCGACGAGTCGACGGTCAGCGTGCGGCCGTCGAACTCGACGCCCGTGGTGCTGTCGGTCGCGCTGTCGAGCAGGACGTTGCCGTCAGCGTCCTTGACGGTGACTTCGACGGTGTTCGGGTTGACCGCCGAGTACGTGTCCGTGATGTCGAAGGTCAGCGTCGGCTCGTCGGTGGTGAGGTACGAGTTGTTAGCCGTACCGGGACTCACCTTCGGGCCAGACGCGTCGACCTTGAACGTCCGACTCGTCTGGCTGTAGTTACCGTTCGAGTCGGACGCGAACACCTTCACGGTGACCTCTCCGTCCGGAAGCGCGGACACACCGTCGCTACCGGGGTAGACGGACAGCGTCTGGCCGTTGAAGTACACGCCGGCGTCGTTGGGCGTGTTGGCCGAGACCAGACCGCCGCTTGCGTTGTAGATTCCGACCTCGATGCTGTCCGGGTTGATGCCCTGCGAGTCGTCGATGTCGACTGCGATCTTGTGTTCGTCGTCCGCGATCTTCTCGCCGGAAGCCAAGTTCCAGTTGCTGTATGCCGGACTGCTGCCGACACTGACCGAGTCGGACTTGGGGCCAGCCCAACTGTTCCCGAAGGTATCAGTGGCGCTGGTCACCGTGGCCGTGTGAGTCCCTTCGAAGGCCTTCTGCGTGTACGTGTAGACGTACGAACCGCCGTTCGAAGCACTCTGGGCGAAGTCCGAACGAGTCAGACTCTGGTTCTTGGCCGTCTCGTTGTTGTACTCCACGGCGATGGCACCGTCAGAGGAACCTAGCTGCTCCGAGGCGTTGATGGTAATCTTGGCCATTCCGTCCTCGTGAGTGACGGTGAACTTGTTAATGGACGGTGCCGTCGCGTCCTTCGTGACCGTGGTGTTGGCGGTGAGACCGTCGGCGTTCCCGTTCCCGGCGGCATCGGTCATCTTCGCCGAGATTTCCACCGTGCCATCGTCGAAGCTCGAGGCGGCAATACCGGACACCGACACCTCTTGCTCTTGAGAGTCATCGTCCGACAGGCCCGAGATATCCTTCGACGCCGTTTCGGTCGTCGAACCGTTCTTTAGCTGAACGGTCAGGGTGCCGTCCTCGGGGTCGTCGGTCAGGTTGACCGTGACCGAGTAACCGGTCTCGTTACTCGACACGATAGGCCCACCAACAATCGAGACGGGGTCGTCGGGAGCGGTGTAGTCGGCCGTGACGGTGGCGCTATCTTCTGCGCCCATACCGTCGAGGTCGACGGTCACGCTCGCCGAGTTGCCGTCAGCGACGCTGAGCTTGTCCTTGGTATCGTCACTGGAGCCACTCACGAGAGTGAACGAACCCCAGTAGTTGCCGTCGCCCGCTCCACCGGTGGACGAGCCATCAGCGCCACTTCCGTCGTCAGCGAGAGTAACGGTGATGGAACCACCGTTACCATTCGAGACGGTAACTTTCTGAGTGCCACCAGTCGTTGCACCGTCTGTGGCTTTGATGTAGACTGTTTCGCCGTCCTGTGCTACCGAAATCTGGTTCCCACCCACGCTGTCGTGGATGGTAACCGTGTCTGTGTTGGCCGCGACGGCACTCCCGGTGAACGCGATGGACCCTCCGAAGACGGAGAGGACCATCAGCGCAGCGAGGAATACCGCGCGCGCCTTGTCGCGTGCTTCGTTCCGATTCATGGTTGATTTGATTCTTCCAATGCGGGGGTAGCCACCCACCCGACCATCGGCCGCGTTAAGGTCGGCGTGGTACCTACCTCCCGCATCTACTGTCGGTATATATCGTGGACATATAAAATGTTTATGCAAACAGAAATTCCTTGACATGGACCAGTTAAGATACAGGTAATCGCCGGAAGGAGTGGTATAATCGGGGCATATCACCCGCGGTTCGTGTCTATCGGCCGACGCTCCGAGAGGCGATACTGCCTCGCACCGCGTGTCGTGAACGTGCCCGCGCGAGTCCACTACTACGCGAGTTTTTAGACCGCTGAGGACCACCGAGAAGTTTCTGATAGCGGTTCAGAAATGGTCATAAGCCGCTTCTAGAGACGGTATAACAATATTTAGATGTCTAACAGTCACCTGCGAGTCACTAACGACCGCATCGAGGAGACTCACTCGGTCCGAATGCTCCGCTCGACGACCGCGTCGAAGTCCACGTCCGAATCACCGTACGAATCCCGGTGGTCGAGCACCGCACGCCCGCGGTCGGTAATCTCGTAAAGGCCGCTGTTCTCGGCCGGGCCGACGCGTTTGACGAGTTCGAGTTCGGCTAGATGAGGCAGACGAGTGTTCACGTAACTTCGGTCCTTGTCCAACAGGAGTGAAATGTTCTGGGCCGTGTTCCGGCCGTGCTCTTCGAGCGCTTCGAGTATCTCGAAGTCCGTCGGTTCGGCGAGTTTCATCAGCTCGGACCCTCCAGACTGAGTTGTACTGTTAACATATACTGTTCCTACTTACCGACGGTATTTGTAGTTTGGACACAAAAGTATTTTGAAGCGACGAGAACGGGGAGAAACAACGGAGTACGGACGGGTTACTCGGCGTCGGACCGCGACTCGAGCGTTTCTTCGACGGCGGCGTCGAAATCCACGTCCTCCTCTCGGTACTTCGAGCGGTTTTCGAGAACGGCCCTGCCCTTCTCGGTGATGGCGTAGAGACCGCTGTTCGGGGCGGGGCCCACACGTTCGACGAGCCCGTAGTCCGCCAGAATCGGCAGTCGCGTGTTCACGTACGCACGGTTCTTGTCGAGTTCGTGAGCGAGGTTGACCGCGTTGTTCCGTTTTCCGTCAGAGAGGGCCTTCAGAATATCGAAGTCCGTCGGGGTAGTGAGCTTCATTGTCTCGTCTTACCTCGGAGTGGTTTATAAACATACGTGAAAAGGACGGGTAATACCCTGGTAGTATTTACTATTAGTATGTGTGGAACGTCCATATTGATGCAGAAATTTTAGGCCACGGAGGGCGGACTCTACCGGAGCGAGAGTCGGCCGCGTCGGTGCTGAGTCAAGAGACTACTCGCCGTTCTGCCATTCGGCGACCGCTTCGCTGGCCAGTTCGAGTTCCTCGATAATCGTCTCGTGTTCGTCGATGGCGCGTCGAATCGACTCCTGAACCGAATCGAGGTTCGCCGAACCGTCGCCTCGGTGGGTCAACAGGAGGTAGTTTTCGAGCGCTTGCGTCGAGTGTGCGTTGGCGTCCAAGAGCGTTTTCGCCAGTACCCATTGAAGTTCCTCCGCGTCTTCGAAATCCTCCCCTGTGGACGAATCCGTTATATCCTTTGTGGCCATCTCTCAACTGTTCCATCATACCACACCAACTTAAAATGTTTCCCCTATGAAAAGTATGTGCTACAGATACGATATTTTTATTAACACTATCTGTTACGAAAAGCAAGAAAGCCGGCACGACGCCTCGGAACGACTCATTCGAACCGAAATCCTGTTGTCGGTATACCGGTAGTCGAACGTATGGAAACGGTTCGTGCGACCGATTATCACGACATCGTACAGGTCGAGGAGCCGCGCGTCTCGCCCGACGGCGAGCGAGTCGCCTTCGTCCGGAAAGTGCCCGCGGACGACGACGAGTACGAGGCGACGGTACACGTGGTCCCGGTCGGCGGCGACCAGCCGCGTCAGTTCACCGTCTCGGAGGGCGTAGACAGCCAGCCGCGGTGGAGTCCGAGCGGCGACCGCATCGCGTTCGTCAGCACGCGGGGCGCGGACGACGACCGGCCGCAACTCTGGATTGTGCCCACCGACGGGGGCGAGGCCCGGCAAGTGACCGACGTGGTCGGCGGCGTCGCCGAAATCGCGTGGTCGCCCGACGAACGCAGAATCGCGTTCACCCAGCAGGTCACGGCGGACGACCGCGAGGAGGACCGCGACACCGGTCTCGACGGCGAGGACTTCGAACCGGAAGACCCAGACCCGCGGGTCATCGACCGGAAGGTCTACCGGGCGGACCAGCGCTACTTCGACGGGAAACGCTCGCACGTCTACGTCGTGGACCTCGATGGCGAGGCGCAACGCGCCTCGGGAGGTCGAGCGGGGGACTCGCGAGGCGAAGTGAGGCGACTCACAGACGGCGACCACGACCACCTGAACCCCGAGTGGGCCGACGCGACGACGCTGCTCTACGGCGCGCGCCGGACCGGGGACCCCGACGACAACATCGTCATCGACGTGGTGGAGTACGACCTCGACGCGGGCGAGGAGACGGAGACCGTCATGCAGACGACGGGGTGGACGCCGATGCTCGCGGCCGCGAGCGACGGCCGACTCGCCTACGCCCACACGCCGGAGGAGAACGCGACGCTGAGACAGACCGAAATCGAGGTGCTGGATCGAGAGACCGGTGAGGTGACGACGCCGACCGAGGGCCTCGACCGGACGCTTTCGACGGCGATGGCGCCCCAGTGGGGACCCGACGAGGAGAATCTCTACTTCCTGACGCCCGACGAGGGCGACTACGCCGTCTGGCGCGCGCCGGGCGACGCCGAGGCCGACCCTCGGCGCGTCGTCGGCGACGGCGAAATCGAGGACGCCACGGTCGGGCCGGACAAGGTGGCCTTCGTCCGGTCGGAGTGGGACCACCCCGGCGACGTGTTCGTCTCGACGCTCGGCGGTGCCGAGTCCCGACGGCTCACCCGGGTCAACAGCGACTACCTCGACGACCGGGCGGTCTCCCAACCCGAGGAAATCCGGTTCGAGAACGGCTCCGGCGACGAGATTCAGGGCTGGGTGCTCACGCCACCGGACTTCGACCCCGACGAAACCTACCCCCTCGCGGTCGAAATCCACGGCGGCCCCCACGCGATGTGGTCCACCAGCGGGACGATGTGGCACGAGTTCCAACTACTCGCGGCGCGGGGGTACGTCGTCTTCTGGTCGAACCCCCGCGGTTCGACGGGGTACGGCGAGGAGTTCATGGCCGCGCTCGGAGGCGGCCAGTGGGGACCGCCCGCCTACGAGGACGTGATGGCCGGGGTGGACGAAGTGGCGAGTCGCGACTACGTGGACGAGGACGACGTGTACGTCACCGGCGGGAGCTACGGCGGTTACATGACGACGTGGATAGTCGGCCACACCGACCGGTTCTCGGGCGCGGTCAGCCAACGCGGCGTCTACGAACTCAACAGTTTCTACGGGTCGACCGACGCCTTCAAACTCATCGAGTGGGACTTCGACGCGACGCCGTGGGACGACCACGAGTTCCTCTGGGAGCGGTCGCCCACGGCCTACGCCGACGAGGTGGACACCCCGACGCTGCTGATTCACAGCGACGACGACTACCGGGTCCCGGTGAACAACGCCGAGATGCTCTATCTCACGTACAAGAAGAACGGCGTGGAGACCCGACTGGTCCGCTACCCGCGCGAGGGCCACGAACTCTCCCGGAGCGGCGAACCGGCCCACGTCGTGGACCGACTCGAGCGCATCGTGCGCTGGTTCGACGGCTACTCGGACCACCACGACGCGCCGAAGGCGCTGGAGCGCGGCGACGAGGGTCTCTCCGCGGGCGAAGAGGACGAAGGCGGTGACGAAGACGATGACGAGGAGACAGGCGACCGACAAGCCGACGGAGAGACGGGCGGAGAGTAGATAGGCGGAGCAGTGCCGGTCAGAGGGCCGGCTGTAGGGTGTACCAGAGCAGCACGACTCCCACGAGACCTGTCACGGCGGCCCGTCCGGCGCGCTCGCCGGTCGCACCCTCGCGTCCGCTGTCGGAGAGGAGCAGCGACTCTCCGGTCTCGTCGCTCACCGCGCACGACCCTCTGTCGGAACGCGTCGCGGTTCCGGCGACGAACAGCGAGTCGCCGGTCTCGATTGTCCCGACGTAGTACCGCCGGTCGCCCTGCGTCGGGCCGGACTCGCTGCTCGGCGGGGCGGGGTCAGCGGGCGTTCGCTCGGGAACGTCGTGGGCGGTCTCGAACTGCTGAATCTCCGGCGGGAGGTCGGCCTCGACTGGAACCGACTTCCGCGGCGAGTCGAGGTCCGCGAGGTCGAACTCCGTCCCGAGGACTTCCCGCTCGCCGACGACCTCGACGGTGATTTCGCCGCTCGCGTCGGTGAGTTCGAACGGGGTCGTGACGTACCCGCTTGCCTGCTCGGTCCAGCCGCTGTGTTCGCCGAGTTCGTGCCCGATGAACTCCTCGACGCGCCACGCCGCGAACACGCACTCCCCGCCGCCGAGCGGTGCCGTGACCGTCTCGGCGCCGCCCGACTCGTTCGCTTTGGCTTGGACGGTGCCGTCGAGAGCCACGGCGTCGCCGTCGGTGACGTCGCCGATTCGCTCGGCGTCCGGGTCGGTCATCGCGCGCCGTTGACGTGCTACGGAGGCGGCGTGCCAGAGGAATCCGACTCCGAACAGTCCCGCGACAAGGTGAACGACGACGCCGACCGGTCCAGAGTACATTATCGACTCCATTCCGAGGTCTGATAAAAAAGCGTTCGGCTGGACGGCAGAAACTGTCCGCTACGTCCGGTGTAGAGTCGGCTTTTGGACCTACTCAGAAGAGGAGAGGACTGACAACACAGAGGGCATTCATTGGTCACTTTTCGCACACGGGGGGTCGGCTTCGGTAGCGACGATTAGGGCAGACAACCCAGAGCCCTCTTGCGTTCTTGTACCCGAAACGAGGGGGTTGCGGTCGAGGAGACACACGTCGACGTGGACGACTTCGAAGGAGTACCGTCCGCGGTAGAGGGTGGCTTTCGTCAGCAAATCCTGCCAGATAATCGCCTACAGGCTCGGGGTTCTCCAGTCGATACGGAGGGGTTCGTCAGTCCACGATGATGTCGGTGTCGCCATCCTCGATGACCGGACGCTCGTCGGGTTGCATCTCGGACTCGTAGCGGTCTATCCAGTCGGCGAAGCACTCGGGACAGAGTCGCTGGCTGTCGATTTGCGAGCGGTCCACGGTGAGTCGGACGGTGCGCGCCAGCGCGTCCGAGACGGGGTCCCGGCAGTCGTCGCAAGGGTCGGCCTCGTCGTCTGTCATGCCTCGTGGTGTGTCGGGACGGCTTATGAATTTTGGTGAGTAGCGACCGGTCGGACGCGAACACTTTTGCACGCAGACGGCGTGCGTTCGCCGATGAGCGACGACGACTACTGCATCGCCGTCGCGGTGGGCAACCCCGACAACGCCGAGCAGTTGGTCCGGACCGCGAGGGACGTTGCCCGCGAACGCGACGGCGAAGTGTTCGTGGTCGGCGTCGTCGTCACGCCCCAAGAGTCGCCGTTCGCGCTGTTCACCGACGAGGTTATCGCCCGCGAATTCGGCGGCGAGCGACGGGGCGTCCTCGACCGGGCGGTGTCGGTCGCCTCCGGGACCGGTGTGCCGGTCAGCGGCAAACTGTTCGTCGCCTCGTCGGTGGCCCGCGGGGTCCTCCACGGCATCCGAGAGCGCGACTGCGACGCGCTACTGCTCGGTTGGCAGGAGCGGACCCGACAGAACGCGGTCCTCGGGACCAACGTCGACCGCATCGTGCGCCGGGCGGACTGCGACGTGCTGGTCGAGAAAATCGGCGCGCTCGCCGGAACGGTCGAAGCGGTTCTCCTGCCGGTGGCCGAGAGCCGACACGCCGACCTCGCGGTGTCGGTGGCGCGGGCCATCGCGGCCAACAACGGCGCCCACGTGACGCTGCTCCGAGTCGTCGAGTCGCCGAGCGAGGAGTCCGAGGCCCGCGAGTTGCTCGCGGCGAAGGCCGACTCGCTGTCGGGCGTCGAAGTCGAGACCGCGGTCCGGGAGGGCGACGTCTCGGCGGTCATCGTCGCGGAGTCCGAGCGCCACGACGTGACGGTCCTCGGCGCGACCCGGAGGGGCGCGATTCGGCGGCGAGTCGTGGGTTCGACGCCCCGAGCGGTCGGACGGCGCGCGAAGGGGACGATTATTCTCGCCAAGCGCGGCAGCGAGTCGCTGGCGTCGCGGGTGTTCCGGTTGTAGGTCGGGAGAACGGAAGTCGAGACGGAGCGAGCGAGACGGAACCGGACCGACTACTTCGTCCGGAACGCTCGGTCCCCGGCGTCGCCCAGTCCGGGCACGATGAATCCCTCGTCGTTGAGTTCGTCGTCGATGGCGACCGTCAGCAGGTCGGCCTCGTCGAACTCGTCGCCCACGCGGAGCAGGCCCTCGGGCGCGCTGACCGCCGAGAGGACGAACAGGTCTTCGGGGTTCGGTTGCTCGTTCAGTACCTCGTCCAGCACCGCGCACATCGTCGACCCGGTGGCGAGCATCGGGTCGGCGACGATGACGGTGTCTTTCTCCTGAATCTCGGGGAGTTTCACGTAGTCGATGGTGATGGGGAAGGTGCCGTCCTCGTCGCGGCCCGCCTCTTCGTTGCGGCCCGCGCTGATGACGCCCTGTTTGGCGCGCGGGAACGCCTTCAGCAGGCCCTCCACGAAGGGCGTCGCGGCCCGGAGGACGTTGATGATGACCACGTCGTCGAGTCCCTTGACGCGCTGGCCGGTCGTCTCGGTCAGGGGCGTCTCGATGGAGACGTACTCGGTCTCCATCGCGCCGTCGATGATTTCGTAGCCGCAGATGCGGCCGAGTTTGACGAGGCCCTTCCGGAAGCCGACCTGCTCGGTCTCTACGTCCCGGAGCTTCGAGAGCGTGTCCTGTGCCAAGGCGTGGGTGACTAGCTTGGCGTCCCCGCGGTCTTCGATGGTCATGTCTTGTCCGTATGCGGGAGACGCGGGGCTTTAGCTCTTAATATGGGCGGCGAGTCCGCGTGTGAGTCCCACGGGCCAGCGTGCCAGTTTGACACCGAGGACGCCCCCGAACAGGAGCCAGTGAGGTGCGTCCGCGAGGACGTGTCCGAGGAAGTCCTCGGTCGGGTCCACCTTGTCCCAGTGGACCGCGTAGTGGTCGGCGAACTCCTTGACGTGTATGCCCTTCCCGTCGGGGAGCGGTCGTCGGTAGTCGGCGCGCTGACCGCGGGGGTCGCCGGTGTGGAGGACAAATCCGGCGCTGGCGGGAGACGGGAGCGCGTCCTTGGCGACGTGCAAATCGATATGGTGGCGCTCTCGGAGGACGCGCGCGACCACGGCGTCCCACGGCGAGAGGGCCGCGCCGCAGTCTCGACACCGCGACCGAGTCGCGTCGGTCTCGGTTTCGCAGGTCGGGCAGGGTTCGGTCCAGTCCCACGAAACGCGGCGTTCGCAGGCGTCGCATCCGCGTCGGAGGTGGTCGAGCGGGGCGTCGCAGTGCGGGCAGTTCGCAGTGCTGTCCGGCGATTTCGCCATCGATTGGCCCTTTCGAGCAGGCGTTATAAACTTTCGGCAGACGCGCGGCCGACGAAATCGGCGGCGCTACTGGACGACCAGATAGGTCAGGACCATCAGAACGCCCGCGGCGAAGGCGACGGTCTGCCACGCGAACGCCAGCAGGCCGACCCGCGACAGGCCCCAGACCACGAGAGTCGCGAACGCGGCCGACAGCACGAGGTTCATGAGGAACAGCACGCGGGGGTCGCCCTTCGAGTTGGCCATCGGTTGCGGTTCCACCCTCCGCCGACTTATCTCTTTCCCGACACCGGGCGGTGGGTCGGCCGCCGGTCGGGAGTCGGCGGGAGCGAACAGAGGCCAGCAGACAGAAAACCGCGCGGTGCGTAGCAAACGCCATGCGACCGGAGAACGGAGTCGGAACCCCGGTGGACCCGGTGCCGTTTCTGGTCGTCGCAGCGTTCGGGTTCCTGTTCTGCTACAGTTTCGGTCCCGCCTACTTGATGGCGTTCGGCGCGGAGTTGGCGGGCGGACTGGGCTACTCCACGATGGTCTTTCTCGGTCTCACCGGGTTCGCCTACCACCGGTTCGTCTGGAGCGCCCGGCCCGGCCTCCGGGGCGAGGTCCCCGCGCACCTCCGCCTGCGCAAACTCGTGCTGGCCGGGGCGGCGGTCGCGGCCGTCCTCGCGCTCCTCTCGCTCCCGCTGCTGTAGCCTTCGGCGCGAGCGCGACCGTAACCCTTTCTTTCCGACCTGCGTAGGGCCGACGATGCGCGAAGTCGAAGTCTCGGCGTTCGTGCCCGCGCCGCCCGCGGCGGTCGAGCGCGCGCTCACGCCCGAGGCCGTGGTCGAGTACGAGGGGAGTTTCGAGGTACGGAACGTCGAGCAGACCGACGACGGGTGGACCGTGACCGCCGGCGCGAGCGGTCTGTCGCTCCGACTCGACTTCGAGGAGCGCCCGGACGGTCTCGCCTACCGCCAGCGCGGCGAGGCCGGACCCTTCGAGTCGATGGAGACCGAGATTTCGGTCGCGAACGAGAACGAGGGGAGCAGAGTCACGATGCGGTCGTCGGTCGGACTCGGGCTACCGCTGGCGAGCGTTTCGGACCGCGTGGCGGCGTGGAAGCGGAAGGGCGAACTCCGGCGGGCGCTCGACCGACTGGCCGCGGACGTGTGACTCTCCGAGAGGGTCGCCGGAGGGCGAAGCGGGCGGTTCAGAATTTTTCCTGAGGCCAGTATCTGACGGAGAATGGTCGTTCGGAGTGCGTTCGTCGGCAACCTTTTATCGGCGGAGCGACTGCGTGATAAACGATGACACTTGCCGACCGGATAGAGGTGTACCGCGAACGAATCGAGGAGTGGCTTCACGGTCTCTATCACGGGATGATAGAGCATCCGGCCTTCGAACTCATCGAGAAGGAGGCCGAAGACACCGAAGACACCTTCATGTTCGCGTGCTTCGCCGACGCGTTCGGCATCCCGAGTCCGGTCTCGTACTACACCGCGGAACTGTTGCCGTATCTCGGCGAGGAGTTCCAGCAGTGGGAGCGACGGATGTGGGACCGCGAATCGCTCATCGAGCGCAAGGGCCAGCAGTACCACTTCTGAACGATTACACGACTCTCTCAATCATGAACAAGTTCGTCTTCTTCGGCGGCAAGGGCGGCGTCGGCAAGACCACGGTTTCGTGCGCGTACGGCCTCAAGTGCGTCCGCGAGGGCCTGAAGACGCTGGTGGTCTCGACCGACCCCGCGCACAGCACCTCCGACGTGTTCGACCAGCAGTTCGGCGACGAACCGAAACCCGTCGAGGGGTACGACGACCTCTGGGCGATGGAACTCGACCCGGACGAGGAGGTCCAGCGCCACATGCGAGAGATAAAGCGGACGATGAGCGACCAAGTGAGTCCCTCCATCGTCAACGAAATCGACCGCCAAATCGAGTTGGCCCACCGGACCCCCGGCGCGTACGAGGCCGCGCTGTTCGACCGGTTCATCGACGTGATGCGCGACTCCGAGGCGTACGACCGGGTGGTCTTCGACACTTCGCCGACCGGCGGAACGCTCCGCCTGCTCGCGCTCCCCGACTTCCTCGAAGGGTGGATAGACCGCCTCGTGAGCAAGCGCGAGAAGAGCATCGACCTCTACGAGAAGGCCGCCATCGGCGACCGGGAGGCCCGGCGAAAGACGGCGACCGACCCCATCATCGCTCGCCTGACCGAGCGCAAGGAGATGTTCGAGTTCGCCGGACGGACGCTGCGCGAGGACGCCGCCTTCTTCCTCGTGTTGAACCCCGACGAACTCTCCATCCACGAGACCCGCCGGGCCGTCGAAGACCTATCGGAGTACGACCTCGGCGTCGAGGGTCTCGTAATCAACAAAATCGCACCCGAACCCGACGAGGGCGAGGAGGGGACCGGCGCGACGTACCTCCGCGAGCGATACCGGACCGAGCGCGAGCGCATCGAGCGCATCGAGACCGAGTTCGCACAACCGGTCGTCGCCCGCATCGGTCAGCGCGTCGAGGAGGTGAAAGGCGACCTACTGGCAGACGTGGCGGACGAACTCGACATCGAAGTCGCGCCCGAGGTGAGCGTCTGAGGGGCCGGAAAGTATTCAAGCGAGATGAATGCTCGCATTTATTACTAGTTCTCGGCGCGACGCTCGCCTCGGCCCCGGAGAAGCGCCATCGCGTCCGTTGCGGTCGGTAACTCTAGGAAAAAATTTGAACAATCTTTAAGTCGCTGTTCTCCGTTCCCTTGGGACGAGGCGACACACCATGGTACAGGTAATTTGGTTGGTAGTTTCGGTGCTCGTACTGTTCAGCGCGGGGTATCTGGGATACTCCCGGTATCTCGCGAACTTCGTCGAACTCGACGAAGACCGAACGACGCCGGCACACAAGTACGAAGACGGGCAGGAGTACGTCCCGGCGAAGAAACCGGTCTTACTGGGGCATCACTATTCGAGTATCGCTGGCGGTGCGCCCATCGTCGGCCCCATCACGGCGGGAGTGGTGTGGGGTTGGGTGCCCGCGCTGCTGTGGATCGCCATCGGCAACCCCCTGATGGGGTCGGTCCACGACTTCGTGTCGCTGTCGAGCAGTCTGCGACACGAGGGCAAGTCCATCGGCTACATCATCGGCGAGTACGTCGGCGAGCGGGGCAAGAACATGCTGCTGTGGTTCGCGTTCCTGACCATCATCCTCGTCGTGGCGGTGTTCGCGCTGGTGGTCGCCATCGTGTTCAACGCCTTCCCGCAGGCGGCGACCGCGAGCCTCGTGTACATCGCGCTCGCGTTCGTGTTCGGCGTCTACCTCTATCAACTCAACCTCCCGTTCCTGCTCGGAACGGTCGTGTTCGTCACCGGCGTGTTCGGCGGCGTCTTCGCGGGCATCGAGTACCCGCTCGCGCTGTTCCCGGCCGCCGCCGACGCCTCGTACCCGGCGGGGACCATCGTCCTCTTCTCGGGCGGCGGCGGATGGATTCCCGGCGCGTCGAGCCTCGGGGTCAACACCGCGGCGTGGGTGCCCATCATCATCCTCTACGGCGGTCTGGCGAGCGCGCTCCCGGTGTGGATGCTGCTCCAACCGCGGGACTACCTCTCGTCGTTCCTGCTCTACAGCGGAGTCGGCGGCGCGCTGCTGGCCATCATCGTGGGCACCATCTTCGGCACGGCGTCCCAGCCCCTCGAAATCCAACTCGCCGCGTACAAGGGCTTCATGGGCGCGAGCGGGACGCCGTTGTTCCCGCTGCTGTTCATCACCATCGCGTGCGGGACCATCAGCGGGTTCCACTCGCTGGTCTCGTCGGGGACGACCGCCAAGCAGTTGAACAAGGAGACCGACGCCCGGACCATCGGCTACGGCGGCATGCTCGGCGAGGGCCTGCTGGCGACGGTCGCGCTCGCGACGGTCGCGCTCGTCGCCCCCGACGTGGGCGGCGGCATCGGTCTCGCGCTCCCGACGTTCGCCAGCGGCGGCGGCATCATCCTCACGTCGTTCGGCATCCCGACCTCGTTCGGCGGTCCGTTCATGGCGCTGGTGCTGGTTAGCTTCCTGCTGACCTCCACCGACACCGCGGTCCGCCTCGGACGGTACATGGTCGAGGAAATCGTCGGCACCGACGCGTCCGGCGTGGGCGAAGTCGCCAAGAACCGCTACGCCAACGCCGCGATACAGGGCGTCCCGGCGTACATCCTCATCACCAGCGGGTCGTGGCTCACCCTCTGGCAGTTGTTCGGCGGCGCGAACCAGTTGCTCGCGGCGCTCGCGCTCCTGACCGCGACGGTCTGGCTGGCTAACTGGGACGACTCGAAGCAACTCGTCTCGACAGGCGTGCCGATGGCGGTGATGGGCACCATCACCGTCCTCGGACTGGGTTGGCTCGCGTTCCACGACAACCTCTACGTCAAGTTCATCCAAGGAAGCGTGAACGACATGACGATGGTTCAGACGCTGTCGGCTATCACGCAGATGGTACTCGCGCTGGTACTCATCTACCTCGCGGTGTCGCTCATCAGAATCGGCTACGGCAATATCAAGGAGGCCCGCAGCGGCGCGGGTGTGGCCGCCACGGACGGCGGGAAACCGAGCGACGACTGACCGGTCCGGAGACCGGACCGCGGGCGAACTTTTCTTTCGCGCTCCGAGAACTCCGCGAGCGACCGGACTGGGAAATCTACCGACCCAAGAGACGAGCGAGGCGGCCGAGCAGTCCCGGAGGTCGCTCGGGGTCGGGCACGGAGTCCCACGTCCGGAACGCCGCGGTCACGTCGGCGCTCTCGCCGCCGACCGCCGCTTCGCGCTCTGGCGCGACGACCGCGAGCGTGACCTCGTAGTCGCCGTAGTAGCCCCACTTCAGGAGCGTGCGGTCCTTGAATCCCGAGACGAACTCGCGCACGTCGTCGGGCACCTCGGGCGCGACGACGACGAAGGTGAACTGGGTCCCGAAGTGTTCCTCGTCGGCGTCTATCCACTCGTCGGCGAGGTCGTGACCGAGGTCCACGAGGGCTTCGAGGTCCGGCACCGACACCGCGTCGGCCCGCCGGACGAAGAGGTGTTCGCGCTGTTCGTGATTGGCGTAGTTGAGCGCGGGGTGGAAAAACTCCTTCTGGGACTCGATTTTCAACTCCCCGTAGAGCGTGAACTCGCGGTCCCGGACTGCTCGGTCCTTTTCGAGGTCGTAGTTGAACATCAGGCGGTCGCTGACCCTATCGACGTACTCGTCGTCCCACTCGGGCACGTCGTCTGGAATCGCCTCCTCGGGGACCGTCTCGCCAGCGACGGTCACTTCGTCGTCCGAGTCGTCCGATGGAGACGACTCCGTCGTGGTGTCGGTCATTCGTCCGGTTCGTAGGCGTGGACGTCGTCGGTCGGCGGTGCGCCGAGGACGAGCGTCCGGACCGATTCGTCGGCGTCCTCGGGGACGAACGCGCGCTGGGGGCTGTCGGGTTCCACGACGAGAATCGACCCCTCGGGGACGACCCGCTGGCCCTCGGGCGTCTCGACGCGGAGGTCCCCGGCCTCGACGTAGAAGACCTCCTCTTGGTCGTCGTGGTAGTGGTACGCCAGCGGAATCTGCTCGCCGGGTTCGACCTCGTAGAAGTTGAGCGCGACGTTCTCCAGTCCGGCGGCGTCGCCGACCGCGCGCTGGACGCACGGCCGGTCCGGCGTCGGTTCGACCGTCTCTGGGTCGATGACGTGGTATCCCATGTGGGACCACAGACCACAGCGGGTTATAATACTCTCGGACGGGCGAGCGTCGCAGTTCACGGGGTCCCGACCGCCGAATCCTTAATAATCCGGACGCCCAACCGCCGTGCGAGAGACCAGCATGGAGGACAAGCGAACCGAAGCGTGCGGCCGGTGTTCGATGACCACCGTCGTCTCGATGTCCGAGGACGGCGAGTCGGGCGACCGACCGGGCCGCGACCCATTCGACGGCGAGCGCATCGAAGTCGCCGAGTCCGAGATGCAGACCGCCAATCGCCACGTGGTCTGGCTCGGACGACTCAAGCGCAGACTGGACGAGGCGGCGACTCGACTGACGTACGGCCGCTGACGATGCGGGGAGTGTCAGCGTCAGACGCACGTCAGCGTCGCCCGACAAGCGTATAACAGAGCCACCCTAGGGAGTCTATCAATGGAAGAGAGCGTTTCGGGCTTCAAGCTCCGCGGGACGTGGGGCGACATCGTCGAACACGGCGAGCGAATCACCGAAGCCCTCCGCGAAGCGGGCGTCTCCGGCGACGCCTACGACGAATGGGAAGAGTGGCGACCCAAACACCACGAGCGCCTCGGCGAGGACGTCTCCGAGAAGACCGCCGAGCAGGCGTCGGTCGGCGAGGGCGAGGGCGAGAAGAAGGGCAAGACGCCCGACGACGACCTCAAGACCGCGGGCGAGAAGATAAGCGAATCCTACGAGAAGTTAGAAGACGAGGACACCGACGAGGCCGTGAGCAAGTGGCAGGACTCGGTCAGCTACGTCGCACGCGCCGCCGACTCCGCGAGTCGGAAGGCGCTCCGGAAGGTCGAGGACACCGTCTACCAGAAGGTGATGACTCGGCTCGCACCCTACTACTTCGACAACGACCTCATCAGCGCCAACGTCCAGCAGGTCGGCCGCGGCGACGGCGAGGAGACGTTCGTCTTCGAGGTCAACATCAACGACGACGGTCTCAAGGAGGAGGTCAGCGACCGACTGGCCGACTACGAGGACGAGGTCAACCGCTGGCACGTCGCCACCGAGAAGCGCACCGACACCGCGGAGGCCGCCGAGGGCGTCGAAGCCCCCGAGGAACCCGAGGAACCCCACTCGAAAACGACCTGACCGCAGGACCGCGCGTCCCGAGTCGGACTCGAAGTCGAACCGAGCGCGAGCGGCCGGAAACCGGGCGACGCCGGTACCGGACGGCTCGAAACCGAAAGCCGGTACACTATTTTGTCGTGGGCGATAGTTCCGCGTATGGTCGGAACCGGCGTCGTGACGTTGGTAATCGCAGCTATCGCCAGTCTGTTCATGGCGTGGGCCATCGGCGCGGGGTCGTCTGGCTCGACTCCCTTCGCCCCCGCAGTGGGTGCGAACGCCATCTCCGTGATGCGGGCCGGGTTCTTCGTGGGTCTGCTCGGGTTCCTCGGCGCCGTGATGCAGGGCGCGAACGTCTCGGAAGCGGTCGGCACGGAACTCATCGGGGGCGTCCAGTTGACGGCCATCGCGGCGACGACCGGTCTGCTCGTCGCGGCCGTGCTGGTCGCCATCGGCGTGTTCACGGGCTACCCCATCGCCACCGCCTTCACCGTGACCGGGGCCATCGTCGGCGTCGGACTCGCGATGGGCGGCGACCCGGCGTGGGCGAAGTACCGCCAGATTTCGGCGCTCTGGATTCTCACCCCGTTCGTCGGTAGCTCCATCGCGTACGCCACCGCGAAGCTACTGCGCTCGGAGCGCACCTCCGAGGCGGTCGTCATCCCGCTGCTCGCCGCGCTGGTCGGTCTCATCATCGCCAACGTCAAGTTCGTCATTCTCGGCCCGCCCGACGTGAGCCAATCGGTGGCCGAGACCGCGGGCGAGGCGCTGTCGCTTCCCCCCATCGTGGGGGACGAGACCGGACGAATCGTCGTCTCGCTCGCCGTGGCGGGAGTCCTCGCCGGACTGCTCGCGTGGGACGTGCATCGGAATCTGGAGGCCGGACAGCGCCACTTCCTGCTGGCGCTCGGGAGCCTCGTCGCCTTCTCCGCCGGCGGGTCGCAGGTCGGTCTCGCCATCGGCCCGCTGGTGCCGCTGCTCGACCCCTTCGACATTCCGCTCCTGCCGGTGCTGGTCGGCGGCGGCATCGGTCTGCTCGCGGGGTCGTGGACCGGCGCGCCGCGCATGATAAAGGCGCTCGCGCAGGACTACTCGGCGCTCGGGCCCCGGCGCTCCATCGCGGCGCTCATCCCCTCGTTCGCCATCGCCCAAATCGCGGTCTTCTTCGGCATCCCGGTCTCGTTCAACGAAATCATCGTCAGCGCCATCGTCGGAAGCGGTTACGCCGCGGGAGGAAGCGGCGTGAGTCGAGAGAAGATGGGTTACACGGTGCTGGCGTGGCTGGCGTCGCTCGTGCTTGCGACGGGCGTCGGCTACGGCGCGTTCGCACTCATCGAGATGCTCGGGTAGTCGAACGGGCGCCGCGGAGAAGAGAATCGAACGACGTCAACCCTCGGTTTCGACGCCGTCCTCGAACTCGGTCTCCTCTTCCGGTTCGGTCTCGGCGCGCTCGGAGACGTCGAGTTTCGTCACGCGCGCCTTCATGATGCGGGTGTTCTCGACCTGTTCGACGTGGAGGCGCACGCCGTCGTAGGTGATGTCCTCGCCCTCCTCGACCAGTCGGCCCGCGCGGTTGAAGATGAACCCGGCGATGGTCTCGAACTCCTCGCCCTCTGGGAGGTCTATCTCCAGCGCCTCGTTGACCTCGTCGATGTTGAGTTCGCCCTGCACGATGATGGTCTCGTCGTCCACGAACTCGATGGGTTCCTCCTCCTCGCCTTCGAGGATGTCGCCGACGATTTCCTCGACCATGTCCTCCATGGTGACGAGTCCCTCGGTGGTCCCGAACTCGTCGATGACGATGACCATCTGCATGCGGTTCTCGCGCATCTCGGTCAGGAGTTCGTCCACGTTCTTGCTCTCGGGGACGTGGAGGGTCGGCTGAATCACGTCTTCGAGTTCGAGTTCCTCGTGTTCGCCGTAGGTCTGCTCCCGGACCAAATCCCGGATGTGGATGACGCCGATGACGTTGTCGAGGCTCCCCTCGTAGACGGGAACTCGCTCGTGGCCGCTCTGGACCAGCGTCTCGATGGCCTCCTCGACGCTCGCGGTCTTCGGGACGGCGGTCATGTCGAGGCGCGGTGTCATCACTTCCTTGGCGATGGTGTTGTTGAACCGGAAGATGCGCTGGAGCATCTCGCGCTCGTCTTCCTCGATGACGCCCTCGCGCTCGCCGGTCTCTATCATGTCCTGAATCTCGTCGCGGGTCACGTAGGAGGTCTCGATGGCCGAGCGGCCGCCCGTGACCTTGTTGACGAGGCGGGTGAGGTAGTCGAAGGTGACGACCAGCGGGAGGAGGACGTACTCCGAGAGTTTCAGCGGGCGGGCGATGCGGAGCGCCCACGACTCGGTGTTCTCGACCGCGTAGGACTTCGGCGCAGACTCGCCGAACAGCAGAACGAGAGAGGTAATTCCGAAAGTGGAGATGAGGACTGCCATCCCCGCGCTCTCGACGTGGATGCCGACGAGCGCCGTCGCAATCGACGACATCGCGATGTTGACGAGGTTGTTGCCGACGAGAATCGTCACCAGCAGGCGGTGAGGGTCGGACTTGAGTTCTGCGACCGCGTCCGCTCCGGGAACGCCGTCCTCCATGAGCGCGTCGACGCGGTGCTTGGCCAGCGAGAACATCGCGATTTCCGAGGAGGAGAAGAAACCGGAAAGCGCGATGAGGACGGCGATGGCCACGGCTCCGGCTCCGGTGACCTGCCAGTCCGAGAGGGTGACACCGAACACCTCTGCCATGGGAACGACACCGACAGACGCGGCCGTGAGTATCGGAAGTGACACCATTTAACAACTCATCTTCAGAGTCGGAACGATTAACTCTTTATTCTTTTCCCCGGAGACGACGCGGGACTGCCGCGAGCGAAGACCTTACCACCGATTCGGCCCTACGAACGGACATGAGTCAGTCAGCGACCGGTGGTTCGGCGATTACGCTGTACCGCTTGCAGGCCTGCCCGTTCTGCGAGCGCGTGGTCCGGAAACTACACGAGTACGACCTCGACTACCAATCGCGCTTCGTGGAACCGATGCACAGCGACCGCAACGTCGTCAAGCGCATCTCGGGCAAGCGGACCGTCCCGGCCATCGTGGACGAGAACACGGGCGTCACGATGAGCGAGAGCGCCAACATCGTGGAGTACCTCGAAAACACCTACGGGGACGAGGCCCGAGCGGACGGCGGCGAGGCGCGCGCAGACGCCGACGGAGGTGACGCCTGATGCCGGACTTCGAAGTCGTCTCGCTCCCCGACACCGACCACGTCGCGGAGGGCGACACCGCGCCGGACTTCACCCGACCGCTCGTCAACGACGAGTACTGGGAGGACGCCGCGCTCTCGGACTTGACCGACGAGGGGCCGGTCCTGCTGGTGTTCTTCACGATGGACGGCGCGTTCCCCGCGACGTACATGTGGAACGAGATTCGGGACCGGAACTGGGGTAGCGAGGCACAGCGCACCTCGGACGAAGCGAGCGGTGAAAGCGCGAACGACGACGGCCGAGAGTTGACCATCGTCGGCCTCTCCATCTCGGACCCCTACGCCCACAAGCAACTCGTCGAGGAACGCGGGATAGACTACCGACTCTTCTCGGACCCGCAGAACGGCGTCGCCGAGGAGTACGGCATCGTCAACGACCTCGACGGGATGGCGGGCGTGAGCGAACCCAGGCCCGCGGTCTTCCTGCTGGACGAGGACCGGACCGTCGAGTACGCGTGGGTCGCCGAGGAGTGGCCAGACTTCCCGGACTACGACGAGGTCGAAGACGCCATCGGCGAACTGTAGGCAGCGACGCCGATTTCGGGTTTACTGGTCCCGCCGACGCCGAAAGTCGGGCGGTCGGCGCGAACGCCGCCCCCGAGCGGTGACAGACGCTACGCTTTTTTCCACGGCCTCCCGAGACAGACGCATGAGCGAGGCAATCGAGGAGGCGGCAGACGCGATTCGCGCGGGCGAACTCGTCGTCTACCCGACCGAGACGGTGTACGGTCTCGGCGCGGACGCGCTGGACGAAACGGCGGTCGAGCGCGTCTTCGCGGCGAAAGACCGGTCGCACGAGAAACCGATTTCGCTCGCCGTTCCCGACGCGACGTCCGCGCTGGAGTACGTCCGCCCGACCGACCGCGAGGAGCGGTTCATGCGCGAGTTCCTGCCCGGCCCGGTGACGGTCCTCTGCGAGAAGCGCGAGTCGGTCCCGGACGTTCTGACCGGCGGCCGCGAGCGCGTGGGGGTGCGCGTGCCCGACCACGAGGTCGCGCTCGACCTCCTGAACGAAGTCGCGCCCGTCACGGCCACGAGCGCGAACGTGAGCGGGCGACCGAGCGCGACCCGAGTCGCCGACATCGACGACGAGATTCGGGACGCCGCCGCGGCGGTCCTCGACGGGGGCGAGACCGGCGGGACCGGAAGCACCGTCGTGAACGTCGAGACCGGCGACATCGTGCGCGAGGGGCCGAACGCCGACGACGTGGCGGCGTGGCTCGACGCGAACGCAGACGGCTCATAGTCCCAGTAACGACTTCAGCGAACGCGTTTTGACGCCGCACTCGGTCCGATAGTCGCAGGCTTGGCACTTCGCGTCGTTCGTCAGGCGCGGCGGCGGGCCGTCGAGCGACCGGGCGGCCTCTACCGCCGTCCGATACGCGGCTTTCCGCCGGGTGCCGAGACGCACCTCCCGAATCACCCCGTGGGTCGGGTACTCCACGAACGCGCGCTCGACCGACCGCTCGGCCTCCCACGAGAGCGCCTTCGCGGCGGCGACGGTCCGGACCGACTGGGGTTCCCAGACGCCCTGTTCGGGCGGGTCGCCGGTGAAGACCATCGCGGGCGTGGGCGCGTCGAGCGAGAGGACCTTGTGGACGACGCCCCGGCAGTCCTTCCCCTCGGCCACGCGCTCTCGGTCGCTCGGGTCCCGAATCTCGGACCACTCGGCGTCGAATCGCCGGCGAGCGTACTCCAGATTCGACCGGAACTCGTCGGGCGCGACCGACAGCGGCAGGTCCGCGAGGGCGTCGCGGTCGGCCGCCAACAGGTCGCCGTACCGGTAAGCGAGTTCCCGCCGCTCGGCCACATCGTCGGGAACCTCGAAGTCGTCCTCGCGCCGCCGATAGTACAACTTCCGCGGGCAGTACGCCGCGGTTTCGAGTTCACTGAACGGAACCTTCGACACGCGAGTTGTTCGTCGCGTCTTCAGGGATAAGGATTAGCCAACTCTAGTCACGGTAAAGAAATGGAAATGTTTCTTTGGCGATGGACGGCCAGCGAGCGACTGAGCGAACGCTCGGCCGAACCGCCGACAGTAGACGCCCAGTCAGACTACCGACAGGGAACGCTCGACTGAGCAACCGATACGGAATCAGCGTCCGCGCGAGTGCAGCGAGCGCGGTTCACCGCGAGCGAGGAACGGAGTGACGAGCGAGCGGACCAAGGGAGGACGAGAGCGAACGAAGTGAGCGGCGGGACGACCGCCGTGTTTTTCATGAAAGTTTTGCCAGGGAGAAATCGCGGCTTCGCCGCGGTTTCGACCGCAGCAAAAGTTTCAGAAGGAAACGTTCGTCTCCATCCCCTCGGTCGCGTCGTCCAGACCGTCCTCCTCGACGCCTTCGGTCATGCGGTCGGAGAGTTCGCGGTCCTGCAGGACGTTCTCGAACTCGTTCCGGAATCGGTCGTTGACGGTGCGCCGTTCCTGCTGGGTCTCGACGACGCGGCGGTAGCGTCGGACGGTCGATTCGCTCACGTCGAGTTCGTCGGCGCACTCGCCGGTGGACGCGTCGGCGTCGAGCAACTCCCGGAGGTCGTCCAAGTCGAACGGGGCGTCCTCGTCGGCGTCCCGGACGAGGTGGAGGTCGATGCGGGCGCGAGCGACCGTCTCCCCGAGCGAGGCGTCGCCGAGTTCGCGAGCGATTTCGGCGTCGGAGTCGCCCGCGTAGAAGCGCCGAATCACGGTCACGAGGTCCTCGTCGGAGAGCGTCGTCCCGAAGTCGTAGCGGTCGCGCATGCGCCCGACTACGTCCGCGAGGCGGTCGTCGATGGCCGTCTCCGAACTCAGCGACCCGTGGGTCTCCTCTTGGCGTTCGGTGACGGTGGATTCGTCGGTGACATCCATGAAGATGTCCCGGAGTTCCGCTGTCTTCTCGTCCATTCTCTTATGATGTGGGTCCCTCGTGTCGGCTATATAAAAATCTGTCGGCGATGGCGCGGTCGAGCGAGCGCCGTCAACCGAAGACCTCTTTTCGGTTGACGGGCCACTGGCGAGTATGAGTACGGACACGGCCTCGGTCGAGTTAGTCGGCGAAGAAACCGCCGAGAACGTCGCTCGCGCGGCCCTGTTGGCCGCGCTAACGGGGGCGTTCGCCTACGTCTCGTTCCCGAACCCCCTCTCGCCGGCGCCGGTGAGCCTCCAAGTCCTCGGCGTCTTCCTCGCCGGACTCCTGCTCGGCCCGCTCTGGGGCGGCGTCTCGATGGCGCTGTACCTCGCCGCCGGGGCGGTCGGTGCGCCGGTGTTCGCGGGCGGGTCTGCCGGGTTGGCGGTGCTGTGGATACAACCGACCAGCGGGTACCTCTGGTCGTACCCCGTCGCGGCGTTCGTCGTCGGCGCGATAGCCCACGGCGGTCTCCGACTGCGCGAGTCGGTTCCGCGATCGGTCCCGCGACTCGTCGGCGCGATGGTCGTCGGAACCGCGATAATCTACGCCGTCGGCGTGGTCGTCATGGCGTTCGTCCTCGACATGACGCTCCGAGCGGCGTTCCTCGCAGGAGCGGCCGCGTTCATCCCCGCCGAAGCGTTCAAAATCGCGGCGGCGGTCGGCGTCGTCCGGAGCGACCAGATAGTCGCCGAGTAGCGAGACGCGGACACTGCCAACTCACCAGATGATAGAGACACGAAACGTGGTCCACCGGTACGGCGACGACGGACCTCCGGCGGTAGACGGCGTCTCGCTCTCCGTCGCCGACGGCGAGTTCGTCCTGCTGGCGGGGGCGAACGGGTCGGGCAAGTCGACGCTCGTCCGGCACTTCA
The DNA here is from genome assembly GCF_023238205.1 of Halorussus limi. Taxonomy (NCBI): domain Archaea; kingdom Methanobacteriati; phylum Methanobacteriota; class Halobacteria; order Halobacteriales; family Haladaptataceae; genus Halorussus; species Halorussus limi. Next base: position 1,216,218 of record NZ_CP096659.1, read on the forward strand.
ACGGCCTGCTCGACCCCGACGAGGGCGAGGTGCTGGTGGACGGCACTCCGGTCTCCGAGGACCTCGTGGCGGCCCGGACCCGGGTCGGCATGGTGTTCCAACAGCCCCGCGACGGGTTCGTCGCGGCGACGGTCGGCGCGGACGTGGCGTTCGGCCCCGAGAATCTGGGCCTCTCGCACGACGAAATCGACCGCCGGGTCGGAGATGCGCTCGCAGCGGTGAACATGGCGGGCCGCCGCGACGAGCGCATCGACGAACTCTCGGGCGGCGAGCGCGAGCGGGTCGCAATCGCGGGGGCCGTGGCGATGGACCCGGACCACCTCGTGCTGGACGAACCGTTCACCGGTCTCGACGCGCCAGCGCGCGAGTCGGTGGTCGAGCAGTTGCGGAGCCTCAAGGAATCGGGCACGGGCGTCGTCCTCGTGACCCACGACCTCCGGGACGCCTTCGACCTCGCGGACCGAATCGTCGCGCTCGCGGACGGGAAAGTGGCCGCGGACGCCTCGCCCGCGGACGCCCGCGAGCGGCTCCCCGAACTCGGGATTCGCGTGCCGCCGCGAACGGCGACCGGCGGGAGAGAACTCGGCGGAGCGGCGACCGACGGGGAAGTGGCCGACTCCGAGGCGGCCGACTCGGAAACGGCCGACCCGGAGGCGACCGAGCGACCGTGACGCTCAGTTACCGGCCGGGCGACTCGCTGGCCCACCGACTCGACCCCCGGAGCAAACTCGGCTTTCAGGTCGCGTTCGCGCTCGCGGCGTTCGCGCACACGACTCCTCGGGGACTGCTCGCGCTGACCGCGGTGGTCGGCGGCGTCCTCGGCGCGTCAGGGCTATCGGCCCGCGAGGCGCTCGCCGAGTACCGATTCGTCTTCCCGTTCCTGCTCGCGAGTCCCCTCTTCTCGGCGGCGACGCTCGGCCCGCCGTGGGTTCGCTGGTCGGCCGGGTTCGATACCCTGCTCGCCAGCTATCGCGTCGTCCTCGTCCTGCTGGTGAGCGCGGCCTACCTCCGGACGACGCCGGTCAGGGACTCGCGCGCCGCGATTCAGCGCCTCGTCCCCGGACGGGTCGGGCGACTGCTCGGCACGGGCGTGGGCTTCGTCTTCCGGTTTCTGCCGGTCCTGCAGGCCGACCTCCGCCGGATTCGGGACGCCTCGGCCGCGCGGTTGGGCGACCAGCGGGGGTTAGTCGCCCGGATGCGCCTCGTCGGCGTCTCGGGGCTGGCGCGGGCGCTCTCGCGGGCCGACCGGTTCGCGCTCGCGCTCCGCGCCCGGTGTTTCGCGTGGAACCCGACGCTGCCGCCGCTCTCCTTCTCGCGGGCCGACCTGCCGGTGGTGGCCGCGAGCGTCGCGTTGCTGGCGTGGGCAGCGGTCTGAATCGTCGCCGACAGAGAACGAACACTCCCGCTGTCGGGTCGTAGTTTCGAAGCCGAACCGAACGATGTGAACAGTTTGGAAAATTAACTAAATTCGGGGCGAGCGAGACCATCAGTACGAGTTATTTCGTGTTGTGTGCTACCATCCTTCATGGGGTTGCTACGGGGGACCAAACTGGCACTCGCCGGAATAGTCGGCGCGGCCCTCGCGTGGTGGGCCGGAATCGGCACGCAACTGCGACAGTACGAGGTAGTCCGGGCCGCGCTCGAACTGCCGGTAATCGAGTCAATCGTCGGCCGGTACGCCGTCGTCCTCGACTGGAGCGTGGGCGTCTTCGTCGGCGTCGTCGTCGCCGACCTCTTCGGCTATCTGGGGGCGCGGAACTCGAACCGGAACGTCGAACTGAGTTCGACCTTGGGCGTCGGCAAAGGGACGAGCGCGGTCGTCGCGGGCGTCGTCGCGCTGTCGTTCGCCGACCCGATTTTCGCCGAGTTCGCGCGCCGGACGCCGGAACTCGCGGCGTTCGTTCGGACGTATCTCGGCGGGAAGGCCGGGTTCTCGTTCGCGCTCGGAATTTGGGTCGGCGCGGTCGTCGCCGAAGTAGTCCGGCTGTGAGAAAACGATAAACTCCGAATCCGTTTTCGGTAGAGGAAGTGGCCTGAGTCGGTAAAACTTAAGCGAATCGTCTCCCCCGTGTACAACATGGCAAGATTTGTACTGGCGCAGGCGGGGAGCGAGGCCACCCGCCCGACCTTCTGGAAGATCGGTCATCTGGGCGAGGCCGTCTTCTACTACCTCGCGGCGGTGGCGATAGCCATCTTCGCGTTCGGGGTCTACGAGCGGTTCGCGACCTACGCGCGGGGAACCGAGTCGTGGTTCGACCGCCTCGACGACCTGACGGGCCGCATCGCCTCGGCGACCAAAATCGTCTTCTCGAACCAGAAGCAGTTCGACCGCGACCTCTACGCGGGGTTGATGCACGCGTTCATCTTCTGGGGCTTCCTGACCCTGCTCATCGGGACGACGATTCTGATGATAGACATGGACATCTGGACGAAGGCGCTCGGACAGGAGTCGTTCTTCGTCGACGCGTTCTACCTCTCGTACTCGCTGGTGATGGACGCGATGGGCCTGCTGTTCGTGGTCGGGGTCGGCATGGCCATCTACCGGCGCTACTGGGTCCAGAACCATCGGCTGTGGGGCCGCCACACCTCCGCCGAGGACGACCTGTTCGTCTGGACGCTGTTCCTGTTGGGCGTCGGCGGCTACGTCACGGAGGGCGTCCGCATCCTCGGGACGAGCGCGACCCGCGACGTCTCCTTCGAGACGGTCAGCTTCGTCGGCTGGTTCGTCTACGACGTGTTGCAGGTCGCGGGCGTCACGCCGGAGACGGCGACGGCGGCCTACCCCGTAATCTGGTGGTCCCACGCCCTGCTCGCGTTGGCGTTCGTCGCGTCGGTTCCGTACGCCAAGCCGTTCCACATGATTTCCAGTTTCGCGAACGTCGTCACCCGCGACGAGAAGGCGGGCAAGCGCCTGCCGGGCGTGCCCGACGACGCGAGTCCGGAGGAAATCGGGCACGGGTCCATCGAGGACTTCTCGTGGAAGGAACTGCTCGACCACGACGCCTGCACCAAGTGCGGCCGGTGTTCGTCGGTCTGCCCCGCGAAGGCGTCGGGCCGACCGCTCGACCCCCGCGACGTGATTCTCGACCTGAAGCGGTACCGCGAGGACCGCGACGCCGACCGGGTCGAGGACATCCCCATCATCACCGACACCACCGTCGAGGAGACCTACTCGCCGGAGGGCGCGACCGAGGCGGTGACCGACGGCGGTGCCGCGACCGCAGACTCGGTCGTCGCGAGCGAGACGATGGAGGCCTGCATGTCCTGCATGGCCTGCATGGACGCCTGTCCGGTCGAAATCGAACACGTCGAGCAGTTCACCCAGATGAACCGCCGCCTGACCGAGTCGGGCCAGATGGACCCGAACGTGCAGGACACGATGATGAACGTGTTCCAGAACGGCAACACGTTCGGCGAACCCCAGCGCAAGCGCCCCGACTGGGCCGACGAGTTGGACTTCGAGATTCCCGACGCCCGCGAACAGTCGGTCGAGTACCTCTGGTACGTCGGTGACTACCCGAGTTTCGACGAGCGCAACCGGAAGGTCGCCCGGTCGCTGGCCACCATCCTCGAAGAGTCCGGCGTCGAGTACGGCATCCTCTACGACGACGAGCAGGCCGACGGCAACGACGTGCGCCGGGTCGGCGAGGAGGGCCTCTACGAGATGCTGGTCGAGGACAACGCCGAGGCGATTCAGAACTGCGACTACGACAAAATCGTCTGCACGGACCCCCACAGTTACAACACGTTCAAGAACGAGTATCCGGAGTTCGACGCCTGCGAGTGGACCGAAGACGACGTGTTCCACTACACGCAGGTGGTCGAGGACCTGTTCACCGAACTCGGTCTCTCGGGCACCGAACTCGACTACACCGTCACCTACCACGACCCCTGTCACCTCGGGCGGTACAACGACGAGTACGAGGCCCCCCGCGAAATCGTGAAAGCGACCGGATGCGAACTCGACGAGATGCCCCGTAACCGCGACAACTCCTTCTGTTGTGGCGGGGGCGGCGGCGGCCTCTGGATGGACTTCGACGAGGACCCCAAGCCGAGCGAGGAACGTCTGCGCGAGGCGCTGAACGACACCGACGCCGGCCAGCGCGTCGAGAAGTTCGTCGTCGCCTGCCCGATGTGCATGACGATGTACGAGGACGGCCGCAAGACCGGCGGCTACGAGGACGACATCGAAATCGTGGACGTGTCGGAACTGCTCGTGGAGGCCATCGGTCAGAAAGAGCGCGTGGAAGTCGCCGCGGACTGAGCGCTCGGTACGTCTTCGGATTCTCACTTCGTCTCGAACCGAGGCGAAGCCGTCCCGTCCGCAGGGAACCATTACATTTTTTACAGACCGCGTGCCCGTTTCGGACGACTCGTCCTATGACCCGCCGGTCTGCGGTGCGTCCGGTGTTCGACCCCCTCTCGCCCCCCGCCGCGCGACGGGCCCGATAGCTGCAGCACTCGGGTTCGTTTCGCTACCTCGTCGGTAGCTGCACTCTCCCCTCGAACACACACGCACATGCCGACACACGCTGAGCCACCGGTCTACCGCCGGGGCTCGTACGACCGCAGACTGACGTCCGAACAGGAATCGAACTGCTCGCCCGAACCGCTCGGAACCGCGCCGAGGCCCCGCGGAGGCGGTCCTCGATGACCGTCGCCGAGCGCTCGCTGTGGCGGAACCGGGACTTCCGGCGCTTCTTCGCCGGCCAGTTCGTCACGAACGCCGGGGACAGCCTCTACACGGTCGCCGTTCTCTGGCTCGCCTTCGAACTGAGCGGCTCGACTCTCGTCACCGGCGCTCTGAACGCGATACTGCTGCTCCCGTGGCTGCTACAGGTGTTCGCCGGGCCGCTCGTCGACCGCCTCCCGCTCAGGACCGTCCTCGTCGGGTCACAAGTCGTCCAGGGCGTGGTCGTGCTCGTCCTGCCGCTCGCGGCGGTAACCGGGCATCTAAGCATCGGCGTGCTGTTCGCCGCCGCGACGGTTCTGATGCTCGCGACGCTGGTGATGTCACCGATGGAGAGCGCACTCCTGCCTCGAATCGTCGACGAAGAGCGGCTCTCCGGCGCGAACTCCGCGCTGGCAACCGTAACGCTCGGACTGGACATGGTGTTCGACGCGGTCGGAGGTGGCTTCATCGCCGTCTTCGGGGCGACGACGCTGTTCCTCGCCGACTCGCTCACCTTCGGGGTCGCGACGCTGTTGTTCGCCGGCGTCACGGTGGGGACTGCCGTGAATCCAGCGGAGACCGGAGAGACTGACGAGTCCGAACCGCACGGCGAATCCGTACTCCGGTCGTACGTTTCGGACCTGCGGACGGGTGTCGACATCCTCCGCGGGACCACCTTCGTCGAACTGATGATGACGACTGCGGTCGCGAACTTCGCGACCGGGGTCACGCTGGCGATTCTGCCGGCGTTCGGTGACGGCCTCGGCGGACCCGCAGTCTACGGCCTGCTGCTCGGAGCCCTCGGCGTCGGCCGACTCGTCGGTTCGCTCGTCGGCCCGTACGTCGAGGGCGTTCCCTACGGGATGGTACTCGTCTCGCAGGGAATCGGCGCGAGTTGTTGGGTCGCCGCGGTGGTCGCGCCGTCGCCGGCGCTCACGGTCGCGCTGTTCGGTCTCGCGTGGGTTCCCGCCGGTGCCTCGGACGTGCTCACGGCGACCCTGAACCAGCGCGTGTTCCCGGCCGACCTGCTCGGCCGGGTCTCCGCGACGAAGGGCACCATCTCGGGGATGACGCTCCCGCTGGGGTCGCTCGTCGGCGGTGTCGTCGCCGAATGGCTGGGAACGACGACGACGATGGCGTTGGCCGCCAGCGGGTTCGGCTTCACGGCCGTCTACGTCCTGCTGCGCCCGCGACTCCGACGGCTTCCCGCCGTCACCGCGGCCGAACCGGACGACTTCGACGTGGAGGTGGAGACCGACCGGCCGGCGGAGTAGCGGGGCGACTCCGGTCTCGGCCCTTCTCTGGGGTGTTTGCACTTCGACGCCGAAACCGAGCGACGCAGTTCGGACTCAGCGTCGAACAGGGGACTCCGCTTACCGACTGCCGGTACGAAAAACGACGCCTGCCGCACCCATCGCGGCAGAGGTGCGCTCGCGTGGAGTTCATGGCATGGCACGCGATGAAGTCGGCACGCGAGCGCAACCCGACCTACGAACTGGGGCTTGTTAGGTCTGACGCCTATCGTTTTCTAGCAAAACGCGAGCGAGTAGCGAGTCGAGTTTGTCGGTGCCCGCGAGGACGGAACCGGTTCGAGCGGACCCGGAGTGGAACCCTACCTGTCGATGCGAGTACGGCGGCAACGAACCGCTATAGGAGTTCTAACGCGGCCCGGAAGATGCGGGGACCGACCAGCGCGAGCGCCGTCTCGAAGACGAGCGTGCCGAGGGCCGACAGCACGACGAACTTGCGGTCGTCCATCTCGGCGAACCCGGCGGGGACCGTCAGCATGCCGCGGGTGAACAGCAGCGCGTTGCTCACGGGGACGGCGACGGGTCCCCAACGGTCGAACCACCCGTCGAAGCGGTCGAGTTGGCTCTCGTCGATGCGGAACCACCGCTTTTCGAGCAGGTACTCCCTGCCGCCGCGCTTCGCCAGCAGGAACAGGGCGTACTGCCCGATAGTAGCGCCGACGACCGAAACCGCCACGATGACCGCGATGGTCGCGTAATCGCTCGGAGAGTCGGCCAACGCGGCGACCGCTACCGGCACGACGGTCTCACTCGGCGCGAAGTACAGCAGCATCGCGCCCTCCAGAATCATGATGAAGAACAGCGCGAGCAGGCCGTACTGGTTGAGCCACGCCTCCGCGAGTTCTTGGTTCCCGATGAAGAACAGGCCGACGCCGACCACCGCCGCGAGGACGATGCCGACCGTCAGCAACAACAGGCCGTTGTCGGCGAAGAACTTCCGAACCGTGCCGGGTTCGGTCGCGTTCGACAGCAACACGCCAGCGAAGACGACCGCGACGCCGAGCGCTACTGGCGCGTCGGCGGCGACGAGAGCGAGCGGGGACAGCATTCGTGACTGTCGTATCGACAGGCGGTACTAAATGCGTTGTGACCCCGACCGGGTCGAAGTCGCGCCGGAGGGCCGAACGGTCCGACCCGGCGAGCGCGGGTCGCCGCGAGCGACGCGGTTTTGGGACCCGCGCAGCAAGTAGCGACATGGACCTCACAGACCGGCCCCGTCGCCTCCGGCGGGACGGAATCCGCGGGATGGTCAGCGAGACCGACGTGGACGCGAGCGACCTCATCGCGCCCGTCTTCGTGGACGCGACGACCGACGAGCGAGTACCCATCGAGACGATGCCGGGCCACGAGCGCGTCCCGGTCGAAGACGCCGTCACGCGCGTTGAGGAAGTACTCGAAACCGGCGTCGAGGCCGTGATGCTGTTCGGGATTCCCGAGTCGAAGGACGAACGGGGCACCCGCGCGTGGGCCGAAGACGGCGTGGTGCAGGAGGCGACCCGGCGCGTGACAGCGGAGACCGACGCCTACGTGATTACCGACGTGTGTCTCTGTGAGTACACGAGTCACGGCCACTGCGGAGTACTGGAAGACGGCGCGGCCGAGGGCGACGAGCGCCTGACCGTGCGGAACGACGAGACGCTCGACCTGCTCGGGAAGATAGCCACCTCTCACGCCGAGGCCGGGGCCGACATGGTCGCGCCCTCCGGAATGATGGACGGGATGGTCGGAGCCATCCGGGAGTCGCTCGACGACGAGGGCTTTTCGGACGTGCCGATTATGAGTTACGCCGCTAAGTACGAGTCGGCGTTCTACGGTCCCTTCCGAGACGCCGCCGACGGCGCGCCAGCGTTCGGCGACCGGCGACACTACCAGATGGACCCCGCCAACCGACGGGAGGCCCTGCGCGAGGTCCGCCTCGACGTGGAACAGGGCGCGGACGTGCTGATGGTCAAGCCCGCGCTGCCCTACCTCGACATCGTGCGTGACCTCCGCGAGGAGTTCGACCACCCCGTCGCGGCGTACAACGTCTCGGGCGAGTACGCGATGCTCCACGCCGCCAGCGAGAAGGGGTGGCTGAGTCTGGAGGAGGTGGCGATGGAGTCGCTCGTGTCGATGAAGCGCGCCGGGGCGGACCTGATTCTGACGTACTTCGCCGAGGACGTGGCCGAGAGCCTCTGAGAGGGCTCAGTTCCCTATCGGTCGAATCGACCAGCGTTGCCCGTCGAGCTAATACCATACGAAAACTCACCGGACGCATATACGACTCCCATGAGGACGTTGTCGTACTCTCTGCCGGAGGGTGACGGATTGAAGGGGATTCGCCCACCGGTCTCGGGAACCGTACCGTCAACCGTGAATTCGACCAAGTAGTACACCGGTTCGGTGAAGATGTTCTTAAACGTCTGAGTTTCCCCGGGTGCGACTGACGACGAGGCCGTCAGTTCTCGTTGCTGAGGTGGGGCTGATACGTCACCAGCGACGCCGTATCTATCCGGCTCTGACCGTGGTTCGGCACCGACGTCTACGACCGAAACCCCGATTACGTGCGGCAGGTCGTCCCGGTTCTCGAACTGGAGACTCCCGGCGGGGATATCGTCGTTCAGGATATCGGAACATCCAGTAAGACCTGTCACACCGACTGTGCTGAGCGACGTAAGGAGGGCACGGCGATCCATACGCAGGAGTTGCAGAAATGCAACAAGTGTTTTGTGAATTTCTCGGTGAGAGGAATGATGACGGAGGTTCCCGGAATAACTACACCGCAAACTGCGCATCTCAAGGGGCTATTCACTGGATTCGGAGGTGAGGGCGTCGAGTCGCCAAGTGAAGATGGCCCGCAGCACCACGACGAGACTGTTGTTCTCACCCGTCCCCCAGATGCCGGTCTCGTGGATGCCGTCCGGCGCGTCTTCGTCGACGAGAACACTCACGAGAGCGGTTCGCTTGTCGGTGACGAGCAGGCTTCCGGCACCTTCCTCGGACCACGCCCACAGCGTCTCGAAGAGTTCAGCCGAGGGAACTTGCTCCTGAATCTGGGCCCGAACGGGGTCGGAAAGGCCCGCGACATAGATGTCGACGCCGCGCTCCTCGGCCGCCTTCAGGTGGTCGAGGTGGTCGTCGGTGAGGAGTTCGTCGACGGTCATGTAGATGAGTTCGTCTTCGGCGTCGTCGATGAATTCGAGGAGTCGACTGGTGACCGCCTCGTGATTCGTGACCGTCCACACCCCGAACTCCTCGGGCTGCTGGGTAGCGGGTTCGAGGTCCTCTAACAACTCGCTCAACTCCGTGATGGTGTTCTCGCGTTGGAGGTCGAGCTTTCGGAGGGCGCTCTCTCGTGACACCGGCGTGAATTTCTTGGGCGACGTGTGTTGGATATCGACCAGTCCGGCCTCGTGGAGGGCGTCGACCGCGTCGTAGACGCGGGTGCGGGGCACGTCGCCGACCTCTGCGACGTCCTTTGCGGTGCCGGTCCCGAGTCGAAGGAGATAGACGAACGTGTAGGCCTCGTACTCACTGAAGCCGAACTCTTTGAGCAAATTGGCACACTCGTATTCGAGCTGTTCGGTCGACTTCCCCGCCATTCTACCACATAGGCGGCAGTCCCGGAAAAGGAAAGTGGCAGTCCACTTCCGGTGGTTTCGGGGGCTCTGTGCCGTAACGGGTATCTCACGCTGAACGATACACACCACGCGGTACCGACTCTATCGTCCCGTTTTCGGAGCGGAACTGAACGAAGAAGCCGTGCTTCGAACTACTGTTACTCCGGGCCTGCGACCATTCGTCTGACCTCGGCCCCGCAGTCCGCGCAGTAGAGGACGTACGTGTCACCGCCGTCCCGTTGTTCGTAGTCGCGGTCGGTCTCGTCGCCGCACTCCGGACATCGCTCCTCGATGACCGCGCCGTCGTCGGCCTTCGGTGCGCCGACCGCGATTACCCGTGCGGTCCCTTCGCCAGTCGCAACTGTGCGCTGTCTGGCCTCGGGCGGCACGAAGAACGCCTCGCCCGTCCCCACGTCGTAGTCGCCGTCGGGCGTCTCGACGCGAATCGTCCCCTCGACGACGTACAGCAGTTCCTCGTGGTTCGGATGACGGTGTTCGCCCCACGGTAACTGCTGGCCGGGGTCGGCGACGTAGACGTTGAAACCGAACTCGGTAGCGCCGACGGCCTCGTCGACTTCCTTCTTGTGCCGAGTCGGATTAGGAGCGTCTGGGAGGTCCTCGACCGCGACTTTTCGGAACTCGGTGTCGGTCATGCGTCGAGATACGACGCCGACTCCGAAAAGGCCGCGCCTCGGTCTCGTCGACGAGGTGACACGGCGGACGCACCTCTCAGAGCGGTGGCGTAGCCGTTCTCGGGCGCCCGACGCGCTTCTAACCCGGTTTCCCTCGCGCGCACTGCCGACTCGCGGGACGAGGTCGCACGCTTCGACCCCTCCCACGAACGTCCGGGAATCGACCGCGCGAACGTCCGCTTTCTGGACGGAATACAACCTTATATCCGTATTATCCGATTTTAAACCGGACGAGCGTCTACCACAGAGGAGATATTCTGTAAATGTTCAACGCTTACGCTTATGTACTGCTTTGCCGTCACAGTATATCGTGAGCCAACACACGAACCAAAAGGAATTCGAGATTTTCCTGAACAGTCGTCCAGACGATTTGGTGGAAGTTCCGACGGAGGGCGAGGAATGTTAGAGGCTCCCCTGCAGGTGGACCCCAGTTCGATAGCCAGCGGGGTCAACAACGTCTGGGTGCTGACCGTGACCTTCCTCATCTTCTTCATGCACGCGGGCTTCGCCATGCTGGAGGCGGGGCAGGTCCGGTCGAAGAACGTCGCCAACCAGTTGACCAAGAACATGCTGACGTGGAGCGTCGGCGTGCTGGTCTACTTCCTCGTCGGCGCGGGCCTCTCGTCCGTCGTCGGCGGGGCGGCCGACCCCTTCGCCTACGTCGACGGCGGTTCGGACTCGTGGATAGGGTGGCTGTTCGGCGCGGTGTTCGCCATGACCGCCGCGACCATCGTCTCCGGCGCGGTCGCAGGTCGGGCGAAGCTCCGGGCGTACGTGACCTACACCGTCCTGCTGTCGGCGGTCATCTACCCCGTCGTCGTGGGTTTCACGTGGGCGGGCGGCTTCCTCACCGACATCGGTCCGGGCTTTCAGGACTTCGCGGGCGGGATGGTCGTCCACGGGATGGGCGGCATCGCGGGCCTGACCGCGGCGTGGATTCTCGGTCCGCGGATGGACCGGTACAACGACGACGGCTCGGTCAACGTCATCCCCGGACACTCGGTGACGTTCGCGGTGCTGGGGACGCTCATCCTCTGTTTCGGCTGGTACGGCTTCAACGTCGGCACGGCCGCGAGCGTCTTCGTCGTCGAGAACGGCACGCTCGCGCTCGGCGCGTTCGCCGACACGGTGGGCCGGGTCGCGCTGACCACCACGCTCGGCATGGCCGCGGGAGCCATCGGAGCCAGCACCGTCTCGCTGGTCAAGACCGAGAAGGTGGACACGCTCTACGTCGCCAACGGGATGCTCGCCGGACTGGTGGGCATCACCAGCAACACCAACGGCATCACGTGGGTCGGCGCGCTGGTCGTCGGACTCCTCGCCGGCGGTCAGCTTCCGGTCGTCTTCGAGTTCGTGGAGCGGAAGCTCAAAATCGACGACGTCTGTGCGGTCTTCCCGGTTCACGGCTCGGCGGGCATCCTCGGGGCGCTCCTGTTCCCCTTCTTCGCCGTCCCGGGCTACGAGGTCAGCTTCGTCGCGCAGGCCGTCGGCGTCGGCGTCATCGCGCTGTGGACCGTCAGCGCGACCGGCCTCGTCTTCGGGGTCCTGAAACTGCTCGGGCAGGCCCGGGTCAGCGCGGAACACGAGCGCGAGGGCCTCGACATCGCGGAACACGGCGTGGACACCTACCCTGAGTTCGGTCGCCCGGACGTGACGGAAGGTGGCAGCAGCGCCGTCCGGACCGACGGAGCGGGTTGGCTCCGCGCCGACGGCGGCGAGAGCCTCCCCAACGCCGGCCAGATAAAGATGGTCACGGCCGTCGTTCGGCCCGACCGTCTCAGTAACGTGAAGACCGCCTTGGCGCAGGTCGGCGCGCCGAGCCTCACGGTCACGAACGTCTCTGGTCGCGGGAGCCAACCCGCGAAGACCGGCCAGTGGCGCGGCGAGGAGTACACCGTGGACCTCCACCAGAAGGTGAAAGTCGAGTGCGTGGTCGCGGACGTGCCCGCCGACGAGGTGGTCGAGGCTGTCCGCGAGGCCGCGGACACCGGCGAACCCGGCGACGGCAAAATCTTCGTCATCCCGGTCGAGGACGCCTGTCAGGTCCGGACCGGCGTTCGCGGCACCGAAGCGGTGTAGCGCGCTCGCCCCGCTGATTCGACATTCGGTCCCTTCCTTCGTTCTTCCCGTTCGATGCACGCGCTGGCGACGGCCAACGTATATCCTCTCGGAGTGTCAAGACTCGGTATGGTCGAACGAGAGACCACCGCCCGAACCACAGACCGCCCTCCCGTCGCCGACGAGCGCCCGCCCGACGACGACCCGAACACCCTCACGAACGCGGTCGTCGGAGCGGTCGTCAGCGTCGTCGGCGCTCCGCTCCTCCCGTTCGCCGCCATCGGCGGCGGCGGAGTCGCGGGCTACTTGCAGGGGACCGACCTCCGAGAAGGTGCGAAGGTCGGAGCCGTCTCGGGCGCGATAGCGACGGTTCCGGCGTTCGTCCTCGCGTGGGCCGTCGCCGGGTTTCTGTTCATCGGGATGGACCCGTTCCTCGCGCTGACGAGCCTCTTCGCGGCCTTCCTCTTCGTGCTGGTCGCGGGCTACCTCGTCGGTGCCGGGGCGCTCGGCGGCGCGCTCGGGGCGTACCTCCGCAACGAACTGTGACCTCTCGCAAGACGTCCGGACCTGTCAGTGCGGACGCTTCGACCGCTCACCACGGGAACAGCGGCGGGAGGGCGTGTGACACCTCCGAAGCGGTGAGTTCCTCGCCGTCCTCGGCGTGGGTCATGGCCGGGTACGGGCCGAACGAGGTGGCGTGGTCGACGAACTGCTCGTACCCCGACTTCGTGTGCGGGGAGAACGGCGACCGAAGGTCCTGCTCTTCGAGGGCCCACTGGCCGAACCGCTCGTTCGCGTTCTCGTTCGGCCGCCACTCGCCGCCCGAGAGCCGACTTCCCTCCTCGAACTCGGTCTCGTCGCGCTTGCGCTCGTCGGCGTAGAGGTAGTGTTTCGGGTATCGGCTGGCGTCCCAGACCCGGGCGAGCGTCGTCCCGTCGGCCATCGCCGCGAGTTCGAGGAACGTGTACATGTTCGGCGGTTGGACGACGAACGCGGGCACCGTCTCCACGTCCATGCCGGTGGTTTCGAGGAACTCGACCGGGCCGAGTTCGTAGAACTTCTCGCGCATGATTTCGATGTACGTGTCGCTCCCGCCGAGCAGGACCGAGGCGCGCACGCCCTCGACGCCGTCGACCTCCTCGCGGACCGCGCCGCTCTCGAAGCGCTTGCCCTCGACGTCCGCCCGAAGCTTTGACTTCCCGCCGAACCAGTCGAGGTCGTCGCGCTCGATTATCTCCCGGACGAGGTTCTGCTCGCCGCGCTGGCCTTCGACGGCGACGTACGGCGGCTTCTCGTTCGCGTTCGTCCCGAGGGTCACGCTCGAATCCACGACGGTCCGGCCGTCCTCGCTCGAAAAGGAGAGTTCGATTCGGTTCTTCAGCCGGTACTGTCGCAGTCCCTCGTCGTACTCCGGGAGGTGCTTGCGCATCTCCTCGACCTCCCGCAAGTCGTCGGGGAGGTCGGTCACTTGGTCGGCGACGAACCACGCGTCGAGGCACTTGCCGCCGTAGTCGGGCATCGCGCTGTCGAGGGCGTCGCCGCCGTTCGCGCTGTCCTCGCTGTGGCCCGGAAGCAGGGTGACGGTCGTCGCCGAAGCGGCGCGTTCGACCATCAGGACCACCCGCCTCCGAGTTTCACTTCGGTCCCGGCGAACGCGAGTCGGAACCGGTCGTCGCCCGACTTTTCGAACCGGTAGGACTCGGTCGCGCCGTCGGCGAAGACGAACTCGCCCTCCTCTCCGGTGTCGGACGAAGCGCTCACTTCGGTCCGCTCGTAGACGCCGTGGTCGAACTGGAGGTCCCGGAACGTCGCGGCGAGGCGCGCGCGCCCGACGGCGTTCGCCGAGTCGGTCGCCCGAATCGCGTCGAGGACGACCCCGCCGCGGTACGCGAAGTCGTCCCCGGAATCGGGGTCGCGGTCGGCCGGATACCACTCCAGTTCCAACCGCGAGACCGAGTCGAGGAGACTCCAATCCACGTCGCTGGCGTCCCAGAAGACCCGACCCGACGTCGCCTGCCGGACCGCGACCGGGTCGGACTCGGCGACCGGTTCGAGGTCCCCGTCGAGCGAGTCTGCCGGACGGTAGAGGCGGAATCGGAACGCGACGCGAGCGTCCGTCCCATCGACTCGGCCGGGCGCGACGTCCGCGACGAAGTACGGGGAGGCGACGAGGTCGAAGGCCCCGACCGGCCGGGAAATCGCCGGGACCGACTCGCCGTCTACCGACGCTTCGAGGCCGTACTCGCCTTCGGTGACGGCCACCGGGCGGTCGGTCCGGGCGGTCCGCGACAGTCGAACCTCACCGTCGGTCTCCCACTCGTCCAGACCCGACTCGAACGTGCCGAGCGAGAGGGCGTCAGTCAATCCGGAGTCGGTCGATTCGGCGTCGGCGGAGGTCGACGCGACCGACGCGAGCAGGGGCGAGACGCCGACGGCCGCGAGCGACGAGAGGACTCGCCGCCTCGACGCACGGCCGCTCGAAAGCTCTGATGTCATTTCGATTTTCCGTGCGCAGGGGTGTCGAATTAATCTTCTCACCGTTTCAGTCGGAACGGTGACCGTTTCACGCGGTCGGCCAGACAGAAATGGACTTCACGCAGGAGTCCGAATCCCCGCGTATGAACCACGAACGCTCCCGCGACCTGTACGACCGGGCGCTCTCGGTCCTGCCCGGCGGCGTCAACTCGCCGGTTCGGGCGACCCGACCGTACCCGTTCTTCGTGGAGAAGGGCGACGGCGCGCACGTCGTTGACGCGGACGGCAACAAGTACGTCGACTACGTGATGGGGTACGGTCCCCTGCTTCTGGGCCACGACCTGCCGCAGGAGGTCGAGTCCCAGATTCAGTCACAACTCTCGGACGGGCCGATGTACGGCGCGCCCGCGGAAGTCGAGGTCCAACTCGCGGAGTTCATCGCGCGTCACGTCCAGAGCGTCGAGATGCTCCGGTTCGTCAACTCCGGCACCGAGGCGACCACCTCCGCGGTCAGGTTGGCCCGCGGCTACACCGGACGGGACAAGATAGTCGTCATGCAGGGCGGCTACCACGGCGCACAGGAGTCGACGCTCGTAGAGGGGAAGTCCGGCGGCGTCGGGTCGCCCAGTTCCGACGGCATCCCCGAGGCGTTCGCCGCGGAGACCATCACCGTGCCGTTCAACGACGAGCGAGCGGTCCGCGAGGTGTTCGAGGAGCGAGGCGACGAAATCGCGGCGGTCCTCGCCGAACCGGTTCTGGGCAACTGCGCCTCCGTGGGACCGGTCGAGGGCTACCTCGACGCCCTGCGCGAAGTGACGAAGGACCACGGCGCGCTCCTGATTTTCGACGAGGTGATGACCGGGTTCCGCGTCGGCGGCCTCCAGTGCGCGCAGGGCAAGTTCGGCGTCACGCCCGACCTGACGACGTTCGCGAAGGTCATCGGCGGCGGCTTCCCGGTCGGTGCGGTCGGCGGTCCAGCCGAAATCATGGAGTCGTTCACGCCGACCGGCGACGTGTTCCAAGCGGGGACCTACTCGGGCCACCCACTCTCGCTCACCGCGGGACTGGAGATGCTCCGATACGCCGCGGACAACGACGTGTACGACCGCCTCAGCGACCTCGGCGACCGGTTGCGCTCGGGCCTCACCGACATCCTCGAAGACCGAGCGCCCGAGTACACCGTCACGGGCTACGACAGCATGTTCAAGGTCGTCTTCACGCGCGACGGCCCGCGCGACCCGTCGGGCCAGTGCGAGGCGGGGTGCCGACAGGACCCCGAGTGCCCCCGGTACGAGTACTGCCCCAAGAACAAGGCCGACGTGGACGCCGCGGAGACCGAGCGGTGGGAGCGACTCTTCTGGCCCGCGATGCGCGACGAGGGCGTCTTCCTGACCGCGAACCAGTACGAGTCGCAGTTCCTCAGCTACGCCCACACCGAGGAGGACATCGAGCGGACGCTGGAAGCCTACAAGTCGGCGCTGTAGCGCGGCCGGACGTTTCCCGACCTACGGTCCGGAGTAGTCGACCTTCCCCTCCTCCTCGCTCGTCTCTATCGAGTAGAGTCGCGAGTACGGGAGGTGGAGGTAGCCGTCGTCGTCCAGTCGAATCCGGATGCCGTGAACCCGCCCGGAGTCGGATATCTTCTCGGCGTCCACCTCGACCGTTTCGACTCCCTCGGGGTCGTCGTAGGTGATTCTCGCCATACGTTCCACGTGGACGCTCGAGTTCAATAGCTCCGGTGGCGAAACCCCGGACGACCGGAGACGACACGCGTTTAGTGGCCGCGCCCCCAACTCCGACCATGAGCAGCGAACGAGCGAGTCGCGGCCGGGTGAAACGCCGCCAGTCGCACCACTGGTACTGGGTGGCCGCCATCCCGGCGGCGTTCCTCCTCTGGTTGGCGACTCTCGCCTGGCTGGCGCTCGCGTCCTCGTGGGAGGCGTTCGGGTTCGGGACGAACGTGGTCGAACTCTCGTTAATCGCGCTCGGAATCCCGTTCGCCTTCCTGACGGCGTACTTCCCGCTGGCGGTGTACCGGGACGCCGACTACGTGAATCGCACCAGCGGCAAGTGGGCGCCGAACCCGATGCGGCAGGCGCTCGCGGCCGCGCCCGGACTGGTCGTCCTCGTCCTCGTCGGGGTTCCGTCGCTGTTCTTCGGGATTCCGCCGACGGTGCCCATCGTCGCCGGGTTCGTGATCGACGTGCCGTTCGCGACCTACTACCTCTACCGGCGGCGCGAGCGCGTCGGGACGCCGGACGTGCCGTGGTAGCTACCGCGGCGGCGACAGACTCCTCGTCGGGGTGGCGTCTCCCCGCCGCGAGCGTATATCGTGACGGGGTTGTCCGGCGTCTAACCGGGATTGCGAAGGTGGTTTCAACCTCGGACGCCGACGCTCACACATGAGCAAACACGGGACCGAGATACGCCTCGCGACGCGGGGGTCGGACCTCGCGCTCCGGCAGGCGGGCGAAGTGAAGGCCGCGCTGGAGGACCGACGGTTTTCGGTCGAGTTGGTCGAAGTCGAGACCACCGGCGACGAGATTCAGGACGAACTCATCCACCGACTCGGCAAGACCGGTGCCTTCGTCCGGAGTCTGGACGAGAAGGTGCTGTCGGGAGAACTCGACGGCGCGATTCACTCGATGAAGGACATGCCGACCGAGAGCCCCGACGAGTTGGTCGTCGCGGCCATTCCCGAGCGCGCCAGCGCCAACGACGCGCTGGTGACGCCCGACGGGAAGGAACTGGAGGACCTCCCGGAGGGCGCGACGGTGGGGACCTCCAGCCTCCGGCGGCAGGCCCAGTTGCTCCACCACCGGCCCGACCTGAACGTCGAACCGCTCCGGGGGAACGTGGACACCCGCGCCGAGAAGTTGCTCGCGCCCGCGCTCCAGCGCGAACACGAGCGACGGACCGAGGCCGAGAAGGAGAAGCAATCGGACAAGGCGATGGCCCAGAAGGGCCACAAGAAGGAGTACGAGGGTGAGTTCGACCGAACCGTCGAGGAGTGGTTCAACGACCTCGCGGAGGTCGAGCGCCGGGCGCTGGAGCGGGAGGTCGAGACCGAATTCGACGCCATCGTCCTCGCGCAGGCCGGACTGGAGCGGAGCGGACTCGCCCACCACCTCGAATACGTCGAACTGCCCAAGAGCGAGTTCGTGCCCGCGCCGGGGCAGGGCGCGCTCGCGGTGACGGCGCTCGACGGCGACCTCGCGGGCGACCTGAACACGGTGCTGGACCATCCCAGAACGCGGGTCGAGACCACCGTCGAGCGCACCGTCCTCGCGGAGTTGGGCGGCGGATGCGTCGCGCCCATCGGCGTCCACGGCCTGATTCAGGGCGAGAGCGTCCACGTGGACGTGCAGGTGTTCTCGCAGGACGGGACAGAAATCGTGGAGGCGAGTCGCGACGTGCCGGTCGAGAACCACGTCTCGGCCGCCAAGGAACTGGCCGCCGACCTCGCCGCGCGCGGGGCCGACGACCTCATCGCGGCCGCCAAGGCCGACGAACCGCGGGAAGCCAAGCGCGAAGGCGAGGAGATACACGAAGAATGACCCGAGAGACCGCGAGTCGGGACGCCGGCGCGACCGGGAGCGCAAACCGCGACGTGCGCGTCGCGGTCTTCCGACCGGACGACGAGCGCCTCGCCGGCGCGGTCGAACTGCTGGACTCGCTCGGTGCCGACGCCGTCGCGGACCCGATGCTCGAAGTCCGGCCGACCGGCGACGCGCCCGCCGACGGCGAGTACGTGATTCTGACGAGCAAGACCGGCGTCGAGTTGGCGGCCGAGGCCGGGTGGGAGCCCGGGGACGCCACCGTCTGTGCAATCGGCGAGAGCACGGCCGACGCGCTCCGCGAGGCGGGATACGAGGTAGACATCGTGCCCGAGGAGTACTCGTCGTCGGGGCTGGTCGAAACCCTCGAAGGCGAAGTCGAGGGCGCACGCGTCGAAGTCGCCCGGAGCGACCACGGGAGCGAGGTCCTGACCGACGGACTCCGCGACGCCGGTGCAGGCGTAAACGAAACTACGCTATATGAATTGGTCCGGCCGGCGGGCTCCGGCGAGTCCGCCGCCCTCGCCGCGGACGGCGACTTAGACGCCGCCGTCTTCACCTCGTCGCTGACGGTGGCCCACTTTCTGGACGCCGCGGCGGAGCGCGGAGTCCGCGACGCGGCGGTCGAGGGCCTGAACGATGCGGTCGTCGGTGCTATCGGCGACCCGACCCGCGAGGCGGCAGAGAGCGAGGGCATCGCGGTAGACGTTGTGCCGGAGGTCGCCGACTTCGAGAAGTTGGCCTGCGAGGTCGTCGAGGAAGTCGCGCCGACGTATCACGAGTAGCGATTCGGCGTAAAGACCGTCGTTCGTCCGATTTTTCGCGAAATCGAGGGAAAAGTCGGGTCGCCGAGAGAGATTTCAGCGACGACCCCGAACCGACGGACAGTGACCGACTCCATCTACCGCTGTCCCGACCACGGGTTCGTGACCGGGCCCGAAGGCGAGACCCCGGCGTGCCCCGAGTGCGACCGGAGCGTCGAGCGCATCCTCTCGGGCGAGCGCAGGCGACGCCTCTCGAAGTTCGTCAGTGGTGCGCTCCGACACTTTCCCGACGACGCCGGCCTCGATCTCGACGAGCAGGGGTGGACCGACTACGACGACCTCGCGGACGCGGTGGTCCGGAAGTACGACTGGGCCGACCCCGACCACCTCGCGGCGGTGGCGGCGACCGACCCGAAAGGTCGGTTCGAGGAAGAGAACGGTCGAGTCAGGGCGTCCTACGGCCACTCGGTGGACGTGACGCTGGGCGCAACCGCGGAGGGGGAAGGCGGCGAAGTGCCGGACCGACTCTACCACGGCACCGACCCCGCGAATCTGGACTCGATTCTCGCCGAGGGACTTCGGCCGATGGGCCGCCAAGAGGTACATCTCTCGGGGAGTCGCGCGGCGGCCCGCGAGGTCGGGCGGCGTCACGCCTCGACGCCGGTCGTCCTCGAAATCGACGCCGCCGAGATGGTCGCGGACGGCCTGCGGGTCGACCGGCGCGGCGAGGAGACGTACACCGCGGACGCGGTGCCGCCGGAGTATCTGGCCGCTTCGGACGACCGCAGTCAGTAGCGCAATTTCTTCGCGTAGGACTGGCCGTGCAACCGGCGCTAAATAGACGACGTTGGTTGAGCGCTGTAAAAATGATTCCCGGTCACCACAAGAACCTTAACCTCGAACGGGAGGGAGGAACGTATGTTCGAGAACCTCGTCAGATTGGACTCCTCCTCGGTGAAAACCCATCTCGTTTGGAAAATTATCGGAGTCGTTGTCCTCCTTTTCCTCCTCGTCTTTTGGATTGCGGTCCTCCTCTAACCGGAGGACGAGGGAGAATCTGCATTGAGAGGTAGAGAACGGAGACGCGGAGGTTTATAAGCGATAGCGACTTACCTCCTCTCGAATGGCTTCCGCTGGTCCCGTTCCCGCCCTCGCAGACCGCGCCGCCGCGTGCGCCGACCGACTGCGGGACGCCGACGAGGTGCTCCTCGCGTCCCACATCGACGCCGACGGCCTGACGAGCGCCGCAGTCGCGTCGGCGGCGCTCGAACGCGCGGGCATCCCGTTCGAGGCCGTCTTCAGCAAGCAGTTGGACGCCGAGGAGGTCGCGGCCATCGCGGCGACCGACTACGAGACGGTGCTGTTCACCGACTTCGGGAGCGGCCAGTTAGACATCATCGCCGACCACGAGGCGGCGGGCGATTTCACGCCGGTCATCGCCGACCACCACCAACCCGCCGACCCGGACACCGAGTTCCACCTGAATCCGTTGCTGTTCGACCTCGACGGGTCGTCGGAACTCTCCGGCGCAGGCGCTGCCTACGTCCTCGCACGCGCGTTGGAGTCCGCCGGGACCGACAACCGCGACTTGGCCGGACTCGCGGTCGTCGGCGCGGTCGGCGACATGCAGACCACCGACGGCGAGTTGGTCGGCGCGAACCGGTCCATCGTGGAGGAGGGGAAAGCCGCGGGCGTCGTGGAAGCCCGGACCGACCTGTCGATGTACGGCAAGCAGACCCGACCGCTCCCCAAGATGCTGGAGTACGCCAGCGACACGCGCATCCCCGGCATCACGAACAACGAGAACGGCGTCCTCCGATTCCTCGACGGACTCGACATCGAACTCAAGGACGACGACGGCGAGTGGCGCTGTTGGGTCGACCTGACCGAGGACGAGCGGAGTACGGTCTCGAACGCGCTCATCCAGCGCGCGCTCTCGAAGGGCGTCAGCCCCGACCGCATCGACCGACTGGTCGGCACGGCCTACACCTTGACCGAAGAACCCGAAGGGACCGAACTCCGCGACGTGAGCGAGTTCTCCACGCTCCTGAACGCGACGGCGCGTTACGAGCGGGCCGACGTGGGACTGGCGGTCTGTCTGGGCAACGTAACGTCGCTGGACGGCCGCGACGACGCGCTCGACTGCGCGAGGGAACTGCTCCGCAACCACCGCCGGAACCTCTCGGAGGGCCTCCAACTCGTCAAGCGCGAGGGCGTCACGAAGGAGGAGAACGTCCAGTGGTTCCACGCCGAGGACCGCATCCGCGAGACCATCGTCGGCATCGTCGCCGGGATGGCAGTCGGGTCCGAGGGCATCGACCGCGGGACGCCAATCGTCGCCTTCGCCGAGAAGACTGAAGACGGCGAGGAAGGCGACGAGGTGACAGAGGTGAAA
Source organism: Halorussus limi (assembly GCF_023238205.1). Classification (NCBI taxonomy): domain Archaea; kingdom Methanobacteriati; phylum Methanobacteriota; class Halobacteria; order Halobacteriales; family Haladaptataceae; genus Halorussus; species Halorussus limi. Next base: position 1,237,740 of record NZ_CP096659.1, read on the forward strand.
GTCTCGGCGCGCGGGACGCCCGCACTCACCCGACGCGGACTGGACCTCTCGGTCGTGATGCGCGAGGCGTCGCAGGCGGTCGGCGGCGACGGCGGCGGCCACAACGTCGCCGCGGGCGCGACGGTTCCGAAGGGAACCGAAGACGAGTTCGTCGCGCTCGCCGACGAGTTGGTCGGCGAACAGCTCGGGTGAGTACGTTTCCGCGACTAGCGTTCTTCGGACGGGCATTGATTCTTCGTGCGGGAGCATCGTTCGATAGCGGACCGCTTTTTCTGGGTGAACCTCGCTCGCTAGTAATCGAGACGGCGATTTTCACGGGATTTGCAAGCGACGGCTAAATCCACGACGAGAGGGATTTTGTATATCTGAATTTGGTTTAATCTGAATCCTCGGCCGCCCGTCGGCCGAAGCGTCATCGAGTCGCGAGGGCCGCGGATTCGGGGCGAACGGTTCGGACGAACGGGCGGAGAGACCGCCCGTATCGGGGTCCTCCGGCCGTCCTGTAGTCGGAGAGAATAAATACGTGTGGAAGAGACGAGTCAAATACTGTAGCAACCCCGAGCCATGATAGACAGAACGTACTCCGACGAGATTACTGCCGAACAGGACGGCGAGACTGTCTCCATCGCCGGACACGTCCACGAGATTCGAGACTTGGGCGGACTGACCTTTGTCATCGTCCGCGACCGCGAGGGGAAGACGCAGGTCGTGTTCAAGGAAGAGAACGACGAGGACCTCTTCGAGGCCGCCCAAGACCTCCACAAGGAGGACGTGGTCCAAATTTCCGGGCGCGTGAAGGCCAGCGACCAGGCCCCCGGCGGCGTCGAACTCGCCCCGACCGGGATGGAAGTCATCAGCGAGTCCGACACGCCCCTGCCGATGGAAGTCGCCAAGGACATCGAGTCGGACCTCTCGACGCGACTCGACAACCGGGCCATCGACCTCCGGAAGCCCGAGACCTACGCCGTCTTCTCGCTGCGCTCGAAGCTGATGTCCGCGATGGAGGAGTGGTTCGACGACGAAGGCTACGTCGACGTGGACACGCCGCTCATCTCCCAAGAGGGTGCCGAGGGCGGCGCCGAACTGTTCCCCGTCGTCTACTACGGTGACGAGGTCTTCCTCTCCCAGAGCCCCCAGTTGTACAAGCAGATGCTGATGGCCGCCGGCTTCGACAAAATCTACGAGACCGGCACCGCGTTCCGCGCCGAAGCGTTCGCCACCTCCCGGCACGTCTCCGAAATCGCGATGTTCGACGTGGAACTGGCCTACATCGAGGACCACCACGACGTGATGGACGTCCAAGAGGAGTCCCTGCGCTACGCGCTGGAGCAGGTCGCCGAGAACGCCCGAGACGAGTTGGAGGTTCTCGACGTGGACCTCGACGTTCCGACCGAGCCGTTCCCGCGTATCACCTTCGATGAGGCCCGCGACATCCTCGCCACCGAGTACGACCACGTTCCGGACGACAGCGACGACCTCGACACGAAGGGCGAGAAGTTGCTCGGCGAGCACTTCGAGGAGCAGGGTCACCCCGCGTTCTTCGTCGTCGGCTACCCCAACGAGAAGTTCTACTACCGGCAGAACGTGCCCGGCGACGACATCGCCTCCCGGAAGTTCGACCTCGTCTACAAGGGCCAGGAACTCTCCTCGGGCGGCCAGCGCGAACACGACATCGAGACGATGGAGCAGTTGATGGACGAGCAGGGCGCCGACCCCGAGAACTTCCACTTTTACCTCGAAGCGTTCCGGTTCGGCATCCCGCCTCACGGCGGCTACGGACTCGGTATCGACCGCCTCGTCCAGAAGGTCGCCGACCTCGAAAACATCAAGGAAGCCATCCTGTTCCCGCGCGACCCCGACCGCGTGACGCCGTAGCGAGCGATATTCGGCTCGCTCGGCAGTTCGAGGCCTACATCGACGGTCTGCGTTTTCACGGCGCGTATCGACCAATCGGCTCACTTTTGTTTCCCCTGACCGTTACGTCCGGGCATGGCCGACTTCGACCCCGAGAAGTTCGAGGACAAGTACGCGAACTACTTCAACGAGTTGCAGAAGGCGTACAAGAACGCGTTCAACCGACTCAACGAGCGGTACGACTCGGAACTCATCCACGCCATCGACCAGCAGATTCTGAACGAGAGCGAACCCTTCTACGAGGGCGACGGCGAGTTCCGGGTCGAGTTGCCCGAAAATCCGGTCGAGCGCGTGCAGGGCATCGTCGTCAAGGACGAGAAGGTAGAGGAGATGCTAGAGATTTACGTCGAGGAGATAGAGACGGAACTGCGGCGCGTGTTCGGCTTCGAATCTGAGAGCGAATCCTGACGTCCGCCCCGACTCGAGCGAGTTCGGCAGTTTTCCGGCGACTTCGACGCTTCGTCCAGCGGTTGCTCTGAGAGCGGTGCAAACCGTCGTTTGTTGTCCATAAATCAGTTATCGCTATACCGAATCTCCGAATGTGTCCTACGAAGCGAGACGGAACGTGACTCGTCGCGGATAGCGGTTTAGGTAGACCAGAATATCTAAGGCAGAGTTTAGGCTACCCTAAGACATGCGAGAAACACCGGCTACGAAACTGACGCGGCGAAGTTTGCTGAAGGGCGCGGGCGCGGCCAGCACTGGCGCGCTCCTCGCCGGCTGTACGGGAGACGGAGCGGGCGACGGAACCCAGACGAGCGGGACGGGAGAGTCGGAGACGACTGGAACGACCGCGGCCGAGTCCACCACGACGGAGAGCAGCGACGGGCACTCGGTGACGATGTCGCCGGTGGGAACCGTCGAGTTCGACGCCGTCCCCCGGAACGTCTTCACGGTGTTTCCCCAGTACGCGGACATGGCGGTGGCGCTCGGACACGGCGACGCGGTGAACTCGGTGTACGTGCCGAAGATGACCGGCACGACGCTGAACCACTACGGCCACCGCCTCGACGGCGTCTCGTTCGAGTGGGACGGGCTACGGGACCCGTTGAGTAACGGCTTCTCCAAGGAACTGCTGTACGAACTCGATAGTGACGTTCACCTGACCGACCCCGCGTGGGCGTCGACTCAGAGCAACTGGGACAAGTCGGACGTGGAGGAGATCAAGTCGAACGTCGCGCCGTGGTTCGGGAACTTCTACAGCGGCACCCACGCTCAGCCTCCGGACGGGTACGGCAACTACGAGTACTACGACCTGTGGAAGTTGTTCGGGAAGGTCGCGGACGTGTTCCGCGAGCGCGAGCGGTACGAGGCGCTCGCGGAGGTACACGCGAACCTCGTCTCCTCGATTCGGGAGAAGCTTCCGCCGAAGGAGGAGCGACCGAGCGCCGTCCGGGTCACGCTCGCACAGGACGGCCAGTCGTTCTACACGTACCACCTCAACAAACCGGGCTACTGGTTGGCTGACACCCGACCGCTCGGGGCGAACGACGCGTTCGCCGACGAGGACTGGCAGAGCCTCTGGGGCACCGTCGATTACGAGACGATGCTCGAAGCCGACCCGGACGTCATCCTCCACCTGTGGGGAATCACGCCGAGTTACAGCATGGCCGACACGCGCTCGAAACTCGAGAACCACACCAGCGGAAGTCAACTGACCGCGGTCGAGAACGACCGCGTGTACGCCGCGGGGATGCGGTATCAGGGACCGATAATGAACCTGTTCCAGATAGAGATGGGAGCCAAACAGCTCTACCCCGACCTGTTCGGCGAGTGGCCCCGCTACGAGGACGGCGACCCCTACCCGGAAATTCCCGAGGACGAGTGGCTGTTCGACCGCAACCGCGTGGCCGACATCATCACCGGCGACGGCCAGTAGCGCCGCATCCACGGCCGTCGGAGCGGCGAAGTATCGGCGGACAGCCGTCGGTATCCCGACGCGGTGAACGAGAGTGAACCAAAGGCCTAAGACCGCACGCTCCCTATCGCTTCAGTATGAGCACCGAGACTCAGGACGACGGGGACGACCTCGAGGAGCGCGTCAGCAACTTCCTGCGACGCAACTTCCCCCAGATTCAGATGCACGGCGGAAGCGCGGCCATCCAGAACATCGACCGCGAGACCGGGTCGGTCCACATCCAGTTGGGCGGCGCGTGCAGTGGCTGTGGCATCTCGCCGATGACGATTCAGGCCATCAAGAGCCGAATGGTCAAGGAGATTCCCGAAATCGAGAAGGTCAACGCCGAGACCGGCATGGGCGGCGACGGCGGACACGGCGGTGGCATGAGTCCCTCGTTCCCTGGCGAGACGAGTGACGACGGCGACGACGACGAGGGACCGCAGGCCCCCTTCTAAGCACGGATTTCCGCACGCGAAACGTTTCAATTCTTCCCGTAGAACGCGGCTAACATCAGGATATTTATCCCGTCGGGGATTGCACGGTACTGATATGACCAACGACGACGCTGCGGGGAACGTCGTGTTCGTGGTCATGGACACGGTTCGCAAGAGCCACCTCTCCGTCTATGGCTACGACCGACCGACGACGCCGGGCTTAGAGCGGTTCGCCGACGAGGCGGCCGTCTTCGAGCAAGCGGTCTCCCCCGCGCCGTGGACCCTCCCAGTACACGCCTCGCTGTTCACGGGAATGTACCCGAGCGAACACGGCGCGAGTCAGGAGAACCCGTATCTGGAGGGCGCGACGACACTCGCCGAGACCCTCTCGGGCGCGGGCTACGACACCGCGTGCTACTCCTCGAACGCGTGGATTACGCCCTACACTCACCTCACCGACGGGTTCGACGACCAAGACAACTTCTTCGAGGTGATGCCCGGCGAGTTCCTGTCGGGTCCGCTGGCGAAGGCGTGGAAGACGATGAACGACAACGAGACCCTCCGGAAGGCCGCCGACTGGTTGGTGTCGGTCGGGAACAAGATTCACGAGTACACGGCCTCCGGCGAGGGCGCCGACTCGAAGACGCCGCAGGTCATCGACCGGACGATGGAGTTCATCGACGACGCCGACGACGACTACTTCGCGTTCATCAACCTGATGGACGCTCACCTGCCGTACCACCCGCCCGAGGAGTACAAAGAGGAGTTCGCGCCCGGCGTGGACTCCACGAAAGTCTGCCAGAACTCGAAGGAGTACAACTGCGGTGCCCGCGATATCTCGGACGACGAGTGGGATGCCATCGAGGGGCTCTACGACGCCGAGATTCGGCACATCGACGCCCAACTCAGTCGACTGTTCTCGTGGATGCAGGAGAACGACGAGTGGGAGGACACCATGGTCGTCATCTGCGCCGACCACGGCGAACTCCACGGCGAACACGACCTCTACGGCCACGAGTTCTGTATCTACGACCCGCTCGTGAACGTGCCGCTGATGGTCAAGCACCCCGAGATGGAGTCGGGACGCCGCGAGGACCAGCAGGTCGAACTCGTGGACCTCTACCACACCGTGCTGGACCACACCGGCGTCGAGGCGACCGACTCGACGGTTCCGCTCGACAGGACGCGGTCGCTCCTCGACGCGGACTATCGCGACTTCGCGGAGAGCGAGGCGCGGAGCGCCTCGGGGAAGACGCCCGGGAGCCACCCGGGCGACGGCGACTACGCCTTCGTGGAGTACTACCGGCCGGTCGTGGAACTGAAGCAGTTGGAGGAGAAGGCCAGCGACGCGGGCATCGAGTTGGACCGCGACTCGCGGTTCTACTCCCGGATGCGGGCCGCACGCCGCCCCGACGCCAAGTACATCCGCAACGAGCGTATCAGCGACGAGTTCTACCACCTCGACGAGGACCCCGGCGAGACCGACAATTTGCGCGGCGAGGGGAGCGACGAGGAGGTCGAACTCGAAGGCGCGCTCTCGGAGTTCGAGCAGAGCGTCGGCGGCGAGTGGAAGGAAGTCGAGGACGACGACGTGCTGGACGACATGAGCGACGACGCGAAAGACCGGCTACAGGACCTCGGGTACATCGACTGACGAAGCGGTTCGCGGCGAATCGTCGCGGTTCGTCGAGAACGAAGAGTCGAGCGGAGAACGACGGTCTGTTTCTCACACCGAATCGACGCCGACCACGCTCACGACGCCGCCGCCGATGGTGACGGGCACCCAGTAGATAGCGCCCCGGAAGATAATCACGGCGGCGAAGGCGGTTCCCGTACTGACCCCTGCGCCGGGGAGACTGGAGAGGAGTCCGACGAGCACCGCCTCGATGCCGCCCGCACCGCCGGGGAGCGGCGTGATACCGGCGATTGCGCCCACCGGGACGACGAACAGGAGGACGGCGAACGGGACCGGTGAACCGATAGCCGCGAACGCCAGCCACAGCGCGACCATCTGGCAGACCCACCCCGCCGTCGAGGCGACGAGCGCGAGGGCCAGTCCGCGCCGGTTCGTGGCCACGCGCTCTATCGAGTCGAAGAACTCGCCGACCCGCGTTTCGAGGGTCTCGCGACTGAGCGACACGTCGACGGGCGCGACCCGAGTCACGAGTCGGAGTATCGGCGCGAGGACCCGCGCGATGGCGCGCCGAAGCGCGTTCCGGTTGCGCCAGCCGAAGAAGCCGGCGAAGGGGACGGCGATCGAGAGAACGACGATGGCCGCCGTCGCGAGTCGGAGCCGGCGGCCGAACGAGGTCTGGGTCGCGTAGAACGCCGCGCCGCCCAGCGCGAGGACGATGGACGGGACGAAGTTGAGCGAGTCGACGCTCGCGATGGCCGCCAGTCCGCGCTCGTACTCGGTGTCGGCCACCTTCGAGATGAGGAGCGCCGTCACCGGTTCGCCGCCCGCCTGCCCGAAGGGCGTGATGTTGTTCGAGAACATCGCGCCGTTCAGGATGAAGAAGGACTTGACGAACGACACGTCGACGCCGAGGACGTCGAGGACGGTCCGGAGGCCGAAGCCCCACGCGGCGAGCCACCCGATTGTGACCACGACGATGAGCGCCACCGCCTCGGTGTCGGCGTGCCGGAGTTCCTGAACGAACCCCTCGACGCCGACCAGATACAGCAGTAGGCCGAGAATGGCAAACGTCCCGAGAAACCCGATAATGGTAGTTCGCAACTGCGCGCCGTTCATGGGCAGTGCTTGCCGTCTGCACTAATCAGTATGTCGGAATCTCCACTCGAAGCCGGAGGGTGGGACGGTGAGCGCATCGGCATGTCTACTGTGCTAACAGCGTCGTCGGGGCAATTCAATCCTGTGGGCGGTCTCGCTCCCGCGCTCGGAGCAGATTCGTTAAGGTCCGGTTGACCGGCACCGACTTGCCTCGCTCGCGGGCGCGCGCGCAGACGTGTCCGTTTATCGACTCGATTTCGGTCCGTCTGCCCGCCAGCACGTCCTGCTGCATCGAGGACGTGTTCGCGGCGGTGGCGCGGGCGACGCGCTCGACCGCCTCGACCGCCTCGTCGTCTCCTAGTTCGACGCCTTCGGCCCGCGCGACGCGGGCCGTCTCTCGGGCGGCGTCCCCGGCGACTTCGCTGGCCGGGCCGTCGAGGAGCGCGCCGTTCTCGACCCGCGCCAGCGCCGTAGTCGCGTTTATGCCCGCGTTGACCGCCAGTTTCTCCCAGAGGCGGCGAGGCATGTCGTCGGCGACGGTGGTCTCGACGCCCGCCGTAGAGAAGGCGCGGCCCGCCCGGTCGGCCGCCTCGGAGGTCCCGCCTTCGCGCGGGCCGAGGACGACCTCGCCCCGGCCGGTGCAGTCCACCGCGCCCGGTTCTCGGCGGACCGCGCCGTAGGTCGCGGTGCCCGCGAGGACCGGGCAGTCGAGGCTGGCGGCCAGCGTCTCCTCGCTTCCCATCCCGTTCTGGAGCGAGATTGCGGCGTCGAACCGACCGGTGGCGAGCGCCTCGGCGGCCGCCGCGGTGTCGAACGCCTTGACCGTCACCACCGCGAGGTCGGCCGCGAGACCGGTCCCGTCGGTGGTCGCGTCCGGGCGGACTGTGAAGTCGAACTGGCCCCCGACTCGCAGACCGGACTCTCGGACCGCCGCGACGTGAGGGTCGCGTCCGACCAGCGTGACCGCGTGTTCGCGGGCGAGCAGGCCCCCGACGAGGCTTCCGAGGCTTCCCGCGCCGAACACGACGATATCCATGTCTGGTCGTCGGGACTGCGAGTAGAAAAATCGGTGCGTCTCGCGCGCGTCAGTCCTCGGTCCAGTACATCAGCGCTTCCTTGGGTTCGCCGCAGTTCGGGCACTCGTCGGGAAGCCCCTCGTCTATCTCGCCCATCTCGCCGCAGTTGGTGCAGCGCCACATCAGTTCGGCCTCGCCGAAGTCGTGGCCCGACCGGGCGTGTTCGATGCTCATGCTCTCGACGCCCTCTCTGGTCGAGACGAAGAAGCCGCCCTCCTCCAGTCCGCGGACGTTGCCGAGTTCGTTGCCGTCCTCGTCGTAGACGGTCTGGCCGAAACTCACTTCGAGCGCTTCCTCGACCGCTTCCACGTCCCCGTCGTCCTCCGCGGGTTGCTCCCCGTGTCCACTCATAGATTCGTGTACGCCGTCATTCCTGATAAACGTCGTCGCCGATTCGAGCGGGAACACGACGGAGCGGTGATTTCGTTACCCCCGTTCGCGGCCGAGATGATTACCCCGAGACGAATCGCCGAGTACGGCAGGCGCGACTACATGAAGTCGGCGATGCTTCCCTGCTTGTTCTTGTCGTTCTCGAAGATGGACTCCAGTCTGCGGTCCATGATTTCGAGGCGCTGTTTCGTGTACTCCCGACAATCGTACTTCTCGGCCACCTGAATCGCGGTCTCCATGTACTTGTTCACCGACCCTTGGTGAACCGTGAGGTTGACCTGTCCGCCGCAGTCCCGGCACTCCTTGGTCAGGGGCATCCGGCGGTACTTCGCGCCGCAGTCGAGACACCGGGTCTCCTGCCGGGAGAACGCCCGGAGGTTGCCGATGAGGTCGGGCAGGAAGTGGTACTCGATGACGCGTTCGGCCACGTCGGTCTCGTCCACCGAGCGGAGTTTCCGGGCGAGTTCCAACTGGGCATCCATCTTGTCCATCATCGACCCGAGGGTCTTGTACGCCGAGAGGTCCGGGCCTAGCGCGATGTTCGAGGTGTCGTGACTGTGGTGGAAGTCGGTGTACTCGCGGTCGGTGCCCAGATTCTCCTCGGCGATGGTCATCACGTCCTCGACCTCGCCGGGGTCAACCATCTCGCGGGTCGCCTCGTAGAACTCCCGGGGGTACTCCCGCACGATGTCCATGTTGTGGGCCTCGTCGTCGATTTCGGAGGGGTCGATGCGCGAGGACATCACGAGAGGCGCGTCCATCTGGCCCCCGCGCTTGTCGGGCAGGAACTCCTTGCTGAAGTTGAGCAGGCCGTCCATCAGGAGCATCACGCAGTCCTCGTCGCCGTCGCAATTGCGTCGTTTCGCGGCGTGAAAGTACGGATGTGCGTACCCGACGGCCGCCGAGGTGAACCCGACGATGCGGCCCACGACCGCCGCGGAGGTGTGGGGAGCCATCCCGAAGACGAGTTCCCCGACGAGTTCGTCGCGCTCGTCCAACTCGTAGAACGGGTCGAGACCGTAGTACTGCTCCAGCAGGTCGTCCACGAAGTCGGCGGTCTGGAGGAGGTGTTCGGCCGCGCCGTCCGAGAGGACGATGTCCTGCACCTTGAGTTCGACCAGTTGGTCGTCGTGGCGGAGCGGGTCGCCGTGGATGTCCTCCTCGTAGCCCAGCGACCGGAAGTGGTCGGCCGTCACGTCGAGTTCCGAGGGGCGGACGCTCGTGACGGGGAGGTCGGTCATGTCGTACCGGACCGTCCCGTCCTTGAACGCCGACACGTCGTGTTTCGCGCGGAGGACGCCCTTCTCGATGGGTTCGGGCGTCTTGTACGACGACGACAGCCCTTTGACGCCTTTGAGCGTGTCGAAGGCGTTCTCGCGTTCGCCGACCGACTCCAGCGCCGACCTGAACTCGTCGTTGACGTCGATGGTTCGACGCTCGACCGGCGTGGCCTCCACTTCGCAGTTGTCGCAGACCGCACGCCCGGACTCGTCCAACTCGACCACCGAACCGCACTCGGGGCAGGTGAAGTGAGCGAAGGTGTTGCCGCCGCACTCGGGACACTTACACTCGAAGGTGTGTTCGCCGCAGTCCTCGCACTCCCGGCGGCCGACCTGCGCGTCGACCAGTCCGGGCGTGCTCTCCATGTCGGGGGCGTGCTTGGCGGCGGCCGCCACGTCTCGCTGACTGCCGCCCGCCTCGCCGATGGGGAAGAGCGTGTGGACCGCGGGCGAGAGATCGCGGCTCTCGGACTTCTCGGGGCGACCCATGCGGTTACCGATGCGGGTCGGCGCTCGCTCGCGAACCTCGAAGGGCGCGACTTCGTTGACCGCTCGGACCGCGTTGTCGCCGTCCTCGGCCTCTCCCCAGTCGCGGGCTTCCGGCGAGAGGTCGTCCCACGTCTTTTCGAGGTCGTCGTCGACCCCCAGCGACCGCGCGAGCGGTCGCCACTCGGGGACGCGAATCTCCGTCTCCTCCTGCTGGTGGGGCACCAGAATACATTCGAGCGCGGTCCGGACCGTCTCGGTGAACTCGACGTGTAACTCGCCGCCGACCACGTCGCCGTCCGCGACCGCCTCGGCCAGCGCCTCGAACTGGTCGACGGTGAGGTCGTGCCAGAGGTAGGTGTACTTCGGGTGGAGCGGGCAATCGTACTCGGTGGCCCACGTCAGCGCCTCGTCGGGGGTCGGGTCCGAGAGGTCGACGCTCGGGGAGTCCCGGAGCGCCTGCACGTCCGCGCCGGCCGCCTCGAAGTCCTGCACCCACCACTCGACGGTGTAGGAGGCGGGCGCGAGCGGGTGGTTGTTCTCCACGAACTCGCCGTAGTTGACCAGATACTCCCCGAGGTCGAGAATCTTCTCGACGCCGTTCCGGAGTTCGAGCGCCTCGTCGGGGTCGTCGATGCGCCGCACGTCGCCGTTGGCGAGGCGGACCGTCGGCCCCTCGATGGAGTCCACGGGCACCACGCCCGCGGCCTTGCCCGGGCGCTCGGTCTTGATTTGCGTTCCGGTGGCGAGGAAGTCGTCCACGAGGTGCATCGTGGCGGGGTGGACGCCGGCCGTGGCGAACCCGTGGTTGCGCGCCCGACCGTAGCGCAGGCGGAAGCCCCCGGACTCGCTCGGGTGGCCGAAGACGGGGCGTCCGGCGATGAGGTCCCGGAGGAACTTCTTCGCGGGGTCGACTCGGGGCGGGCCAGTCGCTTCCTCCGCGGCGTCGTCGGCCTCGTCCTCCGTCGCGTCGGCCTCGCTCTCCTCGTCGCCTTCGTCGTCGCCCTCGTCTTCCTCGCCGTCGTCCTTTCCGATGGTGCCGTCGATGAGGTCCTGCAACCACGGCCAGTCGATTTCGTCCAGGTTCCGGGTGTAGCGCTGAATCTTGGGTGCCTTGAGCGCGATACCCTCCGCGAGGACGAGACACATGCCGCCGCGGGCGTTGTTGGTGTCGACCCGTTCGAGGTCCCGGAAGCCCGAAACCTCCTCGTCGCCGGTCGACTCCCCGTCGAGCATGATGGGCATGTGTTCGGCGATGAACTTCGTCTCCTTGTCCTTCGGCGAGTACTGAAGCCCGGTCTCCTTGTCGTAGAGGTTTATCTCCTCGGCGTAGCGCTCGATTTCCTCGTTTCTGGCCTCGTACTCCGACATGCCGACCAGCGCGCGGGTGTAGTCGGCCACGAGGACCGACAGGGCTTGGGCGGTCCCGCCGGCGGAGCGAATCGGTCCGGCGTAGTAGACGTTGACGAACTCGGTGCCGTCGTCGTTTTCGAGGATTTCGACCTTGTCGATGCCCTCGATGGGGGCGGCGACCACGCCTTCGGTGAGGAGCGCGACCGCGGTCCGGACCGCACCCTCGACTTTCCCGGCCTTGCTCTCGTAGTCGCCGACGCGACCCTCCGCGAAGTCTTCGGCGAGTTCGAGGGCGGCCTCCTCTCGACTCATCTCGCCCTCGAGTTCGCGGACGCGCTCGGCCACTCCGTCGATGCCGAGAATGTTCTCGACGCGGTCGGCCATGTCCTTGGCGACCGGTATCTCGACCTCGGGTTTCGGGTCGCCGCTGTTCGCGCGTGCCTCGCGGGCGACCTCGAACGCCTCGTCTAAGTCGTCTTCCAGGTCCTCGAAGTATCGCTCGTCCTCGGCCCGCATGTTAGAGCCAGAGGTCGAGGTCGGTGGGTTCGTCGTGGTCGCGCTTCAGTTCCTCCTCGAAGGTCCGCATGTACAGTTCCCCGGCGAACACGGTCGCAGCGTCGAGGTGGCCCGCGAGCGTCTGACCGCTCTTGCGCGAGAGGACGGCGTGGGTGTGGGCGAATCGGTCGCCGTCCAACCACGAGACGTTCCCGACGCAGGAGGCGACTTCGAGCGGTTCGTCGAACTCGACTTCGCGGTACTCTAGCTCCGACTGGTCGTAGTACCAGACGGTCGCGTCCTGTACCGCGCCCATGGCGACGAACCACGCGGCGTCCACGTCCTCGTCGGCGGCGAGCGACTCGATTTCCTCGCGCCAGTCCTCGCCGTGGCCGAGTCTGGCGACGAACTCGCGGTCTCCTGAGACCTCCCGGTAGTTCATGTTCCGTGGAACGGGAACCGGCGGCAAAAAGGTTGAGTATTGGCTCGTTACCCGAGTCGAGTCGCCACCGCAGAAAGCGAGAGTGGCAGGCCGAGAGGTGCTACTGCCAGTCTTGGAGGGCTACGCTTCCGGAGACGGGGACGGAAAGCCACGCTTTGTCGGCGGTCGTGTCCGCGATGATGAGTCGCTCCGTGCGACCATCGTCGTCTAACGAGGCCATAACCTCGCTCTGTGCGACCGAATCCGACGGAGTGGCCGTGTTCGGGGCCATATGTGAGACATGGTATCATGGGTTAATAAACGCTCCGAAACGGCAGACCGGTGGTAGGTATCGAAGGGTTCAAGTGATGGGAATCGTTATCACACGACAATACCATCAGGCACCTTTCACGAGCGCGGGCCACGGCCACACGACTTATCCGCGTCCTACTTTGGGGTGCGAACCCCGAAAAGAAGAAAATAACGGCCGTCATTCGTCTAGAGTCAAAGTAATACGGGCGTTAGGACGGGCTTTCTCTAAGTAACAAACGGTAAGTTTATCCGGTCTGCTTTACAATGGGTGGTTGGATGACAGATACTGACAACCTCAGTCGCCGTCGCTTCCTGCAGGCGACCGGCGGTGCGGCATCGGCTGTGGCTCTCGCTGGCTGTACTGGCGGCAACGACGATAGCTCCCAAGATACTACGACGACCAGCGGTGAGACGACCACGGCTGGCGAGGAGACGACGACCGAGGAGGCGGAGACTCCGAGCGACGACGCCAACGTCCTCCGACTCATCAACTCCACGATGACCACGCTGGACCCCATCAAGGCGACCGACACCGCCTCCGGGACGGTCATCCAGCAGGTCTTCGACGCCCTGATGAACTACCCCAACGCGGAGATCGAGGTCAAGGGCCAACTCGCCAAGGGCCACAAGGTCTCCGACGACTTCAAAACGTACACCTTCAACCTGAAGCAGGGTGCGAAGTTCCACAACGGGAAGGAAGTCACGGCGCAGGACTTCGTCTACTCGTTCGAGCGCCTCGCCGCCTCGGACAACTCTCGTCGGGGGTACTTCATCCTCGACTCCATCGGCGTCAAGCACGAGACGAAGACTGTCAAGAAAGACGGCAAGGAGACCGAGGTCTACAAGCCCGGTTCCATGGCCGTTACCGCCGTGGACGACTACACGCTCAAGATGGAACTCTCCGAGCCGTTCCACGCGGTGCCCGAGATGCTCGCGTACACCTCGTTCGCCGCCCTGCCGAAGGGCATCCTCGGCGACATCGAGGGGTACGAGGGCAAGATGAGCCACAAGAAGTTCGCGACGCAGAACCCCATCGGCGCAGGTGCCTTCAAGTTCGACGAGTGGAGCACCAACACCGAGGCCAAGGTCTCGAAGTTCGAGAACTACCACGGCAGCGCCGCCGACGTGGACGGTATCCACTGGAACATCATGTCCGACCCGCAGGCGATGTACACCTACGGGACGGTCAACCAGAACGCGGACATGATTCACGCCGGCCAGTTCCCCACTAGTCAGTACAACGCCGACAAGGTCAACGTCAAGAAGACCGACAAACTCGGTCGGAAAATCGGTACCTACGGCAAGACGACGAGCGGCGCGACGATGAACTACACCGGCGTCGCGACCATCGGCTCTTACTACATCGGCTTCAACGCGGAAGCGGTTCCGAAGCCAGTCCGTCAGGCCGCCGCCTACGCGCTGAACCAAGGGCAGGCAGTCGACAAAGTGTTCAAGGGCCGCGGCGAGAGTTCGTATCACTTCACGCCGCCGTCCATCTATCCGGGTGGTCCCGACGCGTACGACAAGCACGCGAAGGAGAACTACCCCTACGGCTACAACAAGACGGACCTCAAGCAGGCCCGGAAGGTCATGAAGGAGGCGGGCTACGGTCCCGACAACAAGTTCAGCTTCGAGTTCACGGTCTACGAATCGTCGAGCACGTGGCCCGAACTCGGCAAGCTCCTGCGCGACAAGCTCGCCAGCGCCTACATCGACATGAGCATCAACACCGCGCCGTTCTCGACGCTCCTCAAGCGCGGCCGCAAGGGCAACCTCGAAGCCTACTCGCTCGGGTGGATCATGGACTACCCGGCACCGGACAACTTCCTTCAGCTCCTCCACCCGCCGAAGACTGACACGTCGGCGGACAACGAGCTCTCGTACTTCAACTGGTCCGGCACGGAGGCCGCGAAGAAGGCCAAGCAGGCCTGGAAGAAGATCCAGAACAACCCCAAGCCGACCGACGCGGCCAAGAAGAAGCGCGGCGAGGCCTACGTCGCCATGGAAGAGGCCAACTGGGAGGACGTGGTGCTTCTGCCGGCCTACCACGACTTCAGCGAGCGCTTCACGTACGACTGGGTCGACGCACCCCGCTTCGGTGCGGCCGACTACAGTCGCCAGATGTACAACAACGTCAAAATCGGCCAGCGCAAGTAACGACGCGCCGTTTTTCTTTTCTTCGACTGCACGCCCGATAGCCGTCGCTCAAGTGCGTCGAATCGGGTCGAGAAGCCATCTCTCGTTCGTTAGCGGGGTGGTACACGAAAGCGCAAGACATAATGAGAGGACCCTCAAATTTATCACGCATGTGCGCGGTCCAGTTTGGGTACGTACGATTCGACGGGAGTAGCCGCAGTCGCGGCGGTGGTTCGTCGTGAGCAGGT
This sequence comes from Halorussus limi, assembly GCF_023238205.1. Taxonomy (NCBI): domain Archaea; kingdom Methanobacteriati; phylum Methanobacteriota; class Halobacteria; order Halobacteriales; family Haladaptataceae; genus Halorussus; species Halorussus limi. The sequence goes on from NZ_CP096659.1 coordinate 1,252,916, forward strand.
GGCAATACTTCGCGAAACGGGTACTGCTTTCGGTCCCGGTGTTGCTGTTCGGGGCTTCGATCACCTTCCTCGTGATTCGTGCCGGGCCGCTCGACCCGGTGTCCGCGATTTTGGGACCACAGGGAGACCCGCAGGCGTACAACACCATCCGGCGTCAACTCGGACTCAACCAGCCGCTCTGGCAGCAGTACATCGACTACATGATCAACATGTTCACCTTCGACTTGGGTGAGTCGTGGGTGCTGCAGCCCGACACCAGCGTCTACTCGCTGGTGCTGAGCTACGCGCCCCGGACCATCTGGCTGGGCTTCTGGTCGGTGCTCATCGCCATCTTCATCGGCATCCCGCTCGGGTTCTACGCGGGACTGAACCCCAACACGTTCAGCGACTACGTGGCGTCGTTCGGGGGCATCGTCTGGCGAGCCATGCCGAACTTCTGGCTGGCCGTCATCCTGATGAGCGTCCTCTCGCAGTCCGAGAAGTTCATGTTCGGCTTCGACTGGGAGACGTTCCTCTACTCGACGAACGTCACCGGGCCGCCGCCGCTCGGCAACCTCGCTTCCGTCGAAGGGTTCACGAAGGCGCTGAAGAAGATCGCGCCGGCCGCCATCGTCCTCGGGTCGGCGTCGATGGGTAACGAGATGCGTATCGGACGGACCGCAGTGCTGGAGACCGTCAACTCCAATTTCATCGAGACCGCGAAAGCGAAGGGCGTCCGGCCCCGCTCGCTGGTCTGGAAGCACATCTTCCGGAACGCGCTCATCCCGCTCGTGCCGATTATCACGGGTGAGGCGTTCATCCTCATCGGCGGGTCGGTGCTGGTCGAGACGGTGTTCGACATCAGCGGTATCGGCTTCCTGTTCTTCCAAGCGATCAAGAACGGGGACATGCCGCTCGTCGGGTCGCTGATGTTCATCTTCATCCTGCTCGTCGTCCTCATCAACATCATGCAAGACTTCCTGTACACGATTATCGACCCCCGCGTGGGGTACGACGGAGGTGCCTGATATGAGCGTAGACAGAGAGGCGGACGCTTCCCTCCTGGAACGAATCAAGGAGAACCCCGGCCCGGCGGTCGGCTGGCTCGTCGGTGCGCTACTCCTGTTCGCGCTGGAGGCCGGAGCGGTCGTCCACTTCGTGACCGGTTTCTTCGGTTCGGGCGTCGAACTGCCGACGCTGCTGAGCCGGGACATCATCCCGAACAACGGATACGTGACGCCGCAGGGTGTCTGGGAGGACACCTTCCTCGGCCTCCCCGCCGCCTACGCGTGGGCGCTCCGCGTCGTCCTCATCTACGCCTACGCCTTCCTGTGGTTGGTCTGGCTCTGGCGCGGCTACGTCGTCTTCCGAGAGAACTACCGCTACGCCGACTGGACGCCGCGCGACGACATGGTTGACCGCCTCCGGGGACACCGATGGGGTCAGTTCGGCGCGGTAATCGTCTTCGCGTTCGTCGTGATGGCGATGTTCGCGCCCGCACTCGGCCCGACGACGGTCGAGCGGACCATCTCGAACCCCTACTCGCACTACATCGAGTACTACAACGACGAGGGACAACTCGAGAACATCACGGTCGGGGCGGCCAACCTCGGGTCGCGCTCGCAGGGGACGGCCGACCGTAACGTCGGTCCGATGGAGTACGACCAGTACGGTCGGTGGCACCCCTTCGGGACGTTACCGTCCGGAAAAGACATGTTCACGTTCATGGCCGCGGGAGCGCGGATATCGCTGTTCATCGGGCTGATATCCATCGGCGCGAGCGGACTCATCGCGACGTCGTTCGCGCTGTTGACCGCCTACTACAAGGGACTGGTCGACCTCGCGGTGGTCATCGTCGGTGACTCGATAATGTCCTTACCCAGACTCCTGTTCGTCATGTTACTGTCGGTGGTGTTGGGCAACACGTGGATAGCCGAGATATACAGCGGCGCGCTCATCTTGGCGCTCATCTTCGCCGGGACCGGGTGGCCGTTCCTGTGGCGGTCCGTACGCGGACCCGCGATGCAAGTGTCCGAACAGGAGTGGATCGACGCCGCCAAGAGCTTCGGTCAGCGACCGAGTGTCACGATGCGCAAGCACATGGCACCGTACATCCTCGGTTATCTGCTGGTGTACTCGTCGATGACCCTCGGCGGCGTCATCATCGCCGTCGCGGGGCTATCGTTCCTCGGACTCGGCATCAATCCGCCGACGCCCGAGTGGGGCCGCGCGGTCGACATCGGCCAGTCGTACGTCACCACGATGTCGTGGCACATCTCGTTCATCCCCGGCGTGATGATCGTGCTGGTCGTGACCGCGTTCAACGCGCTGGGTGACGGCATCCGCGACGCCATCGACCCGCAAAGCGAAGGCGGCGAAGGCGACGGCGCTGAAGTCGCCGCGGCCGGAGGAGGTGGTGCCTGATGGCACAGCGAGAGACCTCCGCGGCCCGCCGCGAGGAGGAACCCCTGCTGTCGGTCGACAACCTCCAGACGGCCTTCTTCACGGACAAGGAGGTCATCCGGGCCGTCGACGGCGTGAGCTTCGACATCCACCGGGGCGAGACCGTCGGCATCGTCGGCGAGTCCGGGTCGGGCAAGAGCGTCACCGCCCGCTCGATCATGGGACTCGTTGACTCGCCCGGTCGCGTGCTGGAGGGCAGCAGCATCAGGTTCGACGGCGAGGAACTGACCGAGAAGACCGAGAAGCAGTACCGGAACCTCCGGGGGAGCGACATCGCGATGGTGTTCCAAGACCCGCTGACCTCGCTCAACCCGGTCTACACCGTCGGCAACCAGATCAAGGAGGCGCTTCGCCTCCACCAAAACCTCCGCGGGTCGGCCGCGACCGAGGAGGCCATCGAACTCCTCGAAGCGGTCGGTATTCCGGACGCCGCCCGACGGGTCAGAGAGTACCCCCACGAGTTCTCGGGCGGGATGCGCCAGCGCGCGGTCATCGCGATGGCGCTCGCCTGCGACCCCGAACTCCTCATCTGCGACGAACCGACCACCGCGCTCGACGTGACGATTCAGGCCCAGATTCTCGAACTCCTCGAGGAACTCCAAGAGGAGCGGAATCTCGCCATCATGTTCATCACCCACGACATGGGCGTCATCGCGGAGACGTCCGACCGCGTGAACGTGATGTACGCGGGCGAAATCATCGAGAGCGCGCCGGTCGAAGACCTGTACGAGAACCCCCGACACCCCTACACCGAGGGGCTTCTCCAGTCGATTCCGGGCAACCAACCCGGCGCGGAACGCCTCTCGACCATCGAGGGCGACGTACCGACGCCGAACGAACCCGCTAGCTACTGTCGGTTCGAACCGCGGTGTCCCAAGGCGTTCGAGGAGTGTACGAAGGTCCACCCCGCGTCGGTCGAAGTGAACGCGGAATCGGAGGACCACACCGCGGCCTGCCTGCTGTATCCCGAGGACGTGTCCCAGGAGGAGGCCGTCGAATTGCACGAACAGCGTGAGAGCCAGCGCGAGGTGAGCGAACGATGAGCGAGCAAGTCCAACAGGAGTCGGTCAGCGTCGCCACGGGTGAGACGCTCGTGGAGGTCAACGATCTGAAGACCTACTACGACGAGGGCGGCATCGTCGATTCCAACCCGGTGAAAGCGGTCGACGGCGTCGACTTCGAGATAAAGCGCGGCGAGACGCTCGGTCTCGTCGGCGAGTCCGGTTGCGGCAAGACGACGCTCGGCCGGACGCTCATCCAACTGGAGGACTCGACCTCCGGCGAAGTCCTGTTCGACGGGACCGACGTGACCGAACTCTCGGGGAAGGAACTGAAAGACTGGCGGCGCAACAGCCAGATGGTGTTTCAGGACCCCGAGTCCAGCCTCAACGATCGGATGACCATCGGCGAAATCGTCCGCGAACCGCTGGACGTTCACGACTGGAACACTCCCCAAGAGCGCCGAGAGCGCGTGCGCGAACTCCTCGACGTGGTGGGACTTCAGCCCCAGCACTACTACCGGTATCCCCACCAGTTCTCGGGCGGTCAGCGCCAGCGCATCGGCATCGCGCGGGCCTTGGCGCTCGAACCCGAGTTCGTCGTGTTGGACGAACCGGTGTCGGCGCTCGACGTGTCGGTGCAGGCCCAGATTCTCAACCTGCTGGAGGACTTGCAGGACGAGTTCGGCCTCACCTACCTGTTCATCGCCCACGACCTGAGCGTGGTCCGGCACATCTGCGACCGCGTGGCCGTGATGTACCTCGGTAACATCATGGAACTGGGCGACACCGAGGAACTGTTCGAGAACCCGAAGAACCCCTACACCCACTCGCTGCTGTCGGCGATTCCGGAACCCGACCCCAAGGCCAACAAGGAGCGCATCACGCTCCGCGGGACGCCGCCGAGTCCCCGCGACCCGCCGAAGGGGTGTCCGTTCACGACCCGGTGTCCGATGAAGATTCGGCCCGAGAAGTATCAGGACATGGACTCGGACGTGTGGGTCGCCATCGAGGTGTTCCGCGAGGTGCTGCGCGAGCGGTCGCGCGCCGACAAGTCGCTGACAGAGCAGGCCAAGGAACTGCTCGGGATGGAGACTCGATTCTCCGACATCGGCGAAATCAAACACGAGTTGTTCGGCGACTTGGACATTTCGGGCGAAGTAGAGCGGTACGTCGACGAGGCGGCCGACCACGTCGAGAACAACGACGAGGCGGAGGCGCGGCGAGTCCTCCGCGAGGAGTTCGGGAGCATCTGCGACTACGAGAAACCCGACGACTACGTGGTCAGCGACACCGGACGCGTGAGCCACTGTCACCGCCACAAGTCCGAGTACACCGAACCCGACGAGTTCGTGCCCTACACCGAGCGGTAGATGTCGCCGACGCCTTCCGAACCGCCGTCCACGGCTGCCCGGCGCGCTCGACAGACCGTCGACGCCGTCGTCTACGCCGTCGCGGTCGCCGGTGTGGTGTTCGGTCTCGGCGCGTTGGTCGGCCTGCTGGTCGGCGGCGGTCTCGTCACAGCGAAGTACGTGATGTTCGTCCTCGGCATCCTGCTGTTCGGTTACGCGACGTTCCAACTCCGGCCGGACCCGCCGTGGGACACCACGGAGACCGAGGACGGCGAACTCAAGGTGACGAGGAACGAACCGGACGGTCGGGTCGTCAACGCGCGCGACGAGACGCGGTTTCAGGCCGCGGTCCAGCGGATTCCGCCGCTCCCGTGGTACTCGCTCCCGCCGAGCGAGCGGTTCTCGATAGCGTTCAAGATGTTCCTCGCGAGTCTGGCGACGCTGGTGTGGTCGTTCGTGCTGGAAGCGGTGTTCGGCGTCGCGGCGTAGGCCGGGGTCGGTTTCGCGATTTTCGCGCGGTCGTTGGTTCACAAACAACAGGTTTTACCCTCGGAAGGGCGTCAGACGCACACATGCCAGAGACTGGGGACGGGGAAAACCCCGACTACGCCGAGCAGATCGCCGCGAGCGCGGAGGTCCACAAGGGCGCGTGGCAGCGCACCATCGACGACATGCGGGCGATGGAAGCGGAACTCGAAGACGACGGGTGGGACGTCGTCGCCATCGGCGCGGGCCACACCGCGCCGACGAACCCGGACGTCGGCGAGACCGACCGCTGGGGGTTCGTCCACGTCATCCCCGACAATCAGGCCGAGGAGTTCGAGGACGCCATCGAGACCGGGAAGTTCCCGCAGTATCGGGTGTTCCGCAACGAGGTGCAGGGCCGCATCTTCATGCTGACCCAACTCCTCGACCCCGACTCGGAGACGGCCATCCTCATCGTGGGTAACTTCGAGATGCGCCACGCCCCCGGACTGGTCAAGACCGCACTGGAGGAAGACGAGATGTACACCCACGTCCAGACACTGGACGAGACCCACCTCGGGTCGTTCCGCCACGACGACTTGGAGAAGTTCTTCCCCAACCCGGAGAAGTACGCCGGCTACGACGTGCCGTTCGACGACGTGCTGGACGACGAGGACGCGGGAGACGAAGAGTAAACGCGCAAATTTCCCTCGGAGAGGCGTCGTCGCGTCCGGTCGCTCCGTCGGCGCTCCCCCAACTCATTTCGTGTCGGGTAGCGAACCGTCTCGCCGATGGACGAGACTCCGATAACGATTCGCGAGTACGACCCGACGTGGGCAGAGACCTTCGAGGCCGAGCGGGAGCGACTGGAAACGTTCCTCGAATCACGCACGTCCAGAATCGAACACGTCGGGAGTACGGCCGTCGAGGGACTCGGTGCGAAACCGGTTATCGACGTATTGGCGGTCGTGACCGATCTGCCGGGCGCTTGGGGCGACCTCGACAACCTCGCTACGTTCTACGGGTACGAACTGAGTCACATTCCCGGCGATTGGCTGTTCCTACAACGCACCGACGACTCGGGACAACTGTACAACCTCCACCTGATTCAGGAGTCCGACGACCAGTGGCGAGACGATTTGCTGTTCAGGGAGTACCTACGGGCGAACCCCGATGTCCGTGACGAGTACGAGGCCGTCAAGCGGGAGGCCGCGGAGTCTCACCCGAGCGACATCACCGCGTACAACGCCGCGAAAGACGAGTTCTGTCGGTCCGTGCTGTCGCGGGCTAAGTCCGACGAGTCGGTAACGGTACCCGACGAGTGAAGGCGTAGGCGAAGCCATCTGCCGGAAGGTCCCGAGGGAGACGAGCGAAAGCGACCGAAACGGAACCCTCGGTTCGTAGACTACAAGGCGCCCCGACCCGTATCGCGCGAGTATGAAAGTCGGCGAAGCCATGACGCCACGCTCGGAGGTCGTCACCGTGGAGCTTCCGGGCACTCGCGACGACGTGCTAGAGTACCTGCAGGAACGGTCGTTCTCGTCCGTTCCCGTGGTCAAGAACAGCGACGGAACCGAGGAGTTCCGCGGTCTCGTCTCGCGCGACGGCCTCATCGAGAACCCCGACGAAGACCAACTCGCGATGCTGATGCGCGACGTTCCGACGACCACGCAGGACACCACCATCGAGGAGGTCGCCGCCCTGATGGTCGAGGAGGGCGCGCGCCGCGTGCCGGTCGTCGACGGCGAGTTGGAGGGCATCGTCACCGTGACCGACGTGGTCCGGGCGATCGCCGACGGCGAAGTCGTCGGGGACGCCGAGGTCGGCGACATCGCCTCGACCGACGTGAACACCACCTACGCCGAGGTGCCGCTGACCGTCGCCGAGCGCGAACTCTACTACGCGAACCTGCCCTACGCCGTGGTGCTCGACGAGGAAGGCGAGATGGACGGCGTGCTGACCGAGGTGGACATCATCGAAGTCGCCCGCGTGGTCGAGGGCGAAGACGACACCGGCGACTCGCTGGCCGACGAGGACGACGACTGGAAGTGGGAGTCCATCAAGGCGGTCGGCAAGCGCTACCTGCCGACCCGGAACGTCGAGATTCCGGCCGCGCCGGTCCGGGAGTTCATGACCGACGACGTGGTGACCGTCTCGGGCGAGAAGACCGCCAAGGAGGCGGCCCAGATGATGCTCCGCCACGACGTCGAGCAGATTCCGCTGGTGAACGGCGACCGACTCACCGGTATCGTCCGCGACGTGAACCTGCTGGAGGCGATACAGTGACCCGAAACGACCTCGTGGAACTGGCAAAGCGCCGGGGCTACTTCTTCCAGTCGGCGGGCGCGTACGGCGGCGTCTCGGGCTTCTACACCTACGGCCCGCAGGGCGCGACGCTCAAGCAGAACGTCGAGAACACGTGGCGCGAGCGGTTCCAGATTCGAGAGGGCCACCGCGAAATCGACGCGCCGACCGTGATGCCCGAACCCGTCTTCGAGGCGTCGGGCCACCTCGACACCTTCGACGACATGCTCGTGGAGTGTCCCGAGTGCGGCGAGAGCCACCGGGCAGACCACCTCGTGGAGGACAACACCGACATCGAGGAGGCCGAGAGCATCTCGATTCCGGACATCGAGGACCTCATCGCCGAACACGAGTTGCAGTGTCCCAACTGCGGCGCGCAACTCGGCGGCGTTCCGGTGGACGACTTCAACTTGATGTTCGAGACCAACATCGGTCCGGGTAACTCCTCGCCGGGCTATCTCCGGCCAGAGACCGCACAGGGCATCTTCGTGGAGTTCCCGCAACTCGCCGAGTACGCCCGCAACCAGCTTCCGTTCGGCATCACCCAGATCGGCAAGGCCTACCGCAACGAAATCAGCCCCCGGAAGTCCATCGTCCGGGTCCGGGAGTTCACGCAGGCCGAGTTGGAGCACTTCATCGACCCCACGGAGGACGAACCCGACCTCGACCGGGTGGCCGACGTGGAACTCAAACTCTACCCGGCCGAGGAGCAGGAGAAAGAGGACGGCGGCTACGTCTACAAGACCGTCGAGGAGGCGGTCGAAGAGGGCATCGTCCACGAGTGGGTCGCCTACTATCTGGGCGTCGGCAAGCAGTGGTACGAGTCCATCGGCGTGGACATGGACCGGTTCCGGTTCCGCCAGCACCTCGGCGGCGAACTCGCCCACTACGCCGCCGACTGCTGGGACGCCGAGTCGGAGGTAGACGGCGACTGGATAGAGATTACCGGCTTCGCCTACCGGAGCGACTACGACCTGAGCAAACACCACGAGTACTCCGACGACGACTTCACCATCTTCAAGCAGTACGACGAACCGAAGGTGGTCGAGCGCGCCACGGTGGACCCCGACATGAGCTACCTCGGTCCGGAGTTCGGCGGTGAGGCCGCGGAAGTCGCCGAGGAACTCGAACTGCTGGCCGAGCGCGACCGCGCGGCCTTCGACGACGAGGAAGTGACCGTCGAGGTCGGCGGCGAGGAGTACGCTATCCCGACCGAGAAGACCGGCTTCTCCGTCGAGGAGGTCAAGGAGACGGGCGAACACGTCATGCCCCACGTCGTGGAACCGTCCATCGGCATCGACCGCGTCGTCTATACGGTCCTCGCCCACGCCTACGGCGAGGACGAAATCGAGGGCGAGACCCGCAAGCGCCTCTCGCTCGAACCCGCGGTCGCGCCCACCTTCGTCGGCGTCTTCCCGCTGATGGAGAAAGACGGCATGGGCGAGACCGCCCGCGAAATCACGGAGGACCTCCGCTCGGAGGGCTTCGACGTGACCTACGACGACTCGGGGAACATCGGTCGGCGCTACCGGCGACAGGACGAGGTCGGCACCCCGTTCTGCGTGACGGTCGACTACGAGGCCTTGGAGGAAGACACCGTCACCCTCCGCGAGCGCGACTCGACCGATCAGGTTCGGGTACCGATATCGGAGCTTCCGGACCTGCTCGCGGCCCTCCGCGAGGGCGAGACCACCTTCGCGGAACTGGACGCCCCCAAAGCAGAACAGTAACCGTGTCGCTACACAGCGAGGTCAAGCGCCGCCTCGTCCACGTCTCGGGGACGGGGTATCCGGCGCTGTACCTGCTGGGCCTCGCGAGCTACGAACAGCTACGGCTCCTGCTCGTGGCGAGTTCGGTCGCCACGCTCGTGCTGGAGGTGGTTCGGCTGTTCGTCGGCCTCGACTGGCGGGTCTTCGACGAGTTGACCCGCGAGTACGAGCAGGAGAACCTCGCCGGCTACGCCCTCTACATCTTCGGGATGACCGTGGCCGCGCTCGCCTTCGAGGCTCGCGTCGCCATCCCCGCGATGCTGATGCTGACCATCGCCGACCCCATCAGCGGCCTCGCGGGATCGGGCGAGCTGGGCGTGAAGGCGACCCACACGCTCCTGCTCACGTTCGGCGTCTGTCTGCTCATCACGAGTCTGTCGGGGCTCCCCGTGGCGGCGGCGGTGCTGGGCGCGCTGGCCGCGACGCTGGCCGACGGCATGAAGCCCATCATCGCGGGGTACGTCATCGACGACAACATCACGATTCCGGTCGTGTCGGCGGTCGTGATGTATCTCGCGTTGCGGTACCTGCCGACGGCGACGGTGTGAGAGCGCCGTCCGAGACGGCCGGACTCCGGGCCGCTGTCTGAACGGCCGGAACTCGCACGGCCGATTTCCGAACGAGTGCCCGTAGGTTTCGACATGGAGGGGAAGGCGGACGGAGCAGCGGACGGAGAAGTGGCCGGACCCGACGTGAACCCCGGCCGTCACGGCTACCGGCAGCGACTGTCTCGGATACACGAACTGGTCTTTCTGTCCGGGAATCGACTGCTTCTGGCGGGCGTTCTCCTCGTCCCGTTCTTCGGCGTGGTCGCCGCCCTCGAACTGTACGCCGGCGTGACCAGTCAGCGACTCGTTCCGTTGTACTACGTACTGAGCGGCATCATCGGCGGCAACTTCACCCTGCTCACTATCGTCATCTCCATCAATCAACTCGTGATCTCGCGGCAGTTGAGTGCGCCCGGCGAGTTGCGAACGCAGATCGAGGACACTATCGCCTACCGCGAGGCCTCGTCCGAGTTAGTCGAGGAGAGGGTTCTACCGCCGACCCCGGCGATGTTCCTCAGCGTGCTTCTGGGCGGCGTTCGGGACTCGATTCGCGACCTCGAAGCACATCGTTCGGACGTCGACAGCGACGCCGCCGACGCTATCGACGAGGTTCTCGACCCGCTCAAAGAACAGATTCGCCGCTCGAAACTGAAACTCGAAGCGGAGGATACGACCACCTTCGAGGCGCTGGTCGTCAGCCTGAACACCAACTACTCCAACGACATCTATCACATTTCGCGCTTGCAGACGGAGTACGGGGACGAACTGACGTCGGACGTCGAGGACTGCCTCGAACGACTGGTCACCGGCCTCGAACAGATAGACGTCGCGCGCCAGTACCTGAAGACGGTCTACATTCAGGCGGAACTCCCGCGACTGTCCCGAAACCTGATGTACATCGGCCTCCCCGTGATTTTCACCGCGATGGGTCTGCTGGAGATGTTCATCAGTACGCCGCACCCGGTCCTCTCTGCGAGTCAGCTGTCGGCCCTGACCCTGGTGTTCGTGACCGCCAGCGCGGCCCCGCTTGCGGTGCTGTTCGCGTACGTCCTGCGACTCTCGGTCGTCTCCGAACGCACGGCGGCCATCACGCCGTTCACGACGCCGACCCAGGAGGCGACGCCGTTCGAGGCGATAACCGAGGACACCGACGACTGAGCCGTTTCACTTTCACCACGCAACGCGAACGCTTTAACCGGAGGGCGACTAACCCTGCCACGAATGGCGACGACCGGGGACCAGCAGTACGTGGACCACGAACTCCTCGTCCCGGAGTTCATCGAGCGCCGGATGTATCAGTTGCAACTCGCGGGGTCGGCGAAGGACCGCAACACGCTGGTCTGTCTGCCGACCGGTCTCGGGAAGACGACCGTGAGTCTGCTGGTGACCGCCGAGCGACTGGCCGACGTCGGGGGCAAGAGCCTCCTGCTCGCGCCGACTAAACCGCTCGTCAACCAGCACGCCGACTTCTACCGGGAAGCCCTCCGGGTTCCCGACGACGACATCGTGGTCTTCACCGGGGAGGTCCGACCCGACGAGCGCACGGAACTCTGGCAGAGCGCCTCGGTCGTCATCGCGACCCCGCAGGTCGTGGAGAACGACCTCGTGGGAAGCCGCATCGACCTGCGCGACGTGACCCACGTCACCTTCGACGAGTGCCACCGCGCGACCGGCGACTACGCCTACAACTACATCGCCGAGCGCTACCATCAGGACGCCGAGGACCCGCTTGTCACGGGGATGAGCGCGTCGCCGGGCGGCGACGAGGAGGAGATTCTGGAGGTCTGTGAGAATCTCGGCATCGACAACGTGGAAGTGATGACCGAGGAGGACTCCGACGTGGAGGAGTACACCCACGACACCGACGTGGAGTGGGAGCGCGTCGAGTTGCCCGACGAGGTGCTGGAGATTCGCGACACCCTGAACGAGGTCGTCGAGGACCGACTGGCGAAGCTGAAGGAACTGGGCATCACCAAGAAGACCAGCGCGGACCTCTCGGAGACCGACATCAAGAAGATGCGAGCGGAACTTCAGCAACTCATCGACAACGACCAGTCGGAGGGGTATCAGGGGATGTCGGCGCTCGCCGAGATTCGGAAACTCCGGACCGCAGTGACCTACGTCGAGACCCAGAGCGTCGAGGCGCTCCGGCGGTACTTCGAGCGCCAGCGCAACGCCGCCAAGTCCTCGGGCGCATCGAAGGCCAGCCAGCGGTTCGTCTCCGAACCCAAAGTCAAGGAGGCGATGCGCAGGGCCGAGAAGTACGACGACCTCCACCCGAAATACTCCCGTGCGAGGATGCGCATCGCCGAGACGCTCGGCATACAGGACGGCGAGCGCGTCATCGTGTTCACCGAATCGCGCGACACCGCCGAGGCGCTGACCGAGTTCCTCGGGCAACACTTCGACACCCAGCGGTTCGTCGGACAGGGCGACAAGGAGGGCAGCGACGGGATGACCCAGAAACAGCAACAGGAGGTCTTAGACCGGTTCCGCGGCGGCGACTTCGAGGTGCTGGTCTCGACGTCGGTTGCCGAGGAGGGGCTCGACGTGCCCGAGGTCGACCTCGTGCTGTTCTACGAACCGGTTCCGACGGCCATCCGGTCTATCCAGCGCAAGGGCCGAACCGGCCGACAGGCCGAGGGCCGGGTCGCGGTCCTGCTCGCCGAGGACACCCGCGACGAGGCCTACTTCTGGATTTCCAAGCGCCGCGAGGACGAGATGGAAGAAGAGATGCGGAAACTGAAGGGCGTCGCCGACGAGGTCGAAGAGGAGTTAGACGACTCCCAGCGCCAACTCGGGGACTTCGACGCCGGCGGCTCCGGCGGGTCGGGCGACGGAGACGGCGACTCGCGGAGCGACGTGGAACCCGGACTGCAGACGTTCGACGCGAGCGACGGAGAGGGTGACGAGGCAACCGACCAGAAAGCCGAGAGCGGGGACGGAACCGCAGACGCGACGGAAATCGCGGACGACGAAGAGGGCGTCGTCGCCACCGCGGAACCCGACGACGAGACGGTCGAAATCGTGGCCGACCAGCGCGAACTCGACTCGACCATCGCGCGGGACCTCTCGACCCGCGAGGGAATCGAGACCCGACTCGAAACCCTCTCGGTGGGCGACTACGTGCTGAGCGACCGCGTGGTGGTAGAGCGCAAGTCGGTCGCCGACTTCCTCGACACCCTGACCGGCGGCGACCGCTCGATGTTCGAACAGGTGGGCGACGCGACCCGCCACTACGCTCGACCGGTCGTGATTCTGGAAGGCGAGGGCCTCTACGAGGAGCGCAACGTCCACCCGAACGCGATTCGGGGCGCGCTCTCGTCGCTGGCGGTGGACTTCGGCGCGAGCGTCCTCCGAACCGAGGACGAGGACGACACCGCCGACCTGCTGGAGGTCATCGCGGCCCGCGAGCAGGAGGCCGACGACCGGGAGGTGTCGGTCCACGGCGAGAAGGCGAGCAAGACGCTGGCCGAACAACAGGAGTACGTCGTCTCCTCCATCGCGGACATCGGCCCTGTGACCGCGCGTTCGCTGCTGGAAGAGTTCAAGACCGTCGAGGCGGTCATGACGGCCAGAGAGGACGACTTGCTAGAGGTTCAAGGCGTCGGTGAAGTCACCGCCGAGCGAATCCGCGAAGTGGTCGGAAGCGAATACGATCGGTAGCCGTCTGTGGTGGTACCACTCGGTTGTGAACCGTCGTGAACGATTCGCCAAAAGCCGACGTTGTTCCGCTCGGTTCCGACGCTCCCGTGTGGGAAACCGTAGCTTACTCGGCAGTACGCCGCGTGTAACCGGTAATTTTCCGCTGAAACTGAGTAAAACGGCCTCGCCGACTTAAGCCTACTCGGACTGTTCATTAGATACTGAGTAAATGAGATACGAACGGCCTTCCACGGACGACGACACGGGAAGCGTCGATTCGCTCTACGGTGAATCGAGCTACGAGACCGCCGACACGCCCGACGAGCGGAAACTCTACGGCGAACCGTGTCACGAGACCGGTTCGGAGTACGACGAGCAGACGCTCTACGGCGAACCCCAGCACGAGACCCGCGACGAAGACCGCGAGCTTCCGGACCTCGACCTCCTGTTCGCCCGAATGCGAGCGGAGGCCCCCGAGGGACCGACCGTGCTGTCCGGACGGTCCGACTCCTCACCTGCGACTACGGAACAATAGTTACCGCGACTGCCTCTTCTTCGACGACGGTGTGCGCCGCGCTCCCGAGAATCGCCCGGTCGAGAGTGCCGCTGCCGTGATGACCCATAACGACGTGGTCGTAGCCCCGCTCCGCGACCAGCGAGAGGATGTCTTCGCCGATGCGTTCGGCCGGACGGAACGCCAAGTCCACGTCGGTCGAAACTTCGGGTTCGTCTCGAATGCCCGCCTCGTCGAGTCGCTCTCTGGCGCGATTCAGGATGTCTTCGGTCGCGTCGGTCTCGGTGTCGCTGACGTGGACGACGTGGAGCGTCGCCTCGAACCGGCGGACGAACTCGATGGCGAAGTCGAGCGCACGGAAACTGCACTCGGAACCGTCGATGGGAACGAGGACTTCCATGCCCGAGAACGACGGGCGGAAGCGGGTTAACGGTTTGCCCGGTCGAGCGCGGCGAGCGCCTCGGCGGCCTCGCGGGTCGCCGCGAGGAGTTCGCGGGCCCGGGTCACGTCATCGGTCTCCTCGGCGCGGCGAGCGAGGTCCGAAAGCTTGCGGACCAGCGCCTCGCGGGCGGGCGTGAGGTCGCGGGCGTCCTCGGAGGTAGGTGTTCGGACGGGAGTGTCGCCTCGGGCGGACGCGTCGCGGTCGGTCGCGCCGCGCGCGTGCCGGTGGTCGTGCGCTCGCTCGCTTTCTCGCGAAGACGTGCGGTTCCGCGCACGGTCGCGATTCCCCGTCTCTGCTCGGTCGCGGTTCTGTGTCTGGGACGGCGGTCGGCGCACCTTCGACGGGTCGGCGTGGCGGTCGGAGACCCGAACGTCGTTGATTTCGACGCGGGGTTCGCCGTCGGCCTGCTGGTCGGCCGTCCGCCTCTCGTCGCCGGCGTCGGCGCTCGCGGCGTCGGCGTCCGACGCCGCTCGGTCGCCGGAGTCGGTGGTTTCCGCGGTGTCGGCGGTGTCGGCAGTTCGGGTCGCGTCGGCGGTGTCCGCGGCGCCGGTCGCCCCGCCGGGTCGACCCGCGTCGGCGTCCGCCTGCTGGGCCTGCTGGGCCTCGTGCTGGCAGGTCGGACAGAACTCCTGACCGTCGTATCGGAAGATGGGGTCGCCGCAGTTGTCGCAGTGCTTGCCCGTCATGGTCGCGCCCTGCAGGAGCAGTTCGCTCATCCGGCGGGTGTTCTCGCGGTCCTCGTCCTCGTCACCGTACTTCTCCCGGAGTTTCTCGCGCTCGGCCTCCTTGTCGAACTCCGAGTCGTCGCTGCTCATGTACGTCAAGAGGAACGCCAGCGTTTTCCGGTTTTCGCAACCCGCCGGGTCACAGGTCACCGACGTGTTCCCAGACGCAACGCCGTCGCGCCGAGGAGCGCCACGGCGGCGACGAGCGGGCCGAAGCCCGGTATCCCCACATCCGTCCCGTCGGAGGGTGTAGTGGAGCTAGCGTCGGGCGTGGTCGGGGTCGTTCCAGTGGACTCAGCGGTTCCGGTGGTTGCAGTGGACCCGACGGTGAAATCGGCCGTATCGGGGTCGGTCGGCGCGGTGTCGGGGTCGTCGGTCGGTGTTTCCGTCGGCGGCGTCACCGCTCGGTCGGCGTCGAACGTCGCCCACGGTTCGTCCCCGGTCGGTTCGACCCCGTCGACGGTGACGCCGACCCAATCGCTCACTACTCGGTCGCCGACCCGGTACGGCGAGTCAGTCGCCGGGCCGTCGAACGCTCGGTTCCCGTTGGCGTCTCGGTGTGCGACGACGAGGAGGTAACCCGGCTCGGTTCGGGAGTCCACCACGAGGTCGTCGTCGCTCGGGGTCGTCGAGCCGACCGGTCGGAACCGGTCGGTCGAGGAGTCGTACTCGTAGGCGACGAGGAAACCACCCTCGGGGAGCGTGAGTTGCCCGATGTTCAGGTCGGTGACTCGCTGGCGGTGTCCGTATTCGGACAGCTTCCAGTAGATGGCCGGCGGCTCACCGATTTCCCCGGGAAACTGGTGGGGGCCGACGTGGACCGCAAACAGTTCCGGAGCCGAGGCGGTCGATAGGTCTACCGTCGCGGTGAACGTGCCGTTGTCGGTGACCGTTGCGGTCGTCCGTCGCTCGAACGTCGAATCGACCCGCGACTCCACCCGGACGGGGACGCGCGAATCGGCGAGAAGGTTCGTTTCGCCGGAAATCGTCGCTCGGTCGTCGGCGGTCAGTCGAACGGTATCGGTTCCGGCCGGTCGAATCGCGGTCTGACGGGCAGCGATTCGGAACGAGGTGGTCAGTTCCCGCCCGGCATCTCCGAGACGACTCTCCGGAGAGACCTCGACGTAGACGGTCTGTCCTCCGGCTTCCGTCCCTTCGAGATTTGTTGTATCGAGCAAGATGTACGCCGCGCCAGCGCGGTAGTCGAGTAAGATGCGAGCGCCCCCCTCGGTGACGGTCTCGTGGAACAGGATGCCACCGCACGGACCACTGATTTCGAACGTCTCGTCGGTCTCCGGTTCCGTTTCCTCGTGAAGCGCGAGGAACCGCTCGGTCGTCGTGTTTCTGGACTGGGCGGCGATTGCACCGAGGAGGCTCGGCGCGTCGATGCGGAGCAGAAGCGTCTCGCCCTCGACGACTTCAGGTTCGTGCTCCCCCGACTGGAGCGAGGCGGTCAACTCGCTTCGGTTCGCCGCTCGAATCGCGCTGGCATTCGGCGCGTCGAACAGTCGAGGGACAGCGCGACGGGCGGTGATGGACTCGAACGAAGGCCCGGTCACGGTCAACTCGCGCTCCCCGACGACGGTCCCGTTCCGGTGAACCGTCATGGGGTAAGTGCCGGGTTCCAGCGGCGGGGCCGGGGTTCCGCCGGTGACGGTCACGGCGTCGTCACCTGCGGCCCGGTACGTGCCGGGTGCGACGGTGGTCCGGTTCCCCGCGAGGTAGGTGTTAACGAGGAGTCGGACTCGCCCGTCACCATCGTCGCGGACGCTGAGTCTGGCGCTGTACCCGTCGTCGGACCCGACCCTGACGGTGACGTTCGCGCCCGCCGGGACCGACAGGGGAACGGTCGCGATATCGCCCAGGGCGACGGAGAGGTCCGCGGACTCGTTCGGCGTCGGAGGCGACGTGGCGTTCTCGGGAAGTCCTCTTGCGCCGGTCGGTTCGAGTGATTGCGGACAGATCTTCCGGTCGGCGGTGCCGCCGGACGTGGTCGCAGATTCGACGCCGGTGACGGCGGCCGCCGGGAACGACGCGGCGAGGACTGCCAAGACTGCGATGGCGACGGCCGCTCTGGAGGTGGAACCGTCTGGTGACGGGAGAGAGGGCATCAGCCGAACGACGTATCGCCGGGCGTATCAGTTTTCCGGGGTCGTCCCCGTAACGAACCGACGACGAGCTAGCGGGACCAAGATGTCACGTCGTTCGTCGAACCCATCAAACGTCGTACGACGACCACGCGGGCGGTTTTTCGGTCGTTCCGAAGCACTTAACGGATTTCCGGGCGGCGTTTTACGTGGTATGACGAAAATCAGCGTGGTCGGCGCGGCCGGAACCGTCGGGGCCGCGGCGGCGTACAACATCGCGCTTCGGGATATCGCGGACGAACTGGTACTCGTAGACATCCCGGACAAGGAGGAGGACACCGTCGGGCAGGCCGCCGACGTGAATCACGGGGCCGCCTACGACTCGAACACCACGGTCCGACAGGGCGGTTACGAGGCGACCGAAGGGTCGGACGTGGTCGTCATCACGGCCGGGATTCCGCGCCAACCCGGCCAGACTCGCATCGACCTCGCGGGCGACAACGCGCCCATCATGGAGGACATCGGCTCCTCCGTCGCGGAGTACAACGACGACTTCGTGACCATCACGACCTCGAACCCGGTGGACCTCCTCAACCGTCACCTCTACGAGACCGGCGAGCGGTCGCGCGAGAAGGTCATCGGCTTCGGCGGCCGACTCGACTCCGCGCGGTTCCGCTACGTCCTCAGTCAGCGCTTCGACGAACCGGTCCAGAACGTCGAGGCGACGATTCTGGGCGAACACGGCGACGCGCAGGTCCCGGTCTTCTCGAAGGTCCGGGCCAACGGCAAGGACCCCGAG
The DNA here is from genome assembly GCF_023238205.1 of Halorussus limi. Taxonomy (NCBI): domain Archaea; kingdom Methanobacteriati; phylum Methanobacteriota; class Halobacteria; order Halobacteriales; family Haladaptataceae; genus Halorussus; species Halorussus limi. The sequence continues at coordinate 1,271,006 of NZ_CP096659.1, forward strand.
TTCAGCGACGAGGAGAAGGAGGAGATTCTGGAGGAGCTCAAGCAGAGCGCGATGAACGTCATCGAGAAGAAGGGCGCGACCCAGTGGGGTCCGGCCACCGGCGTCGGCCACATGGTCGAGGCCGTCGTCCGCGACACCGGCGAGGTGCTGCCCGGTTCGGTCAAACTCGAAGGCGAGTACGGCCACGACGACGTGGCGCTCGGCGTCCCGGTGAAACTCGGCGAGGACGGCGTGCAGGAAGTCGTCGAGTGGGACCTGACCGAGTTCGAGCGCGAGCAGTTGGGCGAGGCCGCGGACAAACTCTCCGAACAGTACGACGAAATCGCCTGAACTGACCGCGACACCGATTCTTTCGGAGTCTCTTTTCGCCGCTCGCGGGAGTACGGAGAGGCGGTAGAACGGAGTGACAGTAGAGCAGAGAGGCAGTCTTCGCAGTAGAACAACCTAGAGGGTGTTTTTAGATAACTCTGTATGGCTACAGCGGTACGACTCGGTCCCCGAACGCGATAGCTACTTCCCGGACTCCAGTCGCTCGCCGATTCGACTCGGGAGACCCGCGTCTTCGACCGCTCGCCGGACCGCCGCCACGTCGTACTCCACGCGGTGTTCGGTCACGCTCAAGTCGTCCAAGTCGAGGACCGCGTAGGCGGCCCGGGGGTCGCCGTCGCGCGGTTGACCCACACTCCCGGGGTTCATCACGACGCCCTCGCCGTACCGCTCGTGATGCTGGACGTGCGTGTGGCCCATGACCAACACGTCCTCGTCGCCGAGGAGGTCGGGCGAGAACTCGTCGGGCATCGTGTAGTGGTCGGGGTCGTCGGGGTGGCCGTGGACGACCTTCACCCGGTCGTCGAAGAGGCGGCGCTCGTTGGGCAGACTTTCGAGCCAACTTAACTGCTCGTCGGTGAGTCGCTCGCGGGCGTGTTCGACCCCTGCCTTAGCCATCGCATTGAACCGAAAGGCGGTGCCAGAGGCGACCGCTCGGTCGTGGTTTCCCATCACGGTCGGAACCTCCCCCTCGCGTATCATCTCGACGCACTCGCCGGGCCACGGGTTGTAGCCCACCACGTCGCCGGCGCAGACGAACGCGTCCACGTCCGGCACGTCGTCGAGAACTGCCTCGAACGCGACCCGATTGGAGTGAACGTCGGAGAGAACGCCGATTCGCATGGCAGACCGTTCGGGCGCGCGCGACTTAGTTCCGGGTCTCGGCCGCGGCGTTCAGTCGCCGTTCTCGACGGCGAGCTTGAACCCGTCGTCGGTGCGCGCGACTCCGGCCGCACAGACCGCGTGTTCGAAGTCGAGGTCGTAGGCCTCGCTCGCGGCCGCCGCGGCGGTGTCGGCCGCGAAGTCGAACGCCTCGGGCGCGTCCTTCTCGTAGGTCGCCACGAGGGTCGGTTCGGTCACTTCGCGGACGAGTACCGCGTCCTTCCGGACGGTGCCGACGAACGCCGACCCGTCGGTCAGGACGCCGGCGATTCGCGGGGTGTCGTAGTCGTCCTTCTCGTAGTCGAGCGCCAGCAGACTCTCGGCCAGCGCGTCGCGGGCGGGGTAGCCCAGTTCGAGTTTCTCGGTGACGGGGTCGACGTGCGACCCGTTCCCGACGACCGCCGACCCCTCGCCGGTCGCCCGCGCACAGTTGTACGAGATGTAGGGATTGTCCGTCTCGGGCGCGTCCTCGGTGGGCGCGACGGTCAACGCGGCGTCGCGCTGGGCTATCTTCCGATTCGGGAACGACCGCGAGGAGACGCGGTAGGCCGCGACCTCCGGGCCGACGACGACGAAGCGTCCGACGTACATACACGAACGTGCGCACTTGCGGGGCAAGTACGTGTTGGTTTATGCACGGCCATCGGCTCAGCGGACGAGTCGGTCGGAGCGGTGGAATCGGCCGAGAGGAGTGCGAACGGTTAGCAAATTCGGACGAACGCGCAACGCTTACATTCCCCCGGCGAATAGGATAGGGTGCGCAGTCCCATGGGGTAGTGGCCAATCCTGAAGCCTTCTGGGGGCTTCGACCCAAGTTCGAATCTTGGTGGGACTACTTCCCGATTCTTCGCGTTTCTCGATACAAATCGGAGTCCGTCTTCTCTCAATCAAAACTAAATAACACTGGTACGTCGGTTCGTTCGTGAAACGGAGAGCGAGACGCGTCTTGGCGAGGAGTGGCCACTGGCTCATCGCCTTCGCCGGTACGACCTACGTCGCGTTGGCCGTCGGACTCGCCGTCCTCGTCGCGGTCAACAAGGAGGCGGACCTCGGTGGCCTCATCGACCTCGTCATCGTCGGCGGTCCCGGTCTCGTACTCCTCTCCGGCGCGTACCGACTGCACCGGAGCGACGTCGACCCGGACGCGTACTCCCGCGTCGTCGCGTGGTGTCTCGGCGGCGTCGCACTCCTCCTCGCCTTTCTGTTTCTGCTCCACCTCGAACCGCTGAACTCGTTTCGAATCTCCGTCTGGTCGGCGACGTTCTCTACGGCGATCGGTGCCGCCGGTGGGCTTGTCGTCGGTATCTACGACGCTCGCGCCGCCACGCAGGCCGAGCAACTGCGCGAGCAACACCGACGGCTCCGCGAACAGCGACAGAAACTCGAACGACAGCGCCAGCGGCTTCAGCGCCAGAACCAGCGCTTGGACAGTTTCGCGAGCCTCCTCGCTCACGAACTTCGAAACCCGCTGAGTATCGCCCAGATATACCACCGACGGGCCGCGAACGGCGATTCGGACGCCGCCGAGGAGGTCGAAGCGGCGCTCGACCGCATCGAGGAGATGGTGGAAGTCATCCTCTTCATCGCCCGAGATCAGAGCGAGGAACTCGACCAAGAGGCGGTGGAACTCGCGGCGGTCGCGAGGGACGTCTGGGCCGACCTCGACGGTTCCCGTGCGGAGTTGGTCGTCGAAACCGACCGGACGCTGCTGGCCGACCCGATTCACCTCCGGCATCTGTTGGAAAACCTGTTCGAGAACGCGGTCGAACACACCGACGAGCGCGTCTCGATTCGCATCGGCGGCCTCTCGTCCGGCTTTTACGTCGAAGACGACGGACCGGGAATTCCCGCCGAGGAGCGCGAGCAGGTCTTCGAAGCCGGATACACCACCGACGGAACCGGTTTCGGGTTGCTGTTCGTCGCCGAACTCGCGGACGCGTACGGCTGGAACTACACGGTCGCTACCGGAAGTGACGGCGGGTCGCGGTTCGAGTTCACGGACGTCGAACTCGACACGGCGGCGGAGTGCCAACAGTGACGATACTCCGGTCCGCCAACGTTGCGAAACGAAAGAATGTGGTGAGACGTGTCAGTTCGCGGCAGGTCAGTCCTCGGAATCGTACGCTGAGACTTCGTACTCGGAGGTACCGCACTTCGGACACTCGTCCCTGACGGGTCGGATGCCCTCGTCGGTTTCCCTGCCGACGCGCAACTCTCCGCAATCAGCACATTCCAACTGATAGACCACCACGCCTCTGTGGAGACACTCCGGCCAGTAAACCCCCGAGACGGTTGCAACTGTTTCACGGCAGTTCGACCCTCGTTCTGGCGGTGAACGTCGAAATAAGAGCGAGTGGAGCGATACCGAGAACCGCAACCGCCGGCAATGCGCGACCGGAAGAACGAAGTCCTTCGGTAAGATACGACCGAGCGCGTGGTCGTGCGAACCGCCGCGTTTTAAACTCGCTCGTCGAGCGTGGTGCCGTCGCCGCATTTAACCCCTTCGTTTCAACTGGAGCGCCGGACGCGGAGGGACGTCAGTTCGAGTTGACGTTCGACTCGTCGTCGGTCACGTCCGCGTCGAGTTCGCCGAGGTCGCGCTCGTCGTTGTACTCCTCGGGTCCGGCGGCTTCGCCGGTTATCTCGTCGTAAACCGCTTCGCGGGCCTCGTCGGCGGACTCGAATCGCTCGTCCACGAGGCGGTCGAAGACGCTCCCGAGCGACTCGGTCTCGTTCTGGAGGTCGAGGGGTTGGTCGCCGTACTCGGTCGCCAGTTCCTCGCTGGTCGCGGGGTACTTGTGCTCGCCGAGCATCTGGCCCGCCTCGCCGAGAATGCTCTCGACGCTTTCAGTTCGCTCGCGCTGGCGCTCGCGGGCGTGGCGCTGTTCGCGCTCGGGGTCTGGTTCGTCGGCCATGTTGCCGAGTAGTGTCGTGACGTCCGTAACCTTGCTGGCTGTCGGAGCGCGACGCCTACTTTTCCACGTCTAGCAGAGCCACGCGCTCGCAGACGAGGTCCGCGAGCGTCGCGCCGGTCGCGTCGAGTTCCGCCTCGCTCACGTCGAAGAACTCGCGGACGGCGCCGGCGTCGATGCGGTCGGCCGCGAGCGCGTCCCCGGACGCAGGCGCGAGCAGGTCGCCGACCGCTTGGGCGGCGGCGCGCTCGCTCTCGGCGTCATCCGCCGGCGAGTGGACGACGACCACGACGTCGGTCTCGCCCTCGCCGACGCCCATGCGGAGCGCGCGGTTGATTTGCCGTCGGCCCGCGGCGTACAGCAGGATTTCGACGGCGCGCTCGCGGGCGACGTTCTGGTCTCGCTCGAAGGCGCGGTCGGCGCGCTCGACGGCGGTTCGGAGGTGTGCCTCGCCGAGGACGTAGTCCGGGTCGAACGCCTGCACCGCGCAGTCGAACTCGTCGCCGACTTCGCCGAGGTCCCCGAGGAAGGCGTCGAGGTCCTCGATTTCGGCGCGACCGTCGACGAGTCTCATTCGTTGCCCTCCGCGCGGAGTCGCTCGTGGCGAGTCATTCGAAGTCACCGAGGCTCTGCTGGCCGCCGTCGTCTCCGGTTCCGGTCGCGTCCCCGGCGCTGACCTCGCCCTCGGGTTCGACGCCCTCGAGGTCGGGGTCCTTCCGACCGACGTTCTCGAGGATGGTCTCGGCGGTCTTCCGGCGGCCTCGAAGCGCGCCGAGGACGACCGACTTGTCGGCGTCGCGGAGGTCGGCGCGGGACTCGATGCCCGCCTCGTAGAGTCGCCGGGCGCGCTTGCGGCCGACGTTCCGGACTCCGGCGAGGTCGAGCAGTTCATCGCGGACGCCGTACTCGACGCGCTTTTTCGCCTCGCGGATGGCCGGGCCGGAGTCGAGACCGAGTTCGCCCGCGAGTCGCTCGGCCGCGTTGAGCAGCCACTCGGCAGTCTCGACCTTCCCGCGGATGTCGCCCGGACCGACGCCGTACTGCTCGGCCATGTCGTCCTCGTCCATCTCGGAGGCCCAGTCTTCGAGCAGGCGGGCGGTCTTGAGCGCCGAGAGCCAGTCCTCGAAGGCGCCGTCCTCGAACTCCGAGGGCATCGACCCGAGGAACTCCGACTCGCGCTCGTAGGCGAGTTCGGTGTATTCCTCGCGGTCGCCCGACCGGAGGTAGAGTTCGTACATGTCGGGGGTGCGCGAGACGAGGTGGTAGAGACCCATCGCGGTCGGTCGGTCGTCGGCCGACCGGATGCCGTCGATGATTTCGGCCGCGCTCATGGGGTCGATGTAGAGTTGCGAGACGCGGTGGCCGAGTCCGGTCGCCCGGAGGCCACCGTCCTCGCGTTCGAGGAACTCGTTGCGTTCGAGATAGCGCAGGACGTTCTGGGTGACGGTTTCGAGGCGGCCGGTCTCGTCGGTCTGGGTCGCGTAGAGGGTGCGTTCGAGGAACGAGACCAGTTCGTCCTCGGTGTCTGCGAACCCGGAGGCGACCGTGGCGAGGATGTGGGTCCGCAGGGCGGGTTCGGCCGCGAGTTTCGACCGAACCGGTTCGGGGTCGGCCCAGACGTAGCGGTCGAACAGTTCGTTCAGTTCGTCGTGGCTGTCGGCGATGAGGACCGCCTCGCCGTAGGGGTCGAGTCCGGGCCGTCCGGCCCGGCCGAACATCTGGTGGACCTCCAGCACGTCGAGCGGTTGCATGCCGCCCACGTCGCCGTCGTACCGCCGCCAGTCCCGGACGATGACCCGCCGAGAGGGCGTGTTGACCCCCGCGGCGAGCGTCGGGGTTGCGGAGATGACCTTGATGAGTCGGTCACGGAAGGCGTCCTCGACGAGTTCGCGGCTCTCGCTGGAGAGGCCCGCGTGGTGGAACGCCGACCCCTTCTCGACGGCGTCGGCGAGGTCGTCGCTGGTCTGGGTGTCGCTGGCGTCGCGGATGTCCGCGGCGATGTCGCGCAACTCGGCGCGCTCCTCCGTCGTGAGGTAGTCGCGGGTCACGTCGCCGAGTCGCCTCGCGGCGGCCTCGGCGTTCCGCCGGGAGTTGACGAACACGAGCGACGAGCCTTCGTCGGTCAGGGTGTCCTCGACCAGTGCGGCGGTCGCCTTCTCGTTCCCTCTGGAAATCTGCTTCTTCGACCCGTCGTCCAGGTGGAGCGCCTGCCCGTAGAGGACGCCCTTCTGGAGGTCGATGGGCCGCCACGACGAGTCCACGAGCGTCGCGTCGAGCCAGTCGGCTATCTCGTCGGCGTTGCCGACCGTGGCCGAGAGCGCGACGGTCTGGAGGTCCTCGTTGAGTTTCCGGAGTTTGGCGAGGGTGACTTCGAGCGTCGGGCCGCGGTTCTTCGAGTCCACGAGGTGGACCTCGTCGGCGACGACGCAGGTCAGGTCGTCGACCCACTGGGCGCCGTTCCGGACGAGCGAGTCCACCTTCTCGCTGGTGGCGACGATGATGTCCTTCTGGGCCAGCCAATCGCCGTCGCTGTCGTAGTTGCCGGTCGAGACGCCTACGTCGATGCCGTACTGCTCGAACTCCTCGAACTCGGCCTTCTTCTCGCTGGCCAAGGCCCGGAGCGGGACGATGTAGAGCGCCTTTCCGCCGCGGGCGACGCTGGTCAGCATCGCCAACTCGGCGACGAGCGTCTTCCCGCTGGCGGTCGGGACGCTGGCGACCACGCTCTCGCCCTCGGCGACGCCGGCCTCGACGGCCTCGCCTTGGGGCGGGTACAACTCCTCGATGCCCTGCTCGCGGAAGTGTTCGGGGACGCCGTCCGGTAGGTCGGGGATGTCGGAGATTTCGACGGTCACGCCGCCCACCTCCGCGGGGAGACGAAAGTAGTCATTACCCCGTCTTTGGCGCGTCTTCTGGTTTAAACTGTCGGGTCGGGCGGTCGGTCGGGGTGTCTTTCCGGTCGGGCGGAGGATTGATTCGGACTTTCGGAAGTAACTCGCTCGTCGGAACCGCGAGCGGAGAGACGGCGAACTCGGGAACTCCGGCAACGATTAGGACTTCGCCGCCCAACCCCGAGCCATGAGAGTCGAGTTCGACCGCGACACCTGCACCGGGATGTTCCAGTGTACCGCCGAGTGGGACGCGTTCGAGGAGAACCGCGACGACGGAAAGGCAGACCTCCGCGACTCCGAGGAGGAGGACGAGGACACTTTCGTCCGCGAAGTTCCGGACGACGCCGAGTTCGACGCGAAGATGGCGGCGCGCGTCTGCCCGGTGGACGCCATCCGGGTCTACGACGACGACGGCGAGCAACTGATTCCTTGACTGCGTTCGGTCGCTCCCGGCCGTTCGCTAGTTTTCCGCCTCTTGCATCGCCGATGCTCCCGATGCTGGCACCGCCGACCGTGTATCAGAATCTCCAGACGAAAAGGTGGGGTAGCGTGACGCGTTCTCGTGTCCGGTGCGGTCGCTCGGTCGGCGAATCGCGTACGCGAAAATTAAGTCCGGCCGCAATCGTGTGCTCGCCCCGCTGTCTCACTCGGTCGTCAGTCCCTCGACGTTGTCGTCTTCGTCGACATCGTCGGGATAAAGCTGTTCCTCCCAGCCGTGTGCGCCACTGCGCACGTCCCAGTGATTTCCCATAGCTAACCGTTACAGGGCTAGCTACGGAGAGTGAAAATCGTTTCGGGGCGGCAAAATTCGCGTGATAGAGCGTCTCATTCGGGTGTCTGGTACTGCGGTCGCGTCCGAGGTCTCGTCACTCGAAGGTCTTCTCGGCCCACTTGACCGCGTAGTCCGCGCCGTGGTCTCGATAGGCCGTGGTGTCGAGCGCCGCGAACGGCGCGGGGAGTTCGAGTCCGTGCTTCACCGCCGCGCAGGCGAACTCCGCGGCGTCGGCGAAGTCGGTCTCGTCGCGGGCCATCGAGGAGGGCAGGCTCTCAAGTCGCGGTTCGATGCGCTCGCCCGCGTCCTGCCACGCCGCGAAGAGTCGCGGGTGGTTCTCGCCCCACTCGGCGAAGACCTCGCGGGTGTGGAGTCCGAGGTAGGCGTCGTACAGCGCCGCCGCGACTTGGTAGACGCTCCCCGCGTCGAACGGGAGTGCGGCGTCGAGGTCCCGGTACCGGTCCTCGAAGAACCCGAGGAAGTGTTCCGGAAGTCCGGTGCCGATTTCGACGAGCGCCTCCGCGACGAGGAAGTCCACGAACTCGTCGGGCGACCCCTGCACGCGGGGCTTGACGAACGCGACCGGCGGGTCGGTCTGGCGCGTCCACGCGACGCTCCCGTCGCCGGGCATCCCGACCGTGAAGTCCGACGAGGCGAACCGGGCGAGGAGTTCGGGCGCGTCCTCGGGAAGCCACTCGGCGGGGTAAGCGAGGGGGTCGAGCGCGTCCACCAGAAGGCCGAGGTCCTCGGCGCGCGCGGGGTCGAGCGTCTCGAAGTCCGACCCCGAGTCGAGGACCAGCGCGTCGGGCGCGTGGGCCTCCCGGACCGCCTCGACTTCCCCCGAGAGCGACCGTTCTTCGAACATCAGGCCGCGAGCCAGAGGTTCGCCAGCAGTGCGACCGACAGTATCGTCACGATGCCGATGGTTCCGACCGTGATTTTGGTTGCCTTGCTCATGGTCGGTCGTTCGGGCGCGAGCGTTTAAAATTGGCAGGTTTAATCCGCGCCGGTCCCGGCACCCACGTCGGACTCGCGGGCGACGCGCTTCCACTCGCCGGACCAGAACCGGAAGACGTTGACTCCCGCGCGGAGGTACATGTCCCCGAGAATGGAGACGTACACCGCCAGCAGGCCCAAGCCCATCCCCGGCGCGAACTGCACGCCCGCGACCTCGAAGAGGACGACGCCGGGCGCGACCGCGAGGAAGGCGACGGGGAGCTTGAAGAAGTAGGTGCCGACGAACGCGCCGTAGAAGGGCCAGCGCGTGTCCCCTGCCCCGCGGAGTCCGCCGCGCATGGTTCTGGAGACGCTGAAGGCCGCGACGCCGAGTCCGAACACGCGGACGAACGTGACGGTCAGGTCCACGTGTTCGGTGCCGAACGCGACCGAGAGAGGGCGGGCCGCCGCGAACAGCGCCGCGCCGATGAGCAGTTGCGTGACCAGCGCGATGCGGAGCGTCTGCCACCCGTACTCGGTGGCCTCGTCGTCCTCGCCCGCACCGATGGACTGGCCGACCAGCGTCGAGGAGGCGGTCGAGTACCCCCACGCGGGCATCAGCGCGAGAAGCATCACGCGCCTGCCGATGGCGTAGGCCGCGACGACCGGCGTGCCGAGCGTCGTGAGGACGATGAGGAAGGGGAACCGACCGAGCGTCCGCGAGAGTCGAGTGCCCGCGAGCGGTGCGCCGACCCGGACGATTTCGCCGGCGATGGACCAGTCCCACTGCTTGCCGCCGAGGGGGAGACGGACCGAGTACCGGCCGGAGAGGAGCGCACCGGTGAACAGCGTCGCCGCGAGGACGTTGGCGATGGCGGTGCCCCACGCCGCGCCCGCGACGCCCAGTTTGGGGAACGGTCCGAACCCGAAGATGAGGACCGCGTTGAGGAGGATGTTGGTCGGGAGCGTGAGCAGGCGGACGTACATCGGCGTCCGGGTGTCGCCGACTCCGGCCAGCGCGCGGGCGGCTATCATGCTCCAGAACCGGAACGAGACCGAGAGCATGATGATTTTGAGGTAGATAGCGCCGAGTCGGATGGTCTCGGGGTCGTCGGTCAACACGTCTATCATCGGTTCGGCGTAGGCCCACGTCGCCGCGGTGATGGGCACCGCGAACAGGAGCGCCAGCCAGAGCGACTGCTTGATGGCGAAGTTGGCCTTCTCGTGTTCGTCCGCGCCCTCGAACCGCGAGACGACGCTGATGGTCCCGCTGGTCAGCGCCAGCGAGAGACCGAAGGGGATGAAGAAGTACTGGAAGCCGAGTTCGAGCGCGGCGACCGCCTCCGCGCCGAGCGACGCCCGCCCGACCATGAAGAAGTCCGCGACCCGGAGCAGGGTCCGCATCCCGCCCGTGACCATCACGGGCACCGCGAGGTCGAACGCTTCCTCGCCCTTCTCCCGGTCGAGTAGACCGAGTCGGGCGAGCGCGGCCGGAAAGAGGAGGGCAACGCTCTGTGCTCGGCGCTTGGCGTCGTCCAACATCCGATACCGAGTGTTGCGGAGCGCACGGTAAACAGTTTTGCGAAGGTCTCGTAGCTCGACAAAAACGTCGTGGAGAAACCTACCGAGAGGAAACGATGGTCGGGAGGCGTCTCGTCGGTCGGCCAGCGCTTCGTTCGCCGGTCAGCGCTCGACCTCGTCCCACGCGTCCGGAACCTCGATGACGTACTTGCCGTCCTCCTGCAGGGAGATGATGTACTCCTCGCGCTCGTACAGTTCCATCAGGTTGAGTTCGTACTGGCCCGGGTTGACGATTCGGATGCTCTCGAACTGGCTGTTGAGTTCCTCCCGGAGTTCCTTCAGGCCGGGGTTCTCGTCGTCGGGCGCGCTGACGACGTTCGCGTCGTCGTCAGCGCCTGCCCGAGCGGGACCGGCCTTCGCGGCGCTCTCCGGCGGGTCGTCGGGGAGTTCCGACTCGTTGACGACGTCCGAGCGGGCGCTCGCTTGCGCCGAGTCCTCGGCGCTGGGTGCGGCGTCGGGAGTCGCGGGCGAGTTCGGAGTCGCGGGCGAATCGGTCCGTGACGACTCCGCCTCGCCGGCCCGTTCGTTTCGAGCGGGACCCGAGCGGTCGCCGCCGACCGCTCCCTCGGAGCGCCCGCGCTCGGCGGACTCCTCCGAGTCGTCTCGCGTGCGCACCCAGTCGCGCACGGTCGCGGCCGCGCGGTTGACCGCGCCCGAACTGGCGTCGTCGGTGTCACCTCGGGCGTCCTCGGCGTCGGGTCGGGCCTCGCTCCGGACGCCGCCGCTCTGACCGCGAGCGCCCCCCGTTTCGGGTGCGTCGCGACCGGACGACCGGGCGTTCTCCGGCGTCTTCTTCGGTTCGGTGGCGCGAGTAGCGGCTCTCGCTCCGGCGCCGTCGCCAGCGTTCCCATCTGCGGCGCTCGCGGGCTGGAACTGGAACTTGTTCCCGCCGCAGTCGGGACAGCCCGACAGCATCTCCTTCGAGCCGTCCGCGAACGACCGACCGCAGTTGGTACACTGGTGAGGCATTATTTGCGGGAGACGAGCGCGCTGATGAGGTTCTCGTCTTTGTGAAGCGTCTCGATTTGGTTCGCCGGGCCGATGACCGTGAGCTTGTGAGTCGACTCCTTGCCCATCAGGCGGTCGAGGAAGCTCTGGTCGGCGGTCTCCGAGCGGGGGTACGTCTCGATTTCGATTCCGTTGAACTCGTCGGGGCTGATCTCGGTCATCGTCACCTCGATGAGTTTGCTCTCTTCGTCGGGCGAGAGGCCGGTCTCGAGGATGACGATGTTGCCGTCGCGGACCCCGTCGAGGATCATCCGAATCTTCTCCATCGAGGCCATCTCGGCCATCCGGTCGGCGCCGATGAGGTCGATCTGAACGCCGTCGTTCGGGTCGTCCTCTGTCACTTCCGGCATGGTATCACCCGAAGTACTCCGCGATCTTCCCGTACACTTCGTCCATGTTGTCACCTTCGAGCGCCGAGAGCGGAATCGTCTCGTGCTGGGGGAACGCGTTGCGGATGCGCTGGACGCTCGAATCTTCGAGGTCGGTCTTGTTGGCGAGGATGAGGACCGGAAGGTCCTGACTCTCGATGATGCCGATGAGCATCGTGTTGACCTGCGTGAAGGGGTCGGTCGTGCTGTCCAACACGTAGATGACCCCGTCAACGTCCTCGCGGAGCCAGTGCATCGCCTCCGCGACGCCTTCGGTGGCCTCGCGGGAGCGCCGCACGGCGTCCTCTTTCTCCATGTCGTGATCGAGAAACTCCTCGTAGTCCACCTTGGTCGTCACGCCCGGCGTGTCGACGATGTCGATGGACACCGTCTTGCCGTCGCGCTCGATTTCGACGTTCTCCTTGCGGCGTGCGCGTCGAGTCTCGTGTGGAATGTGGCTCTCGGGACCGACTGCGTCACCGGTCCAATCACGGGCGATACGATTCGCGAGGGTCGTTTTTCCGGCGTTCGGCGGGCCGTAGATACCGATACGCTTCGGCTCCTGCGCCGAGAAGAGCTTATCCGTAACGCGGGAAATGCTGTCTTTCAGGTCCGTAAACAATCCCATCCTTTCCTCCCAGACCCCACTATCGGCGTACGAAACCGTCACGGGGGCTGTTGCGCGAACAACTATATCCCACCTACTTAAACCTATGTCAGACACCGCTCGGGGAAAATGACTGATTCGGGGGTTCGCAACGAACGCGTCGGGCGTTTCGAAGCCGCCCGACGCTGGGTGAGAGAGACGAAGAGGGAAGAAGACACGATTAAACGCGCTGCTACGACAGACCGAAGAGTCAAGTAAGGAGGCCGAAGCTCCACTGCGAGAATTGACGATGGGATACTGTTTCGGCTCGACGAAGGGTTAGGTTCCAGTTGAAACGGAGGGGTCGTGGCAACGAGAGCCAAAGAGCGTATCGGGCGAACGTCGTAGAGAGACGCCACGAGAGTCAGCGTTAGCGGTAAATCGCCGTTTAGCGGTGGAGTTTCAGTAGAAGCCACTCGGCAGTAGAAGTGAGTCGGTATCAGAGATGGGTCGGTGAGTTGAAAGTGTAGCACCGATGACGCCGAGGAGAGACGGTTACTTTCTATTGGGAACGACACCGTCGAGCAGACGGCCGGACACGCAGATCGAGGCGGGTGGACTGCTACTGAGTTCATAGCGTATTGGTCAGCCCCACCCCCACCCCTTCGTTTCGAGTGGAACCGGACGAGGCGGTGGGGCGAAGGGAGATGCGCGGTTGGTTACAGGGTAAAGCCAGAGAACAGAAGGGAAAATACTAGGTTGGACTAGTTTGCGGATATTGTTTTTCTTCTACTATAATAAAGGTTGCTAGTCTATAGACACCCCTCCCCTCCCCACCGTCTCACGCGCTCCACCTGAAATGAAGGGGTGGGGGAGGGGACAGCTCTGTTCACCGACCACGGTTCGACTCGAAGAAGAGGGGTCTCGATTCGAGGGTGATTACTCGAAGCAACGAAAACGTGCAACGGAGGATACCCGAACGTGGATTCCCCGAACACGAAACGAGAGATGTGAACGAGTCACGAAATTCGGTTTGGAGAACAGTCGTCTACTGATCGACCCCGCCACCGTTTCCGGGCTCTACGCGAAACGAAGGGGTAGGGGGTGCAATCTCGTCGGGTACTGGCACTTCATCCCTTTCTCTCCTTCCTCCTCTCCGCTCTTGCCTCCTCCTTTTCTTCTATTTTCTTCACATCCGGTTCGTCTACTCTGTCGGACCGCGTTCGACCGCCGCTACACACGAAACGAGGGGGTTCGACGCCCGGAAATCACACCCTGAACCCTGATTTAGGCTGCGTTTTAACTGCTGTCTTCGGGCGTTCTGTTGCCTCTCGCGCCCGTATCTCTGAACTGAAACGAAAGAAGAAAGAGTTTAATACCCTGCTGGACCTTTAGTTCTCCTGCATCAACTGGACGCGCTCGCAACTTCTCGACCTCGGCATCCCGGCGCTTTCGGTCGGTTTCGCCGAAATCAGCTCACGCGTCGCGCGTCTTCCACCTGAAACGATGGGGTCGGCACGAACGTATGTCAGACGAAAACAGCCAACCGACGGACGACGCGGTCGACGTCAGCCCCGACCGTAGCTTCGACAACGTCGATTTAGACGACGTGGTCTTCGACGACGAGGACGACGAACAGGGGCTCTTCGACGACCTGTTGTCCGGCGAACCGATATTCGAGAACAAGGAGGTCCTCCGGCCGTCGTACACGCCGCACGAACTTCCCCACCGGAAGGACCAAATCAACAACATGGCGACGATTCTCGTCGCCGCGCTCCGTGGGGAGACGCCCTCGAACATCCTGATATACGGCAAAACCGGGACTGGCAAGACGGCCAGCGCGAAGTTCGTCAGCAAGGAACTGGAGAGCACCTCCCAGAAGTACGACGTTCCGTGCAACGTCGAGTACATCAACTGCGAGGTGACCGACACCCAGTACCGCGTCCTCGCGCAACTCGCCAACAAGTTCATCGAGAACAATCAGGAGTTCGTCTCCGACCGCGTCGCCGAACTCGACGCGCTCCGCGAGGAGGCGACCGCCGACCCCGCGCGACTCGACGACACCGAGTTCGACTCGCCCGAGGCCGTGGACGCGCGCATCGAGGAACTGGAGGACGACCGCGAGGAGATGGAGTCGGTACCCATGACCGGATGGCCGACCGACCGCGTGTACAACACGTTCTTCGAGGCCGTGGACTACGAGGAACGAGTGGTCGTCATCATGCTGGACGAGATCGACAAACTGGTCGAGAAGTCGGGCGACGACACGCTCTACAACCTCTCGCGGATGAACTCCGAACTCGAAAACTCGCGGGTCTCCATCATCGGCATCTCCAACGACCTCAAGTTCACCGACTTCCTCGACCCCCGCGTCAAGTCCTCGCTCGGCGAGGAGGAAATCGTCTTCCCGCCGTACGACGCCAACCAGCTCCGAGACATCCTCCAGCACCGCGCGGAGGTCGCGTTCAAGGCCGACGCGCTGAGCGACGACGTGATTCCGCTCTGCGCCGCGTTCGCCGCACAGGAACACGGCGACGCCCGGCGCGCGCTCGACCTCCTCCGGACCGCGGGCGAACTCGCCGAACGCGACCAGGCCGAGGGCGTCAACGAGAAGCACGTCCGGAAGGCCCAGGAGAAGATAGAACTCGACCGCGTGGTCGAAGTCGTCCGCACCCTGCCCACGCAGTCGAAACTCGTCCTCTTCTCCATCATCTCGCTGGAGAAGAACGGCGTCCACAACGTCAACACCGGCGAGGTGTACAACATCTACAAGCGCCTCTGCGAGGAAATCGACGCCGACGTGCTGACCCAGCGCCGGGTCACCGACCTCATCAGCGAACTCGACATGCTCGGCATCGTCAACGCGGTGGTCGTCAGCAAGGGTCGGTACGGGCGCACCAAGGAGATCAGCCTCTCGGTACCCATCGACGAGACCGAGGCGGTGCTGATGTCCGACTCCCGACTCGGCGACATAGAGAGCGTCCAACCGTTCGTGCAGGCGCGGTTCGACAACTGACCTCTTTTCTCTGCGACGGACTCGTCGGATAATCGGCGGTCAATCGGCGTTCTAGACTTTTCCGGAGAACTTCAGCCTCACGTATCCGAGGTACGGGATTCGGACCTCGGCGGTACCGCGAATCCAGTCGGGCTTGACGACGTTCGATATTCCGCGAGACTGGTCGTAGAACCCGTTGTGGTCACCCTTCGTGATGAACCCCGCGTGGGACGCCGGACAGTTCGACAGTTCGCGACAGTTGTCGACGCCCTCCGGAAGGTACTTCTTTTTCGCTTCGTCGTACCAGTTCTCTCCGTCTTCGACCCAGAATCTGGCGCGGTGGATTATCGGCGTCTCCTGCGAACTCCCGTACGGTTGATACACTACCACGTCTCCGTAGCGGTTGAACTTCTTGTATCCGGCTTCCTTCCCGGCCTGATACGTGACGACTCCGGTTCCTTGGTGTGCGGCCGCGGGCGCGAGTCGACCCTCCTCCATGATGAACACGAGGTCGCCCTTCTCCATGTTCGGCTGCATGCTCCCGCTCTCGATGGCCACCATCGGCGGCCAGACGCCGCTCACGGCGAACAGTAGGAGACCGATGGCCAGCACGATTCCGGCGCTACTCAACACCTCGCGGACGAACACGACGACTTCGTTGTCGCTGGCGCGGAACCGGCGGACGAGCGCGAGCGGACCGGTGCCCTTCTCGCGCTCGCCGCCGTCGGACCGGGCCTCGCGCTCGACGCGCGAGCGGTCGGCCCTGTCCGCGGCCGCGTCGTCGGACCGCTCGCCGGACGAGGTGGGCGGACCGTCGGCCTGCCCGTCCTCGCCGGAAGAGTGGTCGTCTCGGGAAGAACTCATCGGACCCACCTTACCGTTCCGAGGTTGTCAATTTTCCGGGTGCGGCACGAGTTTACGCGAGTAATCTGGACCGTCGGGGGCGAGAGTGAGCGGCCGGGCGCGTCGCGACTCGATTGTAACGGGTCCAACGCGCGTCGAAAAACGATTGGGCACAGCGCGGATTCGAGAGGGCGGACCGTGGCGCCGGTTCTCGTACCGGGACGCGCTCCGCTATCCTTTTGACGAACCCCCGAAATTGAGTGAACGTGCCGCTGGAGACGCCCGCTCGTATCGTCAGCGAACTCACCAGTCGCGGCTACAACGCCGACCGCGAGGCGGTGACGCTCCTCGCGGGGGCCGACGACCCCGACGCCGCGCTGGACGCCGCCGTCGAACGCGCGTCCGACGACGTGTTGAAGCTCTCGTCCGACCACGTCGAGGCGGTTCTCGCGGAGTTCGAGCGGGCCGACGATACCCCCACTTCGAGTGGAAACGAAAGCGGAAACGAATCGGTGACGGAGACTGGCTCTCCAGAAGAAACGAAGGGGGTTCCCCGAAGCGAGGAAAACGGTCGAAATCGCGACACCGACGGCGACGTCGGCGAGAGCGTCACCGACGTTTCTCGGCCCGACGAGTCGGTCCGGGACCCCGACTTCGACGCGCGGTCGCTCGAAATTGACGGCGACGTGACCGGCGAGAGCACTGGCACGGGCGAGTACGAGGACTTCGTGTCGGTGTTCCGCGACCGGTTCAAGCGCCTCTCGAAGCAACTCCGGTCGCGGGTGAACGCGCGGCCAACTTCCGCGGTCCGGAAGATGCCCGGCGGCGGCGACACCGCCATCGTCGGCATGGTAAGTGACATCCGCTCGACCGCCAGCGGGCACTGGCTCATCGAGTTGGAGGACACGAGTGGGACCTACCCCTGTCTCGTCATGAAGGACCGGGAGTTCGCCGACGCGGTGGACGAACTCCTCCACGACGAAGTTATCGCGGTCGAGGGGACGCTCTCGGACGACAACGACGACGGGGACGGTATCCTGTTCGTGGACTCGCTGTACTTCCCGGACGTGCCTCGGACCTACAAGCCCTCGACCGCCGACCGCCACGTGCAGGCCGCGCTCATCAGCGACGTACACGTCGGCAGCCAAGAGTTCATGGCCGACGCGTGGTCGCGCTTCGCCGACTGGCTTCACACCGAGGAGGCCGAACACGTAGAGTACCTGCTCGTCGCGGGCGACATGGTGGAGGGCGTCGGCGTCTACCCGAATCAGGACGAGGAACTCGACATCGTCGACATCTACGACCAGTACGAGCAGTTCTCGGAGTATCTCAAGGAAGTTCCCGGCGACCTCGAAATCCTGATGATTCCGGGTAACCACGACGCGGTCCGCCTCGCCGAACCCCAACCCGGATTCGACGAGGAGTTGCGCGACATCATGTCGGTCCACGACGCCCGCATCTCGGGCAATCCCTCGACGGTCACGGTCGAGGGCGTGGACATCCTGATGTACCACGGCGTCTCGCTGGACGAGGTCATCGCGGAACTCCCCGACGAGAAAGCGAGTTACGACGACCCCCACAAGGCGATGTACCAACTCCTGAAGAAGCGCCACGTCGCGCCCCAGTTCGGCGGGAAGACCCGACTCGCGCCCGAGGAGAAGGACTACCTCGTGATGGACTCGGTGCCGGACGTGTTCCACACCGGCCACGTCCACAAACTCGGGTGGGGGAAGTACCACAACGTCCTCGCGGTCAACTCCGGGTGCTGGCAGGAACAGACCGCGTTCCAGAAGTCGGTCAACATCGACCCGGACGCCGGGTTCGCGCCCATCCTCGACCTCGACACGCTCGACATGACCGTCAGGCAGTTCAGTTAACTACCGCTCTCACGCCGGTTCCTGTTTCGCACTCCACTTGAAACGAAGGGGTCTACACGACTAGTGGTCGCCGGGTCCGGTCCGCCGCGCGGACTTACTGAGGTGCCGACTCAACGACGCGCAGACCCCGCGCGACCGGACGGTTCGAGTCGGTACTCGAACGTCTGGCCTCCCTCGAACCGCGGGCCGGTCCCCGCGCGTTCGAACCCCGCGGCTTCGACCACCTCCTTTGTCTCGCTCTCGTCTTCGGGGACCAGCGCCTCGACGGCCATCTCCTCCTTGCGGGCGAACCGAACCGGTTCCTCCAGCAGTCGCCCGCGGGCCTCCGGCGTCCCGCGGAGGTAGGTCACGCGGACAGTGCCGGGCATCGCGTCGAACCCGACGAACCCCACGACTTCCGCTCCGTCGGTGTCCGCCGCGTCGGTGTCTGCCCCGTCGGCGTCTGCACCGTCACCGTCCGCGTTTTCGGAGACTTCATTCTGGGAGTCTGCACCATCCGGGTCGTCTCCGTCCGGGTCCGCTCCGCCGTCCGAGTCGTCGGAGGGTCGTTCGGCCACGCGGACCGTCCGGTCGTGAATCACGTTGCGCATCACCTCGGCGGGGGCGTCGGCCAGTTCGCCGAGGACCTCCCCGTCCTCTTCGACTGCATCTCGCACGCGCATTGTTCACGTATCTTCCGTCTACGAAGTTAAAGCCCCTGGGGAGTTCCGCCCGGCCGGAACGCGTCGGGCGGTTCCCCGGTGACCGGCGGAGAGCGACCGGAACTGTCAACCGACGCACGAACGCGTAGGTCTTTTTCGCTCGCGTACTTACTCGCGTGCATGGATAGCTCGGGCGACTCCGAACTCTGTGACTTCTGTCGTCTCCCGATTCCGGACGACCCGATTACGATGGGACGGGACTCGACGGTCTACGAGTTCTGCACCGAGGCCTGCCGGGACGCGATGGTGGAGAGCGACCGCGCGTTCACCGAGTACCACGGCTTTCGGCGCATCCGAACCGGCGTCTCGGGGCTGGACTCGTTTCTCCCGCAGGGGTTTCCCCGCAACTCGTTCGTCCTGCTGGCCAACGACGAGGGCGCGCGCGACGACGCCCTCCGGGCCGAACTCGTCTGGCGGGCCTTGGAGCGCGACGAACCCGCGGCCGTCGTCACGTTCACGGAACCGCCCATCTCGGTCGTCGAGGGGTTCCTCTCGCTCGATTGGAACGTCCTGCCGTACCTCGAATCCGGTCAACTTCACATCGTGGACTGCTTCACGTATCGGATGGACGACCGGGACCGCGAGCGCATGTTCGAGCGCATGGACGAGTGGAACCGCCACATCTACGACATCACGAAGTCGGTGACCCAGACCGTCCGGGACCCCAGCGACGTGAGCGAACTCCACAACAAACTCGACAACTGCCTCGAAGCGCTGTCGATGAGCGACTGCGGCGTCGTCGTAGTCGATTCACTGACCGAGTTCGGCACGCTCGTCCAACCGGTGCAGGCGTACAACTTCGTCAAGGACATCCGGGCCGACGTCTGCAAGGGTCGGTTCGTCCCCATCTTCGCGGGCGCGACGCTCACGGCCGAGGAGGGTGATTTCCCCCACGACCTCGGTTACGCGGTGGACGGCATCGTGGATATGCAGGTGAACGGCAACATCGTCGAGGACACGCTCATCAAGCGCATCCGCATCCGGAAGATGAACGGCGTGCTGGCGATTCCCGAATGGGTCGCCTACGAGTTCACCGCGGGGAAGGGACTGGTCACGTTCGACCCGATAGCCGAGATGAGCGACACCTACGAAGGCGGCGAGCGCGAGAGCGACGAGGACGGCGAGAGTGACGAGAGCGCCCGGCGCGAGGCCAGCAGCGAGAACGCCGACAGCGGCGAGGACGGGGACCGCGAGGAATCTCACGTCCAGACCGACCAGTGAGCCGACAGAACCGTCGGTGGCAAGCTTCTCAGACATGAAAGCAGTTATCTGGATGCCAAAGTTAGCCCCTCCCATGCATCAGTGTCGCACGTGGGGGTCCGCTGACTCACAGGTGATCGTATGCGAGTAGTAGCGAAGTTCGGCGGGACGAGTCTCGGAAGCGGCGACCGAATCAACCGCGCGGCCGACTCGGTCGCCGACGCCGTGGCGCAGGGCCACGAAATCGCGGTGGTCGCCAGCGCGATGGGCAACACGACCGACGAACTCCTAGACGAGATAGCGTTCGAGACCGAGGAGGCCGACCGGGCCGAAATCGTCAGCATGGGCGAGCGAACCAGCGTCCGCATGCTGAAGGCCGCCCTCGCGGCCCGCGGGGTCGAAGCCGTCTTCGTGGAACCCGGCAGCGAGCGGTGGCCGGTCTTCACCGACGAGAACGGCGAACTCGACGCCGAGCGAACCAAGGAGGCCGCCGCGAAACTCGCCGCGGAACTCGACGGCGTGGTCCCGGTCGTCACCGGGTTCCTCGCGGAGGACCCCGAGGGCAACGTGACGACGCTCGGTCGAGGCGGTTCGGACACCACCGCCGTCATGCTCGGCAACTACATGGACGCCGACGAAGTCGTCATCGTGACCGACGTGGAAGGCGTCATGACCGGCGACCCTCACGTGGTGGAGGGCGCGCGGAACGTCGGCGAAATATCGGTGGACGAACTCCGGAACCTCTCGTTCCGCGGAGCCGAGGTCGTCGCGCCCAGCGCGCTCTCGTACAAGAACGAGAACCTGAGCGTCCGCGTCGTCCACTACCAGCACGGCGACCTGCTGGCCGGTGGTACCGACATCATCGGCGAGTTCGAGAGCCTCATCGACATGCGCGAGGAACCGCTGGCCTGTCTCACGGTCGCGGGCCGGGCCATCCGGAACCGGCCGGGCATCCTACAGGACCTCTCGACAGCGCTCGGCGACAGCGACATCAACGTCGACGCGGTCGCCAGCGGGATGGACTCGGTGACGTTCTACGTGGACGAGACGGTCGCCGAACGCGCCGAGAACATCCTCCACCGCGAGGTCATCGACGAGGAGTCGCTGTCGAGCGTCACGGTCGACGACGACGTGGCGGTCGTCCGCGTGATGGGCGGCGAACTCCCGAACCAACCGGGCGTCATCCGGAACCTCGTCGTCCCTATCGCGGACGCCCACATCAACATCCACGACCTCATCACCAGTGCGACCAGCGTCGCCGTCTTCGTGGACTGGTCGGACCGCGAGGAGACGCTGGACATCATTCAGGCGGAGTTCAACAACTGACCGTCCGGCGGGTACCGGTCCCCGGCGCTTCGGCCCGTCCGCGCTTCGCCGGGGGCCGCCCCGGAACGTTTTTTAGCGATTGCGAACAACTGCCGAGCATGCCATCCGAACCCCCACTCGGTGGGAGCGCTCGCCAGCCACGCCACCAGCGCGCGGGGTTCGGCTTCTTCTTCGCGTCCTGACCGAGCGGCGGACTTCCCGGCCGGGCGAGGACCTCGGCGGGAACGAAACCGCTCGTGCGCGGTCGTCGGCCAGCGACGCGACCGCGCTTCAGAAACGATAAGCGGGCGCACGGACACGTACGGACAACGAGCGACCCAGAGACACGATGAAACTACCCGAATCACAGGTCGCGGTGTTACGAGCCGCGAGCGCGAACGACGCACAGACCATCGACCAACTGGCCGACGAGACCGACCGCAAGCCCGAGACGGTCACGGGCGCGGCCTTCGAGTTGGAGGACGAGGGTCTCGTGACGGTCGCGGAATCGACCGACGAGACCGTGACGCTGACCGACGAGGCCCGCGAGTACCTCGAAGACGGCCTCCCCGAGGTCCGACTCTACGAGGCCGCGACGGACGCGGGGGCCGACGAGGAACCGGTCGAGATGGGCCGGGTCATCGGCCAGTCCGGACTCGAAGGTCCGCAGGTCGACATCGCACTCTCGAACTACGCCCGGAAGGGGTACGGCACCATCGAGAGCGGCGAGATTACGGCCGACCCCGACGCCGACCCCGAGAGCGACGCCGAAGCCAGCGCGCTCGCCGCACTCGACGCTGGCGAGTCGGCAGACGACGAGAGCGTGTTGGAGCAGTTAGAGCGGCGCGGACTCGTCGAACTCTCCGAGTCCACGGTTCGCTCGGTGACGCTGACCGACGAGGGCGTGACCGCGATGATGGAGGGCGTCGAGACGGCAGAGACGGTCGGCCAGTTGACGCCCGAGATGCTGACCTCCGGCGAGTGGCGCGACGTGGAGTTCGCGGAGTACAACGTCAAGGCCGACGCCGAGCGCATCGACGGGGGCAAGACCCACATCCTGCGCCAGACCGCAAACAGGGTCAAGGACACGCTGGTCGGGATGGGCTTCGAGGAGATGGAAGGGCCCCACGCCGACGCGGAGTTCTGGATAAACGACTGCCTGTTCATGCCTCAAGACCACCCCGCGCGAACCCACTGGGACCAGTTCGCGCTGGAGAACCCACGGGAAATCGACGAGTTGCCCGAGGACCTCGTGGCCCGCGTCGAAGACGCCCACCGGAACGGCGTCGGCGATGACGGCGAGGGCTACCACTCGCCGTGGACCGAGGAGGTCGCGCAGGGAATCGACCTGCGGGGCCACACCACCTCGCTGTCGATGCGGTACCTCTCGGGTCACGAGGTCGGTGAATTGGAACCGCCACAGCGGTTCTTCAGCGTCGAGAAGGTGTACCGCAACGACACTCTCGACCCGACCCACCTCCTGGAGTTCTACCAGATAGAGGGCTGGGTGATGGCCGAGGACCTCTCGGTACGGGACCTGATGGGGACCTTCGAGGAGTTCTACGCCCAGTTCGGCATCACGGACATCGAGTTCAAGCCCCACTACAATCCCTACACGGAGCCGAGTTTCGAACTGTTCGGAACCCACCCGACGACCGGCGAGATGGTCGAAATCGGCAACTCGGGCATGTTCCGCGAGGAAGTCCTCTCTCCGCTCGGCGTCGAGTGCGACGTGATGGCGTGGGGCCTCGCGCTGGAACGCCTGCTGATGCTGATGTACGGCTTCGAGGACATCCGCGACGTTCACGGGACGCTCGCCGACCTCGAACTGCTCCGCGAGACGGAGGTGCTACACTGATGCCAGTCGTAGACGTGAATCCCGACGAACTTCGGGAACTGACCGGCCACGACGAGAAGAGCGACGACGAACTCATCGACGACATGTTCGCCCTCGGACTGGAGTTCGAGGGCCGGACCGAGGAGGGCGACCTCCAACTGGAGTTCGCGCCCGACCGACTCGACCGCCTCTCGGTCGAGGGCGTCGCGCGGTCGCTGCGTTACCAGTACGGCGATGACCGCGGCGTCTACGTGCCGGGCACCAACGACGCCGACTGGACCATCGAAGTCGACGAGTCGGTGCCCGAGGTGCGACCCTACGTCACCGGCGCGGTGATTCGGGACGTGGACCTGGACGACGAGGCGCTCGATTCGCTCATCCAGTTGCAGGAGAAACTCCACGCGACGATGGGCCGCAAGCGCGCGAAGGGAGCCATCGGCATCCACGACCTGACGATGCTGAAGGGGCAGGCCGCCACCGCCGAGGGCCAGACCGAGGCGGGCAACTCCATCGTCTACCGGGGCATCGACCCCGACGGCGACCGGTTCGTCCCTCTCGACTCCGACGCCGAGATGACGCCCGAAGAGGTCCTGCGCTCGCATCCGACCGGCGAGACGTACGCCGACCTCGTCGCCAAGTACGACCGGTACCCCGCCATCTACGACGACATCGGTCTGTTCTCGTTCCCGCCGGTCATCAACGGCCGCCGGACGGAGGTCTCGACCGACTCGCGGGACCTGTTCGTGGAACTGACGGGCACCGACCAGTGGACCATCGACCACATGTGCAACATCATCTGCTACGCGCTCGACGCCCGCGGCGCGAAGGTCGAGGAAGTCGAGGTCAGTTATCCCGACCGCGACCTCCTGCGACCCGACTTCGAGGTCCGCGAGAAGACCGTCACCCACGAGCGCATCGAGAGTCTGCTCGGCGTCGACCTGAGCGCCGAGCGCGTGTTGGACCTGCTGGAGCGGTCTGGGTTGGACGCCCGGACCGAGGAGGTCGGCGACGACGAGTTGGCCTACGAGGTCGAAGTCCCGCCCTACCGGGTCGACGTGTTGCATCCGCTCGACATCGTGGACGACGTGGGCCGGGCCTACGGCTTCAACGACCTCGAACCGCGCTACCCCGACGTGGGGACGGTCGGCGGCCGCCACGACCGGTCGAAACTCGAAGACGCCGCCCGCGAACTGTTGGTCGGTCTCGGCTTCGAGGACCTGCTCAACTTCCACATGATAAGCGAGACGGAGAACTTCGACCGGATGGGACTCCCGCGGCCGGGCGAAGACGGCGACGCGCCGGACGCGGACGTTCTCGGTGCAGACGCCCCCGCGACCATCCTCGAACCCTACAGCGAGGACTACACCATGCTCCGGACGTGGGCGCTCCCCTCGCTGCTGATGGTCTTGGAGAACAACACTCACCGGGGCTACCCGCAGGACCTCGCGGAAATCGGTCTCGCGGCGCGCGTGGACGAGAGCGAGAACACCGGAGTCGCCGAGCGCCGGACGGTCGCCGGGGTACTCGCGCGCCACGACGCCTCCTACGAGGACGCGAAGGCCCGACTCCAAGCTATCGCACGCAACTTCGACGTCGAACTCGAGACGCCCCCGACCGACCACCCGACGTTCATCGACGGGCGCACGGCCTCGGTCGTTATCGACGGCGAGACAGTCGGGGTCATCGGCGAACTCCACCCGGAGGTGCTGGTCGAACACGACCTCGAACTGCCGGTCGCCGCGTTCGAGTTCCGACTCGACGCGTTAGAATAGATTCCGTCGTTCTAATTTCTCCGACCGCGTCAGTCTAAGTCCGCGCCGACCGCCTCTTCCACCGAGTCGAAGCCGTCGCGGTCCAGCAGGTCGAGCAGGCCCTCGTTGATGTCGCGGGCGATGGACGGGCCGCGGTAGACCAGGCCGGTGTAGAGTTGCACTACGTGCGCGCCCGCGCGAATCTTCTCGTAGGCGTCTTCGGCGGTGAACACTCCGCCCACGCCGACGACCGGCACGTCCACGCGTTCGGCGACGAACCGGACCATCTCCGTGGCCCGCGACTCGATGGGCTTGCCCGACAGGCCGCCCTCCTCGGCGCGGTTGTGGCTCCGGAGCGTGTCCGGTCTGTCGGTCGTGGTGTTCGTCGCGATGACGCCGTCGAGACCGAGTTCGTTCACGAGGTCCAGCGCGTCCTCGACGGCGGGGTCCGGGAGGTCGGGCGAGAGTTTGACGAGGAGCGGACTCGCGCCAGCGTCTAGCAGGGTCGTGAGGATAGCCTCCATCGAGTCGCGGTTCTGGAGGTCGCGGAACCCCTCCGAGTTGGGACAGGAGACGTTGACGACGAAGAAATCCCCGCCTTCGGCGACGCGCTCGTAGGTGTAGCGGTAGTCCTCGGGAGCGTCGTCGACGGCGACGTGTTCGGTCTTCGCGAGGTTGACTCCGACCGGAACGTCCACGTCCGCGCCGGAGAGACGCTCGCCGACCGCGTCAGCGCCTCGGTTGTTCAGGCCCATTCGGTTGACGATGCCCTCGTCCTCGCGCAGGCGGAACATCCGCGGCCGGGCGTTTCCCGATTGGGGGTCGGCCGTGACGCCGCCGACTTCGACGGACCCGAAGCCGAGACTCGCCAGCGCAGAGGGTACCTCCGCGTTTTTGTCGAATCCGGCCGCGACGCCGACCGGGTTCGGAAACGTCCGGTCGAACGCCTCGACTCGGAGTCGGTCGTCGTCGACGCGGTATCGCGCTCGAAGCGTGTCGGCGAGCGACGTTCCCTGCGCGGCGCGCATCCCCGCGTGGACCGCACTGTGGGCCGTCTCCGGAGGGAGACCGAAGAGAAGTGGTTTCACCAATTGGTAGGCGTTCATTGTACCTTTACCCAGACTCCGGTGGCAAAAACCCCTCGTTCCAACTCAGAATTCGTGTTCGACCTCGTCTTTGTCGGCCTTCTGGATGATGATTTTGTCTTCCCTGACGCGCACGAACACCTCGTCGCCGATGTCCATGCCAGCGACGGCGAGTTCGTCCTCGTGCAGGTTGATGTGGACGTTGTGATACTCGCCGTCCTCGCCTTTCGCGCCACTCGGGCTGAGCTTCTTTTTCCGTACCATCGCGGTATCGTAGGCGTACGTTCGCCCCAGATTATACTTAAGTGTTTTCTACCGACCGACCTGCACTCACACCCACGTCGGTTTCACTCGACTTACACTCTCGCTATTCGATACGCGCAGACGGGCCGGAAAAACGCCTGACGGAGCAAACATAATATATAAGGCTTACGACGAGAATGGCTCATATCGGCGATATATTTATAGTGGGTCCTGTGCTGGGTTGTCATGGAGGAGAAAACCATGGTACGTGAAGACGGTAAACGAAATTTCGCGCTTCGAGAAACCGACGGTGACGAGAGTAGTGTTTTCTCAGGAAACACTCCACGGCAGGCCGCGTTGAAAGCGGCCCGCCGTCTCGAACCAGCGTCGTCCGAAGACGCGGCCGACCACACCGAGATACGACTTCGAGAGAAAGGCACCGACAAAGTCCACATCTACGAAGGATGGGCGTGGCACGAGTCGGCCCCCGACGACAAACCCGACTGGATGCCGAACGAGATCACCGAAGCCAACGTCTCGAAGCAGGGCATCAAGCACCTCGATGAGTAGCGCGGTCGGGAACAACTTTCACCTGTTTTCTCAGTTTTCGAGCAGTTGCACGTCCTCATGCGCGTGCAGGGGCTGAGAACCATTGTTCGTACGCCACGTGCGCTAACTACTGACTGACGACGTGAGTGACACGTAGGATGACCGGTCTGCTCTTACCGTCTCTGTTACCTCGACGAGCTGGCGCTCCCAGTAGTCGCTGTCGTATCTAATCGCCCGACGAGGGTGGCACGTCATCGCACCTCGAAGAGCTCTCGGTTCGACGGCCTTAAGTGCAACCCGGCCATTCGTTTGAATGCGAACGAGGTCCGGTGGTTCGGGCCTCCGGGAAACGGCGAAAATCGGCGCCTTTTTAAGGTGCCTACGCCGCTTCTCGAAATTAATCCCAATCCGTAGCCCTTTAGTGTACTGGGGGACATGGATTGAGTAGGCGCGCTGTCCTGCGATTTAGGACGACCGCACCACGCTCGATCCGATGCCCTTAAGTGTAACAGGGTACTCGGATTGGATGTGACGAGCCTTCGGGGGTCTTCCCACCGAAGGACGACCGCGGTTCGGTGCCCTTAAATGATAGGGGCGCATTGAACCGTAATGCAGAGAAAGACGCGACGTGATTCGCGAGACGTTCAACCCGTCTCGCAATCTCGGACCACGAACACGCTTCGATGGGTTTAAGCCCAATCGACGCAAACGTTCAGGTCCGAAGGAAATGAGGATTCCACCCCTGCGGTCCGCCGTACACGATGGAATCTGATGTTAGCCCTGGCAGTTCGGTGACACCCGACCAACGATATGGTTTGGGGTCGTCGAACTGACGGACCTAGAAGATAGACACGATACATGTGTCTCCGCCAGAAACCCACCGAGCCATTACGCGCTCGGCAACCATTCCGGTTGATCCTGCCGGAGGCCATTGCTATCGGAGTCCGATTTAGCCATGCTAGTCGCACGGGTTTAGACCCGTGGCAGATAGCTCAGTAACACGTGGCCAAACTGTCCTATGGATCGAGATAACCTCGGGAAACTGAGGCTAATCTCGAATAAGGTTTCCACTCTGGAGTGAGGGAAACTGGAAACGCTCCGGCGCCATAGGATGTGGCTGCGGCCGATTAGGTAGACGGTGGGGTAACGGCCCACCGTGCCGATAATCGGTACGGGTTGTGAGAGCAAGAGCCCGGAGACGGAATCTGAGGCAAGATTCCGGGCCCTACGGGGCGCAGCAGGCGCGAAAACTTTACACTGCACGACAGTGCGATAAGGGGACTCCGAGTGCGAGGGCATATAGTCCTCGCTTTTCTGAACCGTAAGGTGGTTCAGGAATAAGGGCTGGGCAAGACCGGTGCCAGCCGCCGCGGTAATACCGGCAGCCCGAGTGATGGCCGCTATTATTGGGCCTAAAGCGTCCGTAGCCAGCCAGACAGGTCCGTCGGGAAATCCACTCGCTCAACGAGTGGGCGTCCGGCGGAAACCAGCTGGCTTGGGGCCGGAAGACCTGAGGGGTACGTCCGGGGTAGGAGTGAAATCCTGTAATCCTGGACGGACCACCGGTGGCGAAAGCGCCTCAGGAAGACGGACCCGACGGTGAGGGACGAAAGCTAGGGTCACGAACCGGATTAGATACCCGGGTAGTCCTAGCTGTAAACGATGCTCGCTAGGTGTGGCGTTGGCTACGAGCCAGCGCTGTGCCGTAGGGAAGCCGAGAAGCGAGCCGCCTGGGAAGTACGTCCGCAAGGATGAAACTTAAAGGAATTGGCGGGGGAGCACTACAACCGGAGGAGCCTGCGGTTTAATTGGACTCAACGCCGGACATCTCACCAGCTCCGACTGCAGTAATGAAGGTCAGTGTGATGAGCTTACCTGACGCTGCAGAGAGGAGGTGCATGGCCGCCGTCAGCTCGTACCGTGAGGCATCCTGTTAAGTCAGGCAACGAGCGAGACCCGCATCTCTAATTGCCAGCAATACCCTCGAGGTAGTTGGGTACATTAGGGAGACCGCCACGGCTAACGTGGAGGAAGGAACGGGCAACGGTAGGTCAGCATGCCCCGAATGAGCTGGGCTACACGCGGGCTACAATGGCCAGGACAACGGGTTCCAACCCCGAAAGAGGACGGTAATCTCTTAAACCTGGTCGTAGTTCGGATTGAGGGCTGAAACTCGCCCTCATGAAGCTGGATTCGGTAGTAATCGCGCTTCAGAAGAGCGCGGTGAATACGTCCCTGCTCCTTGCACACACCGCCCGTCAAAGCACCCGAGTGAGGTCCGGATGAGGCCCGGTTCCCGGGTCGAATCTGGGCTTCGCAAGGGGGCTTAAGTCGTAACAAGGTAGCCGTAGGGGAATCTGCGGCTGGATCACCTCCTAACGCACGAGACCAGGTCGACGACCTGGCTCACACACCCGTTCGTCACCACCATACGACGAACACACGCGAGGGTTCCTCGACGACCTCGACCGCTTCGGTGGTCGGGCACCTTCGAACTGCCAGGGTTAACATTCGCCCCTCCCCGTCCGGGGAGGTGGGCCCATAGCTCAGTGGTAGAGTGCCTCCTTTGCAAGGAGGATGCCCTGGGTTCAAATCCCAGTGGGTCCATGTCTCGGGCTGGAACGTGAACCGTGTCCCTTAAGTGGGAGACGGAGCAACGTTCGAGTCCGAACTAACCGATGCACTACACCGTGAAAGCGCGTGTAGGAAGGGTTCGATGCACGCTCCTACACCACCTGTAGGACGTGGCAATGACGACCGTATGTACGTGCAATCCAGGCGTCCACTGGATCCGATGCGTAGCAGTCAATCCGGGTCACAGTGCGATGTATACCAACAGCGTGGCTACTGTGCCAGCTGGTGGATGGCTCGGCTCGAGCGCCGACGACGGACGTGCCAAGCTGCGATAAGCCTAGGGAAGCCGCACGGAGGCGAAGAACCTAGGATCTCCGAATGGGAATCCCTACAACAATTGCCTTGCGCAATGGGGAACGTCGAGAATTGAAACATCTTAGTATCGACAGGAAAAGAAATCGCAAGAGATGTCGTGAGTAACCGCGAGTGAAACCGACACAGTCCAAACCGAAGCCCTCACGGGCAATGTGGTGTTCCGGACTGACACCCAGCACCCGACCGAACAGAAGAAGTCTTCTGGAACGGAGCGCGATACAGGGTGAAAGCCCCGTATTCTGTTCCAGTACGGTGTGCGTCAGCTCCAGAGTAACAGGGATTGGAAATTCCTTGTGAATATCGCGGGCATCGACCGCGAAGACTAAACACGACTCGAGACCGATAGCGAACAAGTAGCGTGAGCGAACACTGAAAAGCACCCCACAAAGGGAGGTGCAATAGAGCCTGAAATCAGTTGGCGATAGAGCGACAGAGCTCAAAAGGCCCTGCAACAAACGACACGAGTGCAAACTCGCAGTAGGACTTGCAGGGAGCCGGTGTTCTGTCGTACGTTTTGAAAAACGAACCAAGGAGTGTGTCTGATTGGCAAGCCTAACCGGTTCATCCGGGCAGGCATAGGGAAACCAACATGGCCGCAGCCCTCACGGGCCAGGGCCGCCGTCTTCAAGGGCGGGGAGTCAACCGGACACGACCCGAAACCAGATGATCTACGCGTGGGCAAGGTGAAGCGTGCCGAAAGGCACGTGGAGGCCTGCTAGGGATGGTGTCCTACAATACCCTCCCGTGACCTACGTGTAGGGGTGAAAGGCCCATCGAATCTGGCAACAGCTGGTTCCAACCGAAACATGTCGAAGCATGACCTCTGCCGAGGTAGTTCGTGGGGTAGAGCAACCGATTAGGGGCGCCGACTTCGAGAGAAGTCGGCCCCCTTGTCAAACTCCAAACCTACGAACGCCGTCGACGCAGGGAATCCGGTGTGCGGGGTAAGCCTGTGCACCAGGAGGGGAACAACCCAGAGCCGGGTTAAGGTCCCAAAGTGTAGACTAAGTGCAATCTGAAGGTGGTCTCAAGCCCTAAACAGCCGGGAGGTGAGCTTAGAAGCAGCTACCCTCTAAGAAAAGCGTAACAGCTTACCGGCCGAGGTTTGAGGCGCCCAAAATGATCGGGGCTCAAGTCTACCACCGAGACCTGGCCATGCGGATCACACCGCAACTGAGTAGGTTGGCACTCTGTTCGGATGGAAGCTCGGGCGAGAGCTCGCGTGGACCGAATAGGGACGAAAATCTTGGTCATAGTAGCAGCGTTAGTCGGGTTAGAACCCCGACGGCCTTACGAGTAAGGGTTCCTCGGCAATGCTGAACAGCCGAGGGTTAGCCGGTCCTAAGTCTCACCGCAATTCGAATGAGACAACAGGGAAACGGGTTAATATTCCCGTGCCATCATGCAGTGAAACCGACGCCTTGGGAACCATCGAGCCGGGCTTTCGCCCGGTCGAATTCAGGAACTTCGTGGAAGCCGTAACGGCACGAAGCGAACGAAGCTGAAGATAGCGCAAGTCGATGTTACCTAGGGCCCGTGAAAAGGAAGCATGATGTCCGTACCGAGATCCGACACAGGTACTCTGGCGGCGAAAGCCAAGGCCTGTCGGGAGCAACCGACGTTAGGGAATTCGGCAAGTTAGTCCCGTAAGTTCGCGATAAGGGATGCCTGCTCCGGATAGGAGCAGGTCGCAGTGACTCGGACGCTCCGACTGTCTAGTAACAACATAGGTGACCGCAAATCCGCAAGGACTCGTACGGTCACTGAATCCTGCCCAGTGCAGGTATCTGAACACCCGGTACAACGGGGCGAAGGACCTGTTAACGGCGGGGGTAACTATGACCCTCTTAAGGTAGCGTAGTACCTTGCCGCTTCAGTAGCGGCTTGCATGAATGGATCAACGAGAGCGTCACTGTCCCAACGTTGGGCCCGGTGAACTGTACGTTCCAGTGCGGAGTCTGGAGACCCCCAAGGGGAAGCGAAGACCCTATAGAGCTTTACTGCAGGCTGTCGCTGGGACACGGTCGCTGATGTGCAGCATAGGTAGGAGACGTTACACAGGTACCCGCGCTAGCGGGCCACCGAGTCAGCATTGAAATACTACCCGTCAGTGACTGTGACCCTCACTCCGGGAGGAAGACACCGGTAGCCGGGCAGTTTGACTGGGGCGGTACACGCTCGAAAAGATATCGAGCGTGCCCCAAGATTTCCTCATCCGCGTCAGAAACGCGGAACAGAGCGCAAGAGCAAAAGGAAGTCTGACAGTGTCCTCCACAACGAGGGACGCTGACGCGAAAGCGTGGTCTAGCGAACCTATCAGCCTGCTTGATGCGGGCGATAGATGACAGAAAAGCTACCTTAGGGATAACAGAGTCGTCACTCGCAAGAGCACATATCGACCGAGTGGCTTGCTACCTCGATGTCGGTTCCCTCCATCCTGCCCGTGCAGAAGCGGGCAAGGGTGAGGTTGTTCGCCTATTAAAGGAGGTCGTGAGCTGGGTTTAGACCGTCGTGAGACAGGTCGGCTGCTATCTATTGGGGGTGTTACGGTATCTGACAGGAACAATCGTATAGTACGAGAGGAACTACGATTGGATGCCACTGGTGTACCGGTCGTTCGAGAGAGCGCGTGCCGGGCAGCCACGCATCACGGGGTAAGAGCTGAACGCATCTAAGCTCGAAACCCACCTGGAAAAGAGATACCATCCGAGACCACTCGTAGAAGACGAGTTCGATAGGCTCGGGATGTACGCGCCGAGGCAACGAGGCGTTCAGTCCGCGAGTACTAACAGGTCGAGCCACACACTCATCACCGCACTGCGCCCGATTGACACACACTCATCGGGTCCAGGCGCAAACTGGATTGCACACACTACATACGGTCACAACGACCATCGAATCACCGACGGTGGACCAGTATCGCGGTTCGATTCCGCGAGTCGGCGTTAAGGCGGCCACAGCGGCGGGGCGACACCCGTACCCATCCCGAACACGGAAGTTAAGCCCGCCTGCGTTTCGGCGAGTACTGGAGTGCGCGAGCCTCTGGGAAATCCGATTCGCCGCCTCCCACTCATACTCCGACCCCGTTCGGCACCGCGCCGAACGGGGTCGCTTCATTTCGAACCTCGGCGAGCGCCGCCGGGGACCGCTATATTTAAGCGCGACCAGCGAATAGCAGAAGACAGCGCCAAGGTGGCAGAGTCCGGCCGAACGCAGCGGCCTGCAGAGCCGCCTACCGCCGGTTCAAATCCGGCCCTTGGCTTGCACCGTTTTACTTCGTCGAGTGTCCTCGCACCCACAACCTCAGTTCGGCCTGCGGACACCGTTCCTCGTGAAAATCTGTACCGAAATCCCCGTTCGCTCAGTCGCTTCGCTCCTTCGCTCACGGCGAAACGGCGCTCCGCGCCGTACGCTACTGTGCGAACTGTCGGCTCGCCATCCACCGGTGAACTACGGTCGCCGTCCTTCCAACACCGGAATCTCGGCGATGCGTTCCTCGGACAGTTCGTCCCAGAACACGCCCGAAGGCGTTTCGTACTCGGTGTCGGTCCGAATGGTCTCCGTCGGCGTCACCAGGAGGTCCATCGGCACGTCGTGGGCCTCGACCGCCACCTCGTCGGTCACGACTTGCGAGTCGTGGACGGTAGTCGCGACGGGCGTCCCTCCGTCGACGAGTCTCAACTCGCGGAGGACGGCGTACTCGAGGTCGCTGTATCCCTCTCCCTTCCCGACTCGCGCGCCGGACGCAGTGACCGCGACGCTCCCCGATACCACGAGGTCGATGGTCGCCACGTCCTCGGGCGCGACCTGCCGCGCGTAGGACTCGACGTGCGAGATGGTGGGCGCGCTGTCGTACTCCGCGGACGGAATCTCCGCGGGGTCGAGTTCGTAGAACGGCTTCTCGTCCCGGAGTCGAGGCACCGCCATGTAGACGGTCTTGCCCTCGCGGAGCGCGCGCCGCCGGACTGGTAGCTGCGGCGCGTCGGGGTTGGCCTTGACGGCGTCGGCGTCCCGCCACGCCTCGGTTTCCGCGAGTCGGTCGGCGGCGTCGTCCGCTCCTGCGAAGTTCGGAATCCGGTCGTGGGGCGGGAAGGGGAACCGGGCGACGCCCGCTTCTTCGAGGTGGTCCCAGATTCGCTCGCGGAGGTCTTGTTTGGACATGGCCAGAGTACGAGCGGCCGAGGACGAAAAGGTGGCTCCTTCCTACTCCACTTCCGAACTCGACGCCCGGTTGAGCATGTACACCGCGAACGCGCCGAGAACGAGGTCGAGTCCGACTAGCACGCCGACGTTCGGAAGAATCGTCTCCCAGATCCATCCGTCGATGACCAGCGTTCGGGCCGCGTCCACGCCGTAGGTCACGGGG
The DNA here is from genome assembly GCF_023238205.1 of Halorussus limi. Lineage (NCBI taxonomy): Archaea > Methanobacteriati > Methanobacteriota > Halobacteria > Halobacteriales > Haladaptataceae > Halorussus > Halorussus limi. Next base: position 1,304,970 of record NZ_CP096659.1, read on the forward strand.
TTGAAGTCGCTGATTAGCTGAATCCACTCGGGGAGGAGTTCGACCGGGAGGAACGCCGAGGAGACGAACAGCAGGGGGAACTGGAGGATGTTCGCGCCGATGATGGTCGACTCTTGGTCGCGGGTCACCAGCGCGACGACGTTCGAGAACGCGGTGAACCACCCGGCGAACACGATGCCGATGACGACGATGGCCAGCGCGCCCGCGACGCCGGTTTCGATGTTCGCGCCGAGCAGGACGCCCAACCCGAGGATGATGAGTATCTGGACCGTGATGCGGAGCATCTCGGCGAGCGTCTTCCCGAGGAACACCGCGGCCCGGTTCATCGGACTCACCAACACCTTCTCGAACATCCCCTCTTCGATGTCGTTGACCAGTCCGATGCCGGACGTCGCCGCGGCGACCAGCGACACCTGAATCACGATGGCGGGCAGCAGGAAACTCTCGTACGTGACGGCCGGCCCGCCGCGACTGATTGCACCGCTGGCGACCTGTCCGAAGACCTGCGTGAAGAGGACGAGGAAGACTATCGGTTGGACGAGCGACGCGGTCAGCACGAAGGGGTTGCGCACCGCTTTCAGGTTCCACCGCTTGAAGTTGACCCACACGTCGGTTCGGAACCCGCGTTCGCCGCCGCCGGTCTCGCCCGGCGCGATGGTCGGACCGGCGGTCGCTTCGTCGGTCTCGGTACTCATCGCACCGCCCCGGCGTCCGCCGCGGCCTCGTCGGCCGGTTCCTCCAACTCCTCGCCCGTGATGGCGAGGAACACGTCGTCGAGCGTCGGCGCGCGCACGTTGAATCCGGTCACGGTCAGGCCTTCGTCGCGGAGCGCCACCAGCAGGTCGGTGCCGTTCGTCCGGGCGTTGCGCGCCGTGACGGTCAGTCCCGCGTCGGTGACTTCGACGCTAGCCTCCTCGAAGACGCCCGACTCGCTGGCCACCTCGGCCGCGCGCTCGCGGGCCGTCTCACCGCCGTCGATTTCGATGTCGAGCAGTTCGCCGCCGACCCGCCGTTTGAGTTCGGCGGGCGACCCGGTGGCGACGATTTCCCCGTCGAGGATGACCGCGATGCGCTCACAGAGCTGGTCGGCCTCTTCGAGATACTGGGTCGTGAGGAAGATGGTCGTCCCCCGCTCGTTGATGCGCCGGAAGTACTCCCAGAGCCGATTCCGCGCTTTCGGGTCCAGTCCGGTGGTCGGTTCGTCCAGAAAGACCAGCGGTGGCTGGTGAACCAGTGCTGTCGCCGCGTCGAGGCGCTTTTTCATCCCGCCCGAGAAGTCGTCGGCGCGCTTGTCGGCCACGTCGGCGAGGTCGGCGAGTTCGAGCAGTTCCTCGATGCGCTCGCCTCGTTCGCTCCGGGGGACGCCGTAGGCCTCGCACGCGAACCGGACGTTCTCGCGGGCGGTGAGTTCCGGGTCGATACTGGTCTCTTGGGCCATATAGCCGATGGACTCCCGTACCGACTGGGCCTGCTCGCGCACGTCGAACCCGTTGACCCGAATCTCACCGCCGGTCGGCTTCAGTAGCGTCGCCAGCATCTTGATAGTCGTCGTCTTGCCCGCGCCGTTCGGCCCGAGGAACCCGAAGAACTCGCCCTCGGGAACCGTGAGGTCCACGTCAGTCACGGCCTCGGTCCCGTCGCTGTACGTCAGCGAGACGTCGCTCGCGGCTATCGCGTTCCTCGAATCGGTTGTGTCCGTGTCCATGATTTCCCTCGGCGCGGCGTGTCGCCGCACCACTCGTCGTCTGCTACGAACGCGAGGAGGATATACGTGGGAGTCGGAAACCGCAACTGCCCTCGACAGTCGAAGGCAACGTCCGGGCCAAGGCACGAACAGTCGACTCAGCCGAGGCCGAACTTGACCGCGCTAAGACCCAAACTTTCACGATAGTTATCGCAAGACCGCGCTATCGAAACCAAGAAAAGCAATCATTAAACGGCGCGCGTCGAAACGCTTCGAACATGCAACGACGAGCCGCGACGGTGTACGCCGTCCTCTTCCTCGTAATCGCCGCTGGGTCCTACTCGCTCATCGGCGTTGCCAAGGAGCCGGGCATCGAACTGCAAGGGGAGACGTACGCCGAGAACGACACGCTGACCGTCGACGGATACCAGTACACGGTGGCATCGGTCGGCGACGGCGAGGGAACGCTGGAACGGGTCAACGAGTCGGCGCGCTACACCGCGACGTGGGCGAACAACACGACCACGCAAGTGGACAACACCACCTACCGGGTTCTCATCCCCAACCAGACGGACCCCGGTCAGTTCACCCTCCGCGAGCAGTTCAACCTGAGCGAGAACACCTCCACGGTCACGCAGGGCGGCACGGAGTACGTCGTCGTCAACGAGAGCGGCGGTAACCGGTCGCTGGTGCCCGTCGACCAGTACAAGCGCCAGCAGTTCGGCCAACCCGACACCCGCCAGTACTCGGAGGGCCAGACCTTCCAACTCGGGGGCAACCGGACTACCGTCTCCAACATCACCGCGGACCAGGCGACCCTGACGTGGACCGCTCCGAGAACCGAGTCGACCTCGCTCGAAGAGGGCGGTAACGTCACGCTCGGCCCCGCAGACGGCGGCCAGCAGTTCGTCGCTCACTTCACGAACGAGACGGTCGACGGCGAGCAGACGACGGTCGTCCAACTCTCGCCGAACCCCGGCGAGTACCAGTCTCAGGTCAGCGAAATCGACCACTTCAACGAGCGCATGGCGGGTCTCTGGGGAGTCACCATCCTCAGTTCGCTGACGGTCGTCCTGCTGTTCGGACTGGCCTTCCTGCCGAACAAGTAGCTCTCGGTCCACCTTTTCGTCGTGCGTACACTCCGTAAAATAGCGCCGAGCGTCGGATGTCGCGGAACCGCTGCGATTACTCCCGCGCCAGCCACGCCAGTCCCGCGCCGATTGCGATAGCGGCCACCGCGCCGAACGCCTGTCCGACCATCAGGAGCGCACCGCCGGACTTGTGGGCCCACGGCGTGCCGACGATGGTCGCGAGACCGACGAGGACGAGCAGGACGCCGAAACCGATTCCGAGCGGTTCGAGTTTGTCCGCGTTCGCTGTAGCCATGTTTCGTCTGTCCGGGCGCGCCGGGTTAACAGTTGCTGAAACAATCGGACGCGGACCACGACGCGGTCGGGGGAACAGAAACGTCGAACAGTTTTGTCGGCGAGGACAGAGATTCACTCGCGCTTGCGCGGACTGTCGAGTTCGATGTCGGCCTGCTCCAGCAGGTCCTCTACCTCCTCGCGCTTCTCTTGGTGCTCCGCGAGGAACTCCCGCATCAGTCGGGCGGCCTGCTCCTTGCAGTCGCCACAGAGGCGCTCGCCGCCGACGCACTCGTCGTACACCTCCTTGGCGAACTCGTCGTCGTCGCCCGCGAGCAGGTAGGCGTAGAGTTCGTACACCGGACATTCGTCGGCCCGGCCGCCGAGTTCGCGCTGCTTTTCGGCGGTTTCACGGCCGCCCGTGGTCGCAGCCTTCACCTTGTCGTAGCCGTCCTCGGGGTCGTCCAGCAGACTGATGTGACTCGCCGGAACCGACGAGGACATCTTCCCGCCGGTCAGTCCGGTCATGAACCGGTGGTAGAGCGAGGAGGGTGCGACGAACCCGTAGCCGCCGTGGTCGAGTTCGACCTCGCGGGCCAACTCCTCGGCGTCCGCCCGCGAGAGGTCGAAGGCGTCGACGTGTTCGTCGAAGACGCGTTTCTCGCCCTCCACGGCGTCGATGAGCGCGCCGAAGGCCTCCTCGGTCGCGTTCCGGTCGAGGAAGCGGACGCGCGGTCGGAGCGGTTCCTTGCCCGCCTCCCGGAGTTTCGCGGTCACGCTGTCGCGAGCGTCGTCGGGGGCCACCTCGTCGACTATCCAGTCGGCCGCGTCCTCACAGCGGACGACTTCGTCCTCGTCGGTCTCCTCCGAGAGCGCGGCGTAGGCCGCCGCCAGCAGTTCGCGCTCCTCGGGGTCGGCCTCGAAACTCGCGTACGCCTTCGTCACCCCGAAGTAGCCCATCCGGGCCGCGAGGTCACGCGCGAGGCGGACGTGGGGGTCTTGGTCGGGACCCACCGGGATGACCGTCGGCTTGGGTTCGTCGAGTTGGGGATAGAGGATGTCGGCCATCTGGGTCACGACGCTCTGCATGTGCGAGACGCTGGTCTCGCCCGAGAAGCCGTAGATGTTCTCCAGTTCCGAGAAGTTGGCCTCCGAACCCAACTCGAAGGCCAAGTCCTGCACGTCCCGGTCGCCCGACTGGCGGTACAGTTCGCCCTCTTCGGGGTCGAACCCGAGCGCCAGCAGGCTCAGGAGGTAGTCCCGAGCGTGCTCGTCTATCTCGTCCCACGTCATCCCGCGGGCGCTGTGGGCTTCGAGGTCCGCGATGAGCGCGTAGGCGTCGCCGCCCTGCTGTTGGTGCCAGATGATCTCGTCGAACACGAGTTTGTGTCCGATGTGGGGGTCGCCGGTCGGCATGAACCCCGAGAGCGCGGCGAACGGTTCGTCGTTCACCATCGCGTCGGCGACCCGGCGGTAGTCGCGGTGGCCGAAGATGACCCCGCGGCGCATCAGGTAGTGGGGGTCGGGCACCTCGGGAAGCACCTCGTCGAACTCCTCGATGCCGAATTCCTCGAACAGTTTCCGGTAGTCGGCGACCGTCGCCGACCCCCACGGGTCGAGCGTCGTCTCGTCCTCGCCGCTCGCGGCGGTCCCGCCGTCGGGCAGCGCCTGCCGGGCCTCCGAACCGGTCGAGTCGGACGCGTCGTCGGGCAGTGTTTCCGGCGCTGTGCTGTCTCGCTCGTCTCCGCGACCGCTGTCTGTGTCTCGTGTCATGGTGTCAGTTCCGTCATGGTGTCAGTCGACCCACGGAGATCCAATCGGTTATCCGTTCGTTCGGGCCTACGAGCGCAAAAATCATCCGCTTTCGGACCCCGTGAGCGAGTCGCACGTCGAGCGCGAGGTCCCGCGGCGAGAAGACCCGGTCGGCCGGAAGCACTCGAACGAGACACTCCGAGTGGCCCAACTCCTCGACCGACTCCACGTCTGCGTAGGTCCGGAAGTCGGATCCGAACTTGAACCCGGTCTTGGGGACGACCCCGCGCTCGCGGAGCGCCCGGTAGACTCGGAGTCGGCGGTCGAACCGCTCGCCCTCGACCGCCCGGCCCCGCTCGCGGACTGTTTCGGCGCCGCCGCCGAGCGAGAGGACGCCGTCGTCGGCGAGGTACGCCGCCTCGACCAGCGACAACTGGAGGGCGCTGTCGCGGTCCCCGTCGCGGTCGTCCAGCGGTTGGCCGTAGAATCCGCGGTGGTGAAGCACCTCGGGCGGGTCCCAGACCAGCACGCGGTCGTCCAGCAGGTCGGCGGGCACGCCCGCGGGGAGGTCGGTCGCCGAACTCCCCCGGAGGTCGGCCCGGTCGGTTTCGAGGTAGGTGATTTCGCTCTCCTCGTCCACGACCGCCAGTACCACGTCGCCCAACTCGTCGGCGGGCACGTCCGCACGCTCGCCGACGACTCGGACGCGGTAGAGGACCGCGTCGTCCCACGGTCCCTTGCCGCGGGGGTAGACCACGAAGTCGGCGTTCGACCGCGGGGCGTCTACCCACCCCTCGCGGGCGGGCGAGAGGTAGAATCCCCGGTCGCGCAGGTCGGCGTAGACCAGAAACCGCGTCGCTATCTCGTCGCCCGCGTCGGCGAGAAACTCCCGGAAGCCCATGCGCGTCTCGTCGGCCTCCGGCCGACTCCCCGGGGTGTCTCGCACGACGCTGTCCATGTCGCCTTTGAACAGCAGATAGGCCGCTTCGACGCGCGAGAGCGCGACCCGGTTCTCCTCCAAGGGGCGGCCGTACCCGCTGGAGTCGTAGTAGCGCTGGCGGGCGTCACCCCCGACTACCACCTCGTCGTCTCGCAGGCGTCCGTCCATGCTCGTGGTTCCGGTTCGCGGCGTCAAACGGTTTCCGGTGTCTCGGTGCAGTCGGGGTCGAGACAGCGCGAGTCGTCCGCGCGCGCCGAGTCGTCCGAGTCGTCGCCCCGAACCCGCGGCAGTCCGCACTCGCAGGACCCGACCACCTTCCGTTCGGGGAGCGCGAACGTCGCCTCGCACTCTGGGTAGTTCCCGCACCCGAGGAAGAGGGTGCGCTCGCGCAGAACTCGCAAATCGCCGCCGCACTCGGGACACGACCACTCCCGGTCGAACCGCTCGCGGACCGCCTCGTCGAGTTGCTCGCACTCGCGGTCCACGCAGAGTTCGAAACGCGCGCCGCGCTCGACCGTCATTCGAGGCAGGCCACACTCGCAGGTCGAGTCGAGCGTCGTGGCGTCTCTGGGCAGGCCGTACTCGGCCGAGCAGTCGAGGCAGGTGACTGCCCCGCGAGCGCGGACGAGGGTACCGTCGCAGTCGGGACAGGTGCCGGTCTCGGGCCCCGCGGGGGTCGCGCCGTGGCGCTCGCGGTCGGCGCCCCCGTGGCTCTCGACCCGGAGGCGCGAGTCGTCTTTGACCGCGACGAGGGCGAACCCGCCCTCGCCGTCGGTCTCGCGGTGGACCGCGTCCGCCCGGGTCAGCCACGCGACTGGCTGGTACCCCTCGGCGTCGTGGACGAGGACGGTGCCGTCGGGCTTGTGAACCACGACGACCCGGCCGCGCTGGCGGCGCGGGTCGCTCGATACGGCTTCGTCGCTCGGTTTCGAGGCCCGCGGCATCTCGCTGCGCTGGGTCTCGGCGCGGTACGTCGTCGTACAGTCTCCGGCGTAGACGCGAACGGGTTCGGTCACGGGGAGGGTTCGTCCCCTTCCCGGACTTAAACCCTCGCGCGACCGCCGCCGAACGTGTTCGCTGTGAAAGATGGGGCGACTACTGTTCCCGCACGCCGGAGCTACTATTTCCGCTCGGCCCGTCGGTTCGCCCGTGCAATCGAAGGCTGTGCTGTTCGACATGGACGGCGTCATCGTTAACTCCGAGCGCTACTGGGTCGAGCGAGAGGAGGAGGAGATACTCCCCGCGGCGGTCGACGGGTCGCCCGACACCAGCGAGACGACCGGGATGAACTTCCGGGAGATATACGACTACCTCGAGGAACGCAACGAGATGACCGAGAGCAAAGACGAGTTCGTCGCCCGCTACGAGGACGCGGCCCGCGACATCTACGGCGAGAAAGTCGAGTTGCAGGAGGGTTTCGCCGACCTGCTCGCGGCCCTCCGGGAGGACGGCCGGACCGTCGCGCTGGTCTCGTCGTCGCCCCACGACTGGATAGACCGGATGCTCGACCGGTTCGATCTCCGCGAGGAGTTCGACCAGATAATCAGCGCCGAGGAAATCGACGGCAAGAGCAAGCCCGAACCCGACGTGTACGAGTACGCCGCCGAGCAGGTCGGGGTCGAACCGGCCGAGTGCATCGCTGTCGAGGACTCCACGAACGGGGTGAAATCGGCGAAGGCGGCCGGGATGAAAGCCGTGGGATACCGCAACCAGTCCGACGAGGAGTTGGACCTCTCGGAGGCCGACGCGGTCGCTGAGTCGCCCGCGGAACTCCGCGAGATACTGCTGGCCGACGCGTAGCGGTTCGGCCTCTACCTTCATTTCGGACGCGGTCCAATCTCCGGGGAATGCTCCCGATAGCCGACGCGTTCGAACACGAGTACCGCGGGTGCGACCTGCTGTACGGTCGCGGGTGCGTGGACCGACTGGGCGACTATCTCGCCGACTGCGGCCTCGACCGCGCGCTGGTCGTCTGCGGGTCGAACGTCGCGGCCAACGACGACCTGATGGACCCCGTGAGAGGCGGCCTCGGCGACCGTCTCGCGGGCGTCTTCGACGGCACGACGCCCGAGAAGCAGGCCGAGGCGGCGTTCGAGACCATCGACGCGATGCGCGAGGCCGACGCGGACGTTCTCGTCGGCGTCGGCGGCGGCAGTAGCCTCGACGTGGCCCGACAGGCCAGCGTCTTCGCGTCTGACGGGCGGTCGCTTGCGGACCTCCGCGAGGAGGCCCGAGACGGGGCGGTCGGTCCGCCCGACGCGGACACCGACCGACCGCCGGTGGTCGTCGTTCCCACGACGCTCGCCGGCGCGGACGTGTCCGCGGGCGGGTCGCTCGAAGTCCTCTCGGCGGCAGAGTCGCCGACAGACCAGCCGATTATCGTCTCCGGGTCCGCGATGCCGATTGCGGACTTCGCCGACCCCGACCTGTTCGAAACCACGCCGGCGGGCGCGCTGGCCGGGTCGGCGATGAACGGCGTCGACAAGGGCATCGAGACGCCCTACGCCCGCGACGCCAACCCCGTCAGCGACGCGACCGCGGTTCACGGCCTCCGCCTGCTGAGCGACGCGCTCCCGGAAGTTGCGGGCGACGATGGCGCCACCGACGCCGCGGCGATGGACCGGGCGGTGGTCGGTTCGCTGCTCGTCCAACTCGACCGCAAGGTCTCGGTCGTCCACGCGTTCGGCCACGGATTCGCCCGCCGGTACGACGTTCAGCAGGGCGCGGTCCACGCGGCCGTCGTACCTCACATCCTCCGGTACCTCTTCTCGGCGGTGGACGCGGGCCGCGACCTGCTGGCCGAGGGGTTCAGTATCGACTCGTCCGGTCGCTCTGACGACGAAGTGGCCGAGGCGGTCGTCGATGCGGTCGTGGCGCTGCGGGATTCGCTCGGCGCGCCGTCGCGCCTCCGGGACCTCCCGGAGACGCGCGAGGAGGATTTACCGGCTATCGCGGAGTTCATCGCCGACGACCACCCGATGGAGCGCGCGCCGTCGGGGCTGGACGCGAGCGTGGCGGAGATTGAGGGCGTGCTTCGGGAGGCGTGGTGACCCCCGGCCTGTTCGTTCCGATAGAGAAACGCCTTTGCCACCCGGCCCCTGTGAGTCGTACGATGGAAGTCGCCGAGGCCGTCCCCGACCCGGAGTTCGCCGAGGTGTTCCCGTTCGAGGAGTTCAACGACATGCAGCGGGAGGTCGTCGACGCGCTCCTCGAAACCGACGAGAACGTGGTGGCGAGCGCACCGACCGCCAGCGGCAAGACCGCGCTGGCGGAACTCGCCATCTGTCGGACCTTGGAGGCCGGAGGCACCGCTCTCTTCATCGCGCCGATGCGCGCGCTGACCAACGAGAAGGAGAGCGAGTGGGAGCGGTTCGAAGAACTGGGCTACTCAGTGTACGTCGTCACGGGCGAGCGCGACCTCAACCCCCGGCGGGCCGAGCGCGCCGACATCCTCGTGATGACTCCCGAGAAGACCGACTCGGCGACTCGGAAGCACGACTCGCGGCGCTACGCGTTCATCCGCGAGGTCGACTGCTGCGTCATCGACGAGGTCCACCTGCTCGACTCCGAGAAGCGCGGCAGCGTCCTCGAAGTCACGGTGTCGCGACTCCGGCGCCTCACCGACCCGCGCGTCGTCGCGCTCTCGGCGACGATGCCCAACGTCGGCGACGTGGCCGATTGGCTCGACGCCCCGCCCGAGACCACCTTCGAGTTCGGCGACGACTACCGGCCGGTCGACCTCAATTCCGGGGTCAAGACCTACACTCACGGCGACAACTCCTTCGCGGACAAGTACCGGCGACTCTACCGCGCTCTCGACCTCGCGGAACCCCACATCCGCGACGACGGACAGGCGCTCGTGTTCGTCTCCTCGCGCCAAGACACCGTGCAGGCCGCCAAGAAGGCCCGCGACGAGATCGGCGAGCGCGACATTCCGATGGGCGCGCGCGGCGACTACGACTTCCACAACGAGGCCAAGGAGCTTCAGAACGACACGCTCCGGAAGTCGGTGCTGGACGGCGTGGCGTTCCACCACGCGGGGCTCTCGAAGGGGGACAAGGACCGCGTCGAGGAGTGGTTCAAGCAGGGCAAGGTTCAGCTCCTGTTCTCGACTTCGACGCTGGCGTGGGGCGTCAACCTGCCCGCCAGATGCGTCGTGTTGCGGGACACGAAGCTCCACGACCCCCTCGAAGGCGAAGTGGATATGAGTCCGCTCGACATCCTCCAGATGCTCGGCCGCGCGGGGCGACCCGAGTACGACGACGTGGGGTACGGCTGGGTCGTCTGCGACCACTCGGAGGCCGACAAGTACCGGAGGCTCCTCCGGGAAGGCAAGGAAATCGAGTCCCGACTGGCCGAGGACTTGGACGCCCACCTCAACGCCGAAATCGCCATGGGGACCATCCGGGACCTCGGCGACGTCATCGACTGGCTCGAAACCACCTTCTACTACGTCCGCGCCAAATCGAACCCCGACGCCTACGGACTCGACGACCTGCAGGCCGACCTCCGGAGTCGAGTCCGGGACGCGCTCGAACGACTCGACGGCCGGGGCTTCGTGGACATCGGCGACGACTTGGGCGTCTCGGCCACGCCGCTGGGCCGCCTCGCCTCGAAGTTCTACCTCCGACTCGACACCGCGGGCGAGTTCCGCGACCTCTCCGAACGCGACGACGTCGGGACCGACGACATCCTCCAGACCGTCGCGGACGCCGCGGAGTTCGACAGCGTGAGCGCCCGCCAGTCCGAGCGCGAGGCCGTGGACTCGGTCCTCGTGGGCCAGAGTGCGGGCGACTTGGAACCCGGCGCGCGCAAGGTGCTGGCGATTCTGCGCTCCACGATGACGGGGACGACGCCCGGCGAACTCCGGAGCGACGCGTGGGTCATCACCCAGAACGCGCTCCGCCTGCTCGCGGCGCTCCGGGCGTTCCTCGAACGCTTCGACCGACCCCGCGCCGCCAACCTCGCGCGCCGGGTCGAGGCCCGCATCGAACACGGCGTGAGCTCCGACGCGGTCGGCCTGACCGCCCTCGACGGCGTCGGGTCGGGCCGCGCGAGCAAACTGGCGAAGGAGGGAATCGCCGCCCCGGCGGACGTGCGCGAGGCGGGCGAAGACGGACTCGTGGACGCGGGCCTCTCGGCGGGCGTCGCCGAGGCGGTCCTCGAAAGCGCCGGGAACCTCCCGCAGGTCGCGGTCGAGTGGGGGTCGTTCCCCGACTCGGTCCCCCGCGGCGAGAACGACATGCGCGAGGTGACGGTCCGAAACGCCGGCGACGGGACCCAAGTCGGGATTCGCGTGACGGTCAACGGCGTCGAGATGACCGAGACGACGACCTACCTCGGGAGCGAGGAGACCATCCCGGTCGGCGTCTTCGGCGGGACCGACGACGAGATGGAGTACGTCGTGGAGGTCTCGTTCCCGGAACTCCCCCTGCTCCCAGTCACCGATTCGCGGACCGTCCGCGTGGAGTAGGCCGGTTGGGAGGCTGATTTTCGCGAGGTCCGGTCGTCGGCCGTCGACGGTCGCTCAGTCGGCGGCCGCGGTCGCTTTCTCGGCGGCGCGTTCGAGCATCCCGTTGTTCGTCGTGTAGTAGTAGTACAGTCCCGCGCCGACCGCGCCCGCGACGTTCGAGATAGTGACCGCCCAGAACACCGCGTGGACGTCGAAGTCGAACCAGAAGGCGCCGACCGCGGCGATGGGAAGTCGGACCGCCCAGTACTTCAGGAGCCCGACGACCATGCTGACCTTGGTCCGGCGCGCGCCGTTGAACCCGGCGTTGAAGGCGTAGGTCGCGCCGATGGCCCAGTACCCGAGGACGAGGATTTTGAGGTAATCGACGGACAGTCCCAAGGCCCGCTGGCTTATGTCCGCGACGAAGAAGTTGACCAGCAGTTCGGGTGCGACCCACTGGACGACGCCCGCGAGCGTGAGCCCGACCGCCGCGATACCCGCGCTAACCCACGTCGCCCGGCGCGCGCGGCCGGGGTTGTCCGCGCCGAGGTTCTGACCGACGACGCTCTGGGCCGCGCCCGAGAGGCCCTGCGCCGGGATGAACGCCACGCTGGCGATTCGCGCCCCGACCGTGTAGGCCGCGAGACCCGCCGCGCCGCCGACCGCCGAGACGAGGGCGATGATGAGGACGCGGACGAGTTGGCTCACCGCGCGCTGTGCGCCGGTCGGCAGGCCCACTTCGAGGACTTCGCGGTACTCCTCTACGTCGAAGCCGACAGCGTTCTCGGTGAAGGTGAGTCCGTCTCGTCCGCGCAGAATCATCCCGAGCGCGAGCAGGAGGCCGGCGGCGTAGCCGATTACGGTCGCCAACGCCGCGCCCCGGACGCCCATCTCGGCGAACGGTCCCCACCCGAGGATGAGGAAGGGGTCGAGAGCGACGTTGACGCCGATTGCGGTGAGGTTGATGTAGAGAGCGGCCCGCGAGTCGCCCCATCCGATGAACGAGAATTCGAGCGCGTCGCTCGTCATCGAGAACGGGAACCCGAACATGTACGTCACGAGGTACGTGGTCGCGAGCGCGGCCACGGCGTCGTCGTCCACGAGCAGTTCGACGAGAGTCTCCGCGCCGACGGAGACGAGGATAGCGCAGGCGATTGCGCCGAAGAGCGCGAGCGTCGCGCCGTGGAACGCCGTCCGGCGGCCGCCCGCGGCGTCGTCGCCGCCGACGCGCTGGGAGACGACGACCTGGGTCCCGGTGTTCACGACGACGGTCGCGCTGTAGATGAACGCGATGACCGGAAAGTTCACGCCGACGGCCGCGACGGCGTTCTCTCCGAGGCGGCCGACCCAGAACGTGTCGATTACCTGTTGGGCTACTTGCACGAGATTCTGTGCGACCAACGGAGCCGCTAAGAGGAGCAGAGAGCGGACGAGAGCGCCATCCGTGATTTCTTCCCGCGATACGTTCACCATCGTTTTGCCTTAGTTGACAGTAATAAAATATCGCTCCTACTGATAAGTTTTCCGATGTGTGGGAGATTCCGATTCGGCCTGCCATATCAACTCTTGATTTGCTTCGCTGAACTCCATCCCGTGAGAATATATAGCCACTTCTCTACGTTACCAACGAAACATGCTCGGAGCGGAACGCCGCGCGGTCGCCACCCGCGCGCCCGACCTCGCAGCTCTCACGCCCGGCCGGACCGGCAACCTGAGCGTCCGGCGAGACGACCGGTTCGCCGTCACGCCGACCGGCGTCGCCTACGACCGCATCGCCGCCGCCGACGTGCCGGTGGTTTCGCTCGACGGCGAGCAGGTCGCGGGCGACACCGCACCGTCGAGCGAGACGCCGATGCACAGCGCGGTCTACCGGGAGTTCGACGCGGGCGCTATCGTCCACACCCACTCGCCGTGGGCCTCGACGCTGGCGATTCTCCACGAACCGATTCCCCCGGTTCACTACATGCTCGCGCTCGCCGGAACCACGGTCCCGGTCGCGGACTACGCCACCTACGGCACGGCCGAACTCGCCGAGAACGCGGTCGCGGCGATGGAGGACGCCGACGCCGAGGCCTGCCTGCTGGCCAACCACGGCCTGCTCGCGACCGGTGACGACGCCGACTCGGCGCTCGAAACGGCGGTCAACGTCGAGTACACAGCTAGAATCTACTGTCAGGCGAAGGCGTTCGGCGACCCGGTGGAACTGGGCCACGAGGAGATGGCCGCCGTCGCCGAGAAGTTCGAAGGCTACGGACAGGACGTGGAGTAGACCGCCGGTTTTCTTCCCCGACGTTCCGTTTCTCGACCCCCGTCAACGACCCGGAAACTCGGAAAACGGAGTCGACAGTCACCGCGAAGAATCAGGATTCCGTGTTCGTGTTGTCCGTGTCGGTGTCGGTGTAGTCGGCCGTCGTCTCGGTCCGGGTCGTCGCGTCCCGGCGTCGGCGCTCGCGGGTAGCCCGCCGACTCGCCCGGCCCATCTTGTAGGCGGTGTAGAGCAGGTAGACGCCCGCGACGCCGACGAGAACGTAGATAAGGTACTCGACCGTCTCTGCCGGTCCCGGTTGGAAGATGGGCTCCAGCGCCATGTTGACGACGTTCAGCGGTTCGCCGGTCAGTCCGGTGACGCCGAGGATGCCCCACGTCACTGCGCCGATGGCGACGAGCAGGATGGCGAGCCAGTCGAAAGCATTTGTCTTCATAAACCAGCGTAGGCGTTTGAGACGTTTTGTTATTGTGGCCTTAGAAGTGCGGAAGGCCGTCGTACTCGGGTTTCGGTTCGGCGTCGGTACGTCAGAGGTCCGCGAGGGCGAGAATCAGTCCCGTACCCTCCGCCGTCGTATCGGAGATCCAACTATCGAGGGAGTCGGTACTCGTCGACGCGGTGAGCTGTTAGACTTCCGGGAGACTTTCGCTACATCTACTGACACAGACGCCGTCGTAGAAATTCATCTCTCGACGCCAAAAGCGACTAAACGCCCACCTCAAACGGGAATACCCTACCCTTTTCACTACCCGAATCCAACACCCGAGCAATGAGTCGCCGCCGGAAACCCGATTGGCTCAAGATGCAACCGCCGTCCGGCCGTGAGTTCACGGGCATCAAGCAGACGCTCCGAGACCACGACCTCCACACCGTCTGCGAGGAGGCCAACTGCCCGAACCTCGGCGAGTGCTGGAGTGGCAATAACTCCGAGTCCGGGGGAACCGCGACGTTCATGCTGATGGGCGACCAGTGCACCCGGAACTGCGGGTTCTGCGACGTGGACACCGGCGGCGGTCAACCGCTCGACCCCGACGAACCCGCGAACGTGGCGAGCGCCGTCGCCGAAATCGGACTCGACTACGTCGTCCTCACGTCGGTGGACCGCGACGACTTAGAGGGGCAGGGCGCGGCCCACTTCGCGCAGACGATTCGGGAGATAAAGGAGCGCGACCCCTCGATTCTCGTGGAAGTCCTCATCCCCGACTTCCGGGGTGAGGAGGACCTGATTCGGAAGATTATCGACGCCGAACCGGACGTCATCGCCCACAACGTCGAGACGGTAGAGCGCCTCCAGCAACCCGTCCGCGACCCCCGCGCCGGGTACGAACAGAGCCTCGCGGTCCTCGAACAGGTCGAGCGCGAGTCCGACATCTACACCAAGACCTCCATCATGCTCGGCGTCGGCGAGTACGACCACGAGGTCTACCAGACTCTCTCGGACCTCCGAGAGGCCGACGTGGACGTCGTGACCCTCGGCCAGTACCTCCAACCCTCGCGCACTCACCTCGACGTGGAGACCTACGTCCACCCGGCGAAGTTCGACACGTGGCGCCGGGTCGCCGAGGAGGAACTCGACTTCCTCTACTGCGCCAGCGGTCCGATGGTCCGGTCGTCGTACAAAGCGGGCGAACTGTTCGTGGACGCGGTCGTCCGCGACGGCAAGACCGTCGAACAGGCCCGTCGGGAAGCGAGAGAGAGCGTCGCCGCCTCTGACTGACCGGACCGTCACCCCGAACGGACGCACCGGTGCAGTTCCGTTTATTTTGCCGC
Source organism: Halorussus limi (assembly GCF_023238205.1). NCBI lineage: Archaea > Methanobacteriati > Methanobacteriota > Halobacteria > Halobacteriales > Haladaptataceae > Halorussus > Halorussus limi. The sequence goes on from NZ_CP096659.1 coordinate 1,320,198, forward strand.
AATAATTGCCGTTCGTTCACCGGAGCCCCCTGTGAGCCACTCTACGTCAGACGAACGTCTATTTTTCTGAACGAAATTTTAGAAATTGCCGAATTCTCCGGCCGAAAATGACTGTTCGCGCGAGGAACTCCCGTGAGAATCGTACCTCCGGAAAGTTAGTTACGAAAACCCTATTACGCCAGCGGGTGACCCTTTCGATATGTCAGGATGGGTTCGACCGTGAGCATCGTACACCAAGACCCGCAGGACCGCGTTCAGGTCCTCGACGAGGACGGTAACGTGGTAGAAGGCGCGGACGTGCCCGACATCTCCGACGAGGAGATGGTGGATATGTACCGCGAGATGAAGCTGACCCGCCACTTCGACGAGCGAGCGGTCTCGCTCAACCGGCAGGGGCGGATGGGAACCTATCCGCCGCTCTCGGGCCAGGAGGGTGCCCAAATCGGGAGCGCCCACGCGCTGGCCGACGACGACTGGCTGTTCCCGAGCTATCGGGAGCACGGTTCGGCGCTGGTCCGCGGCCTGTCGCTGGAGCAGACCCTGCTGTACTGGATGGGCCACGAGCAGGGCAACGCCATCCCCGACGACACCAACATCTTCACCGTCGCGGTGCCCATCGCGACCCAGATTCCCCACGCGACCGGCGCGTCGTGGGCCTCGAAGCTGAAGGGCGAGGAGAAGGCCTTCGTCTGTTACTTCGGCGACGGCGCGACCAGCGAGGGCGACTTCCACGAGGGTCTCAACTTCGCGGGCGTCTTCGACACGCCCACCGTCTTCTTCTGTAACAACAACCAGTGGGCCATCTCGGTCCCGCGCGAGCGCCAGACCGCCTCCGCGACCATCGCCCAGAAGGCACAGGCCTACGGCTTCGAGGGCGTGCAGGTCGACGGGATGGACCCGCTCGCGGTCTACAAGGTGACGAAGGACGCCGTCGAGAAGGCCAAGAACCCCGACGAGGACGACCTCCGGCCCACGCTCATCGAGGCGGTCCAGTACCGCTACGGCGCCCACACGACGGCCGACGACCCCTCGGTCTACCGCGAGGACGAGGAGGTCGAGGAGTGGAAACGGAAGGACCCGATTCCGCGACTGGAGGCGTTCCTCCGGGACCGCGGCGTTCTCGACGACGAGAAGGTCGAAGCCATCGAACAGGAGGTCAAAGACGAGGTCGCGGACGCCATCGACGCCGCCGAGTCCGTCGAGCGCCCCGACCCCGAGGAGATATTCGCGCACGTCTACGCCGACATGCCCAAGCACCTCCGCGAACAGTACGCCGGGTTCGAGGAGATTCGGGAACAGTACGGCGACGACGCACTTCTGGAGGACTAACAAATGAGTCAACAAGCACAACAGCAAGAGACCGAGAACCTCACGCTGGTGCAGGCGGTTCGAGACGGACTGTACACCGAGATGCAGCAGGACGACGACGTGCTCGTCATGGGCGAAGACGTCGGCAAGAACGGCGGCGTGTTCCGCGCGACCGAGGGCCTCTACGACGAGTTCGGCGGGGACCGCGTCATCGACACGCCGCTGGCCGAGTCCGGCATCATCGGCACCGCCATCGGCATGGCGGCCTACGGACTGAAGCCCGTCCCCGAAATCCAGTTCATGGGGTTCATCTACCCCGGTTTCGACCAGATAGTGAGCCACGCCGCGCGACTGCGAACCCGTAGCCGCGGCCGGTTCACCTGTCCGATGGTCATCCGCGCGCCCTACGGCGGCGGCATCCGCGCGCCGGAACACCACTCCGAGTCCACGGAGGCGTTCTTCGCCCACCAGCCCGGACTCAAGGTCGTCATCCCCAGCACGCCCTACGACACCAAGGGCCTGCTCACGTCGGCCATCCGCGACCCCGACCCGGTGATGTTCCTCGAACCGAAGCTCATCTACCGGGCGTTCCGCGGCGACGTGCCGACCGAGTCCTACGAGGTGCCCATCGGCGAGGCCGCCGTCCGCGAGGAAGGGTCGGACATCTCGGTGTTCACGTGGGGCGCGATGACCCGACCGACCGTCGAGGCCGCCCAGCAGTTGGAGGGCGAAATCGACGTGGAGGTCGTGGACCTCCGAACCGTCTCGCCGCTCGACGAGGAGACCATCGTGGAGTCGTTCAAGAAGACGGGCCGGGCGGCGGTCGTCCACGAAGCGCCGAAGACCGGCGGTCTCGGCGCGGAAATCTCCTCCATCATCCAAGAGGAGGCACTACTGTATCAGGAGGCACCGGTCGAGCGCATCACCGGGTTCGACACGCCGTTCCCGCTGTACGCGCTCGAAGACTACTACCTCCCCGAACCCGCCCGCATCAAGGAAGGCATCCGGGACGCCGTGAACTTCTGAATCATGGTACGAGAATTCAAACTCCCCGACGTGGGCGAGGGCGTCGCAGAGGGCGAAATCGTCAGTTGGCTGGTCGAGGAGGGCGACACCGTCACCGAGGACCAAGCGGTCGCCGAGGTCGAGACCGACAAGGCTATCGTGGAGGTCCCGTCGCCGGTGAACGGCACGGTCCGGGAAATCATCCCCGAGGAGGGCGAAGTCGTCGAGGTCGGGTCGGTCATCATCACCTTCGACGTGGAGGGCGAACCGGTCGAAGAGGGCCAGACCGAGGGCGAAGCCCGGAGGGCCGCGGAGTCCGACGCCGGGACCGCCCCAGAGTCCGAGGCGTCGGGCGAAGCCGAGCAGGCGACGACGCAGGGCGACGCGACCGAGGAGACGGTCGCCGAGGAGGTTTCGACCGGCGAGGGACGCGTGTTCGCCGCGCCGAGCGCCCGCCGCGTCGCCCGCGAACTCGGCGTGGACATCGCCGCCGTCGAGGGCACCGGACCGAGCGGTCGCGTGACCGAGCAGGACGTGCGGCAGGCTGCAGAGTCCGGCGGCGAAGCGTCCGGCGATGCGACCGACGAGGCGCCCGCCGAGGCCGAGGCGCCGACCGGCGAGGTCGGAGCGACCCGCGAGCAGGACGCTCAGCCGACGACCGCGACCGCTGGCGCGACCGGCGGTCCCGCCCCGGAGGCGGCCGACCGCGAGCGGACGCTCGCCGCGCCCGCGACCCGGCGAATCGCCGACGAGCAGGGCGTAGACCTGAACGCGGTCCCGGCGACCGAACAGCGCGACGGCGAGGCGTTCGTCACCAGCGAGGCCGTGATGCAGTACGCCGAGGCCCAGCGACAGGCCCAGCAGGCGCAGGCCGAAACCGCGGCCGCGACGCCCGAGGGCGAGCGAGTCGAGCGCATCCAGTACAAGGGCGTTCGCAAGACCATCGGCGACGCGATGTCGCAGTCGAAGTACACCGCGCCCCACGTCACGCACCACGACACCGCCGTCGTCGAGGAACTCGTGAACACCCGCGAGCGACTCAAGCCGAAGGCCGAAGAACAGGGAATCCGGCTGACCTACATGCCGTTCGTGATGAAGGCCGTAGTCGCCGCGCTCAAGCAGCATCCCAAACTGAACGCCGAACTCGACGAGGAGGCCGGCGAAATCCTCCGGAAGAACTACTACAACGTCGGCGTGGCGACCGCGACCGACGCCGGACTGATGGTGCCGGTCGTCGACGACGTGGACGGCAAGGGCCTGCTCCAGATATCCAGCGAGGTCAACGAAGTGGTCCAGAAGGCCCGCGACCGCTCCATCTCCCGGGACGAGTTGCAGGGTTCGACGTTCAGCGTCACCAACTTCGGCGCCATCGGCGGCGAGTACGCGACGCCCATCCTCAACTACCCCGAGGCGGCCATCCTCGGCATCGGCGAACTGAAACAGCGCCCGGTCGTCGAGGAGGGCGAGGTCGTGGCCAAGCACACCCTGCCCATCTCGCTGTCCATCGACCACCGCATCGTGGACGGTGCCGACGCGGCGGCGTTCGCCAACACGTTCATCGAGTACGTCGAGAACCCCGAACTCCTGCTGCTGGAGTAGGGTCTCGACGCTCGTCTTCGTCCCCGCTCTCTTCGCTCTCGCTCGAACTGAGAAACTGATATACATCTCCTCGCATACTGGCAAATATGACCGAAGTCACCCTGCGCGACGTGGAGGCCGCGCGCGAGCGGTTCGACGAGTCCGTCGTCCAGCGCACCGAAATCGAGCGGAGTCGGTCGCTGAGCGAGATGACCGGCGCGGCGGTCCACCTCAAGATGGAACACCTCCAGCGCACCGGGTCGTTCAAGACGCGGGGCGCGTACAACAAACTCCAGCAGGTCGCATCGCGCGGCGGTACCGAACGCGTCGTCGCCGCCAGCGCGGGCAACCACGCGCAGGGCGTCGCGCTGGCCGCGACCGAGACCGGCGTGGACTCGACCATCGTGATGCCCGAGAACGCGCCGCAGGCGAAGGTCGAGGCCACCCGCGGGTACGGCGCGGACGTGGAGTTGCGCGGCGAGGACTTCCGGGCCGCGATGGAGTACGCCCAATCGCTGACCGAGGCCGACGACACCGAGTTCGTCCACGCCTACGACGACCCGGCCATCGTCGCGGGACAGGGAACCATCGGCATCGAAATCCACGAGCAAATGCCCGACGCGGACACCGTGGTCGTTCCCATCGGCGGCGGGGGTCTCGTCGGCGGCGTCAGCGCCGCGCTGGCGGAACTCGACCCGAGCGTCCGCGTCGTCGGCGTGCAGGCCGAACAGGCCGCGACGGTTCCCGAGAGCCTCGACAAGGGCATCCCGACCTCCATCGACTCCCCGTCGACCATCGCGGACGGTATCGCCACGGGCGGCATCTCGGAGTTGACGCTCGGTCTCATCGAGGAACACGTGGACGAGGTCGTCACCGTCACGGACGACGAAATCGCTCGCGCGGAACTCATCCTGCTCGAACGCGCCAAGCAACTGGTCGAGGCGGCGGGCGCTTCCTCCGTCGCCGCGGTCCTCTCCGAGGACCTCGACGTGTCGGGCGAGACGGTCGTTCCCGTCCTCTCGGGCGGCAACATCGACATCTCGATGCTCCAGACCGTCCTCACGCAGGCGCTGACCGAGCGGAGCCAACTGATGCGCCTCCGGGTTCGCATCGAGGACGAACCCGGCGAGATGACCCAACTCTCGGGCATCATCGCCGACACCGGCGCGAACATCCGGACGGTCCGCCACGACCGCGCGGTGGACGACCTGCGCGTGGGCGAGGCGTATCTGGTCTTTCAGGTCGTCACGAGCGGGACGGGCCACGCCGAGAAGATAATCGAGGAGGTCAGGGACGCCGGCTACGAGGTCGAACGAGTGGCGTGACCGACCTCGCCGAAGCGTCGACGAATCCTGTCGGCGAACCTATTACTCCCTCCGCGTCGTAGGCCTGCGCATGCCGTTTCGACTGACCGAGGACCAGCGAGCGCTCCGCGAGGAGGTCCGCGAGTTCGCCGAGTCCGAGATTCGTCCGCGCGCCATCGAACTCGACCGAAACGAGGAGTACCCCGGCGACATCTTGGCCGAACTCGGCGACCGGGGGTACGCGGGCATCACGCTCCCAGCGGAGTACGGCGGCCGCGGCGAGGGACTGGTCGAACTAGTCGTTCTCACCGAGGAACTTGCGGCGGCAATGATGACCGTCGCCAGCGCGCTGGCGCTCAATCTGGGCGTCGCGACAGTAATCGAACGGTTCGGGACCGACGCCCAGCGCGAGGAGTACCTACCCGAGATGGCGACCTTCGACACGGTGGGCGCGCTGGGCCTCAGCGAGGCGAACGCCGGGTCTGACAAACTGGCGATGGAGACGACGGCCGAGAAAGACGGCGACGAGTGGGTCATCGACGGGCACAAGCAGTGGGTCACCAACTTCCAGCACGCCGACGTCGTCCTCACCTACGCGAAGACTGGTCCCGACGCCGACGCGCCCCACAACATCAGCGCGTTCCTCGTCCCGACCGAGGAGTTCGAGGTCGAGGCGGTGTGGGAGACCCTCGGCGCGCGTAACGTGAAGTCGCCCCGAGTTCGGTTGTCGGACGTGCGCGTACCCGCCGAAAACCTCGTCGGTGAGGAGGGCGAGGCGTACGTCCAGCGCGGCGAGGTCCACACCGGCGTGAACGTCCCGGCCCGCGGGGTCGGCATCGCTCGGGCCGCGCTCGAAGACGCGACAGCTTACACCGCCGAGCGCGAGCAGTTCGACCGGTCCATCGGGGAGTTTCAGGGCGTCCGGTGGAACGTGGCGGAGATGGCCCAGCGCGCCGACGCGGCCCGCCTGCTGACGCTCCGGGCCGCCGACCGCGCCGACCGCGGCGAAAACGTACGTCGGGAGTTCGCCGCGGCGAAGGTCCGCGCGACGGAGGCCGCCGTCGAGAACGCGAACGACGCGATGCAACTCCACGGAGGGAAGGGGTACACGACCGACCACCACGTCGAGCGCTACCTCCGGGACGCCCGACTCTTGACCGTCGCCGGAGGACCGAACGAACTCCACCGCAATTCGCTGGCCGACGCGGTGTACACGGACTTCGAGTGAAACGTTACCAACCCGATCTCGCCGCAAAATCCACCTGATTTTTCACCACCAAGCCCGACTTACCGGACATATGGTCGTCGGAGACATCTCGACGGGAACGGACGTGTTGGTAATCGGTGCGGGACCGGGCGGCTACGTCGCCGCGATTCGCGCGGGGCAACTGGACTTGGACGTGACCCTCGTGGAGAAAGACGCCTACGGCGGGACCTGCCTGAACTACGGCTGTATCCCCTCGAAGGCGATGATTACGGCCTCGGACCTCGCCCACGAGGCGGGCCACGCCGAGGAGATGGGCATCTACGCCGACCCCGAGGTGGAGATGGACGAGATGGTCGGCTGGAAGGACGGCGTCGTGGACCAACTGACCGGGGGCGTCGAGAAACTCGCCAAGGCCAACGGCGTCGAACTGATGGAGGGCCGCGCGGAGTTCGCCGGCGAGGACAAGGCCCGCATCGTCCACGGCGGCGAGGGCCAAGGCTCCGAGACTGTCGAGTTCGAACACGCCATCGTTTCGACCGGAAGTCGTCCCATCGAGGTGCCGGGCTTCGACTTCGGCGACGACCCGGTGCTGGACTCCCGGCAGGCGCTCGCGCTGGACGAGGTGCCCGAGAGCCTCGTCATCGTCGGCGCGGGCTACATCGGGATGGAACTCGCGGGCGTCTTCGCCAAGTTGGGTACCGACGTGACCGTGGTCGAGATGCTCGACTCGGTCCTGCCGGGCTACGAGGACGACCTCGCGCGCCCCGTCAAGAAGAAGGCCGAGGAACTGGGCATCGACTTCCACTTCGGCGAGGCCGCCAGCGGGTGGGAGGAGTCGGGCGGCGGCATCACCGTCAGGACCGAGAACGAGGACGGCGAAGTCTCTGAGTTCGGCGCGGAGAAGGTGCTGGTCGCGGTCGGCCGCGAACCCGTCACCGACACGCTCGAACTCGACAACGCGGGCGTCGAGACCGACGAGGACGGGTTCATCCCGACCGACGACCGCGCGCGGACGAACGTGGAGCACATCCACGCCATCGGCGACGTGACGGGCGAACCCATGCTCGCCCACGTGGCCAGCAAGGAGGGGCAGGTCGCCGCGGAGGTCATCGCGGGCGAACCCTCGGCGCTCGACTATCAGGCGGTCCCCGCGGCGGTGTTCACCGACCCCGAAATCGGCACGGTCGGCATGACCGAGGCGGAGGCCGAGGAGCAGGGCTTCGAACCGGCCGTCGGCGAATTCCCGTTCAACGCCTCGGGTCGCGCGCTCACGACGGGCCACGCCGAGGGCTTCGTCCGCATCGTCGCCGACGAACCCAGCGGCTTCCTGTTGGGTGCCCAAATCGTCGGGCCGGAGGCCTCCGAACTCATCGCCGAGATGGGTCTGGCCATCGAGATGGGCGCGACGCTGGAGGACGTGGCCGCGACGATTCACACCCACCCGACGCTCAGCGAGGCCGTGATGGAGGCCGCCGAGAACGCGCTGGGGCACGCGATTCACACGTTGAACCGGTAACTCGACGCGCGCCGAACGGGTAGCGAGTCCTTTTTCCACTTTCTCGGAGTGAGTCCGCGAGAGCGACGGCGACCGGAGCGTAGCGAACAATTATGTTGATTGGTAACGAACACCACAGTATGTCCCACGGAAGAACCGGCGGGCTGTCCCCCTTCGAGCGACTCCGGGCGCGCTTCGAACAACAGGACCTCGTCTGCCCGAAGTGCGGGTACGACGACGAGGACGGGCGGTGGCTCGCTGCGACCGGCGGTAATCGGATTCGGTACCGCCACCTCTGTCCCAGTTGCGGCCACGTCCGACGGCGGACGTTCGAACTCGGCGGGGAGTGACCTCGACCCGGTGCAGTAGGCGTCCGAGCGGCGAGCGACGCCGCTATTTCAGATTCGCAACTGAGTAGCTTTATCCGGTGGGAGCGGGCTCTCGGTGACATGGGACCGTCCGGCTCCGAAGCGCCGCCCGAGAACGAACACGGTTGGGAAGTCGTCGAGAACATCGCGGTGGACGAACCGGAGCACACCGCGAAGAACACCATCTACCGGTGGGTAGACACCGAGGCCGAGGTGGTGTTGTACTACTTCACGGGCGCACAGAAGGGCGGGCTGACGGCGGTTCCGCTGGATGAGACGGCGCTAGGCGAGGAGTAGCGGGCGTGAACCGTCGTTCGGCTTATCTCTCTCGTCACCAGCTCCATTTGCGGAAGTGAGGATTCTGTAGAGAGAAGCGTGCTACTGCCGGTATAAAGGAGTCTATCGTCCCGAACGGCGACGGCAGACCACGTCCTGCCCGACCGGTTCCGCTCTTCGGCCTTCGGCCCGCGTTGCTCGTCTCGCGCGCGGTGGCCGCGGCGCACCGGCGCCGCGTCCGCACGCGCCGACCGCCGTGGAAAGTGACGTGTGGCTTCTTCGAAGAACGATAGAGAATCCTAAAGGACCTCTACACACGTCTCTAGCAAACAAAAATCTATGCTAAGTTGCGTTCACTCCGTCCATCGAGAAAATCTGTCACACCCGACGCCCTTTTAGTCGCTACCGCGAAACGAGTGGCATATGCAAGCAGTCACGCTCGGTCCCGAGGGGACCTACTCGCACCGCGCCGCCAGCGCAGTCGCCGACGAGGTGGAGTTCCGCGAGTCCGTCACCGCCATCGTAGAGGCCGTCGCGGACGGCGAGTTCGAGCGCGGAGTCGTCCCCATCGAGAACAGCATCGAGGGGAGCGTCACCGAGACGCTCGACGCGCTGACCGACCGCGAAGTCGCCGCGGTCCGGGAAATTGTCACTCCGATTCGCCACGCGCTCCTCGCCCAGCGCGACGACTTCTCGGTCGTCGCCAGCCACTCCCAAGCGCTGGCGCAGTGCCGAAGCTACCTCGAAGCCGAGTACCCCGACGCCGACCTCGAAGCGGTCGCCAGCACCGCCCGCGGCGTCGAACACGCCCGCGAGAACCCCGACGTGGCGGGCATCGGCCACCCGGACAACGCGAGCGGCGACGACGACCTCCGGGTCGTCGCGGAGGGGATTCAGGACCGCAACTCGAACGCGACCCGCTTTTTCGTCATCGCGCCGGTCGCCGAACAGTCGGAGGCGGGCGGCAAGTCCTCGCTGGTGGTCTACCCGAACGCCAACTACCCGGGTCTGCTGCTCGAACTGCTCGAACCCTTCGCCGACCGGGACGTCAACCTCACGCGGGTCGAGTCGCGCCCGAGCGGCGAGCGACTGGGCGACTACGTGTTCCACATCGACTTCGCGGCCGGTCTCTACGAGGAGCGCGCACAGGAGGCCATCGCGGACGTGGAGGACATCGCGGAGAACGGGTGGGTCCGGCGACTCGGGTCGTACGACACCGAACACGTGGTCTACTGAGGTGGACCCGACTCCCGCCGACCGACCGCTCGCCGACTATTCGCCGACCTCCCACCGACCTCCCACCGACCTCCCACCGACCTCCCACCGACCTCCCACCGACCTCCCACCGACCTCCCACCGACCTCCCACCGACCTCCCACCGACCTCCCACCGACCTCCCACCGACCTCCCACCGACCTCCCACCGACCTCCCACCGACCTCCCACCGACCTCCCACCGACCTCCCACCGACCGACCACCCGCCGACCACCCTCGGACCGGCCTCCCGGTCTGAATTTTTAAGACCCAACGCGTCGGACACCCAACGGGCGACCGGCGCCCGGGGGAAACTATGGCAGGACGAAAGAATCCGTTCGAGGACTTAGAAGAGATGATAGAACGCATGAGCCGCCAGTTCGAGCAGTCGATGGGCGGCGGCGCGATGGAGCAGTTGAGCGGCAGCGGCGCGTCCGTCGACGTGGCCGACCACGGCGACGAGTTCGTCGTCACCGCCGACTTGCCCGGCTATCAGAAGGAGGACATCGACGTGACGCTCCGGGGCGACCACCTCCAGATTCGGGCCGAGACCCAACAGGAGACCGAGGACAGCGACGACGAGGACGGCCAGTACATCCGGAAGGAGCGACGCCACCGGTCGGTGAACCGCTCGGTGACGTTCCCCGAAGAGGTGGACGAGGAGAACGTCTCCGCCCAGTACCGGAACGGCGTGCTGACGGTGACGCTCCAGAAGCTGACCGCGGGCGACGGGGACTCCCACAGCATCGACATCGAGTAGGCCCGACTCTCTCGGTCGCTACCAAGCGCAAACACCTTGCCGTCGCGCCCGTAATCTGGGTCCATGACGCTCGAAACGGGCGCGGACGCGCCGACGGTCGAAGCGACGAACCAGCGCGGCGAGACCATCGAACTCGACTTCTCTGAACCGACGGTGCTGTACTTCTACCCCCGCGACGACACGCCGGGGTGTACCACCGAGGCCGAGCAGTTCGACGCCGAACTGGAGAGCTACCACGACGCCGGCGTCTCGGTCTTCGGCGTCTCGACCGACGACGTCGAGAGCCACGAGGAGTTCGCCGAGAAGTACGACCTCCGATTCGACCTACTGGCCGACCCCGAGGCCGAAATCGCCGACGCCTTCGGCGTGGACGCCTCGCGCGGGTCCGCTCCCCGCACGACCTTCGTCCTCGCCGACGGCGAGGTGAAGGCGGTCTACGAGGGCGTGGACCCCGACGGGCACGCCCGCGACGTTCTGAGCGACATGCTCGACGACGAGTTAGTCGCGCTGGAGTAGCCGAAGCACAACCGCGACCGAACGCGGCGGCGAGCGGGTCGCGCTCGCCGACACCGTTTTTCGCCGGGCCGACGAGCAACCCGTATGGTCGATTCGCCGGGGCCTCCGGAGTCCGCCGAGTCGCTCGCCGCGCCGCCGACCGAACCGACGCTCGCCGCCAAACTGGTCGGCGGGTTCCAGTGGGCGATAACCGGAGCGTACGTCTTCTTCCTCGGCGTTTTGGCGACCGGCTGGTACCTCCACGCCACCCGAACCCCGGTCTCGCTCGACCTCTCGCGGGCGTTCGCCGTCTCCGCCGCCGCGGCGTTCGCCGCGGGCTACCTGTGGGTCCGGTCCCGGCCGTCCGCGCCCGCCGCGCACGACCGGCGAATCGAAGTCGTCGTCACGCTGCTGGTTCTGGGATTCCTGCTCCCGTTCGGAGTGCCCCGACTCTTCGACCTGCTCGGGATCGAACTCGGCGTTCCGCTCGCCGGGTTCGGGGTGGCCTACGCGCTGACGCTCACGCTCTCGTACGGACTCGTGTACGGTCTCGGATTCAGGTTCTTCCTCGGCCCGCACCGGTCCGAGCGGTCGGAGTTCCGGGAGTGACTCGGGGTCGGAGCAGCGACGCGACTCCGGCGGGCCGACGTGTTGTTCGCGGCTCGACCTTCGAGACAACTAACACGTCCGGGGCCTGTCGCTCGCCGACTGCCCGGCGAGAGGGAGGCGGCCGAAATCGTGTCATCGTTCGCGACGCGGGAGCGAGAGCGTTACTCGGCGACGTTCTAGAACATAATTAAAAATCATTAATAACTCGCCCGGCGTAGCCTCTCGCATGGCCTCAGAGACCATCAAGCACGGCGTAAATCTGGAAGAGTACGGCGCGTTCGTCGAGAACATGACCGAGAACCCCGAAGACGCGATGCTCCGACTCGGCGCGAGCGGCGTCGCGGAGGGACGTGCGATGCACACGCTGGCGAAACTCGACGCGTACAGTTTCGGAGGCGAGGAGATTCGGCGCGAGACCCGCGAGTACACCTTCCCACTCGGCGCGCACAAGGAAGTGGAAGCCGACGCGGGGTTCGTGGACCCCACCGACCGGCCGGAACCCGTTGAGGTCGCGCTGGCCGGCCTCACTGGCTGTATCAACGCCACCGTCGGTATCGTGGCGATGGAGAACGACATCGACCTCGACGGCCTCGAAACGACGGTCGGCCTCGACCTCGACCCGCGGGTCCTGTTCGGCGTTCGCGGCGTCGAGCGGTCGGACGAGACCTACGACGACTTCACCATCGACATCGAAGTCAGCGGTCCCGGACTCACCGACGAGGACGCCGAGACGCTCCGAGAGGGCGCGCGTCGCTCCCCGGTGTTCAACCTGCTGTCGGGGTCCCACGAGATGACGCCCGAGGTACACCTCAAGGACGCGCGACCGGCGTAGTGTGGCCGAGCGGTCCCATTTTCCGCGGTCTAACCCCGAAATCCTGAATATCCAATAGTTCTACCGTCGGCCAGCGAAGCCGACGACCTGCTGTGACGGCGGTCGGCCGGGCCGCCACAAACGCTTATCGCTCCGGGCGTCGATAGGTCACTGTATGAGTTCTGGGGGTTCCGACGAAACCGAAGACGAAGGAGTGGTGCCGGCGCCGGTCCGGAAGGTCGTGCGGACGGTCACGCCGTCCTACCGCGGGCGACCCGACACCGAGATGACGACCATCGGAATCGCGTACGGTCTGGGACTGGTCGTCCTACTGATTCCGCTCCTGCCGTTCATCGTGGTCGTCTGGGTGGTCTCGAAAATCACGGGCTTTCTCGCCCGAAAAGCGCCGACGGACCGGGTTCGCTGACCGGCGACGGATCCGGTCCGTCGGGGAGGGTCCGCTCGGACCGCCGCGATACCTGCTTACTGCGTTCCGGTGCCGATGAGGTCGAAGGGGTAGCCGTTGTCGTTGTCGTCGGCGTGTTCGTAGACGACGTGGGCCGCGGCCACGTCCTGAATGGCGAGACCGGTGGAGTCGAACACCGTGATGCCGTCCTCGGAGGTCCGGCCCTCCAAGTCGCCGACGACGATGTCGCCGACTTCGCCGTAGATGTCGTCGTCTGTCAGGACGCCCTCGTGGTACGGGACGTTGATTTCGCCCGAGTGGGTGGTCTGGGCGTGGTCGTCGATGACCAGTTTGGCGTCGAGCAGAATCTCGTCGGCGAGTTCGTGCTTGCCCTCGGCGTCCGCGCCCATCGCGTTGACGTGGGTGTGGTCGCCGATGTCCTCGCGGGAGACGATGGGGTCCTCGACCGGTGTCACCGTCGAGAGCACGTCGCACTGGGCGGCCTCGGCGATGGACCCGGCCCGGACCTCGAAGTCGTCCTCGAAGTACTCGATGAAGTCGGCGACTCGCTCCTCGTCCAAGTCGCTGACGACGACCTCTTCGATGGGTCGGACCTCCGAGATGGCCTCCAGTTGCGTGTACGACTGGACGCCGGCACCGATGACGCCCATCGTCGTCGCGTCCTCGACCGCGAGGTGGTCGGTAGCGACCGCGGCGGCCGCGCCCGTCCGCTTCATGGTCAGTTCGGTCCCGTCCATGATGGCGAGCGGGAAGGCGTTCTCGGGGTTCGAGTAGACCATCGTGCCCATCACGGTCGGCAGGTCGAAGCTCTCGGGGTTGTCCGGGTGGACGTTGACCCACTTGATTCCGGCCGCGTCCCAGTCGTCGGCCTCCAGATAGGCGGGCATCGACCGGAAGTCCCCGTTGTACTGCGGCAGGTCGATGTAGGACTTGGCGGGCATCTGGGCGTCGCCGCGGGCGTACGCGGCGAACGCGTCCTCGACTGCCCGGATGACCTCCGCCATCTGAGTGTTCGCGTCTACGGCGTCCCGATTCAATAAGAGTGTTTCCATACTCGCAAGATTCCGAGCGCCGGCACTTAGTTCATTCTGAAACGGCCGAACGGGGACCGAGGAGGGGTTCGACGTCGGCTTCCGGGCCGAATATTTTCCGCCGTCCGAATCGCCAGTAGGGGCAGGCCAAGTGCCCCGGGTCGTTCGGACGACCTTCGGTCTTCCTTGATGGTGAGAACCACTTCACCCCGAGGTGATTCACCGAAAGAATTATCGAAGAGATGAATAACAGTCAGGCGATGGAGCGACGACGATTGCTCGCGCTCGGAGCGACTGCAGTCACGTCCGGCTGTTTGCGTCTCTCCGGCGGGGAGGTGACGGAAACGAGGACCGAGACAGCTACTGGGCCAGACGTGACTATCACGTCGGTCAGCCTCCCGGACACGATGAGGCCCGGAAGGGAGTACACCGCGAGAACCACCCTCCGGAACACGGCCGACGCGGCCAGAATGGTGACGGTCACGTACCAGTTCGAAGGGCAGAAGACGCTCTTCAGCGACGTGAGAGTACCGGCGGGCGGGAGCAAAACCACGTCGTACGCTATCAGTCCCGTCATCGTGGAAACGTCGTACGGCAGTGACATCGACGTGGGCACGTACACTCACGGCATTCGGCTGTCGAACGGCGGTCGTGAAACCGCGAGTGTCAGCGTAAAGAGTAGCGACATCTTCCCCGAGAAGCTCTCAGTGGGGTCACTGGAGGCGCCTACGAGCGTTCCGCTCGACGAGAAGTTCACCGTAGCGACGACGGTGTCGAACGCCGCTTCGCAGGCCGCTATCCAGCGGGTCGAATACCGGTTCGAGGGGAAACTGGTGTTCTCCCGGAACGGCGTCCGAATCGAACCGAACGGCGAGACGCGGGTGGGGTTCGGACCGTCCGTCGACGACATCGAGACGACGCTCGGCCACGACCTCTCGCCGGGCACGTACAGTCACGAACTGGTCGTGCCCGACGTCGGACGCGCGTCGGGACGCGTCGAACTCACCGAAGGCGGGTTGTTGTAACGCGGTCTCCGCTGGTCGGTGATACTGACCGGCACGCGCGAAAAGAGGTTAGATGAAAGCAGTTCGACCGACGTACGGGGTCGGGAGTTACGCCGCTGCGTCGGCGGGCGAATCGGTAGGCGTCAGGCGATAGTGCGTGCGCCTGTGTTTACATTGCGCCGCCCATGCCGCCCATGCCGCCCATGCCGCCAGCGCCGCCGGGTCCGCCGGCCTCGTCGTCACCCTTGTCGGTGGAGAGGTCGCCGGCGGAGATGATGTCGTCGATTTTGAGCACGAGGTTCGCGGCCTCGGTGGCACTGGAGACAGCCTGCTCCTTGGCGTGAGCGGGTTCGACGACGCCCGCGTCGAGCGTGTCGACCACGTCGCCGCTGTGGACGTTCAGGCCGGCGCGCTCGTCGTCGGACTCGTGGGCCGAGCGCAGGTCGACGAGCGTGTCGATGGAGTCCAGTCCGGCGTTCTCGGCGAGGACGCGCGGGACGAGTTCCAGCGAGTCGGCGAACGCCTCGACGGCCAACTGCTCGCGGCCGGAGACGGAGTCGGCGTAGTCGCGGAGGCGGCTGGCGATTTCGACTTCGATGGCGCCGCCGCCGGCGACGACGCGACCGTCCGAGACGGTCTGGGCGACGACGTCGAGAGCGTCGGTGACGCCGCGCTCCAGTTCGTCGACCACGTGGTCGGTCGAACCGCGGAGCAGGAGGGTGACGCCGTGACTGTCCTCTCCTTCGACGTAGAACAGTTCGTCGCCCTCGTCGCGGGTCACGTCGCCCTTGCCGAGGTCGTCGGCGGTTGCGCTGTCGAGGTCCGAGACGACGCTCGCGCCGAGGACTTCCTTGAGGAAGCCGATGTCGCTCTTCTTGACGCGGCGGACAGCGAGGATGCCTTCCTTCGCGAGGTAGTGCTGGGCCATGTCGTCGATGCCCTTCTGACAGAAGACGACGTCAGCGCCGGTCTCGACGATCTTGTCGACCTTCTGCTTGAGCTGTTCCTCTTCCTGGTCGAGGAAGCTCTGGAGCTGGTCGGGGTCCTCGATGTTGACGCTGGTGTCGACGTCGGTCTCCTCGATTTCGACCGCCTCGTTGAGCAGGAGAACGTCGGCGTTCTCGGCGCTCTTGGGCATGTTGTCGTGGACGGGGTCCTTGCTGATGACCGCGCCCTTGAGGAGCTCGGACTCGCCGGCCGAGCGGCCGGTCTGGGTCTCGGTCTTGACGTATTCGAGGTCGACCGTGCCGTCGACGGTGACCTGCTGGACCGCGTCGACGATAATCTGGGAGAGCGCCTCCTTGTTGAGTTCCGCGCCCTTGCCGGTCATGGAGGTCTCGGCGACCTTGCGGAGGAGGTCCTCGTCGCCGGGGTCGACGCTCTCGGCGACGTTGTTGATCTCCTCGCGGGCCTTCTCGCTGGCGAGGTGGAAGCCTTTGATGATTGCAGTCGGGTGAATGTCCTGTTCGAGGAGTTCCTCGGCGTTCTTGAGGAGTTCGCCCGTCACCGCGACGGCGGTCGTGGTGCCGTCACCCGCTTCGTCCTCTTGGGTTTCGGCGACCTCGATGATCATCTCGGCCGTCGGGTTGTCGATGTCCATCTCCTTGAGGATGGTCACGCCGTCGTTCGTGATGGTCACGTCGCCCATCGAGTCGACGAGCATCTTGTCCATCCCTTTGGGTCCGAGTGTCGAGCGGACCGCGTCCGCCACGGCGCGGGCGGCGGAGATGTTGTGTTCCTGCGCGTCCTTGTCCTTGACGCGCTGGGACTCGTCGGACATTACGATCATCGGCTGGCCTTGCATTCGCTGTCCTCGCTGACTCATAGTACACCCATTGATTGATTGTGATTCTATATAAATCTTTTCTTCCCTGTTATTTGGTAACGTGACGAACTGGCCTGTTCCGGGGCAGGAAATCGCTCGGAAGAAACTCGGTACCGCGCGATACTCTGGGAATTCTTCGCACGGAAACGCCGCCGTTCGGGGCGAGTTCAAGGGCGGGATTTATATGCAAACGCCTGCGTTGGGCGTTATGTTTCGGTGTTCGGTGGCCCCATACGAAGTAGGACGTGACGGAGAGTAGGGGAAAATCTATACAGTTGATGGACATCTTCCGGGTATGGACTGGGAGTTCCTCGCACACTACGGTGGCAAGTACACGGTACTGGCCGGCGGCGGGACGGTCACGGTCGCCTATCTCCTCCCGCGGCCGTTCGGTCCCTACGCGCTCATCGGAGCTATCGCCGTCGGGATGCTCCTCATCGGCAGGGCCGCCCTCGACGGGGGCGGCGGCGCGCCGATGTCCGGCGGGAGCCCGGCCGGGTCAGCCCACGCCCTGAGCGAGGGCAGCGACGGGATTTTCGCACCGCGCGAGTCCGACGACCCGCTCGGTGTCGCGCCGCTGTTCTACGCCATCGGACTGGTCGGATTCGGTATCGCGGCGCTCTCGACTCTCCTCTGAGACTGACCGTCCGAGTACACGCGACGCTCGCGGCATCGTTCGTAGGAGAAAACGCCAGGACAGGGATTTGAACCCTGAATCCCGTAAGGGAACACGCTTTCCAGGCGTGCGCCTTACCGTTCGGCCATCCTGGCTCGTGTGAAAGTTGTCCCGTCCCGCGTTTAAAGCCTTCCCTTTGCGTCGATTGGGCGGCCGAGCGGCCTATCCGAACAGTCTTCCCTCGGCCAGATACGACAGGCCGGCCGCGCCGACGCCGACGGCAAGCGCCACGCTCCCTTTGACCGCCAGCGAGTAGCGATACCCCGTGACGAGTTCGTACCCCTGCACGGCGACCAGAAAGGCCAGCAGACCGACGACCCCCCAGAGGAGACTCGCCTTCACCCGGGGCCGAACCGGGCCCAACTCCAGCGTCACGCTACTCGCTGGTGGCGATGGCCTCGATTTCCACGCCGACGCCCTTCGGGAGGTTGCCCGCCTCGACCGCACTCCGGGCGGGCGGATTGTCCTGGAAGTACTCCTTGTAGGCGTCGTTCATCTCGTCGAAGTCCTCGATGTCGTCGAGGAACACCGTGACTTTCAGCACGTCCTGCATCGTCAGGCCCTCCTCTTCGAGGATGGCCTTGACGTTCTCGAGACTCTGGCGGGTCTGGACTGCAATCTCCTCGTCGTCCAGCAGGTCGCCGTCGGGCGTCATCGGAATCTGGCCCGCGGTGAACACCATGTCGCCGTTGGTCGTCGCTTGACTGTACGCGCCGACCGCCTCGGGCGCGTCCTGCGTGCTGATGATTCGCTTCATACCGGTTTCTTCGCGCCCTGCAACTTAAACTTAGGCAAGCGAGTCCTACGCCAGCACCTCCACGTCGAACCCCTCCTCGCGGAGCGCCGAGAGCAGGGACTCGACGTGGTCCGGGCCGCGGGTTTCGAGGTCCAGTTCGACCTCCGCGGCGTTCATCGCGATGTCGCGGGAGGTCCGGTCGTGCTGGATGCCGTAGATGTTCGCCTGTCGCTCGGAGATGACGTCGATGAGGTCGTCGAGCGCACCCGGTCGGTCCTTCAGGACCGTCCGGACTTTGACGTACCGTCCGGTCTCGACCAGTCCGCGCATAACGACCGTCGTGAGGGTATTCATGTCGATGTTACCGCCAGAGAGGACGGGGACGACGATCTCGTCCTCGTCGTACTCGATGGCACCCGACAGCAGCGCCGCCAGCGCCACCGCGCCAGCGCCCTCCACGAGCGTCTTCGCGCGTTCGAGCAGGTGCGTGACCGCCACGGCGATTTCGGAGTCCGAGACCGTGACGACCTCGTCCACGCGTTCGTCGATGACCTCGAACGTCTTCCCGCCGACGCTCCGGGTGGCGATGCCGTCCGCGATGGTGTCCACCGAGGAGAGCGTGTGGACCTCGCCTTTCCGGAGCGACTGGGCCGCACTCGACGCGCCCTCGGCCTGCACGCCGACGACTCTGGCCTCGGGTTTCTGCTCTTTGATGGCAGTCGCGATGCCCGCGATTAGCCCGCCGCCGCCGATGGGGACGACCACGGTGTCCAGTTCCGGGAGGTCTTCGACGATTTCGAGACCGATGGTTCCCTGTCCGGCCATCACCATCTCGTCGTCGAAGGCGTGGACGTAGGTCCGGCCCTGCTCTCGTTCTATCTCGTGGGCCCTCTCGGACGCCTCGTCGTAGTCGTCGCCGTGGAGGACGACCGTCGCGCCGTAGTCGCGAGTCGCCTTTATCTTCGAGATGGGCGCGTTCTCGGGCATCACGATGGTCGAGTCCACGCCGGTCTTGGTCGCGGCCAGCGCGACGCCCTGCGCGTGGTTGCCCGCGCTGGCGGTGACGACACCTGCGGCCTTCTCCTCGTCGGTGAGCGTCTCGATGCGGTTGGTCGCGCCCCGGATTTTGAACGACCCGGTGCGCTGGAACGTCTCCAGTTTCAGGTGGACCTCCGCGCCGGTCATGTCCGAGAACGTGTGAGAGTAGTCGAGCGGCGTCCGCCGGGCGGTCTCTTCGACCCGGACCCGCGCGTCGAGAACGTCCGAGAGGTCTATCATGGCGTAATCTACTCTCGGCGTCTCTTTAACGCTTTTTCACTACGATTTCGACCCGACGGGACCGAATACGCCGAAACTGCCGACAGTCACGACTACCGGGGTGGGAACAGGGGGAAAGGGGGAAATGGGCGCGAAGCGTGTGACGCGCAGTTGATTCGTGTCACGGCACACACTTAAAGCCCCGGTGGACGGAGTGAAAGTGAAAAACGCAAGATGGCAACGGTTTACCCCGAACGTCTGACGGGCGGCACACGCAATTGTCAGACGTAAAGCTGACGGCCGTTTGCTCACTCGCGGGAGCGAACGACGACCTCGTTCTCGCGGACGAAGCGTCGAACTCGCTCGGGAAACGACCCGGTTCCGGGCCACTCCGCGTCGGCACCGAGAGCCACCGGGTCGCCGACGTAGACGTCGACCTCCGGGTCGCTCTCTGAAGCGTCTCGCGGAACTGATACTCGGACGTACAGTCCGCTCTCGACCCCTTCGTACGCGTCTATCGCTTCGATTTCCTCCGTGCGGAGGACGCGCCCGGACACCGTTCCGCCCGGCGCGAGCGTAGGGTACCTCCCATCGACGCGGTGGAGACCGTGGAGGGTCGCCTCGCCGAGAAACTCGTACGTCGAGACGACGCTGGCGACTCGCTCCGGGTCGGTCAGCGTCCCATAGACGAACAACTGTTTGCTGCACTCGGTCACTCGCGTTACTCGTTCCCTCGTTTGCAAAACGTTGATGAAAAGCCTGCTCTCCTCCCTCCGCTTCGCTCCGGTCGTCGCTTGGCCCGCTCGCTCAGTGCGTTCGCTCGCAGTCGGCCGGAGGACCTGTGGCGACCCCCTCGCTCTTCCGATACACTCAAACCGCCACCGGCGGACGAAAAACGCATGGCCGAGTCCGTCCGCGCTCGCGTGTTGGCGGTCTGGCGGCGCGTCCTCTCGCTCTCGTGGCCCATCATGGCCGAGCAGACGCTCCGGACGCTGATGCGGACGACCGACATCGTGGTGACGGGCCTGTTCTCGCCCGCCGCGGTCGCGGCGATCGGACTCGCCGACCTGTTCGCCAGACTCCCGCTCAGAATCGGTCTCGGTCTCGGAAGCGGAGCCATCGCGCTGTCGAGTCAGGACACCGGCGCATCGAAGACGCGCCGAGTCTCAGACGACGAGGGCGTCGGAGACGCGGAGAGCGACGCTACCGCGAATCGCAACGAGGCCATCACGCAGGCTATCGTCATCGGAATTCTGGCCGGAGTTCCCTTCGTTCTCTTCGGCCTGTTCGCGGGCGAGGCGGCCATCGCCGCGCTCGGGGCGCCGCCGGACGTCGCCGAGATGGGCGGTACCTACCTCGCGGTCATCTTCGTCACCGCACCCGCCCGCCACGTCGCGCTCATCGCCGCGCGTTCGCTACAGGGGACCGGCGACACCCGGACGCCGATGTACGTCAACGTCGTCTCCAACCTGTTCAACATCCTCGGGACCGTCGCGCTCGGCCTCGGAGTCGGTCCGGTCCCGCGACTCGAAATCCTCGGCGTCGGCATCGCCACCGCGTTCGGAAACCTGCTCACCGCGGTCGCACTCCTCGCGGCCATCCGCGGTCCGTGGGCCGCCGCCTCGTTCGCCCGGCCCACCGACCCCACCATCGCCAAGCAACTGCTGGAGGTCAGCGCGCCCAGAATCGCGGAGGGCCTCGCGGCCACCGTCGCGGAGTTCCCCTTCAACGCCATCCTGCTCGCGTTCGGCACCGAGGTCAACGCCGCCTACCAGATCGGCAGGCGGATGCACCAACAGGTCACGAGTCCTCTCTCGCGGGGCTACCATGTCGCCGCCAGCGTCATTGTCGGGCAGTCGCTCGGCGAAGGCCACCCGGACCGCGCCCGGTTCGAAGGGTGGGCGAGTTCGGCGCTCGGTCTCGTGACGGTCGGAACTATCGGCATCCTGCTGTTCTTCGGTGCAGAGTGGTTCGTCCGCCTGTTCACCGACGACCCCGCGACCCTCGAATACGCCGCGGACTTCGCCCGCGTCTACGGTCTCGTCTCGCCGTTCCTCGTCCTCTACGTCGTCCTCTCGGGGGCCTTGCAGGGCGGGAGCGACACCCGGACGCCCTTCGTCGCCCGCACCACGGGAATGTTCGGCTTCATGGTCGGCTTCTCGTGGCTGTTCGGCGTCTACCTCGGGTTCGGCGTCGAGGGGGTCTACGCGGGCATCTTCCTGTACTTCGTCTGGGCGCTTCTCGTGGTCGCGGCCGGGTTCCGCTGGGGCGGGTGGGCCGGGAAGGCGGCCGCGATGATGGAGGAGCGGGGGAGCGTCGAAGAAGCGTCGTGAAGAACACCTGATTCGCTCTGGAATACCGGGGTTAGACGACTCGAAACCCGAAAGAAAAGGAAGCGACCGTTACGACTCTACCGCTCGTCGATGGGAACCCACTCTTCCTGCTTCGACCCGGTGTACTTCGCTCGGGGCCGAATCAGGCGGTCGTCCGCAACCTTTTGCTACGCTCGTCACTCGCTTCGCTCGCTCCTTCGCTGGCAAAAGGTTGATCAAAAGCCGTCGGTCGTCCCGGTGGTCCTCCCTCGGCCTGCTCGCTCACGTCGTTCGCTCGCAGTACGATTACCCGAGGTTTACCGCTCGTCGATGGGAACCCACTCTTCCTGCTTCGACCCGGTGTACTTCGCTCGGGGCCGAATCAAGCGGTTGTCCTCGTACTGCTCCAACACGTGGCCGATCCAGCCACCGACGCGCGACATGGCGAAGATGGGAGTGTAGAGGTCGATGGGGATGCCCATCTGGTAGTAGGTCGAGGCCGAGTAGAAGTCCACGTTCGGCGCGAGACCCTTCTCGTTCTGCATGTACTCCTCGATGGCGACCGACATCTCGTACCACTTGGTGTCGCCCGCGGCCTCGCCCAACTCCTCGCTCTTCTCGCCGAGAATCTTCGCGCGGGGGTCCTTGACGTTGTAGACGCGGTGGCCGAAGCCCATGATGCGCTCGCCGCGGTCGAGGGCGTCGTCGACCCACGTCTTGGCGTCCTTGCCGCTCTCGTCCAGTTCCTTCAGCATCTTCATGACGTTCGCGTTCGCGCCGCCGTGGAGCGGTCCGGCGAGGGTGCCGACCGCGCTCGTGATGGCGCTGTGGAGGTCCGAGAGCGTCGAGGACGTGACCATCGAGGAGAACGTCGAGGCGTTCAGGCCGTGGTCTGCGTGGAGGACCAGCGCCATGTCGAACGTCTCGGCCAGCACCTCGTCGGGTTCCTCGTCGTTGAGCATGTAGAGGAAGTTCTCGGCGTGGCCGAGGTCCTCGCGGGGTCCGACCGGGTCGTCGCCGTCGCGGATGCGCTTGAACGCCGCGACGACGGTCGGAATCTTCGCCGTGATGCGCCGTCCCTTCCGGAGGTTGACCTCGCGGTCGGTCGGGTCGGCATCGGAGTCGTCGGGGTCGTTGGCCGAGAGCATCGACACCGCGGTCCGGAGCGCGGCCATCGGTTCCTCGTCGGCCTCGGCGAGCTTTCGCACCGTGTCCAGCACGTCCTCGTCGAGTTCTCGCTCGGCGGCCATCGAGGCCGAGAACTCGTCGAGTTCGTCCCGTGTCGGGAGTTCGCCGTGCCAGAGCAGGTAGAGGACCTCCTCGTAGCTCGCGTTCTGCGCGAGGTCCTCGATTTCGTACCCGCGGTAGATGAGGCGACCTTCGTCGCCGTTGATGAAGCTAAGTCCTGACTCTGCGACGACGACGCCCTCTAACCCTTTCTTGACCTCTTCTGACATGCGTTGAACTTCTCGGCATGACCGGAAAAGCATTATCTTTCCTTTCTCTTTCGGACCGTTCCCATCCAACGCGTACCGACCAACGTTTTTATCGGGAGACGTACAAGGTTCCAGCATGGAACCGTCCGGCGGCGAGGTCGAGTACGAACCCGTCAGCGTCAAGCAGGTGCTGTCGGAGATGAAAGACACCGCCGAACTCCTCATCGACCTCTCGTTTTCGGCCGTCCTCAACGGGAGCGACGACGTCGCCGCCGAGGTGCTGGACCTCGAAGCCCGGATGGACGTGCTGCAGATGCGCGCCCGGATGAGCCTCCTGATGGCCGCCAGAACCACCGACGACGCAGAGCAGTTGGCCCCCGTGCTGGGCGTGGTCGGCGCGGCCGAGAAGATAAGCGACGCCGC
This sequence comes from Halorussus limi, assembly GCF_023238205.1. Classification (NCBI taxonomy): domain Archaea; kingdom Methanobacteriati; phylum Methanobacteriota; class Halobacteria; order Halobacteriales; family Haladaptataceae; genus Halorussus; species Halorussus limi. The sequence continues at coordinate 1,343,795 of NZ_CP096659.1, forward strand.
GGGCGACGTGGCCAAGGTCGTCTTGGAGGACATCGGCCTGCCGGACGCGATGCGGGCCGCGCTCCCCGAGGCGGTCGAGACGCTCGTCCGCGCGGAAGTCGCGGACGACTCCGCGCTCGCGGGTCAGACCTTGGGCATCCTGAACGTCGAGACCGAGACCGGCGTCCGAATAATCGCCATCCGGCGCGGCGACGACTGGATTACGAACCCGGACCGCGACACCGCCCTCGAAGGCGGCGACACCGTCCTGCTCCGGGGTCCGGACGAGGGTATCGCCGACGTCTACCGGCGCGCGACCGGCGACGCCTACGAACCGCCAGCGCCGCCCGAACCCGGCATCGAGGACCTCGAACGCGCCGTGGACTCCATCGTCCTGATGAAGAACATCAGCGAACTCGCGGTGGACTTGGCCTACGGGAGCGTCCTCTTCGACAGCAAGGACGTGGCCGAGGAGGTGGTCGAACTCGAAGCCGAGGTCGACGCCCTCCAGTCGCGGTTCGAGGCGTGGACGCTCCGCGCTGCCGCCCGCGTGGACGACCCCGTCTCGCTCCGGGGTCTGGTCCACCTCGCCAACGCGACGGAGGTCATCAGCGACGCCGCGGTCGAAATCAGCGAGGGCGTCCTCCGGGGACTCGGCACCCACCCGGTCGTCGAGCAGGCGGTCCAAGAGAGCGACGAGGTCATCGTCCGCCTGACCGTTGCACCGGGAAGCGAGTTCGACGGCGTGACGCTGGGCGACCGCGAGGTCAAGACCGAGACCGGGATGCGGGTCATCGCGGTCCGGCGTTCGAGAGGCGGCGAGCGAGACTGGGTGATTCAGCCCGGTCCGGAGACGGAACTCCGGGCCGGCGACGTGTTCATCGCCAAGGGCACCCGGTCGGGCGCGGAGCGACTGGCGGAGTTGACCGGGTCGGAGTACTCCTCGGAGTGAAATCGACGCTCACGCCACGAAAACTACGGAACTGATTCGTCCCCTCGAAGTCCCGACTCAATCGAGGTCGGTCTCGCGCGCCAGACGGTACGCCGAAACCAGCGTCAATACGGTCGTCGCCAGCGCCCCGAGCGACGTGACGAGGACGAACGCCAGCGCCAGGTAGTACGGCATCGGTTGTCGCGTCCCCGGCAGCACGACGAACACCGCCAGCACCGTCGCGGTGAACAGCAGACTGAATCCGAACCCTCGGACGGCGTTGCGCCGGACGTTCAGCGCGGCCACGAAGTTCGCTCGCGGCCGCTCGGGGACGCTTTCGGACACGACCGAACGTTGGGACGGCCGGATGAAAGGCGCGTCGGTTGTCGGTCGACTGGACCGGACAGAACGCGCGAAACTACTGACCGCCGACACCGCTCACCTTTTTGTCCGCTGGCTAACTATCGAACCGCATGGACGAAGACGTGCTGGCGACGTGCGGCGGGGCCGTCGTCCTCGCCGCGTTCGGTCTCCTCGCGGCCGGTCCGCTCGGAATGGCCTTCGTCGGCGGATTCCTGCTGGTCCTCAGTATCGCACTGTCGGGGGCCGAGGAGGCGAACGACGAGACGCCGACCCGGAACTGTCCGGACTGCGGTGCGGTCGTGGACGGAGAATCGTGCGACTACTGCGGTCGCTCGCTCTCGGCGTAGTCGCCCCGCCCGTTGGCCACAGGGGAGACTCGCCGCTCCAGCGACAGCACGCCGACGCCGAGCAAGAGGCTCATCCCGACCAGCGCGGGCCAGAGCAGGGCCTCGACGCCGTAGTCGAAGAACGCCCCGCCGACGACCGGACCGATTCCGAACCCGAGTCGCTTGGCGACTTCCAGCACCGAGAGCTGTGACCCGCGCTCCTCGACGGTGCCCACGTCGCTCGCCAGCGCCGTAATCAGCGGCGCGTGCAGAATCTCGCCGACGGTCCGGAGGACGAGAAAGGCCCCGACGAGGCCGACGCCCAGCAGGAACGGTGCCCCGTGGGCGAGCACGATTGCGACGAAACTCGCGGCCCAGAAGCACGCCGAGAGCGCCAGCCCCCGCGTCCGCCGCCACGACTGTATCCACGACACGACCGGAAGCTGAAACAGGACGATTACCAGCGGATTCAGCACGTAGAGGGTGCCCAACTGCTCGCTGGTCAGGCCGAACGCCTGCTCGGCGAACACCGGGACCGTGCTCTGCATCTGGGCGTAGGCGACCGCAAAGCCGACGTTCAGCACCGCGAGCGCCAGAATCGTCGGTTGCGTGACCGCGCGACTCCACTCCCTCAGGGTCGCGCCGAGCGAGGCGCCGGGATTCGAAGCCGAGTCACCGGTCTCGGCCCGCTCGTCGTCCGCGACTCGCGGGAGCGCGACCGCCAGCAGAATCGCGACCACGCCGCTGGTCAGGCCGTCGGCGACGAAGACGGCGGTGTGGGCGAACCCGTAGAGGACCCCGCCGACGACGAACCCGGACCCGAACCCGGCGTTGCTGGCGACCTTCAGCAGGCCGTAGGCCTGTTCGCGGTCGGCGTCGGGCGTCAAGTCGGCTATCATCGCCTGACTCGCCGGCGCGAACAGTCCGGCCGCGAGACCCGCCGCGGCGGCGACCGTGATGAACCCCGGCGCAGTCGTCACGAGCGCGTAGGCCGCGAGCGTCGGGGCCGACAGCGCCATGCTCGCGACCATCACGGGCTTGCGGCCGTACTGGTCCGACAGGTAGCCCCCGACGAGGGTCCCGCCAGCGGTCGCCACGCTGTTGGCGAACAGACCGGTCCCGACCAGCGTGAACGCGATGCCGACCTCGCCGTAGAAGTAGAGGGTGGCGAACGGGTAGACGATGCGTAGACGATGCCCGACCCGAGGACGTTGACGAACCGCGCCGCCGCCACGACGAAGACCGCGCGGTCGAACCCCCGGAGGTCGGACAGGGAGGCGCGAAACGACATCCGCTCGTCGGTATTCTCGGCCGAGTGAAAGGGGTTCGGGAAGCGGGGCCGGCCTGCCGGTACGGCGAACCGCTCCGACCGCTGGCGCTGCGTTTTTGTCTCGTTTCCCGGTAGTGACTCCACGGAGAGACATGGCTCTGCTCGAGACGCCGTTCACCGACCGGTTCGACCTCGACGTACCGATAGTGCAGGCTCCCGTCGGGAGTGCGACGTGTCCCGAACTCGCGGCCAGCGTGGCTGATGCCGGTGGTCTCGGCATGCTCGCGGTCACGTGGCGGAGTCCAGACCGGACGCGCGAACTGCTCCGCGAAACGCGGCGACGGACCGACGGCCAGTTCGGCGTGAACATCGTGGCCGACGACGACGCGAAGGACGTTCCGACGGAAGACCACCTCGCTGTCTGCTTCGACGAGGGCGTCGAAGTCGTCTCCTTCTCGTTCGGCGATGCGGACGCTCACGTCGGACGAGTCCACGACGAAGGCGGGGTCGTTCTCCAGTCGGTCGGAAGCGCCGGCGAGGCTCGCACCGCGGCCGAATCCGGCGTCGACGCGGTCGTCGCGCAGGGTTGGGAAGCGGGTGGACACGTCCAGAGCGAGGTGGCGACCATGCCGCTGGTGCCCCGGGTCGCCGACGCCGTCGACGTTCCGGTCGTCGCCGCGGGCGGCATCGCGGACGGTCGCGGAGTCGCGGCGGCGCTCACGCTCGGCGCGGACGCGGCGTGGCTCGGCACCCGGTTTCTGGCGACGGAGGAGGCCCGAGTACACGACCTGTACCGCGAACGCGTCCTCGAAGCCGACGAGACGGACACATACTTCGGGACGCTCTTCGACGAGGGGTGGCCGGGCGTGCCCCACCGCGTCCTCCGGAACAGCACGGTCGAACGCTGGCGAGACGAGGGGGAACCGCCGCGGGGCCAACGCCCCGGCGAGGGAGTTGCGGTCGCCGAAACTCCGGACGGCGAACCGGTCGAGAGATACGAAGACGCACTGGCGGTTCCGGGGACGACCGGCGAGGTAGAGGCGATTCCGCTCTACGCCGGGCAGAGCGCAGGTCTCGCGGCGTCGGCACCGTCGGCCGAGACGCTGACCGAGCGCCTCGCCGACGAGACGCGAGAGGCGCTCTCACGGGCGACCGCGACGCTCGAAGCGGGCGAGACCGAACCTGACGAATAGCGTCTCCCGGCGCGGTCGTTCGCTCACCGGTACGCGGGCAACTCCTTCCCGAAGACGAGGAAGTAGCCCGTCCCGACCAGTCCTACCGCGGTCGCCAGTCCGAACGCCAACTGGGGACCGCCCGGCGAGAGGCCGTACAGCCACCCGCCGACGGCCGCGCTCGGGACGACCACCGCGTTCCGCGCGAGGTAGTACGACCCCACGACCCGACCCCCGGCGTTCTCCTCGGCCGGGCCGACGATGAGCGCCTTGTGGGCCGGAAGCCCGGCGAATCGAAGTCCCGACAGGGCGAACAGGAGCGTGACCAGTGCGGTCTCCGAGACGGCGATTCCGGCCACGGTCAGGCCGCCCTCGGGCGCGTTGACCAGCAGGGCAGGGAACACCGCGTAGACGACGAAGCCGAGCGCGACGACCGACTTGAGACCGAACCGCCGGGCCGCCTTCGAGACGGGAATCATCACGACCAGCGCGACGGCCATCTCGACGACGAGCAGGACGCCGAAGAAGGCGTCGGGACCGAGGAACCCGACGACCGGGAGGGTCGCGCTGACCTCCAACACGTTCGTGACCACGAGGACCACGAAGACGTAGACCATCCCGTTCGCGAACCGGACGAGCGTGTCGCCGACCAGTAGCGGTCGGAGCGTGTCGGGCATCTCCCGGAGGTCCGAGACCACCTGCTCGACGCCCTCGAAGGACTTACCGAAGGTGTCCTCGCTGGCGTCGTACAGCACGTGTTGGACCACCGTCGCCAGCAGGCCGAACCCGGCCGCGACCGCCAGTACGTATCGGAAGCCCACCTCGAACTCGTAGACCGAGAGCAGGCCCGCCGCGAGGAGCGGACCGAGCAGGAACGCGGTCCGACGGAACGTCTCGGTGCTGGCGAACCCGGTCGCCAGTTCCTCCGGCGGGACGCTCTGCTTGACGATGGCGAACGTCGCGCCCAGTCCGAACGACTTCCACGCCTGCGCCAGCAGGAGGCCGACGAAAATCCACGCCCACCCCGGAATCGGCAGGAGCGAGAACTCGGGCGCGAGAAACCACAGCAGAAAGCCCAGCGTCGAGGCGAGACCGAACGCGGTCAGCGCGGTCCGGGAGCCGATTCGGTCCGAGATGGCTCCGCCGGGATAGGGATAGACCGCACCGATGAGGTTACCCAGACTCCCGTAGAGACCGATGACGAGGCTCCCCGCGCCGAGGACCTCCAGATAGCGGCCCATGTAGCGCCCCGTCATCTGGAAGCCGAGACTGAACGCGAACATCGCCAGCGAGAGGACCAGCACGTCCCGCTCCAGCGCGAGGAACTGCCGGAACGCCGCGAAGGGGTCCGCTCGCTCCCGGTCGGTCGCCATGTGGGCGTGATGGGAGTCGGTCGTCAAAACGTTCGGGGACCGAAGCTACGTTCGTCACCGTACCGCACGGGAGGTCCAGCGCTCACGCCCCCGAGAACGCCGGCCGACCGAACTGCCCGACGAGTTCGCCGAGACCGAACCGCTAAAGGGCGTGTAGGCGTCGGTTATGGGTAATGAAGACGCTCGGAACGGCGAGTGCGGCCCCCGGAGAGATGGACACCGGGCGGTTGCAGGTGGGCGAAACGCGCGACGGCGGCGAGTTCGGTCTCCCCGTCGCGGTCATCAACGGCGCGGAAGACGGCCCGACGCTGTACGTGCAGGCGGTCAGCGACGGCGACGAACTGAACGGTCTCGGCGTCCTCCAGCGGGCCATCCCCCAGATTCCGCCCGCGGACCTCTCGGGCACCGTCCTCGTCGTCGGCATCGTCAACTACCACGCCTTTCAGGTGGCCGAACACCGCAACCCCATCGACGACACCAAGATGAATCGCACCTACCCCGGCGACGAGTCGGGGACCTCCAGCGAGCGCATCGCGGCCGCCACCTTCGAGGCCGCCTCGCGGGCCGACCTGATTCTCGACCTCCACCAAGGGTCGACGAGTCGCATGCTCAACGAGGTCCGGGTCCGGTGCGGCCAGCGGCACCGACTCCACGAGGAGTGTCTCGAACTCGCCAAGGTGTTCGGGTGCGGGCACGTCCTCGACCAGAAGGGACCGGACGGTCAACTCGCCCGCGCCGGGCCGGACGAGGGCATCCCGACCATCGACCCGGAACTCGGTGGCTGCGTCGGGTGGGACGAGGAGAGCATCCGGTACGGCGTCGAGGGCGTGTTCAACGTCCTGCGCTACTACGGCTTCCTCGACGGCGACGTGAACCTCGAACCCCAGACTCGGGCGACCGGCTTCGACCGCTACGGGTCGCCCTCGGGCGGTCTCGTCCGGTTCCGGAAGGAGTTGGGCGAGGCGGTCGAGGTCGGCGACGTTCTCTTCGAGATTACCGACCCGTTCGGCCAGTTGAAAGCCGAAGTCACCGCCGACGACGCCGGCGTCTTCTGGCGCTCGCGCCGACTGCCGCAGGTGGCGACCGGCGAGTACGTCTGTTCGGTCGGCACCGACGTGGGCGAGTTCTGAGATGTCGACGGCGCGCTCCGCTCCGGCCGACCTCACCTGCCCCGACTGCGGCCGGACGTACGACGCCGGCCCCGACGAACCGTGGCGCTGCGAGTGTGGCCACCCGCTCGAATTCGCCGACCGACCGCTCCCCGAGGCTCCCGCGCCCGACTTCGCCGAATTGGACACCCGCGACGGACTCTGGACCTTCGAGGAGTTTCTGCCGGTCTCGCCCCGAGTCACGCTCGGCGAGGGGTTCACGCCCTTGCAGCGCGCGCCGGACTGGGGCGAGAACGTCGAGTTCAAACTGGAGTACGTCTTCCCCTCGGGGAGTTTCAAGGACCGCGGCGCGACCGCGACGCTCTCGCGAGCGGCCGAGTTGGGCGTCGAGAAGGTCGTCGAGGACTCGTCGGGCAACGCGGGCGCGGCCGTCGCCCAGTACGCCGCGCGCGCCGGCATCGACGCCGACATCTACGTCCCGGCCGACGCCAAAGCCTCGAAACTCGCGGCGATAGAGCGCGTCGGCGCGAACCCGGTCCGCGTCGAAGGCACCCGGCAGGACGTGACCGACGCCTGTATCGAGCGCGTGGCGCGAACCGCCACGGAGGGCCGCGGGAAGCGAAGCGACCCGCGACAGCGTGGAGACGGCTGGTACGCCAGCCACGCGTGGAATCCGACCTTCTTCGCGGGCACCGCGACGTTCGCCTTCGAAGTCGCGGCCCAGCGCGACTGGCAGGTCCCCGACGCCGTGGTCACGCCGCTCGGTCACGGCACGCTCTTCCTCGGTACCTATCGCGGCTTCCGCGCGCTGAAGGAGGCGGGGTGGACCGACCGGATGCCCCGTCTGCTCGGCGCGCAGGCCGCCGGGTACGCGCCCGTCGCCGAGGCGCTACACGGAGACGAGGCCGCCGCGGGCGACAACTCGGTCGCCGACGGCATCCAGATTCTCGACCCCGCCCGGAAGGACCAGATTCTCGACGCCGTCGAGGAGACCGACGGCGACGCCATCGCGCTCGATTCCGACCCGGTGGCGGACGCCCTCGACCGCCTCCACCGCGGCGGGTTCTACGTCGAACCGACCTCCGCCGTCGCTCCGGCCGCGCTCTCGGCGTTCCGCGAGCGCGGGATGCTGGACGACGGGGACGAGGTAGTCGTTCCGCTGACGGGGAGCGGACTGAAGTCGTGACGGGGGAGTGCGAAATATGACGACCTACCCCACGAACTTCTGTCCGCAGTGCGGCGCGGAACTGACTCGACGCGACGTTGAGGGGCGCGAGCGCCGGTTCTGCCCGGACTGCGAGCGCGTTGTCTGGCGAAATCCGGTTCCGACCGCCGGAGTCGCGGTCGTGGGGCCGAACGGCGTCCTCCTGACCGAGCGCGCGGTCGAACCGGGCGTCGGCGAGTGGGCGGTTCCCGGCGGTCACCTCGAAGCGGAGGAGACCCCGCTAGAGGCCGCGGTCCGCGAACTCCGCGAGGAGGCCGGCGTGCGGGCGGACCCCGACGACCTGCTACTGCTCGATACCTTCACTGCCACGCCGTTCGAGGACAAACACGTAGTCTCGGTCGGGTTCGCGGTCCGGGACGAGGACACTACCGGAACGCCGGACGCCGGTCCCGAAGCGACGGCCGTTGGCTGGTTCACGCCGGAGTCGTTCGGCGACGGCGGCGAGCGGTTCCACCCGCCGCACGGCGAGCGGTTCCGGAACGCGTGGGACCGACTCGGGTAGCTACTTCCCGGGTGAATCGGCGCGTCGAACCCCGACCTTTTGCTGCGCGAGCGCCCCGAATGCGCTCACTTGCAAAACGTCGATGGAAAACCGCACCGCGGTCGTCCGGGACACCACGTTTCCTGCGTCACTTCTCGGGATGAATCGGCGCGTCGAACCCGCCCCGAACTAGCGGCTTGGCGATGTGCCGCCGCGCTTCCGGGGGCACCTCGTACCACCCGAGTTCGAGGTCGCGGTCCACCTCGCGCTCGACTTTCCCGTCGGCCGTGGTCTTGCAGTCACGACACCGGTAGCCCTGTCCGGCCCCGGCGCTCTCCATCGACAGGCCGCAGTCCGGGCAGTCCGGCGTGACGAGTTCGGTGGCGTTGAGGTCGCGGACGGCGAACTTCTCCAGTTTCAGGGTCCCGTCCGAGACCTCCCCGCAGGCCGCGATGCGGTCGCCGGGCCGGAGGGCGCGCACCCGGTCGCGGAAGCGTTTGGTGGGTTCGAAGGCAGCGCACTGCAGGGTCTCGCGGGCGTCGTCGTCCGCCTCGTCGCCTTCGAGTGAGAGGAAGACGTGGCCGCCGCGCCGGGTCTCGGGCGCTCGGGCGACCCTTCCTTCGACTCGGTAGGCGCGGCCGTCCTCGACCGTCGCGAGGCCGTCGGCGTCTCGGAGGTGGGCGTCGGTGCCCTGATTCGTCACGAACAGCGCGCGGCGCGAGACGGGTTCGCTCTCGATGGCTTCGGCGACTTCCCGGACGACCTCGGGGTCGTCGCCCCGGATGCCGTGGAGAATGGGACCGGGCGTGTGCGGGACGCAGACGAGTTCGCCGGTCTCGCGGTCCACGGTGTCCCACGCCGCGGGGTAGGCCGCGTTCGCGGCGTCGAAGACCGACTCGGCGTCCACCTCGCGGGGCGTCCCGACGCGCTCGGGGTCGCGGTAGGAGATGCACTCGTAGGTCCAGTCTCCGCCCTCGAACGCCGCCCACGCGCCGACCGCCGCGAGCGCCCCGATTCTCCCGCGGCCCACCTTCCACCCCGCGCTCCGGTAGTCCGCGGCCTCGATGGCCTCCTCGGCGTCTTCGACGGTGAGACGGTCCCGGACCGCGTCGCGGGCGAACGACGCGACTGCGTCCGGTACGTCCTCGGGGTCGCCCGGCGCGACGACGAGTCCGGGGTTGGTCCGCGGGTCGCCCGTCTCGGCAATTCGGGCGACTTCCTCGCGAGCGATTTCGAAGGCCTCCTCGGGGTCGGCGTCGGTGTGGACCGCGAGCGCGGCGTTCCCGCGGGTCTTGTGTTCGACCGCGGGGTTGAGTCGCACCAGTAGCGTTCGCTCCACCGCGGCGAACTCCCCGACGCGCTCGGCGATTTCGGCCGCGAGGTAGGTCGTACACATCCCCAGTTCGCGGGAGTCAGTGTCGTCGACGCCGATGACTGTCACGGTCTTCAGTTGGCCCGTGTCGGATTAACGAGTTTCGGAGCGCCCCCGTCTATCGTTATCAAGCTATCGCTCGCCACCCGGCCAATCGCAAGCAGACTCCGAGATAGAGCCAGCACAACGCATATATAGGGGAATCACTTACATGGGGATATGTCCCGGTCTGCACTGGTCGGGAACGTGACCGCAATGCTGGAGGATGCGGGATTTCTCGTAAGTGACCGGTGCGCAATTCGACCCAAGAGCTTCGACGTGGCCGCGCGGCGCGGGCGCGACTTGCTCCTGCTAAAGATTCTCGCGAACGTGGACGCGTTCGACGGAGCGACCGGTCTGGAGATGCGACGACTCGGCGACTACCTCAACGCCACGCCGGTCGTCGTCGGACTCCGGACCCGCGACGAGGAACTGGAACCCGGCGTCGTCTACTTCCGGCACGGCGTCCCGGTGCTGAGTCCCGACACCGCGATGGAACTGTTCGTAGAGGGAATGTCGCCGCTCATCTACGCCGCGCCCGGCGGTCTCTACGTCAACATCGACGGTGATGTGCTGCGCGACGAACGCGAGGAGCGCGGGTGGAGTCTGGGCCGCCTCGCCAAGGAACTCGGCGTCTCCCGGCGCACCGTCTCGAAGTACGAGGACGGCATGAACGCCAGCGTGGAGGTGGCGCTCGAACTCGAAGACATGTTCGAGGGCGACCTCACCAGTCCCGTTGACGTGCTCGACGGGGCCGACGAGGTCCGCGAGGGCGAACCCACGCCCGAGGACCCCGAACCCGAGGACGACGACGAGCGCATCGTCACCGTCCTCACCCGCGCTGGCTTCGAGGTCCATCCGACGATTCGCGCGCCGTTCAAGACCGTCAGCGAGGACAACTCCAGCGAGGAGAACGTCCTGACGGGCCACTCTGCGTTCACCAAGGCCGCCGAGAAGCGCGCCCGCATCATGTCGTCCATCGGCGAAGTCGCCCGGACGCGCTCGGTCTACTTCGTGGACGAGGCCAAGCGCGAGAGCGTCGACGGTACCGGTCTGGTCGAGCGCGAGGAACTGGAGGACATCGACGACCCCGACGAACTGCGCGACCTGATTCGAGAGCGCGGCGAGAAACCGGCCTGACGGCTTTCGGACCGACTCCTCGACCGTTACTCTGCGCGAAAAAACGAACCGAACGAGCCGTTAGGCCGCGCCGCTGCCGTACTCTTCGTCGAGGTACTCCACGATGTCGTCGCTCTCGGGCATCCCTTCGACGCCGTTCTCCTCGTCGACCAGCACCGGCACGCCGCGCTGGCCGCTGACCTCTTCGACCTCGTCGCGTTCGGACTTGGAACTGGCGACCATGTGGGACTCGTAGTCGAGTCCGAGTTCGTCGAGTTTGTCTACGACTTTCGCGCAGTACGGGCAGCCTTCGAGTTCGTACAGTTCGAGATTCGCCATGTTCGTCAATAGGGACTTTATCGGGAAGAGCGTGGTGGTCGCGGTAGCGCGTGACGCGAACAGAATAGCCGATTCCTGGCGGCGAGACCGACTCGCGAAGTAGCCCGACGCGTCACTCGGTCGCTCGCCGGACCCGACCGACCAGCCCCGAAACCCCGCGCCGAATCCGGCGCCGCTGGTAGACCGCTTCGCCCAGTCCCCACGCCAGCGCGACGCCCCCGGCCAGAATAACCCCGAGGAACTCCCAACTCGTCATCCAGACCGGGCGAATCCAGGGCGTGACGTGGGCCCACGTCCGGGCGAACTCCTCGGCCTGCGCGGCGAAGGGCGTCCCCTCGAACGTCTCGACCAGCCAGAACGAGACGGTCTTCGTGCCCTGTCCCGAGACCTTCAGACCGCTTCCGCTGAGGTCGTAGCTCCCCGACTTCCCGAGATCGCGCATCGTCGGACCGCCCGCCTCGTCGCCGTAGGTGATGCGCTCGGCGTCGTAGGGCGCCCACGGCGCGTGGAACTCCCAGACGACCTTGCCGGTCGGCGTCGTCTCGAAGACGCGGTGGTGCATCGTGTCCACGACCAGCGTGTTCCCGTTGGGAAGGCGGTCGGCGTCGCGGGGCCAGTTGAGACCGCGCGTGCCGACGCTCCACGTCTTCGTCCACCCGCTTCCGACCGGCGCGTCGGCGTCGGTCTTGGCGTACTCCACGATGCGGTCGTTCTCGCTGTCGGCGACCAGCATCGTCGGCGTGCCGTTCTCGCTTTCGAGATACTGCGGGTTGTGCTGTTCGTAGAGGGTGTCGTGGTCGTCGTCGCTCCCGAGTCGCATCGTCACGCTGTCGGTCGAGCGATTCACGACGATTACTTGGTCGAAGTTCCGCGGCGAGACCAGATACTCGCCCGCGCCGATTTTGTCCACGTCGTTGACGTGGGTCCAGTCGTTCTTGCCGCCGCCACCGGAGGCCTCGTAGCCGTGTTCCTCGAACTTCCACTCCCAGACGGTCTCGTCGGTCGTCATGTTGTGGACGAAGATGCGGTCGTTCCTGTCGGGCGCGCGCATGTTGGCGACCAGCAGTTGGTCGCCGTTGATGAGGTCCACGTCGTGTGTATCGTGGATGGGCAGGCGCTCGGTCCAGACTCGCTCTTGGGTCTCGGGGTTCAACTCGTAGACCAGCGTGGCGTTCGGCGTCGTCGCGGTCACGAGCAGGTTCCGATTGTCGAGCGGGTCCACGTCGTAGAACCAGCGGGCGTCGAACCCGGACCCGTCGTGGACCCACTTCACGTCTCCGCGGGGACCGACCGCGACGAGACGCGCGGGCTTGTCCTCGTTGGCCATCCCCTTGAAGTGAAAGCCCTGAATCGAGATGACCGTCGTGCCGTTCGCGGGTTCGTCCACCGACGCGCGGAGGTTCGTCGGGTTCTCGGTCGTGGCGAAGTGGGTCGCACCCGAGATGACTGCGGGCGCGGCCAGCGAGAGGACGAGGAGCGCAATCACACCGCGGACCAACCACTGCCGCGAGACATCGCGGACGGAGTCCGGGCGAGAGGGCAGGTTCATATCACCGTGAACGAAGCCGACGGAATTAAACGGTGGGGTACTCAGACGGGCAGTCGGTCGGCGAACGCCTCGACGCCGTCGTCGTCCACGCCGTAACCCGTCACTCGGCGGCCGTTGCGCGTGAAGGTGGTGTACTCCGAGGACATCACGCCGATGACGCGGTCGACGGGAATCGAGACGTAGTCGTACTCGCCGGTCGCGACTTGGTCGAAGCCGACGACCCAGTCCCAGTCCTCGATGAGAAACGCGGCGTCGACCTTGGTCGCCTCCTCGTCGGCGTAGTAGATGCTCGCTATCGGGTCCTCCCCCGGTCCGGTGATATCTGGTTCGTCCATCGTCGAACTGATAAATCGACAGCTAACGAGATAAGTGTTTCCGCGGCGAGAGGACGGCTCGGAGCGGTTCGACGAGAGGAAAGCGGAGTCGGCGGTTCAGACGTTGCCCTGCAGGACGCCGCTCGTCCGGACGAAGAAGTACAGGACGAACGCGGCCGCTAGCGCCCAGTGGCCCGGCCGGGTGTCGTCGAGTTCGCCCGCGGCGAGTTTGACGACGGGGTACGAGACGATGCCCGCGGCGATGCCGTAGGCGATGGAGAACGCGAACGGCATCATCAGGATGGTCATGCCGGCCGGGACGACGTTCGTGATGTCGTTCCAGTCGATGTCGACCACGTTCTGGAACATCACGACGCCGATGACGACCAGCGCGATGTGGGAGGCGTACATCGGAATCGCCGCGGCGATGGGGATGAACGCCAGCGCGAGCAGGAAGAGGACCGCGACGGTCAGCGCGGTCATCCCGGTCCGACCGCCCTCTTCGACGCCCGACGCCGACTCGATGTAGGTCGTGACCGTCGAGGTGCCGAGCATCCCGCCGACCGTGGTGCCGACGGCGTCGGCCATCAGCGGCCGGTCGATGTCGGGGAGGTTCCCGTTCTCGTCGAGGAAGCCCGCCATCTGCGAGACGCCGGTGAGGGTGCCCGCGGTGTCGAAGAAGTCCACGAAGAAGAAGGTGAAGACGACCAGCGCGAACGAGAACGCCTCCACGTTTCCGAGACCGCTGAGGAAGGCTCCGGCGACCGGCGCGATGTTGTACGTCGCCTGCGTCGAACCGGGAGTCAGCGCTCCCCCGGAGACGAGACCGAGCCACTCGGCCCCGTAGCCCAGTCCGGTAGTGAAGAGGATACCCACGACGATGGAACCCGGAATGCCGCGGGCGTAGAGCGCGAAGGTGACGAAGAGACCGACGATGGAGACGATCGCGACCGGACTCTGACCGATCTGGGCCAGCGCGACGATGGTTCCGGCCTCGCCGGTGATGATGCCCATCGCTTCGAGTCCGATGATAGCGAGGAAGAGTCCGATTCCCGTTCCGACAGCCAACTTCACGGGTTCGGGGAAGAGTTTGATGATGTACTCGCGCGCGCCGACCGCGGTGAGCGCGATGAAGACGATTCCTTCGACCACGACCGCCGCGAGGGCGGTCTGCCACGGGATTCCGAGCGCCCCGACGACGGTGAACGCGAAGAAGGCGTTCAGTCCGAGACCCGGCGCCTGCGCGAACGGTCGGTTCGCGTAGAACGCCATCGTCAGCGTCGCCACCGCCGCCGCGATGATGGTGACGACGGCGAGCATCGATTGGGTCTGGCTCGCGTTGTAGCCCTGCAAGTCGATGGCCTGCGCGAGGATGGACGGGTTGACCACGACGATGTAGCTCATCGTCAGGAACGTGGTCACGCCCGCGAGAATCTCCGTCCGAAGGTCTGTGCCGTGTTCTTCGAAGCCGAAGTACTCCGCGAGCGCGCCGGTCGCACCCGAGTCGGAGCGGGAGTCAGTTGTTTCTTCGATCCCCATGTTGCACGAGTGGGCATAGTCTCGAAAGCGTACTTAAGCATTCCCATCGAATCGAACCAAATATGCGTAATCGTGCATCAATACGCCGCATAAATCCGTGAGAAAATCGGGAACCCTGCACGGACGTGCCTACGTCGCCGCCGACAGCACGTCGCCCGTCCGGACGAAGAAGTACAGGACGAACGCGGCCGCGAGAAGCCACTGGCCCGCCGAGACGTCGCGCCGTTCGCCGGCCGCGAGCTTTATCAGCGGATAGGAGACGATTCCGGCCGCGATGCCGTAGGCGATGGAGTAGGTGAACGGCATCAACAGGACGGTCAGTCCCGCGGGAACGACGTGCGTGATGTCGTCCCAGTCGATGTCCACGACGTTCTGCAGCATGACGACGCCGATGACGACCACCGCGATGTGGGAGGCGTAGAGCGGAATCGCGGCCGCTAGCGGCACCACCGCGAGGGCGGCCACGAAGAGGAGGCCGACGACCAGCGCGGTCATGCCGGTCCGGCCGCCCTCCTCGATACCGGTCGCCGACTCGATGTAGGTCGTGACGGTCGACGTTCCCAGCGCGCCGCCGACCGTCGTCGCGACGGCGTCGGCCATGAGCGGTCTCTCGGCGTCCGGGAGGTTGCCGTCCTCGTCGAGGAAGCCCGCGATTTGCGAGACGCCGGTCAGCGCGCCCGCGGTGTTGAAGAAGTCCACGAAGAACAGCATGAACACGACCAGCGCGAACGCGGGCAGGTCCACCGTCTCGAACCCGGCGACGAACGACCCGGCCAGCGGCGAGATGTCGTACGTCGGCGAGACGCTCCCCGCGACGAGGCCCGCGCTCTCGGGGACGAGTCCGACCGCGGTGACCAGCCATCCGAGCAGCGTCGTCCCGACGATGCCCAAGACGACCGACCCCGGCACGTCGCGGGCATAGAGGCCGAACGTCCCCAGCAGGCCGACGACCGAGACCATCGCGACCGGGTCGGAGGCGACGCCCCCGAGCGTCACGAGCGTCGCGGGGTCGGCGACCACGACGCGCATCTCCTTCAGACCGATGAGCGCCAGAAACAGTCCGATTCCGGTCCCGACCGAGAACTTGACCGGTTTCGGGAACAGTCGCATGATAAACGTCCGCGCGCCGACGAGGGTCAGCGCGGCGAACAGTATCCCCTCGACGAACACCGCGGCGAGCGCGGTCCGCCACGGGACGCCCATCGCCCCGACGACGGTGAACGCGAAGAAGGCGTTCAGCCCCATCCCCGGCGCCTGCGCGAACGGTCGGTTCGCGTAGAGGGCCATGACGAGCGTCCCGGTCGCGGCCGCAATAATCGTGACGACCGCGAGCATCGCACGCACCTCTCCGGTGGAGTGCCC
Organism: Halorussus limi; assembly: GCF_023238205.1. NCBI lineage: Archaea > Methanobacteriati > Methanobacteriota > Halobacteria > Halobacteriales > Haladaptataceae > Halorussus > Halorussus limi. Next base: position 1,359,657 of record NZ_CP096659.1, read on the forward strand.
CGCGATGCTGATGCCGTCCTGCACGGCGCTCTGCGGGTTGTCCGCCAGCACGGCGGGGTTGACCACGACGATGTAGCTCATCGTCAGAAACGTGGTCAGTCCCGCCGTCACCTCCGTGCGAACGTCGGTGTTCCAGCGCTCGAACTCGAAGTACTCGGCGGCGGACTCGAAGACTCCCATTACCACCAATCGCCCAGTTGTATCGCGAATTTAACCGTGTCGAATCCACCCAGTAGGTTTCAAACCGCCGACGAGACGCGCCGTTCGGCTAGTCTTCGAACGTCGTCAGCGCGCCCACGGGGGCGTCGGTCCGGCCCTTCGCGCGGTCGAGTCCCTCGTCCCCGGCGGCGATGAGCGCGAACACGCCGCCGACGCGGGCGTCCGCGCGGTCCACGATGTCCAACAGCAGTTCTTGGGTCTCGCCCGACCGGATGAGGTCGTCGACGACCAGCACGGTCTCGCCCGCGTCGATGGCCGAGGCCGGCAGGTAGTACGTGAGTTCGATGCCCGACTGGAGGCGCTGGCGCGACTCGATGAACTCCTCGACGGCGGTCTCCTTGGACTTCTTGGCGTAGGCGACTCGCGCGTCGAAGTTCCGGGCCATCGCGGACCCGAGAGTGATGCCGTCGGTAGCCGCGGTCAGCACCACGTCGGGTCGGTCGAACCCGAGCGACTCGGCCGCGACGGGGGCCACGAGGTCGAGGAACGACTGGTCGAAGACGACCTCCGAGTTGTCGACGTACCCCTCGTCGTCCACCCGAATTCGGGCCTCCAGTTCGGCGGCGAGTTCGTCCCGGCCCACGCCGCCGACGATATCCTCCGCTCGGTCCACGCTCGGCAGGACGTGGCCGTTGACGTAGCGGTTCAGGTCGCCCGCAGGGAGACCCGTCACCTCGGCGAGTTCGTCGTACGTTCGAGTCTCCTTCAGCATCCGGAGGACGGCGACCGCCTGCAACTGCAGGGTCGCCTTCTCTGCGCGGTTCATGTTCTGCGTGGTCGTATTCCACGAACTTGAATAGACCGATAGGAGAGCGCGAGGATATTGGCAGAACTGCGTAACTGTGGTTCCGCGTTGTCACGAAAGCACGCTTCGCCGCGTGACCGTTTCGCCGCGCAACCGTTTCGCCGCGCAACCGCGATTACTCCGCGTCGAGCAACTCGCTCGCGGTCAGGAGCGATTCGAGTTCCACGTCGTAGTCGGCCAGATTCTCGGCCGCGCCCTCCTCGCGGTCCACGACCACGAGGACGCGGTTCACCGTCGCTCCGGCGTCGCGCAGGGCCTCGACGGCGTCGGCCGCGCTCTGGCCGGTCGTGGCGATGTCTTCGAGGACGACGACCTCCTCGCCCTCGTCGAGTCGGCCCTCCACGAGGTTGGCCGTGCCGTAGTCCTTCTGCTGTTTCCGGGCGATGACGTAGGGATTCCCGGTCTCGACGCTCGTGACGGCCACGAGCGGAACGCCCCCGAGCGCCACGCCCGCGAGCTTCTTCTCGCCGACTCGCTCGGCGAACGCTCCGGCTATCAGTTCGAGACAGCGGGGGTCGGTCTCGAAGAGATACTTGTCTACGTAGTAGTCGCTGGTCCCGCCGTGCGAGAGTTCGAATTCGCCGTACTTGACCGCGTCAGCCTCTCGGAGCGCCGCGATGAGTTCCTCGTTCGCCATGTTGAGGACTCGGGGCGGCGGGAGTGATAAGCAGTTTCGTTTTCCGCGAGACGCCTCCGTTCCGGCAGTGTACAGCCTACTTCTCGGTCGCGCACGCGTCCACCCACTCGTCGGCCCAGCCTTCCAGTTCGGCGAAGACGGGGCAGAGCTGTCGGCTCTTCTCGGTTAGACTGTAGTACGTGGCGATGGGCTTGTCCTCGACCCGGCGGTTCACGAGACCGACCTCCTCCAAGTCGTCGAGGACCCGCGAGAGCGTCCGGGAACTCGCGTCGGTCGAGCGCTGGAGTTCGTTGAACCGCTTCTCGCCGTCGCCGTGGAGGTCGTGGAGGACGACGAGTCGCCACTGGGAGCCGATTTGCTCGATGGCCTCTACGACGGGACACGCCTCGGCGTTCTTGGTCTCGGTCGCGTCGGTCTGGGAGTGGATGGACGACATAGGTGTGAGTTACTACCCGTATTATCGACAAGCGCACAAATAGGTTCCGTTCCGAAGTAGGTAACGTAACGAAACCAGGTGTAATTTCGCAAGCACCGGTTCGCGCCGAACGCCGTCGCTCCGACTTCAACGGGAGTGAGCGCCTGATGCGGCCGACCCCGTCAGTTCGGTCGCGTTCCTCGCCGGTCGGTTCTCGCGTTCGGGGGTTTCGACCGCTTCGGGTAGGCCGACCAGATGGCGCGGTTACGCCGGGGCTAACGGTGCGCCGGTATCCGACTCTCGGTGTACGGGCCGAGTGTGCTGGTCGTCGCTGGCGGCCTGTCCGTCGCTCTCGGCGTCTGAGGGTTTTAACCTCGCCTCTCGAAAAGATATAACTATGTTTTAGAAATAAGAATATTTGTAAGACAATTGCAGAGCGTTCCAAGCTGGCAGAGCAGTGCTACTGCGGTGGCGGAGCGGTACGCCGTGCCGTCGGCGACTGCGCTCGCAATAAAACGGTCGTTCAGTATGGCTCGTCCTTCAGACCGAGTCCGTAGGCGATGCCGTTCGTCACCAGATGCAGGAGCGGCGTCACCACGACGACGACGGCCACCACCGGCAGGGTGAACACGTCGCCGAACCAGTCCGGCGCGGCCAGAAACGCGAACAACAGCGCGAACACCACGAAGTCGAGTTGGTCCACGCCGGGGAACGCCGCGCCGCGCTGGCGGCCGGTCCGGCGCTTGAGGAACGACGCCGCGATGTCGCCGAGCATCGCGCCCGCCGGGAGCGCGAACAGAACTCCGACCGGGAACGCCGGCAGCGAGACCCCGAGCAGGTCCGAGACGCTCGGTTCGGCCGCGTTGAGAACCAGTCCGAGCGCCGCACCGGCGAGGATTCCCGTCGCGGTTCCCCGCCACGTCTTGCCGTCGCCGAGGACTCGGCGTCCGTTCCACGTCCGCCCGCCGTCGATGGGACGGCCGCCGCCCGCCAGCACCGCGGCGTTGTTCGGAACGTACGCGGGCAACATCGCCCACAGCGCGACTGCGACTATCTCGAAGACACCCATGTTTCGATACGCGGACACCCGGACCCTTAAGAACCGGAGATTCCGCCTCGCGCCGGTGGTGGGTTTACGTGCCCGAGCGTCGTACGTCCGCCCGTGGCCCGCGAACTCGAACCGATAGCCGTTCTCTTCGGCACGACGCTCTTCTCGTACTGCCTCTGGCAGTTGGTCTTCGACCCGCTCCGCGGACCGATTCCGGGAGGAGTGCTCCCCGTCGTCGCTCTCGGAATCGGCGTCGCGACGGGACTCGGACTGATGGCGTGGGGTCTCCGTCGACTCGGCGTTCTGAGTCCGCCCTGACCGTCGGCGACAACCGTTACCTTCGTCGGCGGTGTAGGCCGGAGTCCCACCGCATCATGTATCCGACCGGTCACTACGGCGTCGCGCTGTTGGCGGCCGCGCCAGTCGCATCGTTTCTCGGCCGACGGTCAGGGACGGTGTTCTCCATGTTCGTCATCTTGGTCGCGGTGCTACCGGACCTCGACAGGCATCTCCCGTACGTGACCCACCACGGAGTGACGCACACCTTCCTGTTCGCGGCCGTCGCCGGCGTCGTCATCGGAGCACTCGGTGCCGCGGTGTACCGGGCGTACCTCGCCGTCTCGGCGGCCTCACGGTGGCCGAACCTGTCGCCCGAGCGCGTCTTCGTGTGGGCCACCGCCGGCGTGTTCATCGGGGTGTCCGGCCACGTCGTCGCCGACATCCTCGTCCTGCTCCCCGGCACGCAACCGGTCAGTCCGTTCTGGCCGGTGTTCGAGCGGAAACTCACCGTCGAGGTCATTCCGTTGGGGGCCCCGGTTCGGAACGTCTCGCTTCTAGTGTTGGGATTCGTCGCCCAGACCGCCGTCTACCGGTACGAGTAACGCTCCCTTGTTCGAATGAACTATCGAGTAAAACGGGGTTTAGATGGGCTAAAACGGGCTTATATCAGCAATTGGCCAACGGCATTAACCGCGTGGGCGGGGTTGGTAGGAATGTCCCGAGCGGGGACAGTACTACTCTCTAAGACAATGATGGGGAACGAAAACAGCGATATCACGGCGGACGAGGCGGCGTTGCAAGAGGAAGGCGAACAGATGGAGGCGTACATGTTCCAGAACCAGTTCTTCCGGGAGGGGGAGTTCCACGTCGTCTCCGGCGAACTGGAGAACGTTCCGAACCCGGCGGGCGTCGGCGAGGGCGGCCTGCTGAGTAGCTTCAACACGCGCATCATCCAGTACACGAACGCGAAGAACACCTTCGCGTACTTCTTCCCGTACCAAGACGCCGAGGTCGAACAGGGCGTCCTCTACCGCCTCGGCGGCGACTGGTCGGACATCAACCAGAACGGGGGCGGCGACGGCGGCGGCGAGACGCCGCGGTCGAACCTGATCAACGTGACGTTCCAGCAGGTCGGAACGCCGGAAGACTTCTGATGCCGTACAGTACGCCAGCTAACACTATCAGAGACAAACAATGACGGAAGACGACACTCTCATCGAGAAGCTTACGGGCGAATCGTCGCGCAGAACGTTCATGAAGTCCAGTGCGCTCGCGTCGGGCGGACTCGCGCTGGGGGCGTCCGGCGCAGGAACCGTCGCCGCTCAACAGGACGGCGGCGGAGACTGGAAGCGGGGGCTGATGTTCCAGACTAACTTCTTCCCGCAGTCGCAGTTCACGGTCCGGTCGAAACCGCTCCCGTGGGCACCGGTCTACAACCAGAACGAGGAGGACTTCCTCAACGAGGAGAACCGGAGTCTGCTGTTCCAGAATCCGGGGGTCTTCCAGAACATCAACGCCCACGTCATCGAGTGGCAGTTCGCCGGGCAAGACTGGGGCTTCCTGTTCATTCCGAACTCCGTGAACGTCCAGCAGGGCCAGACGTACCGGACCAGTCCCGTGTTCGGCACGTTCGGACCCGAGGACTTCGGGGATTACGGCATCGACACGGGCGTCCAAGACGAGGCGTTCGTGGGCGCGGACGAGAACCAGTACCTCGACGAAGGTGCGAACGAACTCGGACTCATCACCATCCAGTTCTCCCCCGTCAGCGGCGGCGGTCAAGGCACCACGACGCAGGGCGACGGCGGTGGCGGTCAAGACACTACGACGCAGAGCGGCGGCAACTGACTGCCGTCTCGCTATCTCGGAGCGGACTGACTCTTTTTTACCGACGGTGACGCGGATGCCCACTTTATAAGACGGGAGGGTGCAAACACCCGCCCATGATACCGCCCATCGCGAGCAAGTTCGTCGCCGGGGAGTCGCCGGCTGAGGCGCTCGAACACACCCGCGACCTGAACGACCGGAACGTGAAGTCCATCCTCAACCTGCTCGGCGAACACTACCACGAGCGCGCTCCCGCCGACGAGGACGCGGAGGCGTACCTCCGACTGGTGGACGACATCGAGACCAGCGAGGCCGACGCCTGCGTCTCGGTCAAGCCCTCGCAGGTCGGTCTCGACGTTGGGACCGAGGTGTTCCACGAGAACGTCGAGCGCATCGTCGACTACGCCGCCGACCGCGACGTGTTCGTCTGGATAGACATGGAGGACCACGACACGACCGACGCGACCCTCGACATCTTCGAGAAACTCTCTCGGAAACACGAGGGCGGCGTCGGCGTCTGCGTGCAGGCGAACCTCAAGCGGACCGACGACGACCTCGAACGCCTCGCGGACCTCCCCGGCAAGGTCCGACTCGTGAAGGGCGCCTACGACCCGCCCGCCGAAGTCGCGCTCAAGGAGAAGTCGGCGGTCAACGCCGCGTACGAGCGCCAACTCGAATACATGTTCGAGCACTTCGACGGCGGTATCGCGGTCGGGAGCCACGACCCCCGGATGATAGACCGCGCCGAGGAGTTCCACGAGGAGTACGGCACCGACTTCGAGATTCAGATGCTGATGGGCGTGCGCGAGGACGCCCAGTACGACCTCGCAGCGGAGTACGAGGTCTGGCAGTACGTCCCCTACGGCGACAAGTGGCTCTCGTACTTCTACCGGCGCGCGATGGAGCGCAAGGAGAATCTCCTGTTCGCGGTCCGTGCGGTCCTCGGCCGGTAAGCCGGACGCGTCTCGGTTCTCGTTCGGACCCGTCAGCGCCGACAGCACTGATATAGATAGCGGGGAAAACAATGAATTTTAGTAAAACTAGCAGAAAAATATATCTCCGTGGTGGTTGTTAACACTCTACTGGAGGTGAACCCATGATCAGCATCACGTTCTTCGGTTGCGGTTACCACTACGGCTCCCAGCAAGTCGTCTGCGCGTAGACGACTCGTCGACGCGAATCGGCATCCAACCACGTCGCGGGGCCCGCGACGCGACTTTTGCGGTTCGTTCGACCGGACGAGAACACCTAGTTTATGGACCTGCGCTCGGATACCTCCGACAAATGTCCTCGTGGAAGCGCGACATCGCAAGCGGCCTCATCGTCATCCTGCCCATCCTCGTCTCGGCTTACATCATCGCGTACCTGTACCTCGCTATCGCGGGGATTCCGGTCCTTCAGGACATCAGTCAACCCCTCCGCGTCCTGACCGTCCTCGTCGTCTTCTCGATGCTGGTCCTCAGCGTCGGGTACATGATGCGGACCGCGGTCGGGTCGCTCGTGGAGAACGCCATCGACGGCGTGATGAATCAGGTTCCGGGCCTCCGCGTCGTCTACAACGCCTCGAAGATGGCGGCCGAGACGGCGCTCTCGGACACGACCGACCTGCAGGCCCCCGTCAAGGTCGAAGCGTGGCAGGGGATGCGAATGACCGCGTTCAAGACGGGCAAGACGACCGAGGACGGCCGCGAACTCCTCTTTCTCCCGACCGCACCGAACATCACCACCGGATTCGTCGTCGAGATGAAGCCGAGCGAGTTCGAGGAGACCGACGAGAGCGTCGAGGACGCGCTGACTCGCATCCTGAGCGCCGGGTTCGGCGAGACCAGCGAGTCGGGTATCCCCATCGACGTGGAAGACGAGAAAGAGAAACAGTCACCGCCGTCCCAGTAGCGATTCCACGGAAAACTCCTCAGGCCGCTACTGTTCGACGTAGTCGAACCACTCTTCGTGGTCGTCGGTTCGGCGGTTGACCACGTCGAAGAACCGCGACTGAATCTCCTCTGTGACGGGACCCCGACCGCCGTCGCCGATTTCCACGTTGTCGACCTGCCGGATGGGCGTGACCTCCGCGGCCGACCCGGTGAAGAACAGTTCGTCCGCGGTGTTGAGTTCGCCCCGCGAGATGGTCGCTTGGTCGTGGACCTCGTAGCCCAGTTCCTCGGCCAGCGTGATGACCGAGTCGCGGGTGATGCCGTCGAGGATGCTCTCGGCGAGGCCGGGCGTGAAGAGTTCGCCGTCCTTGACCATGAACAGGTTCTCGCCGGGACCCTCGGCGACGTTGCCCTCCTTGTTCAGGACGATGGCCTCCGCGAAGCCGTTTCGGCGGGCCTCCTCGCCCGCGAGCATGCTGTTGACGTAGAGGCCGGTGGTCTTGGCGTTGGTCGGAATCTGGCTGGAGGCGTGCTTGCGCCACGACGACACCATGACCTCGACGCCGTTCTCCAGCGCCTCGTCGCCCAGATACGCGCCCCACGGCCACGCCGCGATGGCGGTCCGGGTCGGACAGTCGCCGGGACTCACGCCGAGGCTCTCGTAGCCGTAGAACGCGATGGGTCGGATGTAACAGGACGCGAGGTCCTGCTCGCGGATGAGTCGCTTCGTGGCTTCGGTCAGTTCCTCCGGGTCGTGGTCGATTTCGAGGTCGTAGGGCTTGCAGGAGTTGTACAGTCGCTCCAGGTGCTCCTCCCAGCGGAATATCGCTGGCCCGTTCTCGGTGTCGTAACACCGGACGCCCTCGAACACGCCGCTCCCGTAGTGCAGGCCGTGCGTGAGGACGTGGATCTGCGCCTCGTCCCAGTCGACGAACTCGCCGTCCATCCAGATCGTGTCCACGTCCATCTCGTCGAAGCTCATACGTGCGAACGAACGGAAGCCTCCTTTAAGAGTGTTCACGGTTCGTCACGGACGATTACACGGGTCGCCCGGTGACTCTCGGCGCGGTTTGCCGCGAAAACGGCGACCCCGTACGCCGACGAGTTCGACCTCGACAAAACGGGTCCCGGAACCGCCTCGGAGTCCGGGAGTGACGGACTACCCGAGTCGGTCGATGACGGCCGACCCCTCGACGTACGGGAAGCCGTGGCGCTCGGCGTAGGCCTGCGCGTCCTCGGGGGAGAGGGCTTCGCCGGTCTCGTCGTCGAGCATCTCGCAGACGACCACCGCGGGTTCCCGGTCGGCGGCCGCGGCCAGCGCGATGCCCAGTTCGGTGTGGCCCTCGCGGTCCGCGAGCAGGTCCGGGGCGGCCCGGAGGACGTGGACGTGACCCGGCGCGCGGAACTCTTCGGCGAAGTCGGTCTCGGCCGGATTTTCGGCGGCCGCGGCCAACTCCGTAATCGTCGTCGCGCGGTCCTCGTCGGTGATGCCGGTGTAGGTGTCGCGGTGGTTCACCGGGAGCGAGAACGACGAGCGCTCGTCGTAGCCGAGGTCGTGGGCCGCGCTCGCGGGGTGGTCGAGCGTCTCCTCCAAGAACGGCAGGTCGAAGGCGTCGGCCACCTCGTCGGAGAGCGCCACGCAGATCAGTCCCCCGGCGTCGTTTCGCATCCGGGAGACGTCTTCGGGCGTGACCGCGCCCGCCGGGTAAATCAGGTCGGTCTCGCCCTCGCGGTCGGCGGCGTCGTGGACGAGGACCGGCGACCCCTCGCGGAACGCCTCGACGGCGGCCTCGACGCCTGCGGCGGCCTGACTCATGCTCGCTCCTCGACGTGGACGGTCACGTGGTCGCCGTCCTCCAGTCCGAGTTCCTCTCGGAGTTTGATGGGCGCGATGACCTCCAACTGGTCCTCGTCGTGGTGGGTGCGCTCGGGCGCGATGGTGTGACACTCCTCGTACACCTCGCCGTCCTGCGTCTCGACCACCGCGGGGTAGCAGACCGCGGGACCGTAGGTCCGGTCGTCGTCCTCCCACCCGTCTATCGGCACGGGGTCGAGCGCCTCCATCGCCGACCGAGCGCGCAGGCTCTCGTCGGTCAACTCGACGTTCAGCGTGCCGAGGAACGGTTCGTAGCCCAGTCGGTCCTCGAACTGCTTCATGTAGCCCGGCAGCGAGATGTAGTGGCGGCCCTCGCCCATCCCGCTGGTGACGGTGCCGGTCAAATCGACGCCCGCGGGCGTCTCGAAGATGCGACGGTAGTCCTCGTACTCGCGTTTTAGGGACCACTCGCCGTCCTCGGTGATGGAGACCCACTGGCCGTCGCTGACCATCTCGCGCTCGACGAGTCCGGCGTCGTCGAGTCGCTGGAGTCGCCGCGAGGCGGTCTGGTTGGAGGCGTCGAGTCGCTCCGCGAGGCCGGAACAGGAGACCTTCACCTCGCCCTCTAACCCGCCGTCGAGCGCGAGGAGTTTGAGTGCCGCGAGTTCGTCGTACCCGACTGCGCGCGGCCGTGTCGCTGACATACCCGACACTCCGGCCGCGCTCGGTTTAAGGATAACGGATGCGGTACGGTTATCAGAAATGGAACGCAGTCTCTCCCGGTCGAGTTCCCGATTCGGTGGCTCACCTCTCGTCGAGCAACTCGGCCTTGTAGGCGCTGACGCAGGTCTCCACGCCCCGTTCGACTTCGGCGGGCGACGCGTCGGTCGGGGCCTCGAACCGGTGAACCCGGTCGAGCGCCGCGACGGTCTCCACGAAGTGGGCGAACATTCCGTCGAACGGTTCCTCTCGGGGGTCGAGGTCGGGGTAGTCGCGCTTGAGAACGGTGAACTTTTCGCGGTACGGCCGGTGGTCGAGCCATCCGGCCTCCCACTCGTGGCCGCCCTCGGAGTGTTCGTAGAGCGCGACGATGTGGGTCGCGCGGTTCGCCATGACCTTGAACTGCGTCGTCCAGCGCAACACCGAGTCGAACGCCTCCAAGTCCTTCAGCAAGAACGGTTTGCCGACCGATTCGAGGCGGTCGGCGACGAGTCGGAGTCGGTCCTCGTCGTCGTAGCTTCCGAGGACGAAGAAAGACCGGTCGGCCTCCGTGACGGGGACCACGTCGGTCTCGACTGCGCGTTTGAGCGCGGCGTACTCGTCGCGGTCGATTGACTGTCCGGTAAACGACTCGTACTCGTCGAGCAACGCACCGAGTTGTTCCGCCGTGGCGGCGCTCTGTCGGTCGCTCGACTCCTCGTCGGCCATACTCGGTTTCAGTCGCACGCCGGGGTAAATATTCGGGTTCCTCCTCCCGATTTCACCGAGAATCTGTCCATGTGCAGAAACTGCATAAGGTTATTTGTACCCGAAGCGCGTACACCGAACCAAGAAGACAGATGGCCGACTCGACCACCACCGCGGGCGGGGCCGACGCAGTGGACGCCGACGCCCGCGACGCGACGGAGACGCGCCGTCAGCTCCTCCACGTCGCCACGGAGGACGTGGCCCACCAGTTGCTCATCGACGTCGCGGGACATCCCGAAGGCGCACCGAGCGAGAAGGAACTGAACTGGACCAACCCCGACGTCTCCCGGCGGACCGTCGGCCGGCGCTTGGACGACCTCGTGGACGTCGGAGTACTCGAAAAACTGACCTACGAACCCGGCGAGCAGCCGGAGGACGCCGACTCGAACGTCCGGACGTTCTACCGATTCACCGACCGCGCCCGAGACCTCTTCGACGAAGTCGGCATGTTCGACCCGGGGGTGTGGCGACCGGTGTACGCCCGCGTCGAGAAACCCGACGACGTGCGGGCCGCCCAAGCGGTTCCGCGTCCGTAGCACCGCCACGGGCGCGCTCCGTCTCCGCAACGATTACACCTTTCTCCGGCGAGGGCCACGAACACGTATGGACGAACGGAAGGTGAACCTCGACTCCGCGTTCGACTCCTTCGACGAGCAGTGGTCGCCCCGCCTCGCCGCGGAACTCAACGGGCAGGCCGTCAAACTCGCCAAACTGGAGGGCGAGTTCGTCTGGCACCGCCACGACGACGCCGACGAGTTGTTCCTCGTCCGGGACGGGCGACTCCGCATCGAGTTCGAGGACCGCGAGGACGTGACCTTGGACGAGGGCGAGATGCTGGTCGTCCCGGCGGGCGTCGAACACCGGCCGGTCGTCGACGAGGGCGAGACCGAGGTCCTGCTGTTCGAACCGACCGAGACGAAGAACACGGGGAACGTCGAGAGCGAGGAGACCGAGGAGGAGTTAGAGCGGGTCTGAGCGTCAGTCTCCGGTCACGGCGTCCCGCGCCCAGAACTCGCTGCCCTTCTTCAACTTCGGAACCCACGTGTCGTCGGTCTTCGACAGGAGCGCGACCCGCGAAACCGGCACGTCGTTCAGATACTCGTGGTCCGGCATGTGTTCCTGAATCTCCTCGGCGAACGCCACGACGTCCTCGTGGTCGAGCATCGACTCGCGGGCGACTCGGTCACGGGACTCGCCGACGTGCATGTAGGACTTGAGTTCCACGAAGTCGGGGTCGGCGCGCTGGTAGAACCCGGCGTACCACTCGGGGTGGTGGACGTTCTCCCCGCCGACCAGCGTGGTCCGGAGGACGGTCCGGGTCTCGTCTTTCGCGGCCAGCACGTCCATCGTCTCGACCAGTTTCTCCCACGCGTCGTCCTCCATCGCCTTCACCACCTCGTCGAAGGTGTGGCGCTCGGGGGCGTCCACGCTGACGTAGAGTTGCGTCGGGTCGCACTTCCGGAGGACGTCGGGCCGGGTGCCGTTGCTCACGAGGAAGGTCGTGATGTCGCGGTCGTGGAAGGCGTCGATGAGTTCCGGCAGGTAGGGGTAGAGCGTCGGTTCGCCGTCGAGGCTGATGGCGACGTGGCGCGGTTCCATGCTCTCCTCGAACCGCTCGCGGGGAACCTCGTCGTTGCCGCCGAACCCCGAGAGGAGCTTCTTCTGGAGTTCGATGCTGGCGTCCACGACCGCCTCCGGGTCGTCCCATTCGACGTCCCCGAGTTCGTACGCGTGACCGGCGTGATCTCTCCAGCAGAAGACGCACCGCTCGTTGCACTTGACGACGGGCGTCATCTGGATACAGCGGTGGGACTCGATTCCGTAGAACGCGTACTTGTAACAGCGTCCCTCGCCCCTGAGAGCGTTGGCCGTCCACCCGCACGTCTGCGCGGCGGTGTGATTCTCGCTGTGGTAGTCTGGACTGTCTACCTGTTTCGGCCCGTCGGAGTCGCTCATTGTGGCATGGATTGGGGCCGAGGCTAAAACGTTCTTCCCTCTGTTATCCGCCCGCTACTCGAACAGGAGCGTCGACGGGAGGTCCGGGTTCGAGACGCGCAGGAGCGCGTATCCGATTCCGCCGAGGCCCCGGAACAGCGTCGGGTCCGGTCGGGTCCGCGTTCCCGACCGCAGCGCCCACTCGTCGCCCCCGGAGACGACGGCCCCGGCCAACCGTCTGGCCCGGCGCTCGTAGCGCGGGGCGTCGAGTTGTCGCCCCGCGCGCAGGAACAGTTCTATCCACGACGCCGTGCCACAGCAGGCGTGGTCGTACGGCGGCATCCGGTCGGTCGGTGCCTCCGACAGCGCGCGCTCGACGTCCCGGCGGACGGGACCGGCCGGGAGCGCCGTCAGCGTTCCCAGTCGCACCAGTCCGATGCCGGTCCGGCCGTTGCACCAGCCGTCGACCGTCTTTCCGGCGTGCGCCCGGAGGTCGGCCCACTCGCCCGCCCCGGCGTCGTAGTGGCCGTCCTCGAACGCGACGGCGTCCAGCGCGCCCTCCCGGAAGCGGTCCTCGCCGGTCGCCTCGGCGAGTCGCGCGAGGGCGTACCCGACGCCCCCGGCCCCGTGGCCGAACCCGGTCAGGGGCCGGTCGTCCGTGCCGAGCGGCCAGCGGCCTCCGGACCGGTCGGCCAGCAGATGTTCACCGCAGGCCACAGCACGGTCAAGGGCGTCGCCGTCGCCCGTCCGGTCGTGGAGCGCAACGAGGGCCAGCGCCGCGCCCGCGGCACCGTCCGTGACGCCGTAGTGGTCGTCGCTGGCGACGCGTTCGTCGGTGACGGCCGCGGCCGCTCGACGGGCGTCGGTGAGGTAATCGCCGTCGAGCAGGTCGTCGAGGACGCCGAATCCGTAGACGAGTCCGCCGACGCCGGTGATGCCGAGCGATTCGTGAGCGTCGTCGTCGGCCACGGAGTTCCGGACCTCCGCCGCCGCGTCGGCCGCCAGCGCGGCGGCGTCGTCGGCGACCGACCCGTCGGCCGTTGCGGCGACTCCGGCCGCGAACACGGCGACGCCGAGACGCCCCCCGTAGAGGCTCTCGTCCATCCACTCGATTAGGACGCCGCCGTCCCTGTGGGCGGACGGCACGCACCACGCCGGCGCGCCGCCGTCGTCGACCGCCGCGGCCGACACGCGGTCGAACGCACGCCGGGCGGCGCGCCGGGCATCGGCGTCAGACAGCGGGGTCGGGTCCCCGACCGGTCGGCCGCCGGTCACGTCGGCGTGGTCGGCGCCACCGCCGCTCAACTCGCCGAACGCCAAGTCGACGTACCGACACTGCTCGCGGCGGTCGGTCGCGTCGAGCGCGCGGAGTCGCTGCTCGACCGCCGCCCGGGGCGACAGCGTGGCGAACTCGGCGACCGGGTCCGCGGGACCCCGGAGCGTCGTCCCGGTCGTCGACATGGTGAGTCGCGGCACGTCGAGTCGCTCCAGCGCCGCCCGCTCGTGGTCGTGGACGCTCCACGGGGCGTCGACGGCCTCCGTCGCCTGCGGGCGGGCGAGCGCCTCCAGCTTACAGCCGACTTTCAGGCCCGTCCGGAGGTACTCGGGGGTCGTCAGCGACGAGAGGACGGTCCCGTAGGTCCGGGTCGCCCGGTAGATGACCCGGACCTCGGAGTCCTCGAACGCGGCCAGCGGGCCGCCCTCGGCGAGTAGGGCCTCGCGGTTGGACTCCAGTGCGTCGTGGGCCGCCCGGAGGCCCGCGCGCAGCGACTCGAAGCACTCGTCGGCGGCGACCGTCTCGCCGTCGACCCGGGGAAGGTTCTCGAACGTCTCGGCGTCGCCCTCGACGGACTCCATGTCCATCAGGTCGGTGTTGACCGCGGTGAACTCCCGCTGTTCGCCCTCCGCGGGCAGTTCGTCCGACCCGAAGCCGCTGAGGTCGGCCCGGTCCGAGTCGGGCCGGTGGACGGGTAACAGACTGGTCCGCAGCACCGACTCCCGGAGTGCCGGCGTGGCGTCGTGGGGAAGTCGGTCGTCGGGCAACTCCGGGTGGGCGAGGGTCTCGACGTCCACGACGACCGGGTGTTCGCCCGCCGCGACGAGGTTCTCCAGATGGCCGTCGGTGAACCGGAGCGCGTACAGCACGCCGAGGAGGACTCCCGCCCGGCGGTAGTACCGCTCGGCGGCGGCGCGGTCCGAACACTGGTCCGGTTCGACCCACTCCAGCCAGCCGTACTCCTCGCGGGCCAGCACCGCGGGCCGGTCGATGGCGGGCAGGTCCGTCCGCTCGGCGAGCCAGTCCAGCAGGTCGTAGAACGCGCCTTCGACGTCGAGCGGCCGGGGCTTGTAGGCGACCCGAGCGCCCGACTCGAACGTGACCGCGAGCACCGCCCGCCCGTCCTCGTGGCGGTCGCCCGTGGCCTCCACGGCCTCGACCGCGCCGAGGTCGCCGTCGCCCAACCACTCGCGGAGGCTCTCCCGGTCGGCCGCCAGTCGCGCCGAGAACTCCTCGACCGCGGAGACCCACTGGCGGACCGTCGTCACCAGCAACCGCGCCAGCAGCGCGTACTCCTCGACGAACCGGACGAACCCGTCGCCCAGCATCGCGTCGACGAACCCGCGGTAGTGGCGACGGTCGTCCTCCGGCGGGTCGGGGTCCTCGGCCAGCGCCAACTCGCGGTCGTGGTGGGCGACGTAGGTCTTGAACTCCACGAACAGCGGATGAGCCGACAGTCGCGCCAGTCGCTTGTAGAGCCACGGTTCCATCGCGTCGGCGACCGGCGGCACTTCCGCGGGAGCCACCGACGGGTCGATTTGTTCTCGCGCGTAGGAGACGACGGGAGCCAGCAGGTCGACGAACGGAACGTTCTCCGGCGCGGCGGCGGACGCTTCCCCGCGGTCGGCGGCGGTCACGTCGGCCGCCACGGACTCCAGTTCGTCGACCCACCCGGGCAACTGCTCGCCCTCCGGCCAACCGTGGTTCGACACCGCGGCCCGCGCCTCGCTCTCGGAGACGCCGAGGTGGTCGAGGCGGCGACGGAACGCCGCGGGGTCCCCGTCGGCAACCCGGTCGCGCCACTCCGCCAGCCACTCCTCGGGGTCCTCGACCGCCGGACCGCCCTCGGCGGGGGCGTCCAGTCGCTCTCGGAGGGTCCGCGCGCGGCCGGCGATACGCCGCTTCCGGTCGGGCGCGAGCGTCCCGTCGCTCACGGCGACGCCCCCGCTGACCGTCGCGAGCCGACCGGGTTCCGTCGGCGGACCGTCCCCGGCGGGCCCCGACTGCCCGCAGTGCGGACGGGCGGGGTCACCGCCGGCGTTCGAAGTCGGTCCGTAGCGATTCGTCGTCGTCGGTCCCGCTGACCTCGGACGCAGTCGTCTCGTAACATATCGAAAGGAGGTACCATCGGCAATCAGTCGTCGTATCGTGGAAATAACGGGCGAGCATCGACCGTCCGGCGGGTCGCGGGTTCGGCCGACCGGGTCGGGGACCGGTGGGAGTCGGCGGTCGTCGCGCCGTCTCTGACGCCCCCGACCGAAGGTCCGCAGTCGGTCGCAGGGGACCGCTCCCCTGCGTCGTCAACAGCAGTGTTCGAAGCTGTACATCGAAACCGAGGGCAGGCCCGCTTCGGTCTCGTCCGGCACGTCGTGGTCCTCGTGCTGGTACTCGGCTTCGACTTCGTTACGGAGCGATTCGTCGTTGGAGTTGATTGCAACTGACATTGCATCCATATACATGAAGTCTTACCTATTAAAAATTTCCACTAGAAAGTAATAATTTGTGTATGAAAAGGTTGAGAACTGTAGATGCTCCGGCCCTGAGGTGGCCTATTTCGGCTGCCGACTCGTGACTAACGCCTCCGAACTGACTGGCGTCTATATCTCAGCTCCATCGCACGTATCGATGATGTTCGGATTAGAATGGTTAATTTGCTACCATATTTTAGAATGAGTGGGATTGCTGGACGATACTACCGACGAACCGCAGTATAATTGGACAAGTTTAACTCCCGCGCTATGAAATCAGCGGCGTGTAATGGCATCTGAAACGTACGGTATCATCAGTCTGCTTCCGGCACTCCTCGCCATCGTGTTGACGCTGGTCAGCAGGCAGGTGTTACTATCGCTGTTCGCGGGCATCTGGATAGGTGCGACCATCTTGGTGGGTTGGAATCCGGTCGTCGGGGCGGCCCACTCCCTCCAGTTGGTCATCGACAACATCACCGCATCGTTCAACAGCAAACTCCTGTTGTTCACGTTCCTCTCGGGCGCGATGCTCGGGATGATATTCCTCTCCGGGGGCATGAAGGCCCTCGCAGACCGCATCATCTCGCGTATTCGAACCCGCCGTCAGGCGGAACTCGGGACGAGCATCCTCGGAATGCTCATCTTCGTCGATTCGTACGCGAGTACGATGATTACCGGGTCGGTGATGCGGCCGATTACCGACAAGTTCGACATCAGTCGGGAGAAACTCGCGTACCTGCTCGACTCGACCACCTCGCCGGTCGTCAGCGTCGCCGTCGTCTCGACGTGGGTTGGCTTCGAGGTCGGTCTCATCAAAGAGCAGTTCTCGGCGCTCGGCATCGAACGGAGCGCGTTCGTGGTGTTCCTCCAGAGCATCCCGTTCCGGTTCTACAGTCTGCTCGCGGTAGCGCTCGTGTTCATCGTCGTCATCACCGGGTGGAACTTCGGCCCGATGAAGCGCGCGGAGAAGCGCGCGAAGGAGACGGGGAAGGTCCTCCGGGACGACGCCGACCCGCTGCTGGAGACCCGCGAGGAGGACATCGTCACGCCAGACCACGTCGATTCGCGCTGGTGGTACTTCGCGGCGCCCATCGTCGCGCTCGTGGTCGTCACGGGTCTCGGACTCCTCACCTCCGGCGGATGGCCGGGCGTCGCGCCGGTCGAAGCGCTGAAGGACGCCGCGACGGCCGACGCCATCCTCTGGGGCGTCTTCTCGGCCTGCGCCCTCCTGTTGGCCATCCTCGTCGGCCACGCTCGCGTCGAACTCGAAGACATCAGCGACTCTATCTTCGAGGGGTTCAAGATGGTGATGTTCCCGGTCGCGGTCCTCTCGCTGGCGTGGACCATCGGGTCGGTCAGCGAGGCGCTCGGCGTCGGCCCCTACGTCGTCTCCGTGGCGGAGGGCGTCATCACCGCCGAACTGCTCCCCGCGGTCGTCTTCCTCGCCGCGGCCATCATCTCGTTCAGCATCGGTACCTCGTGGGGGACGATGGGCATCATGTTCCCCGTGGCCGTGCCCCTCGCGTTCAACCTCGGCGCACCGCTTCCGGGCGCTATCGGCGCAATCCTCACCGGGTCGCTGTTCGGCGACCACTGCTCGCCCATCAGCGACACGACGGTGCTGTCGTCGATGTTCGCCGGGGCCGACCACGTCGACCACGTGAACACCCAGATTCCGTACGCGGTCCTCTGCGGCGTGGTCGCGACGGGACTGTTCCTCGCGAGCGGGTACGGCGTCTCGCCGCCGCCGCTCCTCGCCGCGGGCGTCTTCGCGCTCATCGCGGCCGCGTACGGCCTCTCGGAGTACACGACGGTCACGATGCCGAGGGTCTTCAGTTCGGACGCCGACTGACGACTCCGGCAGACGACTTCGACTGACGCTTTCGACCGACGCTTTTTCTCGAACCCGCTCTCGCGTCACAGTTCGGCGGACCCCGCCGAGGCGTGCTATCTGGCGGTCGGCGGGCGGTTCGCGGAGAAAGATACATGTGGAGCCGTTGAGACGAACTGGACGATGAAGTGGTCGCCGACCAGACGTGAGTTCCTCGGCGTCGCCGGTCCGGGCAGTGTCGCGTCGTCGGTCGTCGCCGACCGCCCGGCGAGTCTCGGGAACGTCTCACTCGGGAACGCGTCCGACGCCGTGCCGGACCATCCGCTCGCGCCGACGCCCGAGGTCGAGTGGTCAGTCGATACCGACACCGAGAAGCCGCTACTTCGGCGGTCGGAGACCGGCGACGCGGTCTACCTCGGGACCGAGACCGGCGTTCGGGGGTTCTCGACCGACGGCACCGAGCGGTGGCGCCGCCGGATTCCGAGGGCCGACGCCGACCGCCCGGTCGAGATACATCCCGGAACCGGCGCGGTCTACGCCGAAGGGAAGGCGCAACTCCGCGCTCTCGACGCCGAAGACGGTCACACCCGCTGGCGGTACCCC
This sequence comes from Halorussus limi, assembly GCF_023238205.1. Classification (NCBI taxonomy): domain Archaea; kingdom Methanobacteriati; phylum Methanobacteriota; class Halobacteria; order Halobacteriales; family Haladaptataceae; genus Halorussus; species Halorussus limi. The sequence goes on from NZ_CP096659.1 coordinate 1,378,157, forward strand.
GGCGAGAGCGGGACCGCCGAGAGATACGTGGACGTCTCGCTGGTGACTTCGGAGACGGTCTTCCTGAGAGACGACGGCATCGCGGCGGTCGCGGCGTCTGACGGCCGCGAGCGGTGGCGATTCCGACCGGACGAGTCGCTCTGGTTCCCCTCGCGCATCGACGGTGACGACCTCTACGTCGGGACGACCAGCGGCCACCTCTACGCCCTCTCGACCGCCGACGGGAGCGTCCGCTGGCACGTCGACCGCTCTGCGGACGGTGCCCCGCGGTTCTCGGTCGCCGGCGTGACCGACGACGCCGTGTTCGCGTGGAACTACGATGCCGGGGAACTGTACGCCTTCGACCGCGACGACGGGGCGCTCCGGTGGCGATTCGACGCCGAGGTAAACGAGAGCGGGTTTCCCGGGGCGGTTCGGGACGAGGCGGTGTACCTCGGCGACGGTTCGCTGGTCCGCGCGATTTCGCCCGCCGACGGGACCGAACGCTGGCGATACGACGCGGGGAGGCCGGTCGTCGGTTGGCCCCAGTTCGACGGCCGGACCGCGTACTTCGGCGCGAGCGGCAGCGTCCACGCGGTTTCGACCGACGACGGAACCGGCCGGTGGCAGTTCTCCACGGGGACGGACCGAGCGTACGTCGCCGGCGTCGCCGACGGGACGGTCGTCGCGCACGGCAGGACCGACGCCCTCTACGGACTGGACGCGGACCGCGGCCACCTCCGGTGGCGGTTCGACTCCCCCGGCCACGCGCGGTGGTTGCCGCAGGTCGACGACGACAGGGTCTACTTCGCCACCGAGTCGGGCACCCTCTACGCCCTCTCGTCGCCCGGTTCGACGCCGCTCTACGACGCCGCTCGGACTCTCACCTCGCCGGCGGGCCTCGCGGTCGGCGGTCTCCTCGGCGCGGCGACTCTCGCCGGCGCCTACCGCCGCCGAAGTCGCGACGGGGACACCCCCGACGAACCGGCCGAACCGACTGAACCGACCCGGGTCGCCGACTTCGAACTCCGGGACGTTCTCGCCCGGAGCGCCGACGCCGAGGTCCGCGACGCCCGGACCCCGGCGGGCGAGCGCGTCGCGCTGAAACGCTTCGACCCGGACGCAATCGCCGACGACGCCTTCGAGTCCGCGGTCGAGACGTGGGCCGCCCTCGACGCGCCGGGCGTCCTCGCGGTTCGCCGGCGGGGAACCGACCCGGTGCCGTGGGTCGCCACCGACCCGGTGGACGCATCGCTCGCCGACCCCGCCGACTCGTCGGTCGTTGACCTCTCGACTGCCGACCTCGCCCGCGCTCTCGCCGACGCGGCCGAGACGCTCCACCGCGCCCACCGCGAGGGCGTCGTCCACGGCGCTCTCGGTCCCGAGAACCTCTGGTTCGCCGACGGCGGGGTCCGAGTCGGCGGTTGGGGCCTCGCCGCGGCGCGCCGAGGCCAGTCGAGCGTCCGGCCGCCGGAATCGGACGCCGACCCGGAGACCGCCGACACCTACCGACTCGCGGCGGCGGCCGACGACCTGCTCGGCGAGTCCGCAACCGACCCCGACCGACCCGACGAACTCGACGGCGTACTCTCGCGGGCGCTCGCGGCCGACCCCGCCGACCGCTACGGTTCGGCGCTCCGGTTCGCCGACGCGCTCCGGTGGGCGGTCAGGTAGTCCGGTGGGGGTCCGTAGTCTGGCGGGTGGTCCGGTAGTCCGGCGAGCGGTCGGGTAGTCCGACAGGCGGTCGGGTAGTCCGACAGGCGGTCGGGTGGCGAACCGGATTCGGGGCCGACCGGTCGGGACCGCGGGGACGGACTAACGCGGTTCAGAAACCCATTTACCCGCCGGTCGAAAACCAACGGGTAACATGTATCTCCAGTTCCGGGACGACGTGGAGGACGCGCTCGTCTCCGCGCTCGAAGCGCTCGACCTCCCGACCGACGACCTCGGCGTCGAGGACCCGCCCGAGGGCGTCGAGGCCGTGCTGGCCAGTAGCGCGGCGTTCCGCCTCGCCGGCGAGGTCGGCGCGCCCCCGCCGCAGGTCGCGGGGCAAATCGCCGACGAAATCGACGTGAGCGAGTACGACCTCGTCGCTGACGCCTCGGCGCAGGGCCCCTACGTCAACTTCGCGCCGAGCGACGCCTACTACGAGGGCACGGTCGAGGAGGCCCAGCGCGCCGACTTCGGCCACCTCGAACCGACCGGCGAGGAGGTCGTGGTCGAACACACCTCCGCGAACCCGACCGGTCCGGTCCACGTCGGCCGGGCGCGCAACCCCATCGTGGGCGACGCCGTGGCGCGAGTTCTGTCGTTCGCGGGCCACGACGTGGACCGCCACTACTACGTCAACGACGCGGGTCGCCAGATGGCCGTCTTCACGTGGGCCTACGAAACCTTCGACGAGTCCGACCTCGACGCCGACCCCGAACGCGACAAGGACGACTACGACCTCGTGCGCTACTACCGGAAGGGCAACGACTTCCTCGAGTCGGGCGACCCCGACGCGGTCGAGGAAGCCGAGGCCGAGATTCAGACCATCATGCAGGGCCTCGAAGCGGGCGACGAGGAGACCTACGAGCGCGTCCAGACGGTCGTGGACACCGTCCTCGGCGGGATGCGTGAGACGCTCGACCGCCTGCCCGCGGAGTTCGACGAGTTCGTCAAGGAGACCCGGTTCCTCCGCGACGGGTCGGCCGACGACGTGGTCTCGCGCCTGAAGGAACTGGACGAGGCCGTCTACGAGGAGGAGGCGTGGCAACTCGACCTGGAGGCGTTCGACGTCGAGAAGAACTTCGTGTTCCTGCGGTCGGACGGCACCACGCTCTACGCGACCCGGGACCTCGCCCACCACGAGTGGAAGTTCGAGAACTACGACCGCGCCGTGACCGTCCTCGGCGAGGACCACAAGCTACAGGCCCGCCAGATGAACGCGACGCTCGACCTGCTGGGCAACGACACCGACCAGTTGCGGCAGGTCATCTACTCCTACGTCAATCTCCCCGAGGGCAAGATGTCCACCCGGGCGGGCACCGGCATCGATTTGGACGACCTGCTCGACGAGGCCATCGACCGCGCCCGCGAGGAGGTCGAGACCCGCCTCGACGACCGCATCCGCGACGACGACCTGACCGACGAGGACGTAGAGCGCATCGCCGAGCAGGTCGGCATCGGCGCGGTCCGCTACGACATCGTCTCGAAGCAACCGACGAAGGCCATCACCTTCGAGTGGGACCGCGCGCTCGACTTCGAGGCCCAGAGCGCGCCCTACGTCCAGTACGTCCACGCGCGGTGCTGCGGCATCCTCGAAGAGGCGGGCATCGAACCGGAGGGGTCGGCCGACGTCGCCGAGGAGTTCGACGCCTCGCTGCTCGAAACCGAGGCCGAGCGAGAACTGCTGGAGGTCGTCGCGCGCTTCCCCGCCGTCATCGAGGAGGCCGCCGAGGACCTCGAACCCCACGTGGTCGCGACCTACACCCGCGACATCGCCGAGACGTTCAACACCTTCTACCGGGAGTGTCCCGTTCTCGCGGACGACGTGGACGACGACCTGCGCGACGCCCGCCTCGCGCTGGTCGCGGCGTCGAAACACGCGGTCGGCAACGCCCTGCAGGTCCTCGGCGTCGCCGCGCCCCGGTCGATGTAGTCACACCGGGAGCGCGACGCCGATTCCCGCCGACAGTAACTGTCCGCCGACGAACAGAACCGCCCCCGCGGCGACCCCGAGCGTCAGTATCACGAAGATCAGTACCCACCAGAACGGCACCGAGCTATCGTCTGCCATGCTGATACGTTCCGCCGCGAAGCCCCTTATTCGTTCGCGCCGTCACTTGAACAGCGACCCGATGCGGCCCAGCATGCCGCCGTTCTCCCCGGGCTCCTCGTCGTCGGACTCGTCGGCTTCGAAGCCATCGCCATCCGACTCGGCGTCGGCCAGCGTACCGTCGCCCGTGCTTTCGCTTCGAGCGGCGTCCGCGGCCTCACGGCCGCGTTCCTCGAACGGGACCGCGCCCGAGTCGTCGTCCCACTCGCTCGCCTCGTTCGCTGCGTCGCCCACGGCGAGCGGGTCGCTCTCCTCGTCCGCGGCAAGCGGGTCCCTCTCCTCGCCCGCATCCAGTAGGTCGCTTCCTTCGTCATCGAGTCGGTCGTCTTCTTCATCACCGAGCGAGTCGACGTCGGACGAGTCGGCGTTCGCGTCGATTGAGTCCTCGTCGTCGAGCGTATCTCCGTCACCTCCACCGAGCGATTCGTCGTCTTCGGGCGCGTCGCCGCCGTCGTCCGCTCCGGCGAGGGGGTCCTCGGAACTCCCGGACGCGAAGCCGTCGGCCGCGGCAAGCGGGTCGTCTCCGGAACTCCCGCCGAGACGCTCGTCGCTGATGTGTTCGTTGATGAGGTCGTCCACGCTCCGGGCCTCGCTGGCGTCCGGTTGGTCGTCGGTCGCGTCGTCGTCCGGCGACTCGTCGGCGACGCTCTCGCGTTCGTCGTCGGGGGCCGCCTCCGCGGCCGCGCCCGCCGACTGGTCGCCGAACAGCGCGTCGGTGTCGCCGTCCGCCGCCCCGCCGAGCGCGTTCCGGACGTTTTGGGCCGCGTCGGCGCTGAGTGGGTCGTCTGCGTCTGCGTCCGCGTCCGTCGCCTCGGCCGAGTCCGCGGCGTCTGCCGACGACATGTCGAACGACTCGCTCTCCGCCGAACCGATGTCGCCGTCGTCGCTCCCGTCGGCGAGGTCAGCGTCTTCGCGTGCCGAGTCGGCGTCTTCGTCGGCGTCCTCGTCCTCGACCGCTTCGAGTTCGGGGTCGGGGTCGGCCTCGCCGGTCAGGACCGCGGCGAGGTCGCGGTACGCCTGCCCGGCGGGCGCGTTGGGCGCGAACGCGGCGAGCGGTCGCCCGGCGTCGATGCCCATCGGGACCGCCTCGTCCTGCGGGACGACGCCGAGGACCTCCGTGCCGAGGGTCTCCTCCACGTCGTCGGCGTTCAAGATGTCGCTGCTGCGCTGGGTCAGGACCGCTCCCCGGACCTCGGTCTCGACGCGCTCGGCGAGTTCGCCGGTCTTGGCGGTGTCTCGGACGGAGGCAACGTCGGGCGTCGCCACCAGCAGGACGCCGTCGGCCAGCGCCAGCGGAACGAGGGTGTCGTAACTGACGCCCGCGCCCGTGTCGAGCAGAACGAAGTCGTACGCCTCGCGGAGCGACTCCACGACGCCCTGCAGGTTCGCGGGGTCGGACTTGACGAACGCTTCGATGTCGGTCGCGCTCGGAAGCACGTCGATGTCGCCGGGCGCGCGGTCGACGGCCGCCTCGAAGTCGGCCTCGCCCGCCAACACCTCGTGGAGCGTCGGCGTCTGGATTTCGAAGTCGAGGAAGTCCGCGAGGTTCGCCATCCCGAGGTCGGTGTCCACGACGACGACCGAGTGTCCTCGGTCGGCCAGCATCGCCCCGAGGTTGATGGCGGTCGTCGTCTTCCCGACACCTCCTTTGCCGCTCGCTATCGCGTATACCGTGTCGGACATGATACTCGTTGTCCCAATCGAACCATGACACGCATATAAAGTTAGTCCGTCGGAGGCGACACTTCGGGGGTGTTCGCGTCGATTGTCCGAAGCGTTCGACCGGCCTGCGCTTGAGGTGACAGTACGGACGGAAGTGACGAGCGGAGGACAATCGCCCGGCGAGTGCACGTGTCCGAATCGCCTCCGCGCGAGTGCGCGTAAGCCCACATCGTACACAACGGTCGTATGCAAAGGTTACTTACCCGCTGGCTAGCCTAGAACGACGTAATGAGCGAGCAGGAAGGCGAGCAGTCCGACAGGAAAAAGTACGAGTTCCAGAAGGTCATCGAGGACCTCAAAGACTACGAGGGCTCCGGGACTCAGCTCGTCACCATCTACATTCCGCCGGACAAGCAAATCAGCGACGTGGTCGCCCACGTCACCCAAGAGCACAGCGAAGCGAGCAACATCAAGTCAAAGCAGACCCGGACGAACGTCCAAGACGCGCTCACGTCCATCAAGGACCGCCTGCGCTACTACGACGTGTACCCGCCGGACAACGGCATCGTCATCTTCAGCGGCGCTATCGACAGCGGCGGCGGTCGGACCGAGATGGTGACGAAGGTCCTCGAAGACCCGCCGGACCCCATCCAGTCGTTCCGCTACCACTGCGACTCGGCGTTCCTCACCGAACCGCTGGAGGGAATGCTGGCCGACAAGGGCCTGTACGGGCTCATCGTCCTCGACCGGCGCGAGGCCAACGTCGGGTGGTTGAAGGGCAAGCGCGTCGAACCCGTCAAGTCCGCGTCGTCGCTGGTGCCGGGCAAACAGCGCAAAGGCGGTCAGTCCGCCCAGCGTTTCGCTCGACTCCGCCTCGAAGCCATCGACAACTTCTATCAGGAGGTCGCCGAGATGGCCAACGACCTGTTCGTCCCCGAGCGGGGCAACTTGGACGGCATCCTCGTCGGCGGTCCCTCCCCGACCAAAGACGAGTTCCTCGACGGCGACTACCTCCACCACGAGCTTCAGGACCAAGTCCTCGGGAAGTTCGACGTCGCCTACACCGACGAGTCGGGACTCTACGACCTCGTGGACAACGCGGAGGACGCCTTGGCCGACGCCGAGGTGATGAAGGACAAGAACGAGATGGAGGAGTTCTTCAAACAGCTTCACGACGGCGACAAGGCGACCTACGGGTTCGAGCCGACCCGCCGGAACCTCGTCATGGGGTCGGTCGACCGCCTCCTCCTCAGCGAGGACCTCCGGAAGGACGTGGTGGTCTACGACTGCGGCGAGAAAGAGGAGTACGAGTTCGTCGACCAGCGAGCAGACACGCCCGAACACACCTGCGAGGACGGTTCGCAGGCCGAGGTCGAGGAGCGCGAGGACGCCATCGAGTTCCTGATGAACATCGCCGACCAGCGGGGCACCGAGACGAAGTTCATCTCCACCGACTTCGAGAAGGGCGAGCAGTTGCAGTCGGCGTTCGGCGGCGTCGCCGGGATTCTGCGCTACTCGACCGGCGTGTAAACTCCCTGTCTTCACTTCCTGCGTCAGTCCAGTGACCGGAGATGCGCGACTTTCTGCTCGTATTCCCGGACGTGACTCGGTAGTTCGTCGGGACCGAACCAGTCGAGGTCCGAAATCTCGCCGTGGTCCTCGATTTCGTCGGCGGTCAGTTCCGCCCCGCCGACGACGCGACCGGTGAACTCCACGACCGGAATCGGCAGTCGCTCGGGTTCCCCGAGGTCGAGTTCCATCGTTCGAGTCTGAAGCACGCCGGTGAGTTCGCACTCGATTCCGGTCTCCTCGCGGGTCTCCCGCCGGGCGGTCTCCGCCGGTTCCTCGCCGGACTCTCCCGCACCGCCGGGTGTCTCCCACTCGTCGCGGGCCGGACTGTAGACGCAGAGCAGACGGCCCTCGTCGTCGGTGACTGCCGCCCCGGCGGCGTAGGGGTAGAACCGGTCGAAGAACGCCGCGGCGCTCTCGGGAAACGCTGTCTCGTGGTGCGGGAGCGGTTCGACGGTCAGGGGGTCGAGTCGGGGCACGTCGCCCCAGCGCGACTTGACGCCGGAGAGGACTTCCTCGGCGCGCTTCTCGACCTCGTCGCGGATTTCGGCGCGGCGATTGCTGTTCATACGTAACGTTCGTGACCGCTAACGTATAATTCCCGACGCAGGGTCCTTTTCGTAGCTCGCCCGAGCGTCGTCGAAGAAGTTCTGGAATCCGGACAGCGGAAGCTCAGTTACCTCGGTAATATCGCCGATATCGAACGTAGTATCGTCGAGACTGCTGTTGAGGCTGTTGTTGGGTGTCCTGTTGCCCCTGCTGTCGGTCTTGCTGTTGTGGGGACCGCTGGGATTGCTCTCGAGGTTGCCGCCGTCTGCTCGGCTGTGATCCTCCCTGCTGTTGGCCTTTCTGGGGCTGTTGCTGACTGCCCTGTCGGGGTTGCTGACTCTGTCGGCGAGGCTGTCGGGAACCCTGTTGGGGCTGCTGGTCGGTCTGTCGGGGGCGCTGTTGGAGACCCTGTTGCGGTGATTGGTGTTTCCCACCCTGCTGACTTTGCCGGGGCTGTTGGGTTTGCCGGCTCTGCTGACTCTGCCGGCTCTGCTGGTGGGGCTGTGATTGTTGCCGTCTGCCCTGCTGTGGCTCCGTCTGCTGATGGCCTTGCTGGCTACCTTGTCGAGGCTGCTGTGGGTGACTTTGCTGTCCACCCGTTTGCTGAGACTGGCTCTGACTCGGTGGAGCTTCGTGCGGCGTGGAGTCCCGAGCGGAGGCGTCGGGAGTCTGCTGGCTTTCCGAGGTGAACCGTCCCGTTCGGGGGTCTCGCCGCTGGTGTTGGGCCTTCTCCCGTTGCATCTGGCTGAACTCCGGGGAGTGACGGCGATCCCGTGGTTCCGGGTCGGCACCCCGACCGCGTCGTTTGGACTGCCGTGGATACTCGTCTTCCGGTGGTTGTTGACTCATAGTGTGGAAACCCCGCGGTCGATTGTGGGCTCGTGGCCCTCTTCGGAAGTATAGACTCGTTACCAACGCTCATCACTCTACTGGCCTTTTAACGAGGGCTATCAGTGCTCGGAATCTTCGACGACCTCCGCTTCCGGCGCGTTTTGGACGACGCTCCGGAGTCCCTTCTGGGCGTTGTGTTTTCGCGTGTACCCCTCGCCGCTGGTAGCGATGACGTTCCCGTTGCGGTGGCGGAGCCGCCATCGCCACTCGTCGCCCCGGTCACGGAAGACTTCGAACCGGGCGAGCGTCTGGGATGCGTCGGCGGCTCCCACGGGTGCAGGTGGTTCGTCCTCTCCGGAGGTGTCCTCGATGCGTTCCCCGGACGAGCGCTCGGTCGGAGAGTCGGCGGACTCTTCGACTTCCGGGCGGGGCCACTCCAGTTCGAGTTCCAGACTCAGTTCGTCGTCCTCGGCTTCGAGTTCGATTTCGAGCGTGATATCTTCGGGCACCTCGACGCTGACAGCGTCGGCTCCGTCGCCTAAGCGGATTGACCCCGCGGTAACCCCATCTATCACTCCGCTCAGCACTGTCGCTACGTCGTCACGGCTGGCCGTCATCTCGGTCTCGTATTCGTCGTCTCCGGACATATCGACGACTACGCCGACATCCGTGGTAAAGCGTCGCAAAAGTATCCCAGTTCCCAGCGGAGGAATCAAGTCGAAACGCGCTGAGATACATGCGCCTGGGCCTGCCCAGACCTCTATCAGCGACGAGGGGTCCGACAGCGCCTCCTTCGCAGAAAATTCACGCCAGCGGCGTTCGCTCGACCACTTGGCCGTCCACGGTCGGGTACTGCTCGACGATTTCGCCCTCCTCCACGTCGCCCTCTTCGACCATCTCCTCCAGTAGCCACCACGCCAACTCGATGTGGTCGGACTTGACGGTGTAGAACTCCTCGGGCACGCCGAGTTCTTCGAGGCGGCGCTCGGGTTCCCACGTCTTGCCGTAGACCAGCGTCCCGTCGTCGGTCACGTCGTCGAACTCCCGGCGGATGTTCTCGGCCATGCGCTTCATCCGGTTGCGGTGCTGGGCGGCGTCCTTGAAGACGGAGGTGCAGAAGTAGACGCGCTCGTGGTCGCCCATCGCGTCGAGAATCTCCTTCGAGCCCTCGACGGCGCTCATGTGGCCGTCCTGTAACTCGTACCCTTCCTCCTGCATCCGGCGGAAGTTCCCGTCGCTCATCTCGAACTCGTTGACGTTGCAGAACTCGGCCGCGCCCTCGTCCAGGAACTCGAGGAACTCCTCTTCGGCGCGGATGCCCGGAATCTCGAAGGCGGGAGTCAGGCCCTCTTCGCGGGCGATGTAGAGAATCTCCTCCCACTCGGTGCCGTGCATGTCGCCCCAGAGGTCCAGCGGCGGGTGGAACCGAATCTCGTCCAGTCCGGCCTCCGAGAGGCGGCGCATGTTCTCCCGGCCGCCCGTGATGCCGGTGTAGAGGTGGGTGTGGTGGTCCTCGCCGAACTCGTCTTTCAGCAGCGAGAGGTACCGACAGGTCTTGTTCATCGCCTCCTGTGGCTCTCCGCCGGTGATGGAGGTGCCCAGCGCGTCCATGCGCTTGGCCTCCCGAATCACGTCGTCGTCGGACTCGACCTTCCGCTCGTTGGCGTACACGTCGGTCACGTTTTTGCGGTTCTCGCCGAGGGGGCAGTAGAAGCAGTCCCGCTGGTCGCAGTAGCCGTAGACGAAGAGTACCATCTTGCCCCCTTTGGCGCACTGTTCGCAACCCTTCGATATCATTCGTTGATAGTGGTTTATTCGTCCGACGCTGAAAAAGCGTGCGAATCACGGTTTCGGCTACTCCGTCCCGTGTCGCGTGAGCGCAATCCCCGAAAGAAGTTAAACCCCGGACGCATAGCCCCGAGTAATGCTGTTGGTCCTGTGCGTGGACCTCGACGACGACCTCGGCCGTAAGACCGACTTCGATACCCCAGTCATCGGTCGCGACAACGTCGAAGCCGCGGCGGTCTCGTTAGCGACCGCTGACCCCGAGGACAGCGACGTGAACGTCATGTTCGAGGGCGTCCATCTCGCGGACCGCATCGAGGACGAGACCGTCGAAGTCGCGGTCGTCACCGGTACCGAGTCCGGCGACGTGGCCGCGAACCGCGCGGTCGGCGACGAGGTCGACGAGGTCCTCGCCAGTCTCTCGACCCGCGAGGAGGTGCAGGCGGTCATCGTCACCGACGGCGCGCAGGACGAGAGCGTGATTCCGGTCATCCGCTCGCGGGTGCCCATCGACGGCGTGCGCCGGGTCGTCGTCCGGCAGGCCCAGGACCTCGAATCGATGTACTACACCATCAAGCAGGTGCTGGACGACCCCGAGACGCGCGGGACCATCCTCGTTCCGCTGGGTATCCTGCTTCTCATCTACCCGCTGGCCATCATCTCCGACTCGCTCGGTCTCCCGGGCGCGGCGGTCTTCGGCGTCACCTCCGGTCTGCTCGGTCTCTACGTCCTCGGCCGGGGACTGGGCGTCGAGCGCCTGCTCGACCGCGCGGCCGAGAAGGCCAGAAACAGCCTCTACGCCGGTCGGGTGACGCTCATCACGTACGTCGTCGCGGCCGCCCTGCTGGTCGTCGGCGGGGTCCGCGGTGCCGAGACCTTGGAGTCGGTCGAGACCGCAGCGAGCGGTTCCGTCGGTCCGCTCAAAGTACTCGCCGCGCTGGTGTACGGTGCAGTGACGTGGTTCACCGCGGCGGGCGTCACCACCAGTCTCGGCCAGATTACCGACGAGTATCTGGCCGACCGCTTCCAGTGGCGCTACCTCAACGCCCCGTTCTACGTCCTCTCCATCGCGCTCGTGCTCCACGCCATCAGCGCGTACTTCCTCCACCGCGTCCCCCTCGAACTCCCGCGACTCACCTACCTCGCGGTCATGCTCACCGTCGGGACCCTCCTCGGACTGACCAGCACGCTCGCGTTCGCCATCGCGGAATCCCGCCGGTCGCGGCGGGCGGAACAGGTCAGTTAGCCTCCGTCGGTGGTCGTTTCGTTGTCCTGTCCGGTCGTCGTCTGCCCGGCCGTGGTCGTCGCCGCGTCCGAGACCGGCCCGAACGTCACCCGCCACACCGGCGCGTTGCGCTGGTTCACCGGTTCGAGACTCTCGCTCATCTCGTACACCGCCCCTTTCCGGACCTCGGCGTCGTTCGACGGGAAGAACAGCACGCGCTCGTCGGTGTTCAGGTACTTGATGACCCGCGAGTTGTAATCGCCGAACGTCCGCGCTCCCTCCGGTACGACGGGCGTGTAGTTCAGCACGTCCGAGGTCACTTCGAATCGCGCACCGGGATGGAAGCTCCCGGCGAAAATCAGCGCCTCGAACCGCTTCGTCTCCGCTTGGCCGCCGTCCTGGGCGAACGCGCCCCCGGCCATACCCCCGAGTGCGAGTCCGCCCGCGAGAGTCCCCTTCAAGAACGTTCGTCGCGACGAGTCGCCACCGTCGTTCGCTCTCTGTGTCATTAGTTCTCAACCCCGGAGCAATCAGAACGCGCCGACGTATAAAATGTCTAACTCGTTCCGACGAGTTCCACAGACCGCTCGCTCACAACTCGTCCTTACCACGCGGAACGCTCTCGCTAGTGTTCGCGGGTCACGACGAAGGCCGCGAGGTCACGGAGGTAGTCGGTCGCGGTCAGGTCGGGCGTCTCGGCCCGGTCGAGCGCGGCCAGTGCGGCCTCGCTCTTCTCGTGGGCGAGGGCGTCGGCTTCGTCGGCGTCCATCTCCGTCACGCGGACCACCGACGGTCGGCCCATCTCGGCGTCGTGGCCCGTCGGCTTCCCGAGGTCGCTCTCGTCGGCGGTCGCGTCGAGCACGTCGTCTCGAATCTGGAACGCGACGCCGACCTTCTCGGCGTACTCGCCGAACGCTTCGACGGTGGCGGGGTCGGCGTCGGCCGCTATCGCGCCCAACTCCGCGGCGGCCCGGAACAGTGCACCGGTCTTCCGGCGGGCCAGTTCCATGTACTCCTCGCGGTTCGTCGGCCGGGCGACGAGTTCGGTCGCCTCGCCCTCACCGAGTTCGACCATCGCGTCCGCCACCGCCTCCATCGCTCGCGGGTCCGGCGAGAACAACTCGAAGGCCTCGCCGATGAGTCCGTCGCTGGCGACGATGGCGGGCGAGTAGCCGTACTCGGCCCACGCGCTCGCGCTCCCGCGACGGGTGTCCGACCGGTCGATGATATCGTCGACGACGAGCGACGCGTCGTGGACGAGTTCGACCCCGACAGCGAAGTCGACCGCGTCGTCCGCCTCTCCCCCGGCAGATTCGCACGAGAGAACGGTGACGGTCGGCCTGACGCGCTTGCCCCCCGACAGCGCGACGTGCCGGACCTCCTCGGCGAGTTCCGTCGGTTCGACCCGGTCGAGGACGGTTTCGAGTCGCTCCTCGACCATGGCCCTCCGGGACTCGGGATAATCCATTGGCCGGGACTCAGGACCGATAAAACAAGTACGTGACGATACGCGGTGTCTCCGGCCGGTGTGCCACTCCGTCGCGCCGTAGGTTAAATTCCGGATTAAGCTATCGTGACAGCTTTTTCTCACCCCTTCGTCTATCGGCGCGTATGTCCCCGACTGTTCGGATACGCGACGTATCGAACCCCTCCGAAAGCGGCAGACGACGGTACGCGGAGGTGAGTCGATGACGGCCTCGCGCGCTGGCGTGACGGTCGCCCTCTTCGCGGCGCTCCTAGCGAGTACTGCCGTCCTCGGGGCGGCGGCTCAGGTGCCCGGAACCGCCGGCGACGTGACCGCAGTCCCGAGCGACGCGAACCAGACGGCGAACGCGACTACGACAGCCACGACCCAAGCGGACGCGACGATTATCACCGACGGTGAGACGTTAGTCCTGCAACCGAAACCGAACCAAACGATTCGCGGCGAGACGACCGCCGAACCCGGAACGAACCTCACCGTTCAGATTCAGGGCGAGCAGTTCATCAGGACGGACGTCGCCACAGTCACCGACGAGGGTACGTTCAGTGTGACCCTCGACCTCAGCTCTGCGTACGGTCAGGACCTGCACATCGAGGTCCACCGTGGCGACGCGCAACTCGCCGCCGCGGAGGGTCGCGTGTCGTGTGCCGGTAAGTGCGAGACGACCGAAGCGACGACCGGCAGTTGGGAGCAGACGACGACCGTTTCCGAGAGCGACAGTCTCCTCGGTCAGTTCACCGGCGGCGTCGGCATGATAGCGGTCGGCGGGGTGCTGGCCGTCGCCGGTATCGGCGTCCTGCTCGGTCTCTTCCGGAACTGACCGTCGCTTCGACCCGTCTCGGTCTTCCACCGGCCCCTCCGTTCGACTTCCGACTCGTCTCTCGGCTGAGCTTCTATCGGTCCATCGCAAGCGCGGCGACGGTGACGACGACCAGACAACCACAGAAGAAGACGACGCCGGGTTCCGCGAGGTCGAACGCGAACCACGCGAGCGCTTCTCGAATCGTCGACGGGCCGCCGGACGGACTCGCCGGTCCGACGACGTTTCCCCGTCCGATGGCGGGACTGGCGAGTCGTTCGGTGCCCCACTGAACGAGGAGACTGGCGACCGCGAGGATGCCGAGTCCGCCGACCACGTCGGTCAACGAACGCTCGACCTGCGGGCGGATGTCGCGGTCGCCGACGAGGACGAGCGGGTCGGTGGCGGGCGCGTACACCGTCATCTCGTTACCCTTCTCGGAGTACCGCGTGTCTACCGGCGCTATCAGTCCGGCCTCCTCCAGGGTCGAGAGGTGATAATGGAGGTTCTGGACCGAGGTGTCGACCCGCTCGGCGATTTCCGAGGTCGTTCCGGGTGACTCGAACAAGGCCCGGTATACCTCCCGGCGGGTGTCGGGGCCCAGCGCGTCGAGTACGTCGTCGGTCTCCGCGCCGTCGACGTCGAGGACGCGCAACTGCTCGTCTCCGCTCGCAGTCCGGTCTTGGAGCCGTTCGATGAGTCCCGACATGATAGCTCTCCGTCGTGAATAGCTCGGGAAAGCGACCACTAAACCCTGTCCATTGCTTCAATCCGGATTTAAGCCGTCCCGTTGCGCTCGACGCCGACGGCCCCGAGGGGTCGCAGTCGCCCGTGCCCCGTGACGGGCTCCGGACCTCGGTCGCCGACGTCGACTGCGGTCTCCTTCAGCCGTCGCTCCACCTGTGGCGGAGCTAGACCGGGATTGGCGTCGCGAACGAGCGCGGCGATTCCGCCGGCGTACGCCGCGGCCGCCGACGAGCCGTCGAACCCCTCCACGTCGGTCACGTCGGGGTGGCTCGGCGCGACGAGGTCCACGCCGTTCCGGTCGTCCGGGGTCGGCCCGCGGGAACTGTACGGTTCGACGCGCCCGGCGCGAGCGTCGTACGCCCCGACAGAGACGACTTTCGTCGCGCTCGCGGGCGCGACGACGCTCCCGGCGGCGCGAGCGTACCGGAACTGGTGAGTGGGCGACGACAGTTCGAGGCGGGCGTCGGTGGCGTTCGGCGGCCCGCGAACCTCGACGTAGTACGTCCCCGACTGGACGCGAGCGACGATGCGCTCGTTCGGCACTCCGTCGCCGGGGTACGGAACCGAGCGAGCGACCAACCGGCGCTCGTTCCCGTCCGTCCAGTAGAGGTCCGCGGTGTAGTCCTGCTCGCGGTGAGCGTCGTCCCACGACAGCCAGACCGTCACGTCCCGGCCCCCGCCGCGGAGGTAGTTTCGCGTCCCGTTTCCGAACGCGAGCGTGCCGCCCTTTGCGGGTCTGTACTGTCCCGACCAGTGACTCCGCGCCAGATTGCCCGCCGGTGAGACGAAGACGGTTCCCCTCTCGGTCGCGCTCTGAGCGACCTCGGCGACGGCCGACGTTCCGTCACCGGGCATCCCGTAGAACGAGACCGGCGCGACGACGACGTCCACGTTCCGCGCGACGAGCCATCCGACCGCGCGTCGGTAACTCTTCGGCGAGTCGACCGTCGCCAGATAGAGGTCGGCGTCGGGTGCGATGCGCGCGACCGTCTCGGCCGCCGCGGTCCCGTGTGTCCCGCCGTCGCCGTAGACCGACGTGTCGGAACCGAACGCCCGGGCGTCGACGACCCGCCCGCGGAGCGCCCTCGCGCCGGTACTGAACCCGGTCACGTCCACGACGCCGACAGTCACGTTCTCGCCGGTCACGCCCGCGTCGTGGAGCGCCGAGACGGTCGGACCGACGTCGCGGACTTCGGTCGGAGTCGCCGACTGGCCGCCGTCCGCGGACAGCGAAACCGCGAGGAGACCGAGACCTCCGGCGAGGACGGCGACGCCCAGGACGACGACCGCCAGCGCTCGCCGGGACGCGGGGGAGTCCATCGGTCGCTGTTCGGTCTCGACAGGACAAATACGTGATGGAACGGGCCGCGCTACGCTTCGCTCTCTCGGTCGAACCGCGCCGCGTTACGAGCGTCCTCGCGTTCCGCCGCCGGCGAAAAAAGCGAGATGCGGAACGGACCGCGCGATTACTCGAACTGCTCGATGAGTTCGGGGACGACCTCGAACAGGTCGCCGACGATGCCGTAGTCGGCGATGTCGAAGATGGGCGCGTTCGGGTCGGTGTTGACCGCGATGATGGTGTCGGCGCCCTTCATCCCGGCGACGTGCTGGACTGCGCCCGAGATGCCGATGGCGAGGTAGACGTCCGGGGTCACGACCTTCCCGGACTGGCCGACCTGCCGATTCTTCGGAAGCCAGCCGTTGTCCACGATGGGCCGCGAGGAGGCCAGCGTCGCACCGGTCGCCTCCACGAGGTCCTCGATGAGCGGGAGGTTGTCCTCTTCCTCGATACCCCGACCGATGGAGACGATGAAGTCGGCCTCGCTGATGTCGACGTCCCCGCCGCCGACCTCCTCGAACCCGGTGACGGTCGAACCGGCGTCGGCGTCGATGTCGACGTCGAACTCCGCGATGTCGGCGTCACCGACGCCCTCCGCGGCGGGCCACTCCGCGCCGCGGATAGTGACGGCCTGCTGGTCGCCCGCGACGTCGACGGTCGTCTCGACCTTCGACCCGTACATCTCGCGGGTGACGGTCAGGCCGCCGTCGTAGTCGAAGTCCACCGCGTCGGTTACTAGCGGGAGGTCGAGGCGGTTTGCGACCGCGGGCGCGTAGTCGAGACCGTTGACGCTGTTGGGCATCACGAGGATTTCGGGGTCGAGTTCGGCGTGGAGGGCTTCGACCGCCTGCGTGTACACGTCGTGGTTGAACTCCTCGCCCTCCGAGACGGTGTGGATGGCGTCCACGCCCTCGCGGTTCAGGTCGTCGGCGAACGACTCGGTGTCGCCGCTCACGACGGCGACGTGGAGGTCGCCGCCGGTCGCGTCGGCGAGTTGACGGCCCGCGGTGAGCAGTTCGAAACTCACGTCGCGGAGGTCGCCGCGGCGGTGTTCGGCGACGGCCAGAACGTCGCTCATTCTGCCACCCCCTTCTCGCGGAGGACCTCCGCAAGTTCCCCGGCGGTCTCGCTGGCGTCACCCTCGAAGATTTCGGCGTCGCTCTCGCTCTCGGGTTCGTACATCGAAGTCACCTCGAGGTCGCTCTCGATGGCCCCGGCGTCGAGACCGAGGTCGTCGAGGCTCTTCGGCGCGATTTCCTTGCTCTGGGCCTGTCGGATGCCCCGGAGGCTGGCGTACCGCGGTTCGTTGATACCCGTCTGGATGGTGAGAACCGCGGGGAGGTCGATGTCGGTGAGTTCCTCGACGCCGCCCTCCAGTTCGCGGTGGACGTGCGCGACGTTCTCGTCGGCGTCGTAGTCGAGCGCGTTGACGACCGCGCCCCACTGGAAGCCGAGTTCGTCGGCCAGCGAGACGCCGGTGGCACCGAAGGCGTCGTCGCCCGCCTGCACGCCGGTCAGCACGAGGTCGGGGTCCTCCTCCTCGACGACCGCTTCGAGGAGGTTCGTCTTGGTCTCCACGTCGAGCAGACCCGCGTCCTCCAGCGCGTCGTCCCAGACGCGGACCGCTCGGTCGGCCCCTTTCGCCAGCGCCATCCGGATGGTCTCTTCGGACCGCTCGGGACCGACGGTAACGGTCACGACCTCCTCGGCCGGGCCGTCCTCCTTCAACTGGACGGCCTCCTCGACGGCGTAATCGTCCCACTCGTTCAGGTCGTATTCGAGGTAGCGCTCGTCTACCTCGGTCCCCGCTATCTCGAAGTCGTCGGCGACTTCGGCGACCTCCTTCACAGTCACCAGGACCTTCATGAACGATAAATCGCCGCCTTGGGGGTAAACGTTTTCGGAACGAGCGACCCGAAACGATTGACGGGTTGGTGGCGGTTTCTAATCCATCTCCGTCACGTCCTCGTCGGGAAGCGTGATGAGATTCTCCCGGCCGATGCGGAGTTTGTCCACGTCGTCGTTGTCGTGCATCTTCGAGAGCAGTTGCGAGACCTTGGCGTTCGACCAGTTGGTCTCCTTGACTATTTGGCCCTGCTTCATCCGACCGTCGTTGTCCCGAAGCAGGCGGAGGACGCGCTCCTCGTCGCTCAGCAGTTCCGGCGCGGGTTCGTCGTCCCCGTCCTCGGTCTCGTCTTCGTCACCGCCGCTCGCCCCCGACATCGTCGGCGACGGCGCGGCGTCGTCTGGGGAGTCGGTCGGTGACGGCTCTGGGGCGGGCGCGGGGTCCACGCCGCGTCGCTGCGCCAACGCGTACGCTCCGAAACTCCCCGTCAGGAGGAGGAAGACGACGACCAGTCCCCACAGGCTCGACCCCGAGGGCAAGATTCCCTTCTGGGACGTGCCGGGAATATCGGTGCTCTTCGGGGAGAACGTCATCTCGAAGTCGCCGCGCTCGAACTGCTGCGGGCCGTCGTAGCGCAGGACGCTCCCGTTCACGATTTTGCCGCCCGACGGACTCCCGCTCGAGAGGTAGTAGTTGCCGGGAACCGTTATCACCAGCGTCTGGTCGTCGTTCAGCGTCGGGAGCCACGTGTCCGACCCGACCCAGAACGCGTCGCCGAGGACTATCTGGTTGTCGTCGACCCGCGTGAAGTTCGTCCACGTGAACGACAGCGAGAGGACGCCCACGGTGCCGTTGTTACGGAGTTGTGCCGACCGACCGACCTCTCGGAGTTCCATCGGGCGCTCGGTGACGCCGTTCACGCGTTCGACGATGCGCTCGAACGTCGCGGAGGTGAGTCCGTAGTCGGCGCGTCCGTCCTCGTACTCCGCCGCGAGTTTGCGGAAGGCTTCGGTCTCGTTGTCGTCGCCGAGAAGATACCGCGCCGTGACGTTCCACCGGGCGTTTCCGTTCTCGCGGATAGAGACGCGTAGTACCGTATTCTCTCGTATCGTCGCGTCCGACTCCGGGGGGTCCGTCGCGTTAGATACCGTCTCGGTTGCCGTGGCGAGGATTGTCTGCGCGTCCGAGACGCGCGGAGCGTCCGCTCGGTCGGCGGCCGAGTGGCTCACCCCGGCACCGGCGGCGGGGCAGACGAAGAGGAGGACGACGAGGAGGGCGGCGAGTAACCGCATACCATCGCGTGAATGCGCCGACAAGAAAATACTTTCTATCCACAGATAAAACGTCACAACGCTCCGTAAAACGTCTCGGCTGTTCTCCACGGTTCTTCTGCCGTTTCATGGTTCCGGGAATATTTTAATGATGGCCCTCCGAGTAGGCGTACGCATGCGACTCACCCCCGTTATGCTGGCATTACTGCTCGCCCTCTCCCCCGGAGCAGTCGCGGTGCAGGCGTCTGCACCGACCTCGCCGGCGTCCGCCCCGAACACCGCCTCGTTCTCACCGGCCGCGAGCGACATTTCGCTCGCCCAGACAGACGGCGACACCGCCAGTTCGTCGGCCGACGGAAACACCTCCGAAATTATGACGCTCAAGTCTGCTCCCGCACGGACGGCGTTCGGTACGCCGTCGGTCTCACTCGGCAGTTCTCTCGTGATAGACCGGGGCGGGTTCGAGACACGACTTAGCGTGGAGTCGCTCGACCAACAGTTGGAAGCGGCGGAGACCGTCGAAAAGAAGAAACGTATTTTGAATCGGTATCGGTACCGTATCGAGAACCGCATTATCTCGCTAAAGGCCAGAGAACAACAGGCGACCCAAGCGTTCTCGAACGGGACCCTCTCGGAGAGCGAATACCTGAGAACGTTGGGGCGTATCGACGCTGCGGCCGCCGATATTCAGAAATTGACGACCGCAATGGAAAAACGCGCCAGCACGGTTCCGCGGTTTCAGATGGAAACTGAAGCGAACACGTTGAAGGGGAAACTCGTCCTCGTAGAGGGTCCGATTCGAGACCACATTGCCAAGACCCTACGCGGCGAACGATCGCCGACGAGAGTGTACGTGGCGACCGGGAAGTCCGGAGTCGTTCTCTCGACAATCATAAACGGAGAGTACATCCGCGAAGTCGTCCGCAAAGACCATCGCAATCCGGCGGCATCTCGCGACTCCTCGAAGATAGAAGCACGCCAAGAAGTCATCAATCAGTATCCGTGGGCGTTCAACCACAGCAAGGCCTCCGGAGTAGACGCGTTCTACGGCAACACGAAAATCTACCAAGTCCGATTCGAACACGAACAAGGTAAACTCATCGCGTACTACGACGGTGGCACGAAGTCGGTCTTCCGGGAGATTCAGCACAAGCAACTGACCGGCGACACTCCGCTCCCGACGGGACCGAGCGTCACCAACTCCTCGGAGAATCTCACGGTCGCGGTCAACCGCACCTACGCCGGCGGTCCGCTTCGAGTCAAACTCACGAACGCCACCGGCGCGCCGGTCCGAGGCGAAATTACGGTCGCCGGCGAATTCGTCGGCCGGACGAACGCAGAGGGCGTCCTCTGGACGCTCTCGCCCGCCGGGACGTTCCAGGTCGGCGCGTCTCACGACTTCCGGACGGTCAACGTGACCGCGACGACGGTCGAGTCGTAGCCCGACCGCCGGTTTTTCGTTTCACCGTAGTTGACTCTACCATCTAGAGAGAACGCTTTTCATTGCCTAGAAACTTCTCTGTATTTGCGTTTGTCGCTCATCGTCGACTCCGGTCACTGAATCGACCGAAGGTTGAAGGGCGAAGACGGGACGAACGCCGTCCGTGCCCACCGACGAAGCTTTCACCGCGTCTGACCGCGGGACATCGCCGGTCCTCGGCGTCGTGCTTCTCCTCGTCGTAACCGCAATATTCGCAGGGGCCGTCGGGAGCATCGCGCTCGGAACGCCGATGCCGTCCGACTCGCCCCGCGCGGCCATCGACCTGCGACTCGACGCCGACGCGAACCGCGTCACGCTGGTCCACCGCGGCGGGGCCGCACTCGACGTGAACGCGTTGTCGATACGGGTACGCGTCGACGGGACCGCGCTCGACGCTCAGCCGCCGGTGCCGTTCTTCTCGACGGACGGGTTCCGGTCGGGACCGACCGGACCGTTCAACAGCGCGGCCGACCAGCAGTGGACCGCGGGCGAGACGGCCAGTTTCGCGCTGGCGGAGACCAACGACCCGGTCCTTTCGTCGGGTGTGACGGTGGAAGTGATGGTTTCTGTCGATGGAACGGTCGTCGCGGAGATGGAGGGGACGGCGTGAATCGACAAACTGAGTGAACTGAGAAGAGTAGCGTCTGTTTACTCGTCCACTGGGTCGCGTGCGACGGTCGTGATAGCGATGTCCGGGTCGTAGTTCGGACCCATCTCCCGGTGGCGGATGTCGGTGTAGCCCGCCTCGCGGAACATGCGGTCGGCCTCCTCTCGGTCGTAGAACAGCATGATTGCGTCGGCGACTTTCTGCATCACCGACGACTTGGGATAGTTCGGGCCGACGACGAGAACTTGCCCGCCGGGCTTGACGACGCGGCGCATGTCTCGCAGGGCGACGACCGGGTTCGGCCAGTACTCGATGGACCCGGAGGACCACACGACGTCGAAGCTGTCGTCCTCGAACGGCAGGCGCTCGGCGTCCCCGCGGTAGAAGCTGACGGGGTCGTGCTTGCCGAGTTTGTCCCACGCCTTCTCCAGTTGGTGAACGCTCTGGTCGAGGCCGTGGACGTTCTGGGTGTGTTCGAGGAGTCCTTCGGTAGCGAACCCGGTACCACACCCCACGTCAAGCACTCGGTCGCCCTCCGCTACGTCGAGCATCGCCAGCGCCTCGTCTCGCATCTCCTCGTTCCAGATGAACGGGTTGACGGTGTCGTACACCTTCGAGAGGTACTTGTAGAAGAGCCGGGCCCGGCTCTTGTCTTCGAGGATACCCATTGCCCGACAGTTCGTACCGCCGGCCAAATAATCCTGCTATTCGAGTTGGTCGCGTAACGGAACCTATCACCGTGAGAGAGGTATCCGAATCGTATCGCGAACGAGGAACGCAGTGACGTACGAAAACCGAGAGTGGACCAAAACCGGTGCAGTGGGCGGCGTGACGACTCCCGCGTTCTGGTGGAGCTTTCGCGGGGCCGCGCCGCTCGCGGTGCGGTCGGCGGAAAAGGTCGTTCCGCAAGTAGTATATACGCGCTTCTGCAACTTTCGCGTGATTAGTATGCCGAGGCCAGAGGTTCTCGAACGAATCAAGGAGGCCGAACAAGAGGCCGACGACATCGTCGCCGAGGCCGAGGAGGAGCGCGAACAGCGCATCTCCGACGCTCGGGAAGAGGCGGAGCAACTCCGCCGCGAAGCCGAGGAGGAGGCCTCCACCGTTCACGAGGAGCGTCTCGCCGAGGCCCGCGAGGAAATCGAGGCCGAGCGCGAAGAGGTCCTCGCCGAGGGCGAGGACGAGCGTGAGAAACTCGAATCGCGGGCGCGAGAGAACGAGGAGGAAGTAACCGACTACGTGGTAGACCTGTTCGAGGAGGCGGTGCATGCTCAGACCTGAACGAATGAGCAAGGTGTCCGTGACGGGGTCGCGCGCCGTCATGGACGACGTCATCGAGACCGTCCACGAGCTGAATCTGGTTCACCTCTCCGGGTACGACGGCTCGTGGGAGGGCTTCGAGCAGGGCGACCCCATCGAGGGGGCCGACGACGCCTCCGAGAAGCTCGTCACCGTCCGGTCGCTCGAAAGCATCCTCGACATCGACGAGGACGACGCCGGACCGAGTCGCATCGTCACCGACGAGGCGCTCGAAGACGAACTCCAGTCGGTCCGCGAGGACGTCAACGAACTCGACGACCGCCGGAGCGAACTGGAAGACGACCTCCGCAGCGTCGAAGAGCGACTCGATTCCGTGAAACCGTTCGCGGACCTCGGCATCGACCTCGACCTGCTCTCGGGCTACGAGACCCTGCAGGTCGCGGTCGGTGAGGCCGACGAAGCGGCGGTCCGCGACGCACTCGCCGACGCCGACACCATCCGGGAGTTCGGCACGTTCTCGGGCGAGAACACGGTCGCAGTCTTCGCGTACCCCGCGGACAGCGCCGACGAAGACGCGCTCGACGAACTGCTCGTCGGCGTCGACTTCGCCTCGCTGGACGTTCCCGACGCCGAGGGGAGCCCCCAAGAGTACGTCGAGGAACTCGAACACGAGCGCCAGAAACTCGAATCCGAACTCGACAGCGTCGAGAACGAGATCGAGAACGTCAAACTCGACACCGCCGGCTTCCTGCTGGCGGCCGAGGAGAAGCTGACCATCGACGTCCAGAAGGCCGAAGCGCCGCTCAACTTCGCGACGACCGAGAACGCCTTCGTCGCCGAGGGCTGGATTCCGACCGAGCGCTACACCGAACTCACCACCGCGCTCGGCGAATCGGTCGGCGACCGCGTCGAGGTCGACGAACTCGAACGCGCCTCGTACGACGCTCACGAGGCTCACGGTCCCGAGGACCCCGACGCGAACGAGGTCGCCGCCGACGGCGGCACCACGATGGACGGCGACCAGCCGCCGGTCGTGCAGGACAACCCCGGCGCGGTCAAGCCCTTCGAACTGCTGGTCGAGACCATCAACCGGCCGAAGTACTTCGAGTTCGACCCGACGGTAGTCCTGTTCCTGACGTTCCCGGCGTTCTTCGGGTTCATGATCGGTGACCTCGGGTACGGACTCCTGTATCTGGGCATCGGCTACTGGCTCTACAGTTCCTTCGACAATCCGGCGCTCAAGAGTCTGGGCGGCATCGCGCTGTGGGCGGGCGGCTTCACGGCGCTGTTCGGTATCCTGTACGGCGAGATCTTCGGCTTACACCTCGTCGGCGAGTACCTGTGGGGCGGCCACCCGCCGATTCACAAGGGTCTCCAGCCGATCGAAGCCGAGTACGCGCTGTCGTGGATGGTAATCTCCATCCTCGCCGGCCTGCTCCACATGACGGTCGGATACGTCTTCGACTTCGTGGAGAACCTCGCACACGACCCCGTCGACGCGGTTCTCGAAAGCGGATCGTGGGTCCTGCTGTTCGCGGGCATCTGGACGTGGATCTTCAGCACGCAGGCCAGCAGTAAGAAGCCGGACTTCCTGTTCACCGCGTTCGACGGTGAGCCGTTCGCGCTCGGCTTCAGCGGCTTCTCGCCCGAAATCGGGACCCTCGGTCTCGCAATCGGCGGAGTCGGCCTCCTGCTCTACGTCGCGAGCGAGGTCAAGCACCTCGGCGGTCCCGGTCTCGTCATCGGCGTACTGGAGAGTCTGAGCGTCCTCTCGGACGCCCTCTCCTACACCCGGATCGCCGCGGTGCTGCTCGCCAAGGCGGGAATGGCCTTCGTGGTCAACCTCCTGTTCTTCGGCGTGTACGTCACCGGTGAGGGCGAACACGCCGCGTGGCACTTCGGACTCGGCCACATGCCCCACGTCGGAGACATGTCCCACGGTCACGAGGTCACGAGCATCATGTTCCCCGGCCTCGCTCACTCGGGCATCGCCGGACTCGTCGGTGGGCTCCTCGTCCTCGTCATCGGCCACCTGCTCGTACTGGCGCTCGGTATCACGAGCGCCGGTCTGCAGGCGGTCCGTCTCGAGTACGTCGAGTTCTTCGGCAAGTTCTACGAGGGCGGCGGCGAGGAGTACGAACCGTTCGGTCACGACCGGTCGTACACCACGCAGGACTAAGCGCCGACCCTCTTCTCACCGATCCGACTCGGCTGAGAGCGTCTCCGATTTGCTCCGTTTCGTTTGGCATTTGGTAGCACAAACTCCGATCTGGTTGGTCTGAGTCGGCCTGCTCTCCAACTCTTTTGGGAAGCTTTATGACCACAGTAGCGGGAAATACGACTGTCCGGTTACGAGAGCCACGGAAAATCCGAAACCATGTACGAAATGCTCTTTGCGTTTGTGAACGCCGTCGTACCGCTCGCTCAAGAAGGCGCTGCCGCAGCCGAACCCGCCATCCCGGCATCCGCCGCCGCCGCCCTCGCAGTCGGTCTCGCGGCCCTCGGTGCGGGCTACGCCGAGCGCGGTATCGGTAGCGCGGCTATCGGTGCCATCGCGGAGGACGAGTCGCTCTTCGGTACGGGCCTCATCATGACGGTCCTGCCCGAGACGCTCGTCATCCTGGCGCTGGTCGTCGTGTTCATCGTCGGTTAAACGCACCCTTTCCCTCTTCATCAATGAGTCTGGACACGGTAGTTGAGGATATTCGAAACGAGGCCCGCGAGCGCGCGAAGGAAATTCGTTCCGAGGGCGACGAGCGCGCAGAGGAAATTATCTCCGAGGCCGAGAGCGACGTCGAGGAGATTCTCGCGGAGCAAGAACGCGAAACCGAACAGACAATCGCCCAAGAGCGCGAGCAGAAGCTCTCCAGCGCGAAGTTGGAAGCCAAGCAGAAGCGCCTCGAAGCGCGCCGAGACGTGCTACAGGACGTTCGGTCGTCCGTCGAGGAGCGCATCGCCGAACTCGAAGGCGACCAGCGCGAGGAGTTGACCCGCGAACTCCTCGACGCCGCCAGCGAAGAGTTCGACGACGGCGACACCGTCCACGTCTACGGCAAGCCCGAGGACGACGAGTTGTTGACCGACATCGTGGCCGACTACGACGGCTACGAGTACGCCGGAGAGTACGACTGTCTCGGCGGCGTCGTGGTCGAGAGCGAGCAGTCTCGGCTTCGCGTGAACAACACGTTCGACTCCGTGCTGGAGGAGGTCTGGGAGGACAACCTTCAGGACATCAGTAAACGCCTCTTCGAGCAATGAGCGTACCAAAGACGGAAGGAACCTCGAACTACGAATACGTCACCGCTCGGGTACAGGCCCGGCGAGCGGCGCTGTTCGACGACGAGGATTACCGAAAGCTCATTCGGATGGGTCCCGGCGAGATCGCCCGCTACATGGAGGAGACCGAGTACGAGAGCGAAGTCAACGCGCTCGGCTCCCGATACGACGGCGTGGACCTCATCGAACACGCCCTCAACCGAAATCTCGCCAAGCACTTCAACGACCTGCTCCGGTGGGCCGACGGGGAGTTGTACGAGTTCGTCGCACGATACCTCCGGAAGTTCGACGCGTGGAACATCAAGACGGTCGTTCGGGGAATCTACTCGGACGCAGACAGCGAGGCCGTTGAGGAGGACCTCATCTACGCCGGTGAGTTCGACCGGCAGTTCCTCGAACGACTGGTCGAAGCGGCGTCCATCGAAGACGCAGTCGAGATGCTCGACAACACGCGCTACGGCGATGCGCTCGCCGAGGCGTACGAGGACTACGACGCGACCGGCGTGCTGATTCCGCTGGAGAACGCGGTCGACCGCACGTACTACGAGGGCCTCATGAGCGGGGTCACGGAGACGGACAACCGCGCGACCCAGTTGTACGTCGAGTTCCTGCAGGCCGAAATCGACTTCCGGAACGCGCGCAACGCGCTCCGCATCGCGCGCAGCGGTGCGGACCTCGACCCCGCGGACTACTTCATCGAAGGCGGCGAACTGTTCCGCGCGTCGGAGCTATCGCAACTCTCCTCGGGCGTGGACGAACTCGTCACGTTCATCCGCGACAGCACGTACGGCGAGGACCTCTCGGCGGCGCTCGACGAACTGGAGCGGGCCGACAGCCTCATCGGCTTCGAGCACGCTCTAGACGCTGCACTGCTGGAGTACTCCGACCACCTCTCGCACGTCTTCCCGCTGTCGATCTGTCCGGTGCTGGCCTACGTGCTGGCCAAGGAGCGGGAAGTCGACAACATCCGCGCCATCGCTCGCGGCCGCGAGGCCGGACTGAGCGAGGACGAAATCGAGAACGAACTGGTGATTCTATGAGCCAGGAAATCGCCGTCGTCGGCAGTCCGGAGTTCACCACCGGGTTCCGCCTCGCCGGCGTCCGGAAGTTCGAGAACGTCCCGGAAGACGAGAAGGAGACGGAACTCGACGACGCGGTCTCCCGCGTTCTCGACGACGACGAGGTCGGCATCGTCGTGATGCACGACGAGGACCTCGACTACCTGTCCCGGAAGGTCCGACAGGAGGTCGAGACGAGCGTCGAACCGACGATGGTCTCCATCGGCGGCGGCGCGGGGAGCGGCGGACTGCGCGACAAGATAAAGCGTGCAATCGGTATCGACCTTATGGACGAAGACGAACAAGGTGACAACGAATGAGCCAAGCAACTGAAACCGACACCGTTCGAGAGGACGGCGTCATCGAGAGCGTAAGTGGACCGGTCGTGACCGCCACTGACCTCGACGCCCGGATGAACGACGTGGTGTACGTCGGCGAAGAAGGGCTGATGGGCGAGGTCATCGAGATCGAAGGGAACCTGACGACGATTCAGGTCTACGAGGAGACCTCGAACGTCGCGCCGGGCGAACCGGTCGAGAACACGGGCGAACCCCTGTCCGTCGACCTGGGTCCCGGCATGCTGGACTCCATCTACGACGGCGTCCAGCGCCCCCTGACGGTCCTCGAGGACAAGATGGGCGCGTTCCTCGACCGCGGTGTGGACGCACCCGGTATCGACCTCGAGAAGATGTGGGAGTTCACGCCCGAGGTCGAACCCGGCGACCACGTCGAACCCGGCGACATCCTCGGCATCGTGCCCGAGACCGAGAGCATCGACCACAAAGTGATGGTCCCGCCCGACTCCGAGGGCGGCGAAGTCGTCAACGTCAAGAGCGGCGACCACAACGTCGAGGAGACCATCGTCGAACTCGACAACGGCGAAGAGATTTCGATGCGCCAGGAGTGGCCGGTCCGCGAGGCCCGGCCCTCCGCAGACAAGAAGACGCCCCGTACGCCGCTCGTGACGGGCCAGCGCGTGCAGGACGGCCTGTTCCCGCTGGCGAAGGGCGGAACCGCGGCGATTCCGGGACCGTTCGGTTCCGGCAAGACCGTGACCCAGCAGCAACTCGCGAAGTGGGCCGACGCCGACATCGTCGTCTACATCGGTTGCGGCGAGCGCGGTAACGAGATGACCGAGGTCATCGACGACTTCCCGCAACTGGAGGACCCGGTCACCGGGAAGCCGCTGATGTCCCGGACCTGCCTCATCGCCAACACGTCGAACATGCCGGTCGCGGCGCGCGAATCCTGCGTGTACACGGGCATCACCATCGCGGAGTTCTACCGCGACATGGGGTACGACGTCGCACTGATGGCCGACTCCACCTCGCGGTGGGCCGAGGCCATGCGCGAGATTTCCTCGCGCCTCGAAGAGATGCCCGGCGAAGAGGGCTACCCCGCCTACCTCGCCGCGCGCCTCTCGGAGTTCTACGAGCGCGCCGGTTACTTCGACAACATCAACGACACCGAGGGTTCGGTGACTGTGGTCGGCGCAGTCTCGCCGCCGGGCGGTGACTTCTCGGAACCCGTCACCCAGAACACCCTGCGTATCGTCAAGACCTTCTGGGCGCTCGACGCGGACCTCGCCGAGCGTCGTCACTTCCCGTCGATCAACTGGAACGAGTCGTACTCGCTGTACAAGGAACAGCTCGACCCGTGGTTCGAAGAGAACGTCGCCGAGGACTGGCCCGAACAGCGCCAGTGGGCGGTCGACGTGCTCGACGAGGAGGACGAACTGCAGGAAATCGTCCAGCTCGTCGGCAAGGACGCGCTGCCGGAGGACCAGCAGCTCACGCTCGAAGTCGCGCGGTACATCCGCGAGGCGTTCCTCCAGCAGAACGCGCTTCACGACGTGGACACCAACTGTCCGCCCGAGAAGTCCTACCTCATCATGGGCGCGATTCGGACGTACAACGACGAGGCGTTCGAGGCCCTCGACGCTGGCGTTCCGGTCGAAGAGATCACCGACATCGACGCCGCGCCTCGGCTGAACCGCATCGCGACGACTCCCGACGACGAAGCCGACGAGTTCGTCGCCGACCTCGAAGACGACATCAAAGAACAGCTCCGAGAGCTCTACTAGAACGATGAAAGAGTACCAAACCATCACGGAAATCAGCGGTCCGCTGGTGTTCGCCGAGGTAGACGAACCTATCGGATACGACGAGATCGTCGAAATCGAGACGCCGAACGGCGACACCAAGCGAGGACAGGTCCTCGAATCGAGCGACGGACTCGTCTCGATTCAGGTGTTCGAGGGGACCGAAGGTATCGACACCAAGAGTTCGGTCCGGTTCCTGGGCGAGACGATGAAGATGCCCGTCACCGAGGACCTCCTCGGTCGCGTCCTCGACGGTTCCGGCAACCCCATCGACGGCGGCCCGGAAATCGTCCCGGACCGGCGTGACGACATCGTCGGCGCGGCCATCAACCCGACCGCCCGCGAGTACCCCGAGGAGTTCATCCAGACCGGCGTCTCCGCCATCGACGGCATGAACACGCTGGTCCGCGGTCAGAAGCTCCCCATCTTCTCCGGGTCCGGGCTTCCGCACAACGAACTCGCGCTCCAGATCGCGCGACAGGCGACCGTGCCGGAGGAAGACGAGGCGAGCGAGGACGACGACGGCTCCGAGTTCGCAGTGGTCTTCGGGGCGATGGGCATCACGGCCGAGGAGGCCAACGAGTTCATGGAGGACTTCGAGCGGACGGGCGCGCTCGAGCGCTCGGTCGTCTTCATGAACCTCGCGGACGACCCCGCCGTCGAGCGGACGGTCACGCCGCGCCTCGCGCTGACCACCGCGGAGTACCTCGCGTTCGACAAGGGCTACCACGTTCTGGTCATCCTCACGGACATGACCAACTACTGTGAGGCCCTGCGCGAAATCGGTGCGGCCCGCGAAGAGGTGCCGGGCCGACGCGGATACCCCGGGTACATGTACACCGACCTCGCGCAACTCTACGAGCGCGCAGGTCGTATCGAGGGCCGGGCCGGCTCCGTCACCCAGATTCCCATCCTCACGATGCCGGGCGACGACGACACCCACCCGATTCCGGACCTGACCGGTTACATCACCGAGGGACAGATCTACATCGACCGCGGCCTCAACAGTCAGGGCATTCAGCCGCCGATCAACGTCTCGCCGAGCCTGTCGCGGCTGATGGACGACGGTATCGGCGAAGGGTTCACCCGCGAGGACCACGGCGACGTCGCCGACCAGCTGTTCGCCGCGTACGCGGAGGGGAAGGACCTGCGCGACCTCGTGAACATCGTCGGCCGCGAGGCCCTGAGCGAGCGCGACAACAAGTACCTCGACTTCGCCGACCGATTCGAGACGGACTTCGTCGACCAGGGCTTCGACACGAACCGCGACATCGACGAGACCCTCGACATCGGCTGGGACCTCCTGAGCATGCTGCCGAAGGAGGCGCTCAACCGTATCGACGAGGAGCTCATCGAGAAGTACTACCACGCCGAAGAAGCCGAAGAAGTCGCGGCGGACTGACGACGCTCGGGTTTCGGATTTTCTTTTTCCGACGGCGCCTCCGAACGCAGAGTGGCGACGCTCGACGCGCCGGTCGCCCTATTGTTTGGAAGATGAGACGATAACCTCGGCATACGACCGGCGTTTCGGTAGTTAGCGTCCGCTCGACCGACCCAGACTGTAAAAGGTTAACCCCTTCGAGCCACAAACTCCCCCTAAGATGGCCAAGGACGTCAAACCCACTCGGAAGAACTTGATGCAGATCGAAGATCGCATCCAGCTCTCCGAGCGGGGTCACGACACGCTGGAGAAGAAGCGTGACGGTCTCATCATGGAGTTCATGGACATCCTCGACCAGGCGCAGGACGTGCGCTCGGGCCTCGAAGATGACTACGAACTCGCCCAGCAGAAGATCAACATGGCTCGCGCGATGGAGGGCGACGTGGCCGTCCGCGGCGCGGCGGCCGCGCTCAAGGAGCACCCCGAAATCACCACCGAGTCGAAGAACATCATGGGCGTCGTCGTCCCTCAGATCGAGTCCTCGAAGGTCCGGAAGGGTCTGGACGAGCGAGGATACGGCGTCCTCGGGACCAGTGCGCGCATCGACGAGGCCGCCGAGGCCTACGAGGAACTGCTCGAGAGCATCATCCTCGCCGCGGAGGTCGAGACCGCGATGAAGAAGATGCTGACCGAAATCGAGACCACCAAGCGCCGCGTCAACGCGCTGGAGTTCAAGCTTCTACCCGAACTCAAGGAGAACCAGGAGTACATCGAGCAGAAACTCGAAGAGCAGGAGCGCGAGGAGATATTCCGGCTCAAGAAGATCAAGGCCAAGAAAGAGCAAGAGGAGAAAGAAGAGCGCGAGGCCGCCGCGGCCGAGGCCGAGGAAGCCGCCGAAACTGTCACCGCCGACGACTGACCGGTTCTCTTTCCGTTTCCGACGCTCGTTTCGCTCCACCTACGCTTTTGACCGCTCGCGTCTACCCTCCGGTATGACCTGTTCCGCGTGCGGGAGCGAGCAGTTACGGTTCGCCGTTCCGGCCGACCTCCGCGAGTATCTGCCCGACGCGAGCGAGCGCGTCGCCGTCTGTACGCGCTGTCTGGCGCTCGAACCGACCGACGACGAGGCCCCGGACTCGCCCGATTTCTCGGCTATCAGCGACGCCTTCCCCGACGGCGACGCCGGCGTCGCGATGGCGCTCGCGGTCGGTCTCCTCGACTCGCTGGCGCTCTACCGGAGCGAAATCGCGGCCCTGCTGGAGCGTGTCGAACGCGGCGGCGCGGACCCGCTACTCGTGTTGAACCGACTCGGCGCGGACGCGCGACTCGACCCTCACTTCGACGTGGCCCGCCGGGAGACGCAGGTCGAGCAACTGTTGTACGACTGACCCGCCGTCGCGACGACGGTAGCCGACCGCGAGGCGGCCAACGCCGTTATACTCGTCCGGGCCGTGTCTCCGACGACATGCCCCATCCCGTGTTCAACCGCGAGACGCTGCTGGACATCTCGGTGAACATCATCCCGCTGTTCATCCTGTTGTTCTTCACGGTGTTCCTCCTGTTCTTCTCGCCGTGGCCGGACAACCTGTTCCTCCAGACCATCGCGCTCGGACTGCACGTCATCCCGTTCGTCCTCCTCGCCCTCCTGACGTATTTCGCGGCCTACTACATCTGAGGCTTCGGGCGAGTCGGGGAGAGAATCCTCACCGCGGCGCTTGCCGTCAGTTTCACTTTCGCTCCGGACGGCTCACATTCATACCTGTCGGCGGACAACTCCCTGATATGATAGCCCAGTTCGCCCGCGGAGAACGGACGGCCGACGACACCGACAGGACGGTACTCGACGTCTCGGGCGTCGAGACCGACCGCGTGAACGAGTACGTCGGCGAGTGGTTCCCGGACGTGGCCGACGTTCACCTCGAACGCAAGGGCGGCAAGACGTTCCTCGTCGCCGGCGAGTGACTTCCGGCCCGACGGAGTGAAGCAAACGGTTGAAAGGGGAGGTTGGGCCGGTACGTAAAGGTTTAGGTAGACCGGCCAGTACCCACATCCATGCCGGACTGTCCACTCGCCGAAGAGTGCCCGAGTTTTCAGGAACGTATCGAAGGAAT
The DNA here is from genome assembly GCF_023238205.1 of Halorussus limi. Lineage (NCBI taxonomy): Archaea > Methanobacteriati > Methanobacteriota > Halobacteria > Halobacteriales > Haladaptataceae > Halorussus > Halorussus limi. The sequence goes on from NZ_CP096659.1 coordinate 1,410,336, forward strand.
GGGTTGTCAACACTACGGCGACCGCGGCGGGGCCGAGTGGTGTCAACACTACAGCCAACCGATTTCGGAACTCAAGACCGCGCCCGTCCAACCGGGCGAGGAAGTCGTCGTGGACGTGGAGGACATCCACGAGAGCGGCGCCGGCGTGGGTCGCACCGACGACGGGTTCATCGTCATGGTCGACGGCGTCCTGCCCGAGGCCCGCGCGAAGGTCCGCGTCACGAACGTCCACGGCAACCACGCGGAGGGCGAGGAAGTCGAACGCCTGCCGATGGACGACGACGTCGAAACCGACGAGATCGAGACTGACGCCGAGTCGGCCGACGGCTCCGACGACGACGACGACGGCGGCACCGACGACGGGCCGACGCGGCCGGAACTCGGAAGCCGCGACAACTTCTGGGGGAGCTAACTGCGGGGTCGGCGGCCAGCAGCGGCGGGGTGGACAGTCCCAACAACGCGTCTCCGCTGCGGTTCGGCGGCCGGTCGTTTCTCCGATTGCCGGGCACTCGTCGCGGCGAGTTCCGAGCGGTCGTCGCCGCGGGTTTTTTCCTGCCGAGCGCGTACCCACGACCATGAGCGCACGCCACTCGGAAATCGGTCCGCCGCCAGCGGGTGATACCCCGTGAGCGAGGAGTACGACGTGGACGAGATTCTCGACCGCGCGGGGTTCGACGCCGAGACCAGCGTCTTGACTCGCAGACAGGCCGAAGTGCTGGCGCTGCGCGAGCGCGGGGTCGCGCAGGCGACCATCGCCGACCGACTCGGCACCTCGCGCGCCAACGTCTCCAGCGTCGAAGCCAGCGCCCGCGAGAACGTCCGGAAGTCGCGCGAGACGGTCGCGTTCGCCGAGGCGCTCCGCGCTCCGGTCCGGGTCGTGGTCGAGACGGGAACCGACCTCTACGACGTTCCCTCGCGCGTCTACGACGCCTGCGACGAGGCGGGCGTGAAGGTCAACCACGCCGCGCCCGAACTGATGAAGCGCGTGAGCGACGAGGCCGGAGACGCCGTGTCGGGCCGCGAGGTCCACGAGGACCTGCTTATCGGCGTCACGACCGACGGCGCGGTGACGGTCCGGAAATCGCGGGAAGTCAGCCGAGAGGCGTGATCAGCGGTCAGTTCTGCGCCTGTAGCGCTGTTCCATACCCTTCCAGCGGTCGGCCCCGCCGGTCTACTTCTCGCCTGCCGTTCACCGTGTGATTGGTTACGTAACGTCCCCAACGCCTAATGTAACGCAACTACGTAACATCTGGCATGGAAAACGATACGGAAACTCCCGGTGCAGCGGAACCGCCCGGCGACGAGGCGTTGCGGACGAGCGGTCACGTCGAGCGCACCATCCTCCACCACATGACGGGCGAGGACCCCGAGCGCTCCGCGCCGACGACCGTCAGCGGCGTGCTGGACGACGTGGCGGCGGTCATCGAACGCGGAGACTACGCCAACATCGGCCCGAAAGGGGCCGCCGGCGCGACCGTCAGGAAGTCGACGATACGACGGACCTTCTCGCAACTCGCGGAGAAAGGTCTCGTCCGGCGCGTAGAGGACCTCGCGGCGTCGGAACTGCGCGACTCCCGATTCGACTTGGGACCGCTCGACGCCGACGGCGCGGCAGAGGTCCCGGCGGCCTACGCCCGAACGTCGGACGACGCCCGCGTGACCGACTGGGTCCTCACCGACGAGGGCCGCCGCGAGGTCGAGCGTCTCGACGCGCGCTACGCCGCCGAACTGGACGAACTCGCGGCCCGATACGGCCGTCCCCGCGGCGAGACGACCGACCGCGTCGACGCGTAACGACGGCCGTTCTCGACCCGTAACGACAGCACTCTCGACGGTTACGGAGGTTGTTCTCGTCACGTTACGGCGGTGACGCGAGACGGGACGTTCCCGAGGACGGAAGCGCGGCGCGGCGCAGATAGCCGCCACCCCGAGACCTTTTACCGCGGCCTCCGAACCACCGGACATGGACCTCGGATTAGACGGTAACTCGGCACTGGTAACGGCGAGTTCGAGCGGTCTCGGTCGGGCCTCCGCGAAGGCGCTCGCGGCCGAAGGCGCGAACGTCGCGCTCTGTGCCCGCGGCGAGGAGCAGTTGGAGGACGCCAGAGCGGAGATAGACGCGGCGGGCGACGGCGACGTGGTCGCGGTCCCGACCGACATCACCGACCCCGACGAAATCGAGGCGCTGGTCGACGCCACCGTCGAGGAGTTCGGCGGTCTCGACCACGTCGTCACCTCGGCGGGCGGTCCCCCGAGCGGGCCGTTCCTCGACACGACCGAGCGCGACTGGTACGAGGCCTACGACCTGCTCGTGATGAGTGCCGTCTGGTTGACGAAGGCCGCCCACCCGCACCTCGCGGAGAGCGACGCGGGCACCGTGGTCAACGTCACCTCCACCAGCGTCCGGGAGGCCATCGACGGTCTCGTCCTCTCGAACGCGGTCCGTCGCGGCGTCATCGGCCTGATGAAGACCCAGGCCCGCGAGTTCGCGCCCGAGATTCGGGTGAACGCGGTCCTCCCCGGCGCTCACGAGACCCCGCGGATTCAGGAACTCGTGGAGGCCGCGGTCGAACGCGGCGAGTACGACACCTACGACGAGGGGCTGGCCTCGTGGGCCGACGACATCCCGCTGGACCGCGTGGGCCAACCCCGCGAACTCGGGGACACCGTGGCCTTCCTCTCCAGCGAACGCGCGAGTTTCGTCAACGGCGCGGCCGTGCCCGTGGACGGCGGCCGACTCCGAAGCTGAACCGTGGCGACCGCAGACGCCCCGGTCACGGTCCTGTCGTGGAGCGGTGGCAAGGACGCCAGCTACGCGCTCTGGAAGATGGGAGCGTCCGAGTCGAGCGAGAACGAGGGCGGGTCGAGCGACGCCGACCCGCGCGCCGAGGTGGTCGAACTCCTGACCACCGTCTCGGACGCGACCGGCCGCACCAGCATGCACGGCGTTCGACGCGACCTCTACGAGCGACAGGCCGCCGCGCTCGGACTCCCGATACGCTTCGTCCGACTTCCGGAGGACGCCTCGAACGACGAGTACGAGCGGGTAATGGAAGAGACCACGGCCGACTACGAGCGCCGGGGCGTCGAACGCATCGCCTTCGCCGACCTCTATCTGGAAGACGTGCGGGCGTACCGCGAGCGGCGACTGGCCGACGCCGAAATCGAGGGCTACTGGCCTATCTGGGGCCGGGACACCGAGGAGGTCGCCCGCGAGTTCGCCGACGCCTTCGCGGCCACCGTGGTGGCGGTCGACGACGAGGCGCTCGACGCCTCCTTCGCCGGCCGCCGGTTCGACGCCGACTTCCTCGCCGACCTGCCCGACGACGTGGACCCCTGCGGCGAGAACGGCGAGTTCCACACCTTCGTCCACGACGGACCGATTTTCGACCGCGCCCTCTCGGTCAGAACCGGCGAGCGAGTCACCAAGAAGTTCGGGCACGGCGATACGACCGTCCACTACTGCGACGTCCTCGCGGCCGACCCAGAGCGGTAGTCGGCGCACCCAGACGGCGGGTGAACCGTCCCCGCGAGGCCCGCGTTCACGACTCGATTTTCTCGACTATTCGCTCGGCCTCCTCTCTCGCTTCGTCCTCGTCGGTCCCGGCCGGAATCAGGACGCTCTCGACCAGCCAGTCGTCCTCGTCTTTCAGTTTCCCGGTCCGGACCTCCGCGCCCTCGGCCACGTCGCCGGCGGCGTTCTCGGCCCAGTCGGGCGTCCGAATCGTGTCGAACTCGTCGGGGTCGCGGAACCGGACGTGGACGTAGTCGTCGGTCTCTTCCACGATGTCGCCGTCTGGCGTATCGGCCATGACGACGAACCTACGACGCTCACGACAAAAGTTCGGACGGCCGTCTCGACTCAGAACCGGCCCTGCTCGCGCAGTTCTGCCACGACCTCTCGCACGCGCTGGGCCTCGTCTTTCGGCGCGACCAGCACCCGGTCGCCGTAGGCCGCGACGACCAAGCCCTCGACGCCTACCAAACTGACGTGAGTCTCGTCGTCGGCCGCGACGACGTTGTCCGCGGCGTCGACGGTCAGGCCGTCGCCCAGAATCGCGTTCCCGTCGTCGTCGGTCCCGACCACGCGCTCTATCGCGTCCCACGCGCCCACGTCGTCCCACTCGAAGTCGGCGGGCACGACGTAGGCGTCGTCGGTGCGCTCCATGACGGCGTAGTCGATGCTGACGCCCTCGATTTCGGCGAATCCGCGCTCGGGGTCGCCCTCGTCGAGCGCCGCGACGAGCGGTCCGAGCGGCGAGTCGCGTGTCTCCCGAAGCAGGCTTTCGGGCGTCCACGCGAACAGTCCGGCGTTCCAGTAGAAACCCTCCTCCACGAATCGCTCGGCGGTCTCGCGGTCAGGCTTCTCTCTGAACCGCTCGATTTCGGCTCTCTCGGCCTCCGAATCGCTCGGCTCGATGTAGCCGTATCCCGTGGCGGGCCGCGTCGGTTCGACGCCGAACGCGACCAGCCCCTCTGTTTCGACTGCGGTCCGGGCCGCTCGTTCGGCGCTCGACGCGAACTCGCCCGCGACGAGGTGGTCGCTCGGCACGCACAACAGGACGCACTCGCCGACCTGCTCCCGCACGCGGTGGGCCGCGTACACCAGCGCCGGACCGGTGTCCTTGGCCTCGGGTTCCACGAGGACGCCCGCCTCCGGGACCGTCTCGCGCACCTTCTCGGCGTGGTCTTCACCGGTCGAGACGTAGATTTCGTCGGCGAAACCGACGCGCGAGACGGTCCGGGAGAGCAGCGACTCGCCGCCGGTCACGTCGCCCAGCGACAGGAACTGCTTCGGTCGGTCGGACCTGCTGGCGGGGTAGAGGCGCGTTCCGGTGCCGCCGGCCATCACGAGTGCCACGAGCGGTCGGTCGAGAGGTTCGGCGAGTCCGCCCTCGGAGTCGGGACCCGACATCGCTACCACGTTTCGATGCGGCCGTCGCGCAGGTCACGCACGCACCCCTCGCAGTCGGGGTGGTCGGGGTCGAAGCAGGCCGGGCGTCCCTCCGCGTCCAACTCGACGGCCCGGCGCTCGGCGTACCGCCGACAGACGATTCTGGCCTTGCCCTCGTCGTCTTGGGGCAGGTCGGCCAAGGCGGCCCGTCGGGCGTTGGCGTAGGCCCGCTTGGCGTCGGCGACCTGCCGCCCGGCGGACCGGACTTTCGACCGGAGGAAGCTTTCGAGGCGGTCGTCCATTTGGGTGCGTATTGGGGACCGGACGAAATAGGTCTGTTCGTCGTTCCACCGGGTCGCGGTCGATACGCCGCGACGACCGTCTGCCGAAGTCAACTCCCGCACCAGCGAGGGTACTGACGAGTGGAAGCGTCGCGCCGGCATCGCGCTCTCGCCGCCCGGTGTCGGGAACGCCACGCTTATTCTCGCCACGCTCGATGCCCGAACTACGCGAATGCTCCCGACCATCGACCTCCAGAGCTACCTCCTCTTCGTCACGGCCGCGGTGGCGCTGGTCCTCACGCCGGGTCCCGACACCGTGTTCGTCCTCACGCAGGGCGTCTCGGCGGGCAAGCGAGAGGGCGTGGCCGCCGCGCTCGGGGTCAGCACGGGCGTCCTCGTCCACACGGCCGCGGCCGCGCTCGGCCTCGCGGCGCTCCTGCGGGCGTCCGCGCTCGCCTACGCGGCGGTCAAGTACGCCGGGGCGGCTTACCTCCTGTATCTCGGCGCGACGACGCTCTGGCGAGGGAACGACCTCGACCTCGCCTCCGCGGGGTCCGGCGACGACGCCGACGCCCGTGAGTCGAGCGGCGACACCACCGACTCGGACCTCCGCGGTGGCTACCTCCGGGGCGTGACCGTCAACGTCCTCAACCCGAAGGTTGCCCTGTTCTTCCTCGCCTTCCTCCCGCAGTTCGTCGGGTCGGGCGCGGGTTCCGGGGCCACCCCGACCGTCGAAATGCTGGCGCTCGGTGGCACCTACGCCGCACTGACCGCGTGCTATCTCGTGGCGGTCGGCCTGCTCTCGGGCGGGGTCCGGTCGGCGTTCCGCACTCGCCCCCGCCTCACCGACGGTCTGCGGTGGGTCTCGGGGTCGGTTTTGGTCGGTCTCGGGGCCGCGCTGGCGCTCGAATCTCGATAGCCGACAACCGCCGTGATAGGCGCCGACGGCTCTAGTTTCACTTTCACTCCGGGGACACCGAGGTTTTTATACTGTAGCGCACTAACCTGTCGCATGTCTCCCGAAGAAAACGACGCGGAGACGGATACAACCATGAGCGATGTGCGCCAGCACGCCGAAGAGATACGCGAACAGTTCTCCGAACACTTAGACCTGACAGCCGACGAGGTCGAGGACCGCCTCGACAACCTCGTCAACGAGTACCGCGTGCCCCTCGAAGAGGCGCGTCGGAGCGTCGTCAGCCACTACCTCGACGAAGCGGGACTCGAACGCGACGACATCCGCAGCGGCGGCGGTGGCTCCGAGAAGGTGAACGTCGAAGACGTGAACGAGGACGAGCAGTGGCTCAGCCTCACCGCGAAGGTCGTAGACCTCTGGGACCCCCGGAGCGACGCCGTCGGGCAGGTCGGCCTGCTCGGCGACGAGACGGGGACCATCAAGTTCACCAAGTGGGCCGACTCCGACCTCCCCGAACTGGAGGAGGGAGCGGTCTACCACCTCGGGAACCTCGTCTCCGACGAGTATCAGGGCGACTACTCGGTGAAACTCAACCGCACGACGACCGTCGAGGAGGCCGACGAGGACATCGAGGTCGGCGACGACACCGCCGAGGTCGTCGGCGCGCTGGTGGACATCCAGAGCGGGTCCGGGCTCATCAAACGCTGCCCCGAGGAGGGCTGTACCCGCGTCCTCCAGAACGGGCGGTGTTCCGAACACGGCGAGGTCGAGGGCGAGTTCGACCTCCGAATCAAGGGCGTCCTCGACGACGGGACGGACGTTCACGAGGTCATCTTCGACAAGGAGGCGACCGAGAACCTGACCGGAATCGGTCTGCAGGAGGCACAGGACATGGCGATGGACGCGCTCGACACGACCGTCGTCGCCGAAGAGATGCGCGAGAAGACCCTCGGACTGTACTACCGCGTGGCCGGACCGACGATGGGCCGGTACCTCCTCGTCAACGAGATGGAGGAACTCGCCGGGCCGACAGACACCGAGGACGTTCTCATCCGAGCGAGGTCGATCTGATATGAGCGGAATACCCACCCGAGAGGTCGCCCGGCGCGTGTTCGCCGACGAGTTCAACGACGCGACCCACACGTTCAAGGAATCGGACGAAGAGCGCGCCCCGGTGTACGTCCTGCTGCCGACCGGCGCACGAGCGAACCGCATCTTCATCGTCGGTACGCTGACCGAGACCGAAGACGTGGGCGAGGACAGCGAGTACTGGCAGGGCCGCGTCGTGGACCCGAACGGCGACCCGTTCTTCGTCTACGCCGGCCAGTACCAACCCGAGGCCGCGAGCATGCTCCGCGAACTCGAACCGCCCGCGTACGTCGCCATCACCGGCAAGCCGCGGACGTTCGAGACCGACGACGGCACCGTCAACGTCTCCGTGCGACCCGAGTCCATCACGCGGGTCGACGCCGACACCCGCGACCGCTGGGTGGTCGAGACGGCCGAACAGACCCTCGACCGCATCGAGGCGTTCGACGACGACACGAACGAGTACGCCCGGATGGCCGAGTCGGAGTACGATATTCCGCTCGACCGCTATCGCGAATCCGTCATCTCGGCGCTCGAAAGTCTCCAAGACGAACCGAGCGCCGGTAACTCCGCAGACGGTGAAGCCGACGACGACTCCGCCGCTACCGGCGACTCGACGGACGCCGAAGCCGATTCGGCAGACGCCGCCGACGCTGACTCGGCGGACGAGGCCGAGACCGAACCCGAACCGCAGGCGTAGCCTGCGACTCGGGCCGCTCGACGTGAGCGAATCGACGTACAACCGACTTACGGGGGTGAGTGGGAGAGAAGGGACGACCGAACGACAGGAGAACAGCGCTACGAGTAGCCCAGCGACCGCGCTTCGAAACGCGCCGGGTGGGACCAGCACCCGAACGCTGGGCGTGCCCCAAATACGAGCAGCCCAATGGCTACGAATACGCCGCGGTTACAAGAAAGTACCGGGAGCGTCACCGGACCGCACGACGGCAGGAACAGCGACGGCGAACTCGACCACCGCTACTGGCGGTGCGAGCGGTGCGGCCTCGAAACCACCGACCCGCGACTCCGCGAGGGGTGTTTCCGTTGCGACGGACGGACCGGCGACGAGGACGCAGCGAGCGACGGAGAAACGGCGAGCGACGAGGAAACCGAGAGTGCCGAGAGAGCAGGGACCGAGGAGAACAGCGAGCGCAGGAGTCACGGGCGGGTCGGCGACCGCCGACTCGCCGACGGAGCGTGGGAGGATGGTTGACGAGCGCGAGTCGCCGAGCGCCGGGTGGCGCGAGGTCTACCGCGAGATGGACGCCGACACCGGAATCGAGGAGGCGACCCGCTCGTGCCCCGAGTGTGCTCGGACCTGCGAGAACGTCGCCCGAGACGTGTACGACTGCGAGGAACACGGTCTCTTCCGGGCGTCAGCGGAAGACGACGCGAGCGAAACGTCCGCGAGCGATTCAGACCGAAACGACCCGGCGTCCGGCGGGCGCGACTCGCGGGACGCCGACGACTCCGAGGAGACGACGACCCGAACGAAGTGGTCGGCCGGGCCGGTCTGAGCGACCGTCGACCGGTGCGAGCGCGGTCGGCGAACGCTCGGACACTCGCTCCGGGTTCAGTCGAGCGACTCGCCGAGCGCCGCTTCGACTCGTTTTGCCAGTAATCCCGACGCGACGAGCGCGTCGGCCCGCTCTATGTCCTCGTGGAGCGGCCGGTCTTCGACCAGCGGCGGCACGACCTCGCGGACCGCCTCGTAGGCCGCGCCGGTGCCGACGCCGTGGTCGAGGTCTTCTCGAACGAACTCCGCGGCCTGCGCACCGCAGAGCAGTTCGATACCGACCACGGTAATCGCGTTCTTCACCGCCGCGCGGGCGTCGAACGCCGACTGGGCGCTCATGCTGACGTGGTCCTCCTGATTCCCGCTGACCGGCGTGTTGTCCATCGAGGGTCGCCCGGTCGCGCGATTCTCGTTGACGAGCGCCGCCGCGGTGTACTGGGCTATCATGTACCCCGAGCGCAGACCGCTCCCCTCGGTCAGGAACGGCGGCAGATGTGGCTCCTGCACGTTCGGGTTGAGCATCCTGTCGACCCGCCGTTCGCAGATGGCCGCCAACTCCGTCACCGCGTTCGTCAGGTAGTCGAGCGGGAGCGCCAGCGGGTCGCCGTGGAAGTTGCCGCCCGAGAGGACCGCGGCGTTCTCGGTGCCCGACGCGCGCTCGTCGGCGTCGGCCGCGTCGAAGATGAGCGGGTTGTCGGTGGCGCTGTTCAGTTCGACCTCGACGGCCTCTCGGAGATGTCGAATCGCGTCCCGGACCGCGCCGTGGACCTGCGGCAGACACCGAATCGAGTAGGCGTCCTGCACTCGGTCGCAGTTGCGGTGGGACTCTACGATTTCGGAGTCCTCGGTCAGGCACTTGACGTTCCGGGCGCTCTCGGCGTGGCCCTGATGGGGCCGGACGCGAGCGATGGAGTCGTCGGCCGACGCCGTGGTGCCCATCGTCACCTCGGTCGTGAGCGCGCCCGCGACGTCGGCGGCCCGGACCGCGCGCTCGGCGTCCACGACCGCCAAGGACGCCAGTCCGACGGTCAACTGCGTCCCGTTGATGAGCGCGATACCCTCCTTCGCTCGCAGCGTCAGGGGTTCGAGGTCGGCCGCGGCGAGGGCCTCGTCGCCCGGCAGTCGCTCGGTCCTCGGTTCGCCGTCGTCGGTCCCGATTTCCACGTCGGCTTCGCCCTCCCCGACCAGCACGAGCGCGAGGTGCGCCAGCGGCGCGAGGTCGCCGCTCGCGCCGAGGCTCCCCCGTGACTTCACGACGGGGTGGACGCCCTCCTCGAGCATCGTCACGAGGTGGTCCACGACGACCTCTCGGACGCCCGAGTAGCCCTTCACGAGTGCGTTGAGTCGCCCGAGCAGGAGCGCCCGGACCTCCTCGCGGTCCAACTCCCGGCCCGCGCCCGAGGCGTGGCTCCTGACCAGGTTCAACTGCAACTGCTCGATGTCCTCGCGCGGGATGCGCTCGTCCACGAGTTCGCCGAAGCCGGTGTTCACGCCGTAGACGGCCTCTCCGCTCTCGACCACTTCCTCGACGCGTTCGCGGGCGGTCCGGACTTGTTCGCGGGCCGACTCCGGCACGACCACGGGCGCGTCCTCGCGGGCCACCCGCGCGACGTCCTCGGGCGCGAGGCTCTCGCCGTCGGCCGCGACCGCTCCGTCGTCCGAACCGCCGTCCGGCCCCGCGCCGTCGCCCGACTCAGCCACGGTGGACCACCTCCCCGCCCTTCAGGACGGTGTCGACCGCGTTCACGCCGAAGTTGTACGGCACGTGGACGTAACTCGGCGCGTCCAAAATCGCCAAATCGCCGGGCGACCCCTCGCGCAGGGTCCCGACCGACTCGGGCAGGTCGAGCGCGGCGGCCGCGTTGGTGGTCGCGGCCCGGAGGGCCTCGGCGGGGGTCATCCCCATCTCGACGCACGACAGCGCGGCCGCGAATCCCATGCTCTGACTGTAGCAGTTCGGGTTGAAGTCGGTCGCTATCGCCACGTCCGCGCCCGCATCGAAGAAGGCCCGCGCGTCGGCGTACGCCGCGCCGAGGCCGAAGGCCGTGCCGGGCAGCAGGACCGGCACCACGTCGCTCTCCACGAGCGCTTCGATGTCCTCCTCCGTGGAGTGGAGCAGGTGGTCGGCGCTCGCGGCACCGACGTCTGCGGCCAACTGCGTCCCGCCGATGTGTGCCAACTCCTCGGCGTGGACCTTCGGCGTCAGGCCGGCGTCCTTCCCGGCCTCCAAGACTCTGCGAGACTGCTCGACGTCGAAGACGCCCTCCTCGCAGAACACGTCGCAGAACTCCGCGATACCCTGTGACTCGACCTTCGGAATCTGGTCGTTCACTACCTCCGCGACGTAATCGTCGGTCTCTCGACCTTCGGGGACTGCGTGAGCGCCCATGAACGTCGGTACCACGTCCACCGCGTGGCGGTCGTCGGCCCGGTCGATGACCTCCAGCATGCGGAGTTCGGTCTCGGCGTCGAGACCGTACCCCGACTTTATCTCGACGGTCGTCGTCCCGTGGGCCAGCATCGTGTCGAGGTGGCCGAGCAGGTCGTCGAGCAGTTGCTCGTCCCCCGTTTCGCGGGTCGCCCGGACGGTCCGGAGGATGCCGCCGCCCTCCTCCATGATGTCTTGGTAGGTCTTGCCGCGCAACTTCGCCTCGAACTCGTCTGACCGGTCGCCCGCGAACAGCGCGTGGGTGTGGGGGTCCACGAACCCCGGAATCACGGACTTCCCGGTCGCGTCGACCGCGTAGGCCGCGTTCTCCGGCGGGAACTCGCGGGTCACGGGTCCGGAGGGACCGACCCGCGCGACTTCGCCGTCCTCGATGGCGACGGCGGCGTCCTCGTAGATGCCGAGGTCAGCGGTCTCGTCGTCTCGTTCGGCGCCGCCGAACTTCCCGTCGCCGCCGCTCGCCGTTCCGTCGTCTCGCTCGGCCCCGTCGTCGCTCGTTTCGAGCGTGACGATTTCGGCGGCGTCGTAGACGACCGCGGTCAGCGTCATCGTCGCCCTCCCGTCGAAGTGCGCCCGTCGCGCCCGCCTATTTCGCCGTCTCCGTCGCGCTCGCGGCCTCCGTCGCTCCGCCCGCGCTTCGGCCGGGCGCTCAGCAGGTGCGCGATGGCCCGCGCCCCGGCGGTCGCGGTCAGGTTCGCGGTGCCGGATTCGAGTCCCGGCGCGCACTCCACGACCTCGAACCCGGCGAGGCGGTCCTCGCTGCCGAGCAGTCGCAGGGTCCGGAACAGTTCCCGGGTCGTGATGCCGCCGGGCGTGGGCGCGCTCACGCCGGGCGCGGCCGAGGCGTCGAGCACGTCCAAGTCCACGCTGACGTAGATGCGGTCCACGTCGCCCATCGCGTCGAGCGCGCGGTCGGCCGCCGCCACCTCGTCGTCTCCGACCTCCTCTGCAGTGACTACCTCGCCGCCCTGCTCGCGGACGTACTCGGCGTAGTCGGTGGAGGTCTCGAAGTGGCGCGCGCCGACGCAGGCGTAGGCGTCGAGACCGTCCTCGTAGAGTTGCCGGTAGGGCGTCCCGCTGGTCGGTCCGCGGCCCTCCCGGACCTCCCGCACGTCGAGGTGGGCGTCGAAGTTGACGACGCCGAGCGTGCCCGATTCCAGCAGGGGCGCGGCGTTCGGGTAGGTCATCGAGTTGTCGCCGCCGAGGAAGACGGGGAAGGCGTCGGTGTCGTGGACGCGCTCCGCGATGGTCCGGACCCGCGATTGCAGGTCGGTGACCGACTGCTCGTCCGGGTCAGTGTCGCCCAGCGTCACGTCGCCGAGGTCGGCGAGCGACCCGACCGGCCCGGCATCGAAGTGGTGGGTCTTGGTGCCGGCGAGGTGCTGGCGGAGGGCCGCCGGTCCCTCGCTCGCGCCCTTCCGGCCGATGACCGCCCGGTCGAACGGTTCGCCGACCAGTACGGCGTCGAAGCGGTCGGCGTCGTCGATACTCGCGAGTTCGACCACGTGGCCGAACTGTTCGTCGTGGTGGTCGTTTGAGGGTCCCATCCAGTCGAAGGTGTGTCTGCAGTCGGTCATTCTCGGTCCCGCATCGGTACGGCGACGTTCGATTCGTCGGCCTCCGCGAGCGCCTCGTCGTACCCGGCGTCGGCGTGGCGAATCACGCCCGTGCCGGGGTCGGTGGTGAACACCCGCCGGGCCTTCTCGGCCGCGAGGTCCGACCCGTCCAGCACGACGTGGTTGTTCGCGTGGAGCGCGTTACCGATGCCGACCCCGCCGCCGTCGTGGACCGACACGATGTCGGCCCCGGCCGCGCAGTTCAGGAGGGCGTTCAGAATCGGCCAGTCCGCAATCGCGTCGCTTCCGTCTCTCATCGCCTCGGTCTCGCGATTGGGGCTGGCGACGCTCCCGGCGTCCAAGTGGTCGCGGGTGACGACCACCGGGGCCGAGAGTTCGCCCTCGGCGACGAGTTCGTTGATTCGGAGGGCGAACCGGGCGCGTTCGGTGAGGCCATCTGGGTCGTCTCCGGACTGGTATCCCAGCCAGCAAACCCGCGACGGGAGGCCCTGAAACTCGACCCGCTCCTGCGCGAGGTCTATCCAGCGGTGGAGGTGGTCCTTCTCGGGGAACAGTTCCTTGACCGCCTCGTCGGTTCGGCGGATGTCTTCGGGGTCGCCCGAGAGCGCGGCCCACCGGAACGGACCCTTCCCGCGGCAGAACAGCGGCCGGATGTACGCCGGGACGAACCCGGGGTAGTCGAACGCCTCCTCCATCTCGCGGTGGTCCTCGACCTGTCCGCGGATGTTGTTCCCGTACTCGAAGGCGACCGCGCCCTCCTCCTGCATGTCGAGGATTCCCTGTACGTGGCGCTCCATCGTGTCCAGACTCTCCTCGACGTAGGTCTCGGGGTCCTCCTCGCGGAGTTCGTCGGCCTCCGCGACGGTGTAGCCCGAGGGGTAGTAGCCCTCCAACTCGTCGTGGGCGCTGGTCTGGTCGGTCACTACGTCGGGCACGAAGCCTCGCTCCAGCATCCCTTCGAGCATGTCGGCGGCGTTCACGTGGACGCCCACCGAGTAAGCCTCTCCGGCCTCCGCGGCCTCTCGGGCCTTCTCGATGGCCTCGTCCAAGTCGTCGGTCTTCTCCTGACAGTACCCCGTCTCGATGCGGCGGTCGATGCGCTCCTCGTCCACCTCGGCCGCGATGCAGACGCCGTGGTTCATCGTGACCGCGAGCGGTTGGGCGCCGCCCATCCCGCCGAGTCCGCCCGTGACGACGATTTTGCCTTCGAGACCGTCGTTCTCGGGGTAGTGCTGTTCGGCGAGTTCGGCGAGGGTCTCGTAGGTCCCCTGAATGATGCCCTGCGTGCCGATGTAGGCCCACGACCCCGCGGTCATCTGCCCGTACATGATGAGGCCCTCGGCCTCCAACTCGTGGAAGTGGTCCCAGTTGTCCCACTTGCCGACGAGGTTGGAGTTGGCGATGAGGACGCGGGGCGCCCGCTCGTGGGTCTCGAACCGACCCACCGGTTTCCCGGACTGGACCAGCAGGGTCTCGGCGTCGCCCAACTCGCGCAACTCGGCCAGAATCGCGTCGTAGGCGTCCCACGACCGCGCGGCCCGGCCGGTGCCGCCGTAGACCACCAGTTCCTCGGGTTTCTCGGCGACCTCCGGGTCGAGGTTGTTGTTCAGCATGCGGAGCGCGGCCTCTTGGCGCCACCCCTCGCACTCGATGTCGGTGCCGGTCGGTGCGCCCCGGTACTCCTTCCACTGGTCGCTGGGTTCGCCGACGCTCCACTCGGCGCCCTCGGCCGCCTCCTCGGTGGCGGCCTCGGCGTCGCCGCGTTCTTCGTCGGTCGGTTCCGGTTGGCCTTCGCTCATGGTGTATCGTTCGGGCGCGAGACGCAAATAGCTGAACACCGCCTAAGGGAGGGTGTTTTAAGTACCGGCGCGCCCCCATCTCCGGTAGATGCACGAAGCGGTCCTCGGAATCGAACACCCCGGCGCGTACGCGGCGGCCACCGCGGGCACCGACACGACGGTCGAACTCTGGTGCAACGACCACTGCGACCTCCTGCACGTCGGCGGCGAGGGCGGCGCGGCGGTCGTCGCGCACGTCGAGGACGCCGTGGGCGTGCGCGAGCGAATCGCGGAGGGCGACGAGCGCCTGCTCATCACCGACGAGTGTCTGAAGGCCCGGGAGGACGACCCCATCGAGGCGACGCTGGCGGCCCACGACTGCCTGCTCGTCCCGCCGCTCCGGTACGCCGAGGGCCGGAAGTGGTGTCGCGTGCTGGCGCTCGATTCGGCCAACCTGACCGCGTTCTACCGCGACGTGGCCGCCGAGTTCCCGGTCGTCGTCGAGTCGAAGCGCGAGGTGGCGTCGGTCCGGGCCGACCGACCGCTGCTCACGCTCGACTCGGCGCTTCCGGACCTCTCGCCGCGCCAGCGCGAGGCCCTCGTGACCGCGGTCGAGATGGGGTACTACCGGATTCCGCGCGACGCCACCACCGCCGAAATCGCCGACGAGTTGGGCGTCGAGCGCCGCACCGTCGAGGAACACCTTCGGCGGGCCGAGAACAAGGCGGTCGCCGGACTGGCGCAGTACCTCTGAGGTCGAGGCAGTCGATACAGTCGAGACCGGCCAGACCGCCGGTTACCAGTCTTGGGGCAGTTCGATGCCCGCCCGCTCGAACCGGCGACCGACGCGCCGGAGGTACTCCGACCGGATGGTCACGAACGCCTCGCGGGAGGGTTTGTCTATCCAGTAGCGGGCCTGCACGCCCGCTCGGCCGTTGTCGAGCGAGACCACCCTGACCGTCGGCGACGGGCGGTCCAGCACGTCGTCGTGGGCGCGGGCCTCCTCCACGAGGTGGGTGGCGACCTTCCCGAGGTCCTCGTCGTCGCCGACGTGGAAAGTGTGAGAGACCCGCCGGGGCGACTTGGCGACGGCGTTGACCACGGCGCTGGTGGCGAGTTCGGAGTTCGGCACGGTCAGCAGTTCGTTGTCGAAGGTCCGGACGCGCGTGACGCGGAAACTGATATCCTCGATGATGCCCTCCTTGTCCTGCCAGCGTATCCAGTCGCCGATGTTGAACTTCGGGTCGGTGACGATGAAGACGCCGCCCACGAGGTTGGCCGCGATGTCCCGACTGGCGAACCCGATTGCGACCGTCAGCGCCGCGACCACCGTCGGCGGGACCGAGAGCAGGTAGCCGTAGTCGGCAACGTCGAGCGCCAGTCGGAGCGCGACGACGATGACGGCGACGTGGAGTATCTTCAGCAGCGCGTTCGCGGCGGTCCGCGGGACGTTTCCGCCGTCGAGCGCCTGGTCGAGTCCGGGTTCGACGACCCACCTGCCGACCGCGTACGCCGCCCCGAACGTGACCAGAAATTCCAGAACGCTCCACGCGACGCCGAGATAGCCGGTCTCCGGTACGTCTGGAATCCCTACCTGCAGACCCAGCCCAGTCACTCCCGGAGCGACGGCCGGAACGGCCCTGAACGTTCCGGCCGGTCAGTACGACTCCTCGGGGTCGATGGGGCCGCTGAACGCCGAGTAGAGGACGCCGAAGTAGGTCAACACCAGCGGAATCAGGAGCGCGGCCCCGGCGGTCAGCAACTCGACGGCGGGCGCGCCGATGATGGCCTCCTCGACCGTCAGGCCGGTCCCCGGTTCCACGACGGGGTACAGCAGGACCGCGACCAGCGAGACCAGCGCCCCGGTCAGACCGCCCGCCGCCCCGAGCGTGACGTAGGGGTAGCCCCGCCGGGCCGCGACGACGTAACCGCCCGCGAGCAGGACCGACCCGGCGACGAGCGCGATTGGGGCCGGTGACAGGAGCGCGTCGCGCATCGCAGGCCGGAGCGCCAGCAGGACCAGCGCGACCGAGACCAGCGCGAGGTACGCCGCCGTCGCTCGGACGCCGTAGTCGGGCATCGCCTCGGCGAGCGGACCGGTGGTCTTCAAACGGAGGAACGCCGCGCCCGCGGCGACGTTGAGCGCGACGACGGCGAGACCGATTCCCAGCGAGGCGGGCGCGACGCCGGAGACGCCGAGCAACCAGTTCCCGGCGAAGACCCCGAGCAGAAAGGGCGCGCCGACGCTCCCGGCGGCGAAGGCTCGGCCCCACCACGTCCGCCACCGCCGGTCCTCGCGCTGTTCGTAGAACTCCGGAGCCATCCCTCGCAGAACGAGCGCGGCGAGCACGCCGAACAGCAGGAGGTAGTGGCGACTGAACAGCGCGGCGTACACCGCCGGGAAGGCCGCGAACAGGCCGCCGCCGAAGACGACTAGCCAGACCTCGTTGCCGTCCCAGAACGGGCCGATGGCCGCGAGACACTGCTCGCGCTCGCGTTCGCAGCGTCGGCGCTCGCTCTCGGTGGCGTTTCGCGCCGTTCGGCCCCGCAGGGCGAAGATGGCTCCGACGCCGAAGTCCCACCCGTCGAGGAACAGGAATATCGCGAGGAACGCGAACACCACGCCGAACCAGAGGTCCGAGAGCGCGACCCCGAACCAGACCGTCTGGGAGGCGAGCGGACCGACCGCTCCGGTCGAGAGCGGGTCAGTCATCCTCGCTAACCTCCGTCGGGGTCGGCGCTGGCGCTCGGTCGCGCACGGGGTCGGGGAGGCTCTCCCCGTCCTCGACCTTCGGCCCTCGCCGAATCAGTCGCCCGACGACGTAGGTGTACAGCGAGAGCAGGACGGCGTAGCCCCCGACGAATCCCGCCAGCGTCAGGGTCGCTTCGGTGGCCGTGAGGCCGGGCGAGACGCCCTCGGTGGTCTTCATCACGCCCTGAATCACCCACGGCTGGCGACCGACTTCGGTGACTATCCAGCCGAGTTCGACGCCGAAGATGCCCAGCACCGACGACGCCATCAGCGCCTTCTGGAGCAGGCGGTCCTCGAACAGTTCGCCGGTCCACCAGCGATAGCCTGCCCAGAACGCGAGCAGGACGAACCAGAACCCGAGCGCGACCATCGCCCGGAACGACCAGAAGACGACCGCGACCGGGGGCGACCCCTCGAACTCCTCGAGGCCGGTAATCTCGGCCTGCGGGTTCCCGCCCGAGGCGAGCCACGATGCCCCGCCCGGTATCCCGATGCCGAAGATGTCCTTCGCCCGCGGGTTCAGCAGGTCGTCGACGCTGGTCGGGAACGCGACGATGTACTCGGGGACGTAGCTGTCGGTCTCCCAGACCGCCTCCATTGCGGCGAACTTCTGGGGCTGTGTCTCGGCGACGTGTCGCCCGTAGGCGTCGCCGTGAATCACCTGCAGGGGTGCGGTGATAATCAGCGCCACCAGCGCGACTTTGAGCGTCGCGCGCCAGAACTCGGCGTCGAGATTTCCCCCGTCAACGACGCCGAGGTGCCGACGCCGGTAGACGTGGTAGGCCCCGACGCCCGCCATGAACAGCGCGACCGAGAGGACCGCGGCGTTCTGCATGTGGACGAACATCCACGGGAACCGCGGGTTGGCGTAGGCCGCGATGGGGTCGGTCAGCAGAATCGTCATCTCGCCGCTCTGTCGGGCGACCTCGAACCCGCGCGGGGTCTGCATCCACGAGTTGGCGACCAGAATCCAGACCGCCGACAGCCACGTGCCGAGGCCGACCATGAGCGACGACACGAAGTAGAGCCTATCGCTCACGCGTTCGCGGCCGAAGACGAACACTCCGAGGAAGGTCGCTTCGAGGAAGAACGCCATCATCCCCTCGACCGCCAGCGGACCGCCGAACAGTTCCCCGGCCGCCGCGGAGAACGCCGCGAAGTTGGTCCCGAACTCGAATTCGAGGACGAGACCGGTGACGGTTCCGACCGCGAAACTCACCGCGAAAATCTTGGTCCAGAACCGCCGGAGTCGCTCGTAGAGGGACTCGCCGGTCCGAACCTCCTTCCACGTGAAGTAGACGAGGAACGGCGCGAGACCCATGCTCATCACCGGGAAGACGATGTGGACGATAGTCGTGACCGCGAACTGGAGTCGGCTCGCCGTCGCGGGGTCTACCACCCTCCCACCTCCGGATTCCGGCGGTCTTCGGCCGAGTCGTCCGGACGAACATGGCGCTCTCGGGTCATCGTGTTCGCCGGTACGATTTCGGTGGCCAAGTGGTGCCGCCCGGTTCTCGGCCGAACGGAATCGGGGTCGGATTCAAGTGAGTTGACTTCCAACTCTCTAGGTTCGCCCGGCCGTCTCGTTCCCGCCGTTTCTTCCCGGCAGTCTGACCAATGCTTAAGTGGCACCGCGTGCGACCTATCACCAAGATGGGTAACAAGAACAAGACTATCTCGTTCCGGGTCAACGAGGACTCCTTCGAGACCCTCCGGGAGATAGCCGAGGAGCGGGACATCTCGCTGTCGGCGGTGTTCCGCGACTACGTGGACACGCTCGTCGCCCACGACGGCCGGGTGCAGGTCGTGCCCGAGACCGAACTCGGCGAGGAGACCGGGGGCAACGAGTTCCCGCCGAAGGTCGAGGTGCCGAAGAGTTTCATCCGCGAACACGAGCGACTCGAACTGGAGGCCGAACACCTCCGCGAGCAGTTACAGGAGTACAAGCAGTACGCCAACAGGCTTCAGGAGGAGGTCGAGGCGAACGACGACGTGGAGGAGGTCGTTCACCTCGAAGAACTCGACGAGGAACTCGACACCGACGAGACGTACCGACTGGGGTAGCCGTCTCTCTATCGGCGCTCGCGCCCGTTCGGTCTATCCGGACAGGCTCTCTTTCTTCCGGCGCGCCTTCGACTCCATCTCGCCGTCGCCCTCGACGCCGGCCAGTTCTTCGACCGCTTCGAGCGTCCGGACCGAGTTGTCGAGGAACGAGAGGATGTCGCCGGGGTAGGCGTACACCATGTAGTCGTCGGTCATCACGTCCACGATGGCCTCCGGTCCCATCCCTTGCTCGCGCAGGCGGAGGAGATAGCGCATGAACTTGCGCTCGGGACACCCGCAGTACGGGTTGCTCTGGCAGTCGCAGTCGAGGAAGTCCTCGGCGAAGTCCAGCACCCGCTCTTGGGTCGTGTCGTCCAACTGCGCGAGGTTGTCGCCCTGAAACAGCATGTCGAGCGTCGCGCCCTTGAACGCGCCCTTCGGGATGTTGGTCTCCAGTTGAGACCCGATTTGGCGGTGGTTCTTGACGTAGATTTTGTCGGTGACGGCCACGCTTGCCCGTCAGTTGGGCGCTGGCGCTGAAAAGCGTGTCGTCGCCACGCCCACCGTTTCGACTGGAGTCTGCCACCGCCTGACAGTATCGTAGAGAGTCGTAACGTATTTTAATCGCAGGCGTCTACGCTCAGGTGCGTGTCCGGGTTGGGGTAGTGGACCATCCTTCAGCCTTGTGGAGGCTGAGACGCGGGTTCGATTCTCGCACCTGGACCTTCTTCCGCGAGCAAAACGGCGAGCATCGCGTAGCGTGTGCTCGCTACGTGCGAGCGGAGATGTTCTCCAGAGGGAACCACCGTCCGACGCCCCGAACCCACCGTTTCAATCGTTGCGAAACGACTTCAGACTCGCTCTGAGCGGCCCACAGCCACCTCCTTCGGCGGAGAACCCGGCCCATAACAAAGTCCGAACCGGCCTTTGGAAGCAAATGCGCCCGACGGCTCGGGCGCGGAACGTGCAAGCAGACGGCCGTTTCCGGCGATGCCGGAGGCTCTGGTGGTGGGCTGGCCTCCCGCCGTCGTGTCACCAACCCTCCCGCGAAAGTTCTCGTTCCGGCGGCCGCGAACTCTGCAACCTCTCCTTTCGGTTCGACCGGTGTCTTCCGGTGGGACTCTGCGACGCGGACGCGACGCTGCGATGCGACTCTGCGACGCGGTTCTCGGTTCTCTACTCTCCGACTCGATTCTCCGATTCGGCTCCCGGCGTTGTTCTCTCGGATTCCACGCGAAACGATGGGGATGTAGTCTCAGAACTCGTCCAGTCCCGTCTGTACGTCCTCCTCGGCAGGGACTTCCTCGACGAGTTCGGGGCCGTCGTTTCTGGGGTCGTCGACCGCCGACGAGACCGGGTAGGCGCGCATCTCCGCGGCGGGGTAGGGGTCGAGCAGGTCGGCGAGGCCGTCCTCCGAATCGGCTTCCAGCCACCGCCGTTCCTCCCCCGGAGAGAGCATCGCCGGCATCCGGTGGTGGACCGCCTCGACCACCGCGTTCGGTTCGGTGGTGACGACGGTGAACGTCGCGTCTCGGCCTTCGGTCCCGGGTTCCCAGAGGCCCGCGAACGCGAAGGGCGCGCGGTCCTCGCGCTCGATTCGGTACGGTTGGGTGCCGGTGGGCGTCTGCTTCCACTCGTAGAAGCCGTCCGCGAGGACGAGACACCGGCGCTCGGCGAACGCCTCGCGGAAACTCGGTTTCTCGGCCAGCGTCTCAGCCCGGGCGTTGACGTGGCCCGACGAGGGCGTGTCGTCGCTCCACCGGGGAACCAAGCCCCACGTCGGGAACCTGACGGCGTCGGGGTCGTCGCTCCGGACCACGGGGTGGCTCTGGCCCGGCGAGACGTTGTACCGGGGTTCGAGCGGTCGGACCGGTTCGGCGTCGAACCGCTCGCGGACCTCCTCGGGCGGAGCGAACAGCGAAGTTCTGCCGCACATACCGGGAACTCCGGCGGGCGTACGAATAAAACGCTCCGGCTTTCGGCGCACTCCGCCAGTCAGTTCCGGACCCGCACCGCGAACAGTCAGCGGTATAATTCGTCTCGAAGTCGGAACCCGGGCGCCCCCGGCGCGTTACCGCGACGGCTGTTCGGTCTCGCGAACCGGCTGTTCGGCCGGCGTGATGCGGTCGGCCCGGCCGCTCTTCTGGATGATGTCGAAAGCGGTCATCAGGTCCGTCCGGGAGACCAGTCCCGCGAGTTCTCCGTCGGCGTCGATGACCAGCAGGCGACCGATGCCGTGTTGCTGTATCTGCTCGAACGCGCTCATCGCGTCGTCGGAGGCCGGAATCGTCTTCAGGTCGCGGGACATCACGTCGCCGACCGTGTAGGCGTCG